>NZ_JASHBJ010000001.1:0-958068 GCF_047464715.1 Streptococcus infantis
TTACTCAGAGTTAAGTGACGATAGCCTAGGAGATACACCTGTACCCATGCCGAACACAGAAGTTAAGCCCTAGAACGCCGGAAGTAGTTGGGGGTTGCCCCCTGTGAGATATGGAAGTCGCTTAGCTCGAGGGAGTTTAGCTCAGCTGGGAGAGCATCTGCCTTACAAGCAGAGGGTCAGCGGTTCGATCCCGTTAACTCCCATAGGTCCCGTAGTGTAGCGGTTATCACGTCGCCCTGTCACGGCGAAGATCGCGGGTTCGATTCCCGTCGGGACCGTAATAACGAAAGTTATTTGACTCGTTAGCTCAGTTGGTAGAGCAATTGACTTTTAATCAATGGGTCACTGGTTCGAGCCCAGTACGGGTCATATTTGCGGGTTTGGCGGAATTGGCAGACGCACCAGATTTAGGATCTGGCGCTTAACGGCGTGGGGGTTCAAGTCCCTTAACCCGCATAATAGAAATCAGCCGGCTTAGCTCAGTTGGTAGAGCATCTGATTTGTAATCAGAGGGTCGCGTGTTCAAGTCATGTAGCCGGCATTTTTTTTAATATAAACCAGAGTCGATGCGAACGTAGTTCAGTGGTAGAACACCACCTTGCCAAGGTGGGGGTCGCGGGTTCGAATCCCGTCGTTCGCTTAGAGAGGCCGGGGTGGCGGAACTGGCAGACGCACAGGACTTAAAATCCTGCGATTGGTAACGATCGTACCGGTTCGATTCCGGTCCTCGGCATATATTGAAGAGCACCCTTAGCTCAACTGGATAGAGTACCTGACTACGAATCAGGCGGTTAGAGGTTCGACTCCTCTAGGGTGCATTAAACATTTAACTCGGGAAGTAGCTCAGCTTGGTAGAGTACTTGGTTTGGGACCAAGGTGTCGCAGGTTCGAATCCTGTCTTCCCGATTGATGGCGGTGTAGCTCAGCTGGCTAGAGCGTCCGGTTCATACCCGGGAGGTCGGGGGTTCGATCCCCTTCGCCGCTATAATGATCTTGTTGGACCTTTAGCTCAGCTGGTTAGAGCTCTCGGCTCATAACCGAGTGGTCGTAGGTTCAAGTCCTACAAGGTCCATTGGAATGATGGAGGATTACCCAAGTCCGGCTGAAGGGAACGGTCTTGAAAACCGTCAGGCGTGTAAAAGCGTGCGTGGGTTCGAATCCCACATCCTCCTTTATTTATTATTAACGCGGGATGGAGCAGCTCGGTAGCTCGTCGGGCTCATAACCCGAAGGTCGTAGGTTCAAATCCTGCTCCCGCAATATTGGCTCGGTAGCTCAGTTGGTAGAGCAATGGATTGAAGCTCCATGTGTCGGCGGTTCGATTCCGTCTCGCGCCATTTTTTTAATAAGATACTATGCGGGTGTAGTTTAGTGGTAAAACTACAGCCTTCCAAGCTGTTGTCGCGAGTTCGATTCTCGTCACCCGCTTTGAACTTTGTTCAAATACCAAGTTTTTTACTTGGGCGCGTAGCTCAGGTGGTTAGAGCGCACGCCTGATAAGCGTGAGGTCGGTGGTTCGAGTCCACTCGTGCCCATTAATAGGAGAATTACTCAAGAGGCTGAAGAGGACGGTTTGCTAAATCGTTAGGTCGGGTAACCGGCGCAAGGGTTCGAATCCCTTATTCTCCGTAATTAAAGAGCTTTATAGCTCTTTTTTTATTGCCTTAGTCTTATATTATTCTTTTTATAACTGTTAAACATTTGATATAATGTAAGTGAAAATACTAAAACAAATGGTTGAACTTCAAAGGAGTTTATTATGGAAAAAAAGAGTATTTTAGGAGGGTTGCTAGTTCTTTTCATAAGTCTTTTTATGTTTGGCTGTAGTAGTCAAAGTTCCGAAAATTCAAGTCAGGATCTTAGTTTATCAACAACTGTTAGTCAATCAACTACTAGTGAACTAAAATCCGTAGAGTCTAAGAAAAATTTTAAAGAATTCTACAAGCCAGTTTTTGATAATTACCAAAAAATTCTTTCTACACCGAAGGATATTAATGCAATTGCTGATCTCTATAAGAGTTTACAAGGTACTGAACGCCCTATCAATAGTTGGTCAGTTGAAAATGCGGTTTATCAAGCTGATAAGATGAGTTTTGTCTATGCAGATCTTAATAAAGATGGTGTGGAGGAATTGTTAATAGGCGTTGAGCAATCTAATGGTGATTATTTTATTTCGGGTCTTTATTATCTCGTAAATGAGAAACCGATACTTTTAGCAGAAGGCTTTGTGGCAAGTCATGGTGGGGCTAGAAATTCTATGAATATCTATAATGATGGAGATATCTTAGAATTAAGCTGGTCATCTGGTACAGGTGAAGGTAGGGGAGCACTTTATCATCTGAATTCTAGCCAGCAAGCAGCAAGTAAAGTTCAGGAACAGGACATTCGTGTACCAGGTAACAAAAGTTTGCATTCTGACTTTGGTAAAGCAGAGGCAGATTTAATGAATTTTAAGCAACTAGATTGGCAGAAATTTGAAAACTCTACTAGCACGACTATTTCGGGAGAAAAGCAAAAAGCTCCTTGGAATGCCAACAAATCTGCTAAATTAGAGGCTTTTATTAAAGACTGGGGAAAAAGACTTGGTCAACCTAATTACAAAAAAGGAATTGCTGGAGGAGATGTTGGTGCAGATAATCTCTATACCTTTGGTGATGGGCCGAGTGAAAAAATAAATGCGGAATATTCGGATAATGGGTTAGGAACTGCTAAGTATCGCATCGTAGAGCGCTACAGTAACTGGGATAAATTTCCAGATGTTCATAGCTATTACTTTGCGATAACCAATACAGGAGAAGCGATTGTTTTTCATTCACCAACGACAAATGGTGGAATCATGTACTTAAAACCGACAGAAAATACAGAGATCCAAGCAGAGTTTAAACGTTTGGTAGAAGAAGAGTAAAAGAAAAAGAGTTTAGTTTTGACTAGACTCTATTTTTTAATATCTCTTTCTATCATTTTTATATTCTTTGAGTATTTAATGGTATACTAGGGTTACATAAAATTATAAAGTATTATTTGATGATAGTATAATTTAGGAGAATATGATCTATGACTAAAGGTGTAAAGTTTCGTAGTATTTTTTATAGATATGTTTTATTTATAATTGTTTTGTTTTTTCTAGGCTTTAATCAAATTGTTGGTCGAGGAATTCAAACAGTTAATATTTTTGATTACGCCTTCAGCTTCCATCAGACACAGTTAGGGTATTTCCTTCTTTTATTAATTCTAGTTGGCATTGGCATAAATCTTCTTTGTCCTTGGAAATTTTCCGTATCTCCAAAAGGGATTTATCTTAGAAGATTAGCTTTATTTGTTCCTTGGAGTGATATTAGTGGAGTTTCGCATGTTTGGATTAACAAGGCGAGTAATTTTACTAGTGGGATTAATTTTTATAACAATAAATGTTTAGTTTTTTATCGTCATGATTACAAGCCAATTTGTATCTATAATATTTCTTTATTGGCTTTATTTGCTGTCAAACTCTTTAATCCTCAGATCAAGACGAATATCTTATCAGCTAGTTTTGCTACGGAATTTAATATTCTATTGAATACATCAATTGTCTTTTATCTTTACTTTCTTGACTTAAAAACTCTTAGTTTTAGTTCTTTTTTACTTTTTTGCTTACTCTATTTTATAAAAATTTTTATCATTCCTTTATGCTTGGTTTCTAGTCAAAATTCTAAGTATGGTCCTTATCTGGGACATAGTAATTTCTTTAAGAGAAATGCTTCAGATGTGATTCATGTTTAATTTTATAAAAATGATGACTTTCTACTTTTTGGTAGGAAGTTTTTTATTATTTCTATGTCGAAATAGTTGACAGATGTAATTCAGAGTGTTACAATAGTTGAAAATTTCGATATAGAATAAAAAAAGGAGACAAAATGGATAAGATGTTAGGGGGCTACCAAGCTCTACAGATTCGTTTGTTAAACGGGCGTATCTTTCAAAAACTCTTGAGCAAGGAACCAGATGCTCAATATAGAAGTGAACAGGGAAAAATTTTAACGATTTTGTGGAAGCAAGAGTTGGGGTGCGCTACAGCGACCGATATCGCTCTTGCGACGGGGCTAGCCAATAATACATTGACCAGTATGGTTAAGAAATTGGAAGAACAAGGCTTGGTTACGATTCAACCTTGCACGCAGGATAAAAGGAAAAAATATATCTCTTTGACAGACCTCGGTTGGGCGCAAAAAGAAATTGGAGACCGTGTCAGCAAAGAACTGGGAGAGATTTTTTATCAAGGGTTTTCAGATGAAGAAATCCGAGAATTTGAAGCCTATCAAGAGCGAATTATCTCAAATCTAAAAGCTAAAGAAAATGAAATCTAGGGAAAGGAAGTAACAGTTATGATCGGAATTACAGGTGTAACAGGGAAATTAGGCTCATATGTGGCGGATCTTGTCGATAAAAAAGAAATCGCTTCAGTCCATCTAGCAAGAAGCCCAGAGCGAGCAAAAGTCTATGCGTCTGCAGAAATCCGTAAGATGGTATATGCCAATACTCTAGAGGTGGTTGAGGCCTTAAAGGGTATCGATACTTTGTTGATGGTCTCTGCTCGGGAAAATCCAGAGCGTGTCAAGGAGCACAAGGACTTTTTAGATGCTGCAAAACTAGCAGGGGTACAACATATCGTATATACCTCCTTTTATGGGGCAGATGAGAAGGCAACGTTCACTTTGTCTCGAGATCATGCCCAGACGGAAGCCTATATCAAGAAGTTAGGATTCACCTATACATTTTTGAGAGATAATTTTTACTTGGACTTCTTTATTGATATTGCTCTTGAAAATGGAGAAATTCGTGGTCCGGCTGGCAGGGGCCGTGTGTCAGCTGTTGCCCGTAAGGACACATCTAGGGTTGCAGCAGAGATTCTTTTAAATCCTAAGGAGTGGGAGAATCAAAGCTTGAATCTGACAGGGCCAGAGGATCTTTCCATGGAAAAAATCGTAGTGCTTCTCTCAAAAGAGACCGGTAAGACCATCTCGTATGTGGATGAATCAGTAGAAGAAGCCTATGAGTCACGGAAAAAATGGCCAGCACAAACATGGGAGTACGATGCCTGGGTCAGCACCTATACAGCGATTAAAGCTGGGGAACAAGCTGGGGTTTCTACAGATGTCGAAAAAGTCCTAGGGCATCCAGCAAGTAGCTTATTGGATATTCTTAGAGATAGAAAACTTATTGAGGAAAAAAATGATTGAATATAAACATGTAGCCTTGCGCTATACAGAAAAGGATATTTTAAAAGATGTCAATCTTCGCATTGAAAATGGAGAATTCATGGTGCTAGTGGGTCCTTCAGGATCTGGAAAGACCACTATGATTAAGATGATTAACCGTCTTTTGGAACCGACAGATGGCAATATCTATATGGATGGGAAACGCATCAAAGACTATGACGAACGGGAGTTACGTCTCAGTACCGGCTATGTCCTTCAAGCTATTGCCCTATTTCCTAACTTGACCGTTGCTGAAAATATAGCTCTCATTCCTGAGATGAAGGGCTGGAGCAAGGAGCAAATCACTTCTAAAACAGAAGAACTCTTGAACAAGGTTGGTCTCCCTGCTGCAGAGTATGCAAATCGCATGTCTAGTGAATTATCTGGTGGGGAGCAACAGCGGATTGGCATTGTACGAGCCATCATTGGGGAACCAAAAATTCTATTGATGGACGAACCTTTTTCAGCCTTGGATGCCATCTCTCGCAAGCAGTTGCAGGCTCTTACAAAAGATTTACATAAAGAATTCGGCATGACGACCATCTTCGTAACCCATGATACGGACGAGGCCTTAAAATTAGGGGATCGAATTGCAGTTTTACAGGATGGAGAAATTCGCCAGGTCGCAGAACCTGAAACAATTTTACAAGCGCCTGCGACAGACTTTGTAGCAAACTTGTTTGGAGGTAGCCTTCATGTCTAATTTGATTTCAACCTTTCAAGAGCGTTTTGGGGAATGGTTAACAGCCCTTGGACAACACTTGCAATTGTCTCTTTTGACCTTATTGGTTGCTATTTTTCTGACCATCCCACTTGCGGTTTATCTAAATGGCCACAAAAAAGCGGCGAACTGGGTGCTACAAGTTGCGGGTATCTTCCAGACCATTCCCTCAATGGCTTTGTTGGGGCTCTTTATTCCTTTAATGGGGATTGGAACCTTACCGGCCCTTACAGCTCTAGTCATTTACGCTATTTTCCCGATTTTGGAAAATACGATTACAGCCTTGAACGGGATTGATCCTAGTCTTGAAGAGGCAGGGATTGCTTTTGGAATGACCAAGTGGGAGCGACTCAAGAAGTTTGAAATTCCACTTGCCATGCCTGTCATTGTATCGGGAGTTCGTACAGCAACCGTTATGATCATTGGGACAGCAACTCTAGCCGCTCTTGTTGGAGCTGGAGGATTGGGCTCCTTTATCCTTTTGGGAATTGATCGTCGGAATGCTAGTCTGATTTTAATCGGTGCAATCTCATCAGCCATTTTGGCCATTCTCTTTAATGTTGTTCTCAAATGGTTGGAAAAGGCAAAGTTGCGTACAATTGTTGCAGCCTTTACTGTTATGGTGCTTGGTTTGGGAGCTAGTTATGCTCCAAGAATGATTCCAAATAAAGAGAAAGAAAATCTGGTAATTGCTGGGAAGTTGGGACCTGAACCTGAGATTCTCATGAATATGTATAAGCTTCTCATTGAGGAAAATACGGATATGACGGTGACTGTCAAACCTAACTTTGGGAAGACAGACTTTCTTTATCAAGCGCTGAAAAAAGGGGACATTGATATCTATCCAGAATTTTCTGGAACAGTGACAGAGAGTCTCCTCCAACCATCTCCAAAAATTGGGCATGACCCAGAAAAGGTTTACGAGGTGGCTCGTGACGGCATTGCCAAACAGGATCAACTAGCCTTTCTTAAACCCATGGCTTATCAAAATACTTATGCTATAGCAGTTCCCAAAAAAATTGCGCAAGAATATGGGCTTAAGACGATTTCAGACTTGAAAAAAGTAGAAGGACAGCTCAAGGCGGGATTCACTCTGGAGTTTAATGACCGTGAGGATGGAAACAAGGGCTTGCAGTCTGTTTATGGATTGAAACTCAATGTAGCCACTATGGAACCAGCTCTTCGCTACCAAGCCTTCCAGTCAGGTGACATTCAAATTACAGATGCTTACTCAACAGATGCTGAAATTGCTCGCTATGATTTAGTGGTTTTGGAGGATGATAAACAACTCTTCCCTCCATACCAAGGCGCTCCACTGATGAAAGAAGCTCTTCTCAAGAAACATCCAGAGTTGGAAACGGTGCTTAATAAATTAGCTGGTAAGATTACAGAAAGCCAGATGAGCCAGCTTAACTATCAAGTCGGTGTGGAAGGTAAATCAGCTGAAGAGGTTGCGCATGAGTTTCTCCTTCAAGAAGGAATACTTAAGCAATAATCAAAGGAGTATTAGTTTATGAGTATACAAAAAAGGATCAAAAGATCCTTTTTTATTGTACCAAGGCTAACAAGATGGTAAGCACCAGTGCAATTCCAATTCGAATCAGATGGTGGGCTGGATGGAAGTTTTCTTTTTGTTTGCCATTCCAATAGGCTCCGTAGCAAATTAATCCACAGCCAATCAGCCAAAGAGATAGTGCGATAATCGGCAAAAAGAAGTAGAGGAAGATAGATAAGGTCGCAAGGCTACTTCCGATAAGGAGAAATGTATTTCCTAGAGTGTGATTCCCTTTTTTAACTTCAGACAGAGAAGCCAATAAGTGAAGAAGAACAAAAGCAAGGGCAAAGAAGGCCGTAAAAAAGCCGAGAAGAATGGGGAAGAACATAGGGTTTCCTTTCTAAGATATGATTGCCTGAGTACTATTTTTTATGACTGATTTTATGAAGAATCATAAATGATACTACAAGATTTAAAATGATAACCAATAAAGTAAAAAGAGAGTAACCATAGAGTTTAATTGGAATTTCATCTTTGATGTTACATAGAGAAAACAAACTCGTTAGAATTCCCGTCAACAATCCAGGCACATATTTTCGAATAACGATTGTCTGAATCAGATGTCCGAAAACATGGTAGATATATGCAATCACAATGGTTATGTAAATAGTATAGTTGTTAAACTGGTAACTAAGAAAAAGTGATAGAAGTAGGATTAGAAATTGCTCCAAGACAATGGCATTGAAAGCAAAAGGAGTGTAATAAGATAGGATTCGATTGTTTGGATACTGGATTGATATTTTTTTGAAAAAGGATGGCATCCAAACGATTTCTTCGAGTTCGTGAAGCATGAAGAGTGCTGGAAATAAAAAGTAAAATTGCACGATGGACATTGAAAACACCCCTTTCTAGTTCGAACCCACTTTCAGTATCTCCAAATAAAACTGGGTGACTTCTTGTTCCGTGTAGGATTTACCTTTTTTCAACCACCAGCTGAGGGTTTCGATGAAATGGCTGACGACCAGGTGTTTGAGGTAAGAGTGAGGGAGAGTTGGATGGGACTTGATGAGTTCGTCGGCTACCATTGGGTAGACATCGTGTTCCAGTTCTTTTCGCAGTTGCCGGATAAAATAATCGTTTTTGGAGAGCAAGAGACTGGTCACATGGTCTTGATTTTTCTTGAAATGCTGAAAGATATGAGCCAGATAGTCTTGTGGTGAGAGGTGTTCAGCACGCTCAAAGAGATGGTGAAAGAGCTTTTGACAGAGTTCATCTAGCAATAACTCCTTACTCTCGTAATGGCTGTAAAAGGTCGAGCGTCCCACATCAGCAAGGTCTATGATTTCCTGAACGGTGATGGCCTCGTAGTCTTTTTGGTTGAGTAAGTGTAAGAAAGCCTGATAGATAGCTTTTCGTGTCTTGGTAATGCGACGATCTTGACTAGTCATATGGACAATTTGAACAAACTGTTCCGTATCTTATAAAGTAAACAGTTTGCTCCTATCCTTTCTGTAATGAATGTTAGATAATGATAATGAACAGGATGTTCATGAATCTATTATAACAAAGGAATGATGATTATGAAGACAAAACATACAGTCTGGTTAGCTTTTTTCTTGAATTTAAGTTATGCCATTGTTGAGTTTATCGCAGGAGGGATTTTTGGATCGAGTGCAGTTCTTGCGGACTCAATTCATGACTTGGGGGATGCAATTGCAATAGGGATATCAGCCTTTCTTGAAACAATCTCCAATCGTGAAGAAGATAGTCATTACACCTTGGGTTACAAACGGTTTAGCCTTCTAGGTGCCTTGGTAACGGCTGTGATTCTGATGACAGGATCTGTTCTGGTAATCTTGGGAAATATAACAAAACTCTTTCATCCACAACCTGTCAATGATGAGGGAATCCTCTGGCTAGGAATCATTGCTGTTAGTATTAATGTGCTAGCCAGTCTTGTCGTTCGTAAGGGAAAAACTAAGAATGAGTCTATTTTGAGCCTGCATTTTCTGGAAGATACTCTGGGTTGGGTGGCTGTTATCCTAATGGCCATTGTTCTGCGATTTACCGACTGGTATATTCTGGATCCGCTCTTATCTCTTGTCATCTCTATCTTTATTCTGTCAAAAGCTATTCCACGTTTTTGGTCCACGCTTAAGATTTTCTTAGATGCTGTACCGGAAGGAGTAGATATCAAGCAAGTAAAAAGCGACTTGGAGCAGTTGGACCATGTCGCTAGCCTTAATCAGCTCAATCTCTGGACCATGGATGGTTTGGAGAAAAATGCCATTGTCCATGTTTGTCTAAAAGAAATTGAACAGATGGAGCTTTGCAAGGAATCGATTCGAAGCAAACTCAAAGATTGTGGTTTTCAAAATATCACCATTGAGATTGACGCAGACCTAGCAAGTCATCAAACTCATAAGCGAAATATGGAAGAGCTAGAAGCAGTCCAAAACCATGGACATGAACATCATCATTGATGAGGCGTAGTATAAGAGAGCGAAAGCTTCATAAAAAGTGTATACTTGAAGTAAGTTAGATACAGAGAGGTAAATGTTTATGAAATCAGCAGTCTATAAAAAAGCAGGTCAGGTTGGTATTGAAGAGGTTAAACGTCCAAGCATTCAAGAAGCGGATGATGTGATTATCCGTGTGGTTCGTGCTTGCGTATGTGGTTCAGACCTATGGAGTTACCGAAATCCAGATATTAAAGCGGGTCACAAAAATAGTGGACACGAAGCAATTGGAATCGTTGAAGAAACTGGAGAGGCCATTACAACAGTCAAGCCCGGTGATTTTGTGATTGTACCATTTACTCATGGCTGTGGGGAATGCGACGCTTGTCGTGCTGGATTTGATGGTTCTTGTGACAATCATATTGGAAATAATCTAGGAGGAAATTTCCAAGCTGAATATCTCCGTTTCCACTACGCTAATTGGGCACTTGTGAAAATTCCTGGTCAACTTTCAGATTATAGCGAAGGCATGCTCAAGTCACTTTTGACACTTGCTGATGTCATGCCGACCGGTTACCATGCAGCGCGTGTGGCTAATGTGCAAAAAGGCGACAAAGTTGTCGTTATTGGGGATGGGGCTGTTGGTCAATGTGCTGTCATTGCAGCTAAGATGCGTGGCGCATCCCAAATTGTCCTTATGAGTCGCCACGAAGACCGTCAACAAATGGCCTTGGAGTCAGGCGCGACAGCAGTCGTAGCTGAGCGAGGAGAAGAAGGAATTGCCAAGGTACGTGAAATTCTTGGCGGTGGAGCAGATGCAGCACTTGAGTGTGTTGGTACTGAGGCTGCTGTTGAGCAAGCACTGGGTGTCCTTCATAATGGCGGTCGCATGGGATTTGTAGGAGTTCCACATTATAAGAATCGTGCACTTGGTTCAACCTTTATGCAAAATATCTCTGTTGCAGGTGGAGCAGCTTCTGCGACAACATACGATAAACAATTCTTGCTCAAAGCTGTCCTTGACGGTGATATCAATCCAGGACGTGTCTTTACTAATAGTTACAGCTTGGATGATATTAATCAGGCTTACAAAGATATGGATGAACGCAAGTCTATTAAGTCTATAATTGTGATGGAATAAAAAAGAAAATCCTAATAGAGTATGGAAATCTCTATTAGGATTTTTTATGTTCAGCTATTGTGCTTAATGCAAGGTACTTTCTCTTAAAGTTAGTTTGGTTCCTAGCATGGTCAGACTTGGGATTTTACGGCCGTGAAGGACTTCTCGGTTCAAAATATCCATTCCTGTTCGTCCCATTTCTTCGGTGTAAACTGTGATACTAGAAAGTGGTGGGAACACTTGCTTGGTTAGAATGGTATCATTAAAGGAAATAATACTGACGCGCTCCGGTATGCTGATGCTGGCTTCTTGAAGGGCGCGAAGGGCACCAATGGCCAAGCTATCACTGGCTGCAAAAAAGGCTTGTGGAAGCTTCTCTCCTAATTTTTCGATAGCTTCTTTCATTAAATCATATCCAGATTGAGCAGTAAATAGACCTTGGAAAACGAATTTCTCGTTATAAATTCCTTTTTCTTGCGTATAAGATTTGAAGTAATCTAAACGCTTGTCTGCGATGACTTCTTCTTGGTCAGTAGTAGTTTCAAGACCGGATAAGATACCAATCTTCTTAATCCCGTGGTCTGTAAAGTAATCAACCACCTGTCTAACAGCATTATTAAAATCTGTAATGACACAGGTATGGCCCAAGGCGATGGTGTCACTATCAAGAAAAACTAGAGGTTTTTGATATTCTTCAAATGAGGCAATCTGTGCTTGGCTAAATTTTCCAATACAAAGAATTCCAATGACTTCTTCGCTAAGCGTGAAAGGTTGGTCGTTGAAATAGCGCAAGATTTCGTAATCTAATTCTTGGGCTCTATTTTCAATTCCTAGTCGAATCTGGTAGTAGTAGAGGTCTTCTAACTCTCCCTGTTCACTGACCCATTGGATGATGGCAATCTTTTGTTTGAGTTTATGAGATTCACCAGTTTTGAGATGCTTGGTGTAACCTAGTTCTTCGGCGACGGTTAAAATACGATGTCGGGTTTCTTCTGTGACAGATAGACTCTGATCGCGATTGAGGACACGGGAGACAGTTGCGATTGAAACAGAGGCTAGCTGAGCGATATCTTTGAGTGTAGCCATAATTCCCCTCCTTTTTAGGTTATTATAGCATATTTTTCTTGCTTTTTACTCATAGTTTAGTAAAATATCGGTAAAATTGTTGACCAAAGCAAAACCCTTGGGTACAATAGAAGAAAACGATTACAAGGTAAACTTTTTTACCTAACAAATTGTCAAAGGAGAATTCATATGACACAATATCTTACTGCTGATGCACTTCGCAAGGACTTTCTTGCGGTTTTTGGTCAAGAAGCAGATCAAACCTTCTTCTCACCAGGCCGTATCAACTTGATTGGGGAACATACTGACTATAATGGTGGCCATGTTTTCCCAGCTGCTATTTCACTCGGAACTTATGGGGCCGCACGTAAGCGTGATGACCAAGTATTGCGTTTTTACTCAGCTAACTTTGAGGATAAAGGAATCATCGAAGTGCCTCTAGCTGACCTTAAGTTTGAGAAAGAGCACAACTGGACCAACTATCCAAAGGGTGTCCTTCATTTCTTGCAAGAAGCTGGTCATGTGATTGATAAAGGGTTTGATTTCTATGTTTTTGGGAATATACCAAATGGTGCGGGCTTGTCTTCTTCTGCATCCTTGGAGCTTTTGACAGGTGTCGTGGCAGAATACCTCTTTGACCTAAAATTGGACCGTCTAGACTTAGTTAAAATCGGAAAATTGACAGAAAATAACTTTATCGGTGTTAATTCTGGTATCATGGACCAGTTTGCCATCGGTATGGGGGCTGACCAACGTGCTATTTACCTAGATACTAATACGTTAGAATACGACTTGGTCCCTCTTGATTTGAAAGACAATGTCGTTGTGATTATGAATACTAACAAACGCCGTGAACTTGCAGATTCTAAATATAATGAACGCCGTGCTGAGTGTGAAAAAGCAGTGGAAGAACTTCAAGTTGCCTTGGATATCCAAACCTTGGGTGAATTAGATGAGTGGACTTTTGACGAGTACAGCTACCTGATCAAAGACGAAAATCGTTTGAAACGTGCTCGCCACGCAGTTCTTGAAAACCAACGTACTCTTAAAGCGCAAGCAGCACTTCAAGCGGGAGATTTGGACAAGTTTGGTCGTTTGATGAATGCGTCTCACGTTTCTTTGGAACATGACTACGAAGTGACTGGTTTGGAATTGGATACCTTGGTTCATACTGCTTGGGCTCAAGAAGGTGTTCTCGGTGCTCGTATGACAGGAGCAGGCTTTGGTGGTTGCGCCATTGCCTTGGTTCAAAAAGATGCAGTTGAGTCCTTTAAAGAAGCTGTTGGCAAACACTACGAAGAAATCGTTGGCTATGCTCCAAGTTTCTATATCGCTGAAGTTGCAGGTGGGACTCGCGTTTTAGACTAGGAGAGAAGGATATGGAAGCTGTAATATTTGATTTAGATGGCTTATTAGCCGATACTGAAATCATTTCTCTAAAAGTTTATCAAGAATTGCTTAGAGATTTTGGAATTCCTTTCACAGAAGAAACTTATTCTAGAGACTACAGTGGACATAGGGAAGAGGAGAATGTTCAACGATTTTTGGACACCTATGATTTACCTTGGAACTTTGACCAAACCTTGGCAAAAGTTTATGAACTGGAAGCTCAAATCTTAGCTCAAGGTGTAAATTTAAAAAAAGGTGCTAAAAATTTGCTCACTTATTTGCAAAAAGAAGGCGTTCCAATCGCTTTAGCAACATCAAGTGTTGAATCTCGGGCTAGAATGATATTGGATAGCAATGGTATACTGTCACTATTTGACCATTTAGTTTTTGCAAAAGATGTAAAGCGAAGCAAACCATACCCTGATATATTTTTAAAGGCCTGTAGTGATTTGAACGTTTTACCAGAGAATTGCTTGGTACTAGAGGATAGTGAAGCAGGGATTGAAGCGGCATCTAGAGCTGGGATTCCAGTTATTTGTATTCCAGATTTAAAAATACCAGCACAGTCTTTCTTAAATAAAACAGAACAAGTTTTTCAGGATTTGGATGCTGTTAAAGACTATTTAGAAAGTAAGAAGGAGGTTTTCTTGTGACCTTAGTAGAAACATTTGTGACCAAAGTCATTGCAGAAAGCACCTTTGAAGAGTTGGACCGTATCTATCTGACCAATCGTGTTTTAGCACTGGTGGGAGATGGAGTTCTTGAAGTTGAGACTGGCCAAGATAACTTGATTGACCTCAAAGATCAGCTTGTCGAGGAAGCCGTTCGATTGGAAACGATTGAAGATAGTCAGGCTACGCGTGAGATTCTCGGTGCTGACCTCATGGACTTAGTAACGCCTTGTCCAAGTCAGGTTAATCGTGACTTTTGGGATACCTATGCCCAGTCACCAGAGCAGGCAATTGCAGATTTCTACAAACTCAGTCAGAAGAATGACTACATCAAACTGAAGGCTATCGCAAAGAATATTGCTTATCGTGTACCGTCTGACTACGGTGAACTGGAGATTACTATCAATCTCTCTAAACCTGAAAAGGATCCAAAGGAGATTGCGGCAGCCAAGTTAGTCAAGTCCAGTAACTATCCTCAGTGTCAGCTCTGTATGGAAAATGAAGGCTATCATGGTCGTGTCAACCATCCAGCTAGAAGCAATCATCGTATTATCCGTTTTGATATTTCTGGGCAGGAGTGGGGCTTCCAGTATTCGCCTTATGCGTACTTTAATGAGCACTGTATTTTCTTAGATAGCCAACATCGTCCCATGGCCATCAGTCGTCAAAGTTTTGAGCGTTTGTTAGCAATTGTAGAGCAGTTTCCGGGTTACTTTGCTGGTTCGAATGCTGATCTACCAATCGTGGGTGGTTCCATTCTGACGCACGATCATTATCAAGGTGGGCGACATGTATTCCCAATGGAAGTGGCGCCTTTACAAAAGAGCTTTACCTTTGAAGGTTCTGAATCTGTCAAAGCAGGAATTGTTCAGTGGCCTATGTCAGTGATTCGATTAACGTCGGATTCAAAAGACGATTTGACCAATCTTGCTGAGAAAATCTTACTGGCTTGGCGTCAATACTCCGATCCAAGTGTGCAGGTCTTGGCAGAAAGTAATGGAACACCGCATCACACCATTACACCGATTGCCCGTAAACGAGATGGACTGTTTGAGTTAGACTTGGTTTTACGGGACAATCAAACCTCTCCAGAGCATCCAGATGGTATCTATCATCCCCACAAGGATGTCCAACATATCAAGAAGGAAAATATCGGCTTGATTGAGGTCATGGGTTTGGCAATCTTGCCACCACGCTTGAAGGAAGAAGTAGAGCAAGTAGCAGCTTATCTAGTCGGAGAGGATGTTTTAGTAGCAGATTATCACAAAAAATGGGCAGATGAGTTGAAGGAAAGTCATCCTGGATTGACTGATAAAGACCAAGCTCTTGAAATCGTCCAAGAATCTGTTGGAAAAATCTTTGCTCGAGTTTTGGAAGATGCAGGAGTTTACAAACAAACAGAAGAAGGACAAGCTGCCTTTACGCGCTTTGTGGAGCAGGTTGGTATTTTGCCCGAATAAGTGCTTCTCTCTTGCGTAGAGTCTTGAAAAGTAGTATCATAGTGTCGTTTGAAACATCAGGAGGAACGTATGAAAGATTTTCACTTTGACGCTATATCTGCCTTTGAAAACTACGAAATTGAAAAAATGAGAGATGGTCACGTGGTGGTGACAACAAAAGTAGTGGACTCCTCACTCAACTATTATGGGAATGCCCATGGAGGCTATCTATTTACCCTTTGTGACCAGATCAGTGGTCTTGTGGTGATTTCGCTTGACTTAGATGGAGTGACGCTCCAGTCTTCTATCAACTATCTGAAAGCTGGAAATCTAGGAGACGTTCTCACTATCAAAGGAGAATGTGTCCATCACGGACGTACCACTTGTGTCGTCGATGTTGATATCACCAACCAAGATGGCCGAAATGTCTGCAAGGCAACCTTCACCATGTTTGTTACAGGACAACGATCTGAAGATAGACAGGTGAGGATATAGGAAACAAAAAAAGAGGCACATGCCTCTTTTTTATATTTCTTTTTCCACTGTAGTGTTATGCTACTCACTAAATCTTAAAAAATAGCCATCTGGGTCTAAAACTGCAAACTCATGTGGATAGATATACTGTTCACCAACACGAAATTCTCTTTTAGTCAAAGGACGATGAATAGGATAGTTAGACTCGATTAATTTCTGATAGAGTCGAGGGACATCCTCTATGCCAAAGGAAATATTGACACCGCGCCCGAAAGGATAGGTTAGTTGGGCTAATTCTTCTGTGTTGCCTTCTTCTAGCATAAGTTGGCAGTCTTCAAGCGAGAGGAAGAGAAATTTCTCCTCTGGACGCTCGTATTCGACAGAAAATCCCAGCAAGTCGCAGTAGAAGTGGCGTGACTTTTCGAGGTCAGATACTACAAATTCAGGAATGACAGCTTGATAGTCCATTAGCTTTCTCCTTAGAGCTCAATCTCCAAGACAATTGGTGTGTGGTCTTGACGTGCGCCTGAGTCAATCATGTCTGACTTGGTAACCTTGTCTGCCACACGGTTACTTGTGAGCCAGTAGTCGATTCTCCAGCCTGTGTTGTTGATTTTTGAAGTCTTGCTACGTTGTGCCCACCAAGTATAGCGTTCTGGCACATCGCCATGGATATGGCGGAAGGTATCTGTAAATCCTTTGGCTAAAAGGTTTGTAAATCCTTCACGTTCTTCGTCTGTAAATCCTGGTGAACGACGGTTGCTGGCTGGGTTGGCAAGGTCAATTTCCTTGTGGGCAACGTTGTAGTCACCTGTAGCAAGGACTGGTTTTTTCTTGTCTAGTTCAGCCAAGTATTCTGCATATTTGACGTCCCAGACTTGACGTTCTTCCAAACGTTTGAGTCCATCACCTGCATTTGGTGTGTAGACCTGAGTCACGAAAAATTTATCAAATTCCAAAGTAATGATGCGTCCTTCCAAGTCCATGGTAGAAGGGGCGCCAATCTCTGGGAAGCTAACAGTTGGAGTGAGTTCTTTCTTATAGAGGAACATGGTTCCAGCATAGCCTTTACGGGCAGGCTCTTGAGAGGAACGCCAGGTGTTTTCGTATCCTGGGAAGAGTTCTTCCAGTACCTCAAGGTGTTTTTTTGTAGGACCTTTAGCTGAAAGCTTGGTTTCTTGGATAGCGATGATATCAGCATCTTCGGCTACCAAGGTTTGGAGAACGTCTTGAGACAATTTCGCACGCGCAGAGTCGCTTGTCAATGCTGCATTGAGGGAATCAATGTTCCATGAGATTAGTTTCATAGTGTGTACCTTTTCATTCAGATTATAGACAATATTATACCAGAAAAAGAAGTAATTCCCCAGCGTATAGTTTGAAAAATCAAGGTCATTCCTATATAATAAAGAATGATTTATGTAAAAGATTGAAAATAAATGAAATGTTTCTTCTATGAATATTTTTATCACTGAGTATGACAAAGTTCAAGTGAGTGTCGTCATATATGAATAAGAAAAACCTGGGGTCCATGCCTCAGGTTTCCATTTGTTATTAGAAAGGAATTTTATGTCCATCATTCAAAAACTCTGGTGGTTTTTTAAGTTAGAAAAACGCCGTTATCTCGTTGGAATTGTAGCTTTGGTTTTGGTTTCTGTACTAAACCTCATCCCACCTATGGTTATGGGGCGCGTGATTGATGCCATTACTTCGGGACGATTAACACAGGACGAGCTCCTACTTCATCTCTTTTATCTCCTGCTCGCTGCTTTCGGTATGTACTATCTGCGTTATGTTTGGCGCATGTATATCCTAGGAACCTCCTACCGACTTGGGCAAATCATGCGTTCAAGACTATTTGAACACTTTACAAAAATGTCGCCAGCTTTTTATCAGAATTATCGAACTGGGGATTTGATGGCACACGCAACCAATGATGTCAATGCCCTGACTCGTCTAGCCGGTGGGGGAGTTATGTCGGCAGTAGATGCCTCTATCACAGCCTTGGTGACTTTACTAACCATGCTCTTTAGCATCTCGTGGCAGATGACCTTGGTTGCCATTCTTCCCTTGCCATTTATGGCCTATGCGACTAGTCGTCTGGGGAGAAAGACCCACAAAGCTTTTGGGGAATCGCAAGCAGCCTTTTCTGAACTCAACAATAAGGTTCAGGAATCTGTATCAGGAATTAAGGTAACCAAATCCTTTGGCTATCAGTCTGATGAATTGGCATCTTTCCAGGAAGTCAATGATTTGACCTTCCAAAAGAATCTGCAAACCATGAAATACGATAGTCTCTTTGATCCGATGGTTCTGCTTTTTGTTGGTTCTTCCTATGCTTTAACTCTCTTGGTCGGTGCCTTTATGGTACAAGCGGGGCAGGTGACTATTGGGAATCTGGTCACTTTTATCTCTTACTTGGATATGCTGGTCTGGCCTTTGATGGCAATTGGTTTTCTCTTTAATATTACTCAAAGAGGGAAGGTTTCTTATCAACGAATTGAGAGTCTTTTGTCCCAAGAGTCACCTGTCAAAGACCCAGAATATCCACTTGACGGGATTGAAAATGGGCGCTTGGAATATGCTATTGATAGTTTTGCCTTTGAAGACGAAGAGACGCTGAGAGATATACATTTCAGTCTCGAAAAAGGACAAACCTTGGGCTTGGTTGGGCAAACTGGTTCAGGGAAAACTGCTTTGATTAAATTGCTCCTACGTGAGTATGATGTTGACCAAGGAGCCATTTATCTAAATGGTCATGATATTCGTGACTATCGACTAGCTGACTTACGTAGTTTGATGGGATACGTTCCACAGGACCAATTTCTCTTTGCTAGTTCTATCTTAGAGAATATTTGTTTTGGAAATCCCGACCTACCTTTTTCTGCAGTAGAAGAAGCGACTCAGTTGGCTCAAGTCTATCAAGACATTCAAGCCATGCCTGAGGGATTTGATACAGTTATCGGGGAAAAAGGTGTTAGTCTATCTGGTGGACAAAAGCAACGTCTGGCTATGAGTCGGGCTATGATTCTAAATCCTGATATCTTGATTTTAGATGATTCCTTGTCAGCTGTGGATGCTAAGACAGAGTTCGCAATCATCGATAATCTCAAGGAAACTCGCAAAGATAAAACGACTATCATCACTGCCCATCGTCTCAGTGCAGTTGTTCATGCAGATTTGATTTTGGTCGTGCAGGATGGTCGCATCATTGAGCGAGGGACACACGAAGACTTACTAGCCTTGGATGGTTGGTATGCACAAACCTACCAGTCTCAGCAGTTAGAAATGAAAGGAGAAGAAGATGCGCAATAAACAAGAACAATGGGCTGTATTGAAACGCTTGATGTCCTATCTCAAGCCCTATGGTCTCCTAACCTTTTTAGCCTTAGCCTTTCTCCTTATGACGACTGTTATTAAGAGCGTAATTCCCCTAGTGGCTTCGCACTTTATCGACCAGTATCTACATAATCTCAACCAGCTTGCCGTTACAGTCTTACTGGCCTACTATGGTCTCTACATTCTTCAAACCATTGTCCAGTATGTGGGAAATCGCCTCTTTGCGCGTGTGTCCTACAGCATTGTTAGAGATATTCGACGTGATGCCTTTGCCAATATGGAAAAGCTAGGTATGTCTTATTTTGATAAAACACCTGCAGGTTCCATCGTTTCTCGTTTGACCAATGATACAGAGACTATCAGTGATATGTTTTCGGGAATCTTATCTAGCTTTATCTCGGCAGTCTTTATATTCGTGACGACACTTTATACCATGTTAGTTTTGGACTATCGTCTGACTGCTTTAGTCTTGCTCTTTCTACCTTTGATTTTCCTTTTGGTTAATCTCTACCGTAAAAAATCGGTCAAGGTCATTGAAAAAACCAGAAGTCTACTGTCAGATATTAACAGTAAGCTGGCAGAAAATATCGAAGGAATTCGTATTATTCAAGCCTTTAATCAAGAAAAACGCCTGCAAGAAGAGTTTGATGAGATAAATCAGGAGCATCTAGTTTACGCTAACCGTTCAGTAGCCTTGGATTCTCTCTTTTTACGTCCAGCTATGAGTTTGTTGAAGCTATTGGGGTATGCAGTTTTGATGGCTTACTTTGGCTATCGCGGTCTCTATCTAGGAATAACGGCAGGAACTATGTATGCTTTTATCCAGTACATCAATCGCCTCTTTGATCCCCTCATCGAGGTAACGCAAAATTTTTCTACCCTTCAAACATCTATGGTGTCAGCAGGTCGTGTCTTTGCACTTATCGATGAGACTAACTATGAACCGGCCCAAGAAGATGGACAAGCCGAGATTAAAGAAGGAAATATTCGTTTTGAACATGTGTCCTTCTCCTATGATGGGAAGCACCAGATTCTAGATGATATTTCCTTTACAGTCAATAAAGGTGAAACCATCGCCTTTGTCGGACATACTGGCTCTGGGAAATCCTCTATCATCAATGTTCTTATGCGCTTTTATGAATTCCAGTCTGGTCGAGTTCTCCTTGATGGTGTGGATATTCGTAAGTATAGTCAAGAGGAGTTGAGAAAAAATATCGGTCTGGTTCTACAGGACCCCTTCCTCTATCATGGGACCATCAAGTCCAATATCGCCATGTACCAAGATATCAGCAATGACCAGGTTAAGGCAGCAGCAGAGTTTATGGATGCAGATTCTTTCATTCGGGATCTTCCATTAGGCTATGATGCCCCTGTGTCTGAGCGTGGTTCGAGTTTTTCAACTGGTCAACGTCAGCTTCTTGCCTTTGCTAGAACCGTTGCCAGTCAACCGAAAATACTGATTTTGGATGAAGCGACAGCCAATATCGACTCTGAAACAGAATCCTTGGTCCAAAATTCCCTAGCCAAGATGAGACAAGGACGGACAACCATTGCCATCGCCCATCGTCTTTCTACCATTCAGGATGCTAATTGTATCTATGTCCTTGACAAGGGACGAATCATTGAGAGTGGAACCCACGAGGAACTTTTAGCCTTGGGTGGAACCTATCACAAGATGTATAGTTTGCAGGCAGGAGCTCTATCCTAAGGAAGAATTCCTTTAAAATACATATTTCTTGCACTGCCTCTTTCATTTTGTGGTATAATGTAGAATGTTAATAAAGATTACATATTAAAAAACAGAGGAGAATGTGCATGCTGAAATGGGATGAACTACCTCAAGAAATGCAATTAAGTGAGGTAAAACCATACTACCAGCTTGTTTCTAAAAGAAAAGGCTCTCTGATTCTCAAGCGCTGTCTAGATTTGTTTCTAGCCTTGATCTTGTTAATCTTGACTGCACCCGTATTTCTAATTCTAAGTATTTGGATCAAACTAGATAGTAAGGGTCCAGTTATTTACAAGCAGGTGCGGGTAACCCAGTACAACCGACATTTCAAGATTTGGAAATTCCGGACCATGGTGACAGATGCGGATAAAAAAGGAAGTCTGGTGACTTCTGCAAATGATAGTCGCATCACCAAGGTTGGAAATTTCATTCGCCGTGTTCGTTTGGATGAACTTCCGCAATTGGTCAATGTCCTCAAAGGGGAGATGTCCTTTGTGGGAACTCGTCCAGAAGTACCACGTTATACAGAGCAGTACAGCCCTGAAATGATGGCTACCTTGCTCTTGCCAGCAGGGATTACATCGCTTGCCAGCATTAACTATAAGGACGAGGATGCTATTATCAGTCAAATGACTGCAAAAGGTATGACGGTTGACCAGGCCTATGTCGAAAGAGTCCTACCAGAAAAGATGCACTATAATCTAGCCTACCTACGTGATTTTAATTTCTTCGGGGATATTAAGATCATGTTCCAGACTGTATTTGAAGTTTTAAAATAAGTAGTCGCAAGATTGAAACCAATCAAAGGAGTAAAACAATGACAAAGTATAATATTCCATTTTCACCACCTGATATTACCGAAGCTGAAATTGCTGAAGTAGCAGATACCCTCCGTTCTGGTTGGATCACAACAGGTCCAAAGACAAAAGAATTGGAGCGTCGTCTATCTGCCTATACTCAGACACCTAAGACAGTCTGCCTCAACTCTGCAACAGCAGCTCTTGAATTGATCTTGCGCGTGCTTGAAGTGGGTCCTGGCGATGAAGTTATCGTTCCGGCTATGACTTATACAGCATCATGTAGCGTTATCACTCACGTCGGTGCGACACCAGTTATGGTTGATATCCAAGATGATACCTTTGAAATGGATTATGACAAGCTTGAGCAAGCGATTACTGAGAAGACTAAGGTTATCATCCCAGTAGAACTTGCAGGGATTATCTGTGACTATGACCGTTTGTTCCAAGTTGTAGAAAAGAAACGTGACCTCTTTACAGCTACTAGCAAGTGGCAAAAGGTATTTAATCGTATTGTTATAGTATCTGATAGTGCCCATGCTTTGGGTTCGACCTACAAAGGACAACCAGCTGGTTCTATTGCAGACTTTACGTCCTTCTCTTTCCACGCAGTTAAGAACTTCACAACTGCTGAAGGAGGAAGTGCTACTTGGAAAGCTAATCCAGCTATTGATGATGAAGAAATGTACAAGGAATTCCAAATTCTATCTCTTCATGGTCAAACCAAAGATGCACTTGCCAAGATGCAACTAGGTTCATGGGAATATGATATCGTAACTCCTGCCTACAAGTGCAACATGACGGATATCATGGCTTCACTTGGTCTGGTTCAGTTGGACCGTTATCCTGCTTTATTACAACGTCGTAAGGACATCGTGGAACGCTATGACCGTGGATTTGCAGGGACTCCTATTCACCCATTGGCTCATAAGACAGATACTCTTGAATCTTGTCGTCACCTCTACATCACCCATGTAGAAGGAGCAAGTCTCGAACAACGCAACCAAATCATCCAAGAATTGGCCAAAGCAGGAATTGCAAGTAACGTTCACTACAAACCGCTTCCTCTTTTGACAGCCTATAAGAATCTTGGATTTGACATGGCTGATTATCCACGAGCTTATGCTTTCTTTGTAAATGAAATTACACTACCACTTCACACCAAATTAACGGATGAAGAAGTAGATTATATCATTGAGACTTTTGTCAGAGTTTCTGAAGAAGTTCTTGCTTCTACAAAAAACTAATTAAAAAAAATAGTAAAAAATGAATGAAAACGGTTGACAAAGAAAAAACAATAACATATAATTAACTCAACAAATCAGAAAAGTAATTATTTTTGATCTTCAGGGAGCCTGTGGTTACTGCGAACAGGTGGTTGGAACTAGTGAAATTGGGCTGATTTTAAAAGTGAATTTGAAACAATGAAAATTCGGTAGGCACACCTTACAGTGCAACTTGTTGTTAGACAAGGTAGAGATGTAAAGGGGATATTCTCTTTACAAATGAGGTGGTACCGCGTTACAAACGCCCTCACATGGAAATAGATTCCGTGTGTGGGCTTTTTTCTATTCGTCATTTTATTTATCTTTTATTAGGGCGTTAAGTCGCTTTGATGAACTTGAGTTCTATCTACAGCTCCTTGCCTACTACTAAAAGCAAATAAAAAGCCGGATTCATATAAAAGGAGGAAAAATTTATGACAACTAAAGGTTATTTTGGACAATTTGGTGGTAGTTTTGTACCCGAACCAATTCAGGCTTTATTAGATGAGTTGGAAGTGACTTTTGATAAATACAAGGATGATCCAGAGTTTTTGGCAGAATATCGTCATTACTTGAAAGATTATTCAGGCCGTGAGACTCCGCTCTATTTTGCAGAAAGTTTGACGGATTATCTAGGTGGTGCTAAGATTTATCTCAAACGTGAAGATCTTAACCATCTTGGGTCACACAAACTTAACAATGTCCTTGGACAAATCCTTCTTGCTAAACGCATGGGTAAAAAACGTGTGATTGCAGAGACAGGAGCTGGTCAGCACGGTGTTGCGACAGCTGCAGCTGCAGCCAAA
The DNA here is from genome assembly GCF_047464715.1 of Streptococcus infantis. Lineage (GTDB taxonomy): Bacteria > Bacillota > Bacilli > Lactobacillales > Streptococcaceae > Streptococcus > Streptococcus infantis_S. The sequence continues at coordinate 24,004 of NZ_JASHBJ010000001.1, forward strand.
TTTGGTATGGCATGTGATGTCTACATGGGGGCAGAAGATGTGGAACGTCAACGTCTCAACGTCTTCCGTATGGAGATGATGGGAGCAACTGTTCACGCAGTTGAAACTGGTACTCGTACCCTTAAAGATGCGGTTGACGCAGCCTTTGGAGCATGGATGAATGACCTTGATGCTTTCTACGTTTTAGGTTCGGCTGTAGGTCCGCACCCTTACCCAACGATTGTCCATGAATTCCAAAAAGTAATCAGTGAAGAATCTCGACGTCAGATTTTGGAAAAAGAAGGACGTTTGCCAGACTACGTCCTTGCCTGTGTGGGTGGTGGATCTAATGCCATCGGTGCCTTTTCACAGTATGTAGCTGATGAAGAAGTTAAATTGGTTGGGGTAGAAGCTGCTGGTCACGGTTTAGATACCGACAAACACGCGGCAACTATGACTAAGGGTAGTGTCGGAATTGTTGATGGAATGAAGACCTATGCAGTATTTAAGGAAGATGGAGAGCTCGCGCCAGTTTACTCTATCTCAGCAGGTTTGGACTATCCAGGGGTTGGTCCAGAACATGCCTTCTTTAAAGACTCTGGTCGAGTAGAATATGTAGCAGCGACAGACGAAGAAGCTGTCCAAGCCTTGCTTTTATTAAGCAAAACAGAAGGAATTATCCCGGCGATTGAAAGCTCACATGCTATCGCTGAAGCAGTCAAACGCGCACCAAAACTAAGCAAAGATGAGATTATCATCATCAATGTCTCTGGTCGTGGAGACAAGGACGTAGCTGCCATTGCAGACTACCTTGAAGCTAAAAAATAAAAGATGGAAAAGATACAGAGATTTCTCTCACAGAGAGCTTGTGGTTGCTGAAAACAAGCAGAGAAAGCTGTAAGATTGGGTCTATCTGAAATGAGAGAAGAAAACATAATTCTCAAGGGAGTGCCCTTTATCGCACAGCCTGTTACAGGAGCTATCTGAGACAGGAATGAGAGATAGGAGAAATCCTATAATTGAGGTGGCACCGCGAATTTCGTCCTCACGCAAGTTATTTTGCGTGGGGATTTTTATATATGTATTATAGGTGTGGCTATTCGGTTTTGAATTATGCTTCATCAATAGGTAGATTTCTATAAAATATTTTCGAACGAAGTGAGCATCGAACCGCTATTTCCCGCCATGGTGGTATCCTATAGAAGCAAAGATGCTTCTATAGGACGGAATTTTTGAGAGTAAAATAGTTCGGGGAACCATTTTAGCCTGAGCCTAGAAATAAATGAGCGAGGAGCTCAAAAATTAGGTCTTTCATTTCATGGTTTTCTAAAATCATCCACTGGATAATTTTACCTCCCGTCTGCACTATTTAAGGGAAATAGAAAAAAGATAAATTAAAACTAAAATTCTATAAAGATACGAATCGAAAGGGAAATTACAATGGAACGAATCATTCATGGAGATGTTTTATCACCAATCTTGGCTTATATGCGCTTAAAGGGACAACACAAGGTCATACTTGAAAGTATCCCAAGAGAAAAAGAAAATGCTCGATTTTCTATCTTAGCCTATAATCCAGTTTTTGAAATTAAGTTCGAAAATGGAGTCCTTTATCAAAATGGTCAAGTGATTGATCGTGACCCCTTGGATTTCCTTTATGAAGTAACTTATAAGAGTCAGCACCATTCAGAACTACCCTTTGGTGGTGGAGCCATTGGTTTTGTTGGCTACGATATGATTTCTGTCTATGAAGAGATTGGCCAAATCCCTCAAGATACGATTGGGACGCCAGATATGCATTTCTTCGTTTATGATAGTTATATAGTTTTTGACCATAAGAAAGAAAAAATTCATGTCATAGAGGATGCTCTCTACAGTGAACGTAGTAATGAAGAACTAGAAGTGGCTTTAGATCAGGTTTTAGAAGAGTTGAAAATCCCTGCTCCAAATGAATTTGAAGATTTGGACGTTTCTCCACTTCAGTTTAGACCACATATTGCACCTCAGAAATTTGAAGAAATGGTAGAAACAGCTCGCGACTTGATTCGCAACGGAGATATGTTCCAATGTGTGCTCAGCCAGCGCTTCTCCGCAGAGGTAACTGGAAATCCTTTTGACTTCTACAGAAATCTCCGAGTGACAAATCCATCAAATTATCTCTACTTTTACGACTTTGGAGATTATCAAATCATCGGTGCCAGTCCTGAGAGTTTGGTTTCCGTAAAAAACGGCATTGTAACAACAAATCCGATTGCAGGTACGCGACCTAGAGGTTCCAATGACGAGGAAGATGCAGCATTAGCTAGTGATCTACTTTCTGATGAAAAGGAGACGGCAGAACACCGAATGCTAGTGGACCTAGGACGCAATGATATCGGTAGAATTGCTGAGACAGCAAGTGTCCAAGTAACCAAGTATATGGAAGTGGAACTTTTTCGCTATGTCATGCATTTGACCAGCGTAGTTAAAGGACGTTTGTTACCAGAACTGACTGCCATGGATGCCTTGAAAACGACTCTTCCAGCAGGAACAGTTTCTGGGGCCCCTAAGATTCGGGCTATGAAACGCATCTATGAGTTGGAAACAGAGAAGCGTGGTATTTATGCAGGGGCTATCGGTTACCTATCAGCAACTGGAGACATGGATTTCGCTATTGCTATTCGAACTATGATTCTAAAAAATAAAAAAGCCTACGTACAGGCTGGTGCAGGAATTGTTTATGATTCTATCGCTCAAAACGAATACCAAGAAACCATTAATAAAGCTAAATCTATGACTAGAATGGGAGAACTAAGACCATGATTTTATTGATTGATAATTATGATTCATTTACCTATAACTTGGCTCAATACATTGGGAATTTCGCAGAAGTTCAGGTTTTAAGAAATGATGATCCAAACCTTTATGAAGAAGCTGAAAAAGCAGATGGTCTGGTCTTTTCTCCTGGTCCAGGTTGGCCAGCTGATGCTGGGAAAATGGAAGAAATGATTCGTGATTTTGCAGGTAAGAAACCGATTCTAGGGATTTGTTTGGGGCACCAGGCCATCGCAGAAGTCTTTGGTGGCAAGTTGGGCTTGGCTCCAAAAGTCATGCATGGCAAGCAGAGTCAGATTCAATTTGAGACTCCTTCCGTTCTCTATCAAGGAATCGAGGATAATCGTCCAGTCATGCGTTACCACAGTATTTTAATTGAAGAGATGCCAGAAGAGTTTGAAGTGACAGCTCGTTCGACAGATGACCAAGCTATTATGGGGATTCAACACAAAACCTTGCCGATTTATGGCTTGCAGTATCATCCAGAAAGTATAGGAACGCCAGATGGCCTATCTTCTATTCAGAATTTTATCGAGAAAATTGTAAAGTGAGGAAGACAAAATGAAAGAGATTATTGAAAAATTAGCGAACTTTGAAGATCTATCAAGTGTTGAAATGACAGATATGATCGAACGCATCGTGACAGGGCGAGTGACAGAAGCGCAAATCGCTTCTCTACTGTTAGCTCTTAAGATGAAGGGAGAAACACCTGAGGAAAGAACAGCCCTCGCCCAAGTTATGAGAGGACATGCTCAACACATCCCAACCAACATTCAAGATGCTATGGATAACTGTGGTACGGGTGGAGATAAATCATTTAGCTTTAACATTTCAACAACTGCAGCCTTTGTCTTGGCTGGTGGCGGCATTCATATGGCCAAACATGGAAATCGCTCTATTTCTTCTAAATCTGGGTCAGCAGATGTCTTGCAAGCTTTGGGAATCAATATCGACCTTAAACCATCACAATTGGGTAAGGTATTTGATCAAACAGGAATCGTCTTTCTCTTTGCCAAAAACATGCACCCAGCTATGAAATATATCATGCCAGCACGCTTGGAGTTGGGAATTCCAACCATCATGAATTTGACAGGTCCACTGATTCACCCAATGGTCTTGGAAACACAGCTTCTAGGAATTAGTCGTCCAGAACTTCTAGAAAGTACTGCTCAGGTTTTGAAAAACATGGGTCGCAAACGTGCCATTGTAGTAGCTGGTCCAGAAGGATTGGATGAAGCTGGTTTGAATGGAACTACCAGCATTGCCCTTCTTGAAAATGGAGAAATCACTTTGTCAACCTTTACTCCAGAAGATTTGGGAATGGAACGCATTGCCATTGAGGACATTCGTGGCGGAAATGCGCATGAGAATGCAGCCATCCTTGTTAGCGTTCTTAATAACGAACCAAGTCCATTCTTGGAAACAACAGTCTTAAACGCTGGTCTTGGTTTTTATGCCAATGGTAAGGTAGATAGTATCAAAGACGGAGTTGAAATGGCACGCCAAGTGATTGCTAGTGGTAAGGCTCTTGAAAAACTCAGACTATTACAGGAGTATCAAAGATGAGTCAGGAATTTTTGTCACGTATCTTAGAGCAGAAGGCGCGTGAAGTTGAAAAGATGGAACGAGAGGAACTTCAGCCCTTGCGTGAAAGCTATCGCTTAGCTGAATATTTGAAAAACCATCAGGATCGTTTGCAAATTATTGCAGAGGTCAAGAAGGCAAGTCCAAGTATGGGTGATATCAACCTGGATGTGGATATCGTTCAACAGGCCCAGACTTACGAGGTTAACGGTGCGGTTATGATTTCTGTTCTGACAGACGAGGTTTTCTTTAAAGGTCATTTGGATTATCTTCGTGAGATTTCCAGTCAGGTACAGATTCCGACTTTAAACAAGGATTTTATTATCGATGAAAAGCAAATCATCCGTGCTCGCAATGCGGGTGCGACAGTTATCTTGCTCATCGTAGCTGCTTTATCAGAAGAACGCCTCAAGGAACTGTATGACTATGCGACAGAGCTTGGACTAGAAGTGTTAGTGGAAACTCATAATCTGGCTGAGCTTGAAGTGGCTCACCGCCTTGGCGCTCAAATTATTGGTGTGAATAATCGTAATTTGACTACCTTTGAAGTCGACTTACAGACCAGTGTAGACTTAGCCCAATACTTTAAGGACGATTGCTTGTACATTTCTGAATCTGCTATTTTTACAGAAGCAGATGCGAAACGAGTTGCACCCTACTTTAACGGAATTTTGGTAGGAACAGCTCTCATGCAAGCGGAAGATGTCACCCAGAGAATCAAGGAGTTGCAGATTGACAAAGGTTAAGATTTGTGGACTATCGACCAAAGAAGCAGTAGAGGTAGCAGTGTCGGCTGGAGCAGACTACATTGGTTTTGTCTTTGCTCCTAGCAAAAGACAGGTGACCTTGGAACAAGCAACAGAGCTGGCTGAGATTATTCCTACAAATGTAAAAAAGGTTGGTGTATTTGTTTCACCAAGTCGGGAAGAATTACTAGAAGCGATTGAAAAAGTTGGCTTGGACATGGTACAAGTTCACGGTCAGGTAGTAGATAAACTATTTGAAAATTTACCATGTGCCAGTATTCAGGCTGTTCAAGTAGACGGGGATGGGCATGTACCCAATTCTCTGGCAGATTATCTACTCTTTGATGCACCTGTCGCAGGAAGTGGTCAAATCTTTGATTGGGGGCAACTGGATACGACAGAACTATCTCAGCCTTTCTTCATCGCAGGCGGGCTCAATGAGGATAATGTAGAAGAAGCTATTCAACACTTTACTCCCTTTGCAGTAGATGTATCAAGTGGGGTAGAAACAGACGGACAAAAAGATCATGAAAAGATTAGAAGATTTATAGAGAGGGTAAAACATGGCATATCAAGAACCAAATAAAGATGGATTTTACGGGAAATTCGGTGGACGTTTTGTCCCAGAAACATTGATGACAGCAGTATTGGAGTTAGAAGAGGCATATCGTGAAAGTCAGGCAGATCCAAGTTTCCAAGAGGAGTTAAACAAACTTTTGCGCCAGTATGTAGGACGTGAAACACCTCTTTACTACGCAAAAAATTTGACCCAGCATATTGGTGGAGCCAAGATTTACCTCAAACGTGAAGACCTCAACCATACAGGTGCCCACAAGATTAACAATGCCTTGGGACAAGTTCTTCTCGCTAAACGCATGGGCAAAAAGAAAATTATCGCTGAAACTGGTGCCGGTCAGCACGGTGTAGCAACTGCAACTGCTGCAGCCCTTTTCAACATGGAATGTACTATCTATATGGGTGAGGAAGATGTTAAACGCCAAGCCCTCAATGTCTTCCGTATGGAACTTTTAGGAGCTAAGGTAGAGGCAGTGACAGATGGTTCGCGCGTTCTCAAGGATGCAGTCAATGCAGCCCTTCGTTCTTGGGTGGCAAATATCGATGACACTCACTATATCCTAGGTTCTGCCTTGGGACCCCACCCTTTCCCAGAAATTGTTCGTGACTTCCAAAGTGTTATCGGACGGGAAGCCAAACAACAGTACCGTGAATTGACAGGAGAAAATCTACCAGATGCGCTCGTTGCCTGTGTAGGTGGTGGTTCGAATGCTATCGGTCTCTTCCATCCATTTGTGGAAGATGAATCAGTTGCTATGTATGGAGCTGAAGCGGCAGGACTTGGTGTGGATACAGAGTATCACGCAGCTACCTTGACCAAGGGTCGCCCAGGAGTTCTTCACGGTTCTCTCATGGATGTTCTCCAAGATGCCCATGGACAAATCTTAGAAGCCTTCTCTATCTCAGCAGGTTTGGACTACCCAGGTATCGGTCCAGAACATTCTCACTATCACGATATCAAGCGTGCGACCTATGTTCCTGTGACAGATGAGGAAGCCTTGGAAGGATTCCAACTCTTGTCTCGTGTGGAAGGGATTATCCCAGCTTTGGAGTCTAGTCACGCTATCGCCTTTGCGGTGAAATTGGCCAAAGAACTTGGTCCAGACAAGTCTATGATTGTCTGTCTATCAGGTCGCGGGGACAAAGATGTGGTTCAAGTCAAGGACCGCTTGGAAGCAGACGAAGCAAAGAAGGGAGAAGCCCATGCCTAAGACACTAACAGAAAAATTAAATGCTATTAAAGCGACTGGAAAGGGAATTTTCGTTCCTTATATCATGGCTGGGGACCATGAGAAAGGTTTGGATGGTCTCGGTGAAACAATCCACTTTTTAGAAGATTTGGGTGTGTCTGCCATTGAGGTAGGAGTTCCCTTTTCTGACCCAGTTGCAGATGGTCCTGTTATCGAAGAAGCCGGCTTGCGCAGTCTAGCTTGCGGAACCTCTACCCAGGTTTTGGTTGAAACCTTGAAAACCATTGAAACAGAAATTCCGCTTGTCATCATGACCTACTTTAACCCCCTCTTTCAGTACGGTGTGGAGAAATTGGTTAAAAATCTTGCTGATACAGCAGTCAAGGGCTTGATTATCCCAGACCTCCCTCATGAACATGCCAACTTTGTAGAGCCATATTTGGCGGATACAGACATTGCTTTGATTCCACTTGTTAGCTTGACGACAGGGATTGAGCGTCAAAAAGAACTCATTGAGGGAGCTGAAGGTTTTGTCTATGCCGTTGCTATCAATGGAGTCACAGGGAAGTCAGGAAATTACCGAGATGATTTGGACAAGCACTTGTTTCAACTCCATCAAGTGGCTGATATTCCAGTCTTGACAGGATTTGGTGTATCCACACAGGCTGATGTGGAACGCTTCAATGCTGTATCAGACGGTGTTATCGTCGGTTCCAAGATTGTTAAGGCTCTGCATGAAGGACAAGTAGCAGAAATCGCTGACTTTATCCGAGAAGCAGTAGCTTACCAAAAATAATCACACAAGTAGCTAGCAAGAGGAAAGGCACAAAAGGTAGTCTTTCCTTTTTCTTTAGCAGGAGAAAGGCTATAATGCCAGTTGTGGAAGCAAATTGAATTAAAATCAGCATTTCAGTAAGCCTAAAAACAAGAGCACAGGAAGCCAGAAAGAGAAAATCCCCTGCACCTATGCGGATATCGATAAAGTGAGCCAAAATTCCAAGAATAAGAAAGACAATCATAACTAGATTCCAACCACAGGAAACTATGAGGATTAGGTGAAAGGTCAGCCAGACTAGCAAGGGATATTCTTGATGCTGGAGGTCATAGATTCCTAAGGTCAAGCCAGCAGTTACTAGGATGACTTGACCCAAGGAAAGCCAGCCCCATGACCAAGCCAGAAAGAGGACACCCAAGCCCAATTCAAAGAGGGCATACCAGAAAGGATAGTGTGCCTTGCAGTAGCGACAGCGAAAGCGATTGAAGAGCTGAGAGAGGATCGGAATCAAATCTAGTGGACGCAAGCGAGTCTGACAGGAATCGCAGTGACTAGCCGGTCGGATAATGGATTGCTCAGGGAAACGGTCAATGACCAAACCTAGAAAGGAAGCGAGAATGCTCCCGACAAGAAAAAAATAAAGATCAATCATACTTATCTATTCGTAAAAAATAAGAGAAGTTGTATAATAAAGAAACATTGATAGGATGGTGAGGTCAAGATGATGATTCGTTTTGAAGAAAATATGAGCACAGAAAATGCTCAGCACGTATGCCAATGGTCCAACTCCCTTGGCAAATCCTTTCAAGAACAATGGATGGGAACAATGATTCCTTTTCCCTTAACAATTCAAGTCTTGCAAGATTTGGAAGGAATCTTTTCAATCTTTGATGGACAAGAGTTTGTGGGGCTTATCCAGAAAATCAGGCTAGAAGACAGGAATCTTCATATCGGGAGATTTTTTATCAACCCCCAGAAACAGGGGCAGGGCTTAGGTAGCCAGGCTTTAAGGAAATTTGTCAGTTTAGCCTTTGAAAATGAAGACATAGATACTATTTCTCTAAATGTCTATGAGGCAAATCAAAGAGCTCAGAATCTTTACCAAAAAGAAGGATTTGAAATTGTTCAAACCATTGAAGTTCCAGAACGTAAATACATAATGAGAAAATCTAGGTAAGGACTAGATGATATCGAGGACTGTACCCGTACAATTTTTGGTTTTCAAACTTGTTGCAGAGAAATTTTCTTGATAGAATAGATACATGACTAGATATAAAGCTGTAATTTCCTATGATGGCTACGCTTTTGCTGGTTTTCAGCGACAACCTCACGCGCGTAGTGTCCAAGAGGAAATTGAAAAAACTTTAACCAAATTAAATAAAGGACAAGCCATTACCATTCATGGCGCTGGGCGAACAGATAGTGGTGTTCATGCATTAGGTCAGGTCATCCACTTTGATCTTCCCTATCAGATGGATGAGGAAAAACTTCGTTTTGCTCTCGATACCCAAAGCCCTGAAGATATCGATGTGATTTCGATTGAGATTGTGGCTGATGATTTTCATTGCCGTTATGCCAAGCATAGCAAGACCTATGAGTTTATCGTAGATAGAGGACGTCCTAAAAATCCTATGCGTCGTCATTATGCGACTCATTATCCTTATCCACTAGATGTGGAGCGGATGCAGCTTGCTGTAAAAAAACTAGAGGGAACGCATGATTTTACTGGTTTTACAGCATCAGGGACTAGTGTGGAAGACAAGGTAAGAACGATCACGGAAGCCAGTCTTAGGGTTGATGAAACAGGGCAGTTTTTGACTTTTACCTTCTCAGGCAATGGTTTCCTCTATAAACAGATTCGAAATATGGTCGGAACCCTGCTGAAAATTGGTAACAATCGGATGCCGATTGAACAGATTGACCTCATCTTGGAGCAAAAGGATAGACAGTTGGCAGGACCAACTGCAGGGCCTAATGGTTTGTATTTGAAGGAGATTCGTTATGAAGAATAATCGTATTTTAGCACTTTCAGGAAATGATATTTTTAGTGGTGGTGGATTAGCTGCTGACCTTGCCACCTATACTTTGAATGGTTTGCATGGATTTGTAGCCATGACCTGCTTGACTGCTTTGACAGAAAATGGTTTTGAAGTCTTTCCAACTGATGAAACTATTTTCCAACAACAGTTGGATAGTCTCAAGAGCGTAGACTTTGGAGGGATTAAAATTGGTCTTTTACCGACTGTTGGTGTTGCTGAGAAAGCTTTGAATTTCATCAAGGAACGTGAAGGAGTTCCAGTAGTCTTGGACCCTGTTCTCGTTTGTAAGGAAACGCATGACGTTGCAGTCAGTGAGCTCTGTCAAGAGTTGATTCGCTTTTTCCCTTATGTATCTGTGGTTACTCCGAATCTTCCTGAGGCAGAGTTGCTTGCAGACCAAAAGATTGAAAGTCTGGAAGACATGAAAAATGCAGCCAAAAAACTACATGACTTGGGTGCACCAGCAGTGATTATCAAGGGTGGAAATCGCCTCAGTCAGGATAAGGCTGTGGATGTCTTTTATGACGGAGAAAATTACACAATCCTTGAAAATCCAGTCATCCAAGGACAAAATGCTGGTGCAGGATGTACCTTTGCATCTAGCATTGCTAGTCAGTTAGTCAAGGGAGAGGAACTATTACCAGCAATTGAAAGTTCTAAAGCCTTTGTTTACCGAGCTATTGCACAAGCAGATCAATATGGAGTGAGACAATATGAAGCAAACCAAAACAAGTAAAATCGCCCTATTATCAATACTGACTGCCCTATCAGTAGTTTTAGGTTATATTGTCAAAATCCCAACCCAAACAGGAATTTTAACTCTTTTAGATGCTGGTGTTTTCTTCACTGCTTTTTATTATGGAAAACGGGAAGGAGCTATTGTCGGAGGTCTAGGAGGTTTCATTATTGACCTAATCTCAGGTCATCCTCATTGGATGTTCTTCAGCTTGCTTTTCCATGGCTTGCAGGGTTACTTTGCAGGTTTTAAAGGAAAATGGCGGTGGCTTGGATTAGTTTTGGCAACTTTTCTCATGGTAGCTGGATATGCATGTGCGACCTCTTGGATGAAAGGTTGGGGGGTAGCCCTGACAGATATTCCTCACAATTTGTTGCAGAATTTTGTTGGAATGATTGTTGGGTATCTTCTATATCAGAGTATCAAGAAAATTAGTAAGCAGTAAAAATAGTCTTCCATGGGAACTATTGAAAAAACTCTGATTATTTGCTAAAATAAAAGCTATGAAAACACTCTACGATGTGCAACAATTTCTCAAACAGTTTGGTATCATTGTCTACATGGGGAAACGTCTCTATGATATTGAGCTGATGAAGATTGAATTATCTCGAATCTATGATGCAGGCTTGATGGACAAGCTAGATTACTTAGAAGCGGAAGCTGTTCTGCGCCGAGAGCACAAACTAGAATTAGACTATTTAGAGAAAAATGGAGATTAAGTATTATGGTAACTTGGGTTTTGTGGGGACTTGTCGTAGCAATGTTAGCATGGATGGGATACAACTATCTTCGCATTCGTCGTGCAGCGAAGATTGTAGACAATGCAGAGTTTGAGTCTTTGATTCGTACAGGTCAGTTAATTGACTTGCGTGATCCAGCTGACTTTCACAGAAAACATATCCTTGGAGCTCGTAATATCCCTTCAAATCAATTGAAGACAAGTCTTGCAGCGCTTCGCAAGGATAAGCCTGTCCTTCTTTATGAGAACCAACGTGCGCAACGTGTGACCAATGCAGCACTTTTCTTGAAAAAACAAGGTTTCTCAGAAATCTATATCCTTTCTTACGGATTGGATTCTTGGACTGGGAAGGTGAAATCTAATTAACAATGTGAAAACAACTTGTCACATATGTTTAATATAGAAAACCGATTTTTTATGGTATAATAGTAATATAAATTTTAAGGAGTTTTTATTATGCAAGAAAAGAAAAAGGCATCGCTTGTTTTAGGTATCCTATCTATCGTCCTTGGTTTGCTATCTCCAATCGTTGGTTTGATTTTGGGTATTATTGGTCTTGTTTTGGGTAATTCACATCAAAATCAATCTGGACTAAATTATAAAACAGAAAAAATCCTCAATATCGTAGGGATTGTCATTTCAGTCCTTAACTGGATTGCAGGAGTCATTTTGATGATGCACTAATCAGGATTCTAACAAAAAAAAGCTTTATTTTTAAAGCTTTTTTGTTTTACCCATTTTTCGTTAAGTGGTTTTTAATCATTTCTAATTCTTTCTAGCTCAGGGACAGGTTTTCATAGTTCTAAATCTTGTTACTAATAGATAAAGCCGGTTTTTATGATATAATGAATGTGTAAAAAATTTAAGGAGTTTATTGAAAAATGGAAGAAAAGAAGAAAAATCCACTTATAGTGGGTATCCTATCTATCATTCTTAGTTTGTTATTTCCGTTGGGAGGTATTGGTTTAGGTATCGTTGGTTTTTTATATGCTAACGAACTTCAAAAAGAATCTGGATTAGATTATAAAACAGAGAGAATTGTGTCTATTGTAGGTATTGTTCTTTCTGCTCTTAACTGGATTATTGGAATTTTCTTACACATGAGTTAAAGATGATTAAAAAAGCTTTATTTTTAAAGCTTTTTTGTTTTACCTACTCTTTTCTAAGTATTTTTTAATGGTTTTCAATTCTTCTTTATTCAAGTGCCGATATTGACCTTCTGCTAGGTCAGGGTCTAATAGAAAATCCCCGAACTGAACTCGTTTGAGGGCAATGACCTTGACACCGACAGAGAGGAACATTTTCTTGACCTGGTGAAATTTTCCTTCAGAGATGGTGATGGTGGCTCTACTGTGGCTAAGACTTGAGGCTAGAATTTCAAGCTGAGCAGGTTTACAGACAGTTCCATCAAGAAAGACAATCCCATTTTTGAACTGCTGGATGTGATCTGGTGTGAGCAAGCCGTTCACCTCAACTTGATAAGTTTTATCGACATGATATTGAGGGTGGAGAAGTTGAAAACCTAGAGGGCCATTATCTGTTAGGAGGAGCAACCCTGTCGTATCTCTATCCAATCGACCAATTGCGTAAAGATGAGCCGACTGGAGGTGTTGAGGTAGTAAGTCCATAACCGTTGGGAGCTTCTTGTCCTTGCTTGCTGTCACGACACCATTTGGTTTGTGAAGCATGAGATAGGTGTGCTCATATCCTTGGATTTTTCTACCCTGAAAAATCAACTCTTGTAATCCCGTATCAACATTCTGTGCAAGGGAAGTAGCAGGGACTCCATCTATTAAGATTTCTTTTTTGATAAGAGCCTGTTTCATGGCTTTTCGACTGATTTTTTCCTGGGCTAATAAATTATCTAAACGCATACCAGCCTATCTTATCACAAGTCAGGATTTTTGAAAAGAAAAGATAAGTCATGAATTTTCTTTTGAAAACATTTACACTTACTTGAGTTAAGTCATTTGCTTAAAATTGTGGTATAATTGCTCAGTTAGAAAATAAATTTTTGAATATAACAGAGGAAATCATGACAAAATTAAGAGAAGATATCCGTAATATCGCGATTATCGCCCACGTCGACCACGGGAAAACAACCCTCGTTGACGAATTATTAAAACAATCTGAAACTCTTGACGCACGTACAGAATTAGCTGAGCGTGCAATGGACTCAAACGATATTGAAAAAGAGCGTGGAATTACTATCCTTGCGAAAAATACAGCCGTTGCCTACAACGGAACTCGTATCAACATCATGGATACACCAGGACACGCGGACTTCGGTGGAGAAGTTGAGCGTATCATGAAAATGGTTGATGGTGTTGTTTTGGTCGTAGATGCTTACGAAGGAACCATGCCACAGACTCGTTTCGTATTGAAAAAAGCCTTGGAACAAGACCTTGTGCCTATCGTTGTAGTTAACAAAATCGATAAGCCATCAGCTCGTCCAGCAGAAGTAGTGGATGAAGTTTTGGAACTTTTCATCGAACTTGGTGCAGATGATGATCAGCTTGACTTCCCAGTAGTCTATGCTTCAGCGATCAACGGAACATCTTCATTGTCAGATGATCCAGCAGACCAAGAAAAGACTATGGCGCCAATCTTTGACACCATTATCGACCACATTCCAGCTCCAATCGATAACTCAGATGAGCCTCTTCAATTCCAAGTATCACTTCTTGACTACAATGACTTCGTAGGACGTATTGGTATCGGACGTGTCTTCCGTGGTACAGTCAAGGTTGGGGACCAAGTTACCCTTTCTAAACTTGACGGAACAACCAAGAACTTCCGTGTTACAAAACTCTTTGGTTTCTTTGGTTTGGAACGTCGTGAAATCCAAGAAGCTAAGGCTGGTGATTTGATTGCCGTATCAGGTATGGAAGACATTTTCGTTGGGGAAACAATCACTCCAACAGATGCAGTTGAAGCTCTTCCAGTTCTTCACATCGATGAACCAACTCTTCAAATGACTTTCTTGGTTAATAACTCACCATTTGCTGGTCGTGAAGGAAAATGGGTGACTTCTCGTAAGGTTGAAGAACGTCTTCAAGCTGAGTTACAAACAGACGTATCTCTTCGTGTAGACCCAACAGACTCACCAGATAAATGGACGGTTTCAGGACGTGGGGAATTGCACTTGTCAATCCTTATCGAGACTATGCGTCGTGAAGGTTATGAGCTTCAAGTGTCTCGTCCAGAAGTTATCGTAAAAGAAATTGATGGTGTCAAATGTGAACCATTTGAACGCGTGCAAATCGACACACCAGAAGAATACCAAGGTTCTGTTATCCAAAGTCTTTCTGAACGTAAAGGTGAAATGTTGGATATGATCTCAACTGGTAACGGTCAAACTCGTTTGGTCTTCCTAGTTCCTGCGCGTGGTTTGATTGGATACTCAACTGAGTTCTTGTCAATGACTCGTGGTTACGGTATCATGAACCATACCTTCGACCAATACTTGCCATTGATTCCAGGTGAAATCGGTGGACGTCACCGTGGTGCTCTTGTTTCTATCGATGCTGGTAAGGCAACAACCTACTCAATCATGTCTATCGAAGAACGTGGTACTATTTTTGTTAACCCAGGTACTGAGGTTTACGAAGGAATGATCATCGGTGAAAACTCTCGTGAAAATGACTTGACTGTTAATATCACGAAAGCAAAACAAATGACTAACGTTCGTTCAGCTACCAAGGACCAAACAGCGGTTATCAAAACTCCTCGTATCTTGACACTTGAAGAATCACTTGAGTTCTTGAACGACGATGAGTACATGGAAGTAACGCCTGAATCGATTCGTTTGCGTAAACAAATCCTTAACAAGGCAGAGCGTGAGAAAGCAAACAAAAAGAAAAAATCAGCTGAATAAGAGCTAGAAAGAGATAAAGATGGTCTATCTAATCATAGGGATTTTATTACTCTTACTCTATATCTTTGCGACCCCTCAAAGTATTAAGGGAACAGTCAACGTTGTTATTCTGGTTTTCGGATTGGTTGCTCTCTTGATTTTATTGATGCTGTCGGCTCTACAGATCTTCCAACTTCCAGCAGAAATCTATATAACATTGGGAATGCTGGCTCTTACTTACTTTAGTTTGAGAGATATCAGTCTCATGTCGATTCGAAAGAAGCGCGAAAGTTAAATCTATTCATAACAAAAAACTTCTATCAGCAACTAGTTTGCCGATAGAAGTTTTTATTTGTTACTGTTTTTGTCAGAATAACGGTTGTAGAAATCTACTTTTATCTGGATAAAATGTTCTAATTCACGAAAGAGTTGTAATAGGGTTGCTCGTGTCTCAAACTCTTCTCTAGTTTTAGGGAGAGATCGATTGCGAAACACCTGAAGGTAGCTCTCAATATCATTCAATAAGTCGTAGGCTGGATTGGTTTGACTCAGTTGGCTAGCTGTTTTTGAAAAGAGCTGAGCGACAATCAAACTCTCACTAGCGGCTAGTTGGCATGTGTTAATCTGTTGAGCCATATTTCTTAAGATACGCGTTTGTCTTTGTCGCATCTCGAAGTAGTGGATATGATAATCTGTCTGGTGAAAGAGATGGTCAGAGTGATCGAGGTAAACTAACTTAAGAGCATCCTCAAGTAGTTGATCAAGTTCGTTGACTAGTTGAGCTTGATTTCGACCATCCCCTCTTTTCAGATAGTAAGAAAGCCGTAGAAGAACATCTCTGAGTTTTTCTTCAACAAGAGTATGATAATGTTGAATTTCTTTTTCACGTGAAGGCATATAGAGATTGACCAGAAGTGCAAAGCCAGTACCGATTAGGAAGAGTAAGAGCTCATTCAGTAAAAGTGCTGGTGCTGTTGATTGTTGGATTAAGAGATGGCTGACCAGGACGCTACTAGGAGTAATTCCAATTTCCCAACCCAGTTTATAGGCTAGAGGAACATAGATTGCTAAGTAGAGTCCAAAACTCCAGATATGATAGCCAGTCAGTTGGAAAGTTATGACACCAACCAGAAGAGCAAGGAGAGTTGAAAAAAGGCGATTTCTAGCTAGCTTGATCGTACTTCTTCGAGTATCAGAAAGACTCAAGATAGCAATGATACCAGCTGAAACAGCTGATGACAAATCAAAAAAGTAGGCTAGAAAACAGGCAAAGCAGGTTGCCAGGACTAATTTTAAAGTACGTTGAGTGATAGACATAGAATACTTTCCAAATGAATAATAGTTATACTACTTATTATAAAAGGAATTTTAAATAGGTCAAGACTTCCGACTTGCATATTCTGCAACTGCAGTAAAGAGGACATCTGTCGAAGAATTGAGGGCTGTTTCACAAGAGTCTTGGACAACACCAATGACAAAACCGACTGCAACAACTTGCATGGCAATATCGTTGCTAATACCAAAGAGACTGCAGGCGACAGGGATGAGTAGAAGGGAGCCACCAGCAATTCCAGAGGCTCCGCAGGCAGAGATAGCTGCGACAATACTGAGCACAAAAGCAGTTGCAAAATCAACTGAAATTCCTAAAGTATTAACAGTGGCTAAGGTCAAAACGTTAATGGTAACTGCCGCACCAGCCATATTGATGGTTGAACCTAGTGGAATAGAAACTGTATAAGTATCTGGATTAAGACCGAGATCTTCACAGAGTTTCATATTAACAGGGATATTCGCAGCAGAGCTACGCGTGAAGAATGCTGTAACACCGCTGACACGTAGACATTTCAAAACTAGTGGATAGGGATTTCTCTTCATGAATAGAAAGGCAATCAGTGGATTGATGACTAGAGCCACTATAAGCATAGTTGCAATTAAAAGTCCCAGTAAAATACCATAGTTGGCTAGGCTGGCAATTCCCTGATCCGAAATAGTTTGAAAGACTAATCCGAGGATACCAAAAGGTGCTAAATTAATAATCCAGCCAACAATCTTAGAAACGACATCCGACATGGTTTTCAAAAGATCTTTGCTGTGACTACTAGCCTCTCTCATAGCAATTCCAAAGACAATAGCCCAAGATAGGATACCGATGTAATTAGCTTGGATGATAGCGTTTAGAGGATTGTCAACCAATTTTAATAGAAGATTGCTCAGAACTTGTCCAATACCATTTGGGGAAGTCACTTCAGTTGTTGTGGCAGTTGTTAAGCTAATCTGAATAGGAAAGAGAAAGCTCATGAAAACTGCTACCAGAGTTGCTGCAAAGGTTCCAAGCAAATACAAGAGAATAACAGTTTTTATATTTGTAGTCTTTCCTTTTCGGTGTTGAGAAATAGCATTAGCAACAAGGAAAAATACTAGAATTGGCGCGATTGCCTTGAGTCCACCAACAAAAAGCTCACCTAGGAGTCCAATTCTTGGTAAATTTGGGAAAAGTAATCCAAGTAGAGTTCCAAGAAGTATTCCAATCAGGATTCGTTTGATAAGACTTGATTTATTCCAGGCGTTAATGATTCTTCTCATACACTTCTCTTTTTTGAGTAATAGTAACGATTATAGTATAAAGATACTTGAAAATCAAGCGAAAATGTAAATTTACATAATGAAAACGCATATTTATAAATATCATAGCTCTATCGTTTTGTGGTATAATAATTAGAAAGGAGTTTTACATGCAAGAATTTTTTAGAAGTTATTTTAATAAGCTAGATTTAACAACGGTATTTGAGAATCTCTTAACGAAAGTGATTTCTCTTTTGATTTTATTTGTGCTATTTTACATAGCTAAAAAGCTCCTCCATACGGCTGTCAAAAAAATTGTGAAACCTTCACTTAAGTATTCAAATCGTGATGCAGGAAGACAAAAGACAATCTCTCGTTTATTAGAAAATATTTTTAATTACACTCTTTATTTCTTTTTAGTCTACTGCATTTTGTCTATCCTAGGACTTCCTGTATCAAGTTTACTAGCTGGTGCTGGGATTGCTGGGGTTGCAATTGGTATGGGGGCGCAGGGCTTCTTATCAGATGTTATCAATGGTTTCTTTATTCTCTTTGAACGCCAGTTGGATGTAGGAGATGAAGTTGTTTTGACAAATGGTCCTATTACTGTATCGGGGAAAGTAGTTAGTGTTGGAATTCGAACTACTCAACTAAGAGGCGAAGACCAGGCTCTTCACTTTGTCCCCAACCGTAATATCACTGTGGTTAGCAATTTTTCAAGAGAAGAGTAGAACTGAAATTTCCCTTGATTTATGGTATAATGGAGGGAGTTTGACAGAGGAGAAATGATGGTTTTAGATAAACAATTAGGAAATGGTTGTACCTGGATAAATCTTGATATCGAAAAAATTAAAAATCTTGAAGATTTATCTGAAATCTATGGTTTGGATAAGGAAACCATCGAATATGCTCTGGATAGAAATGAACGAGCCCACATGGACTATAACCGTGAAAATGGGACTGTGACCTTTATCTATAATGTTCTGGACCTTGAGAAAGACAAAGAATACTATGAAGCTATTCCTATGACTTTTATCGTTGAAAACAAACGAATGATTACCATCAGCAACCATAAGAATGCTTATGTCATTGATCAGATGTTAGCTTATCTGGATAGCCATGAGTTGCTTTCTATTTACAAATTTCTTTTTGCTAGTCTAGAAATCATTAGTAACGCCTATTATCCAATCATTGAAAAGATGGATAAGAGTAAAGATGAAGTCAACAGCTTACTTCGTCAGAGAACAACAAAGAAAAATCTCTTCGCCCTCTCTGACTTGGAGACTGGTATGGTTTACTTAACAGCAGCGGCAAAACAAAATCGACTCCTCTTAGAACATATCCAGGGCCATGCTCTTTATCGGAGATTTAATGAAGTCGAACGAGAGCAGTTTGATGATGCAATGATTGAAGCCCATCAGTTGGTGTCTATGACAGACTTGATTTCTCAAGTCTTGCAACAACTCTCATCTTCTTACAACAACATCCTAAACAATAACCTGAATGATAGTTTGACAGTTTTGACTATTATCTCCGTCTTACTAGCAGTACTTGCGGTTATTACAGGTTTCTTCGGAATGAATGTTCCTCTACCATTTACAGAAGAGCCAAATGCTTGGATTTATATCTTAATGGCTAGCTTGATTTTATGGGCAGCCTTATCTCAATGGCTGAAGAAAATTACTAGAAAATAAAAGAGAAGGAGCCAGAATGGCGATTGAAAATTACATGCCAGATTTTGCTGTAGAAGCAGTTTATGATTTGACAGTCCAAAGCCTGAAAAACCAAGGGATCAAAGCTGTTTTGGTGGATTTAGATAACACTCTCATTGCTTGGAATAACCCTGACGGGACTCCAGAGATGAAACGATGGTTGCACGACCTTCGTGATGCAGGGATTCGCATTATCGTAGTCTCAAACAATTCTAAGAAACGTGTTCAACGAGCAGTTGAAAAATTTGGAATTGATTATGTTTACTGGGCTTTGAAGCCTTTCACTTTCGGGATTGATCGAGCGATGAAAGAATTCCACTATGAGAAAAACGAAGTGGTCATGGTTGGGGACCAGCTCATGACAGACATTCGTGCAGCTCACCGTGCAGGAATTCGCTCGATTTTGGTTAAACCCTTGGTGCGGCACGATTCCATCAAAACGCAAATCAACCGAGCTCGTGAACGTCGTGTTATGAAGCAAATCACTGAAAAGTACGGACCTATTACTTATAAAAAAGGAATTTAACTATGGAAGAAATTCTCTGTATTGGTTGTGGAGCAACCATTCAGACGGAAGATAAGACTGGTTTGGGTTTTACACCTCAGTCAGCACTTGAAAAAGGTTTGGAAACTGGAGAAGTTTATTGCCAGCGTTGTTTCCGTCTTCGTCACTATAATGAAATTACAGATGTGCAGTTGACAGATGATGATTTCCTCAAACTCTTGCACGAGGTAGGAGACAGTGATGCCTTGGTGGTCAATGTCATTGATATTTTTGACTTCAATGGCTCTGTTATCCCAGGTTTGCCACGCTTTGTCTCAGGTAATGATGTGCTCTTGGTTGGAAATAAAAAAGACATCTTGCCTAAGTCTGTTAAGGACAGCAAGGTAACACACTGGCTAATGGAGCGTGCTCACGAAGAAGGTCTTCGTCCTGTGGATGTTGTCCTGACTTCAGCACAAAACAAGCATGCTATTAGAGAAGTAATCGACAAGATTGAGCAATACCGTAAGGGACGTGACGTCTATGTGGTCGGCGTGACCAATGTTGGGAAATCAACCCTTATCAATGCCATCATCCAGGAAATCACAGGTGATCAGAATGTCATCACGACATCTCGATTCCCGGGTACAACCTTGGACAAGATTGAGATTCCGCTTGATGACGGATCTTATATCTATGATACACCGGGGATTATACACCGTCATCAGATGGCTCACTACTTGACGGCTAAAAATCTCAAGTATGTCAGTCCTAAAAAAGAAATCAAACCCAAAACCTATCAGCTAAACCCTGAACAAACCCTGTTTTTAGGTGGCTTGGGACGCTTTGACTTTATTGCAGGAGAAAAGCAAGGTTTCACAGCTTTCTTTGACAATGAACTCAAACTTCACCGCACCAAGCTTGAAGGGGCCAGTGTTTTTTACGACAAGCACCTGGGAACCCTTCTCACACCTCCAAATAGCAAGGAAAAAGAAGATTTTCCAAAACTGGTCCAACATGTCTTTACTATCAAGGACAAGACAGACCTAGTTATTTCAGGACTAGGCTGGATTCGTGTAACAGGAACTGCTAAAGTCGCCGTCTGGGCACCAGAAGGCGTCGCAGTCGTCACACGAAAAGCTATTATTTAAACACAGAAAGGAAAGAGTTATCTTTATAAATGTGAGCATGGCGAGCCCATAGAAGATACTTTTCGCTGTGGTGTTAGTTGGTACAAGTGATTGTACCAACTGCGGAAAATTTGAGACCTTAGGCTCAAATTTTAGTCATGAAAGTCCGAAGGACTTTGCTGACGTCCGTCACCACTTCAGAAAAGTATAAAAAACTCTTTTAAAGAAAATATGTCATTAACATCGAAACAACGTGCCTTCCTCAACAGCCAGGCACATACCCTCAAACCCATCATCCAAATCGGGAAGAATGGCCTCAACGACCAAATCAAAACCAGTGTTCGTCAGGCACTTGATGCCCGTGAATTGATCAAGGTTACTCTCTTGCAAAACACAGATGAGAATATCCACGAAGTAGCTGAAATCTTGGAAGAAGAAATCGGTGTGGACACAGTTCAAAAAATCGGACGCATCTTGATTTTGTATAAACAATCAAGCAAGAAAGAAAATCGCAAGATTTCTAAAAAAGTCAAAGAAATCTAAGAACGATACTCCCAAGACTGTTTTTACAGAAGAGTAAAGGAGATTAACCTATGGCAATCGAATTATTAACTCCCTTTACAAAAGTGGAGTTAGAGCCAGAAATCAAGGATAAAAAACGGAAACAAGTCGGTATTTTGGGTGGAAATTTTAACCCTGTTCACAATGCCCATCTGATTGTTGCAGATCAAGTGCGCCAACAGTTGGGATTGGATCAGGTTCTGCTCATGCCCGAATACCAACCACCTCACGTAGATAAAAAGGAAACCATTCCTGAACACCATCGCCTCAAGATGTTAGAATTGGCGATTGATGGAATCGAAGGTCTAGCTATTGAGACCGTAGAACTAGAGCGTAAGGGTATTTCCTACACCTACGACACCATGAAGCTTCTAACAGAGAAGGATCCAGATACAGATTACTATTTCATTATCGGTGCAGATATGGTAGACTATCTGCCTAAATGGTATCGAATTGATGAGTTGGTGGAACTAGTTCAGTTTGTAGGGGTTCAACGTCCACGTTACAAGGCAGGGACTTCTTACCCAGTTATCTGGGTAGATGTACCTCTTATGGATATTTCATCCAGCATGGTGCGTGATTTCATTGCCCAAGGACGCACACCTAACTTTCTCCTACCTAAGCCTGTATTAGACTATATCGAGAAAGAAGGACTTTACTAATGGCATACCAGGACTATATTAACTGTTCCCGTGAGGAATTATTGAAAAAAATGGCAGAGCTTCTACCCGAGAAACGTTTGACCCATTGTTTGGGTGTAGAGCGCGCAGCTATTGAATTAGCAGAGCGATTCGGAGTGGATGCCGAGAAAGCAGGTCTAGCAGGGCTCCTTCATGACTATGCTAAAAAGTTGTCAGACCAGGAATTTCTAGACTTGATTGACCGTCATCAGCTAGATCCTGACCTCAAAAACTGGGGCAATAATGTCTGGCATGGTATGGTTGGCATCTACAAGATTCAGGAAGATTTGGATTTGCATGATCCTGAAATCCTACGTGCTATTGAAATCCATACGGTAGGAGCTAGTCAGATGACAGACCTTGACAAGGTTATCTACGTCGCAGACTATATCGAGCACAATCGTACCTTTCCAGGTGTGGACCAGGCGCGTGAGATTGCTGAACTATCACTAAATAAGGCGGTAGCTTACGAGACAGCTCATACCGTGGAGCATTTAGCTCATCAGAGATTGCCTATCTATCCCCAAACCCTTGAAACCTATAACGCCTATGTGCACTATTTGAAAGAGGACTAAATGAACGAAAAAGAATTACTAGAACTAGTCGTGAAAGCGGCTGATGAGAAACGTGCGGAGGATATTCTCGCACTTGACGTGCAAGAATTGACCAGCGTGACAGACTATTTTGTTATCACTAGCTCTATGAATAGCCGTCAGTTGGATGCTATCGCTGATAATATCCGTGAAAAAGTAGCTCAAGCAGGCTTTAAAGGTAGCCATGTTGAAGGCGATGCAGCTGGTGGCTGGGTCTTACTTGACCTCGGTGGTGTCGTAGTGCATATCTTCTCAGAAGAAATGCGTGCCCACTATAACCTAGAAAAACTATGGCATGAGGCTGCCTCTGTAGACCTCTCAGAAACTTTATAGTCTCTTCCTTTATCTTTTATTACGGCGTTAACTCATTTTGCCTAACTTTAGTTATGCCTGCAATTCGTTGCCTAGTACTAAAAGTAAACGAAAAGACTATAGCGTTACAATTGAACTCAGTTGCAGTCAACTGGGTTTTATTTGCTTATTTTAGAAAAATTGATTGAAAGGTAAGAGCGTCGTGTTTTGTTCATCTTGAAACTGAACACGAGCTAAAAGCTGCGAGAAAAAGATAAACTTTCTTTGTATCTGACGATACAGCAGAAAGTTTCCTATTTTCTCCTTGCTTTTAACGCTCTTTGTATCTTAATTATGGCTACTTATGAAACTTTTGCGGCTGTTTACGATGCAGTCATGGATAATAGTTTATACGACAAGTGGACGGATTTTTCCCTCCGTCATTTGCCTAAGACTAAGGAGAGAAAGAAACTCTTGGAGCTGGCTTGTGGTACAGGCATCCAGTCCGTTCGCTTTTCTCAAGCTGGTTTTGATGTGACTGGGCTTGATTTAAGCTCGGATATGTTGAAGATTGCTGAAAAGAGAGCAGCTTCAGCCAAGCAAAAGATTGATTTCATTGAAGGCAATATGCTGGATTTATCCAAGGCAGGTAAATACGACTTTGTGACCTGCTACTCTGACTCTATCTGCTATATGCAGGACGAAGTGGAGGTTGGAGACGTCTTTAAGGAAGTTTATAATGCCCTCAATGAAGATGGTGTCTTTATCTTTGATGTGCATTCGACCTACCAGACTGATGATGTCTTCCCAGGCTATTCTTATCATGAAAATGCGGAAGACTTCGCTATGCTTTGGGATACCTACGAGGACGAAGCTCCACATTCTATCGTGCATGAGTTGACCTTTTTTATCAAGGAAGCGGATGGTTCCTTTAGTCGTCATGATGAGGTGCATGAGGAGCGTACATACGAAGTTTTGACCTATGATATTTTACTGGAGCAGGCTGGTTTCAAATCCTTCAAACTCTACGCAGACTTTGAGGATAAGGAGCCTACAGATACCAGTACTCGTTGGTTTTTTGTGGCACAAAAATAGGAGAATATCATGACCATTACAGGTATTATCGCAGAGTTCAATCCTTTTCATAATGGCCACAAATACCTGCTGGAACAGGCAGATGGGCTGAAAATCGTGGCCATGTCTGGGAATTTCATGCAGAGAGGAGAGCCTGCTATCGTGGATAAGTGGACTCGGGCCCAGATGGCGCTGGAGAATGGAGCAGACTTGGTAATAGAATTGCCCTTTTTAGTCAGTGTACAAGCAGCGGATTTCTTTGGACAAGGGGCAGTATATATATTGGCTCGTTTGGGAATTGATACTCTAGCCTTTGGGACAGAGGAAGTTCTGGATTATCAAAAGATCGCTGACTTATATGCAGAGCGTGGTCAAGAGATGGAAGATTTTGTGGATAAACTGCCTGACTCCCTCTCCTACCCTCAGAAAACCCAAGCTATGTGGAAGGAATTTGCAGGCCTTGATTTTTCTGGTGATACGCCCAATCATGTCCTTGCTCTCGCTTATGCCAAGGCAGTTGCTGGGAGAGATATCAAACTTCATCCAATTCAACGTCAGGGAGCTGGATACCATTCTGTGGACAAGGATGTGGACTTTGCATCTGCAACAGCCCTCCGTCAGCATCAATCAGACCAAGATTTCTTAGAACGCTTTATGCCAACTGTTGAGCTGTTTGAAAATGCTAGTAAGGTGAGCTGGGAAGATTATTTTTCACTCTTACGCTATCAAATCTTGTCAAATCCTGACCTAACTAACATTTATCAGGTCAATCAAGAAATGGCAGTGCGGATCAAGGATGCCATTAAAACAGCTAAGTCTGTTGACGAATTGGTCGGGGTAGTTGCTACCAAACGGTACACAAAAGCGCGTGTGCGACGCCTCTTGACCTATATCTTGGTGCAAGCCAGAGAAAGTGACTTGCCAGAAGGTATTCACGTCCTTGGGTTTACCGAAAAAGGCAGACAACATCTCAAGTCCCTGAAAGAGCAGGTCCATTTAGTTAGTCGAATCGGCAAAGAACCCTGGGATGCGATGACCCAAAAGGCAGACCAGATCTACCAACAAGGACACCCAAGTATAGCTGAGCAGAATTTCGGAAGAGCGCCGATTAGAATAGAAACAAACTAAGTCTACTGTGAGGTGGACTTTTTTCTTATTTTTTGCAAAAAAATTCTTTTATAAAATAGTTAGGTTTAAGAAGCTTATTTTACTAAGGAAAATGAAGATATTGCTCCTAAAAATAACTAAAACAACTTCCATTTAAGGTTTGTTAAAAATATTTTTTTGTGGTAAAATGTATAAGAATGCATGTCATTCAGATAAACAAATAAATTGAGGTAAAAACATGGAAATTATGGCGATTGTTATAGTTGTTTTTGCCGTCATCATTGGTTTAGTCATTGGATATGTCAGCATCTCAGTCAAGATGAAATCATCACAAGAGGCTGCAGAGTTGATGCTTTTAAATGCTGAACAAGAAGCAACTAATTTACGAGGACAAGCTGAGCGCGAAGCGGATTTATTACTCAATGAAGCTAAAAGCGAAAGCAAATCCCTTAAAAAAGAAGCACTATTGGAGGCTAAAGAAGAAGCCAGAAAATACCGCGAAGAAGTGGACGCTGAATTTAAGTCGGAGCGTCAAGAACTCAAGCAAATCGAAAGTCGTTTGACGGAGAGAGCTACGAGCCTTGACCGTAAGGACGATAATTTGACGAACAAAGAAAAAACACTTGAACAAAAAGAACAAAGTATTTCTGATAGAGCAAAAAACCTTGATGCACGTGAAGAGCAACTAGAGGAAATTGAAAAGCAAAAGCAAGCTGAACTTGAGCGTGTCGGAAGTCTGACACAGTCAGAGGCGAAAGATATTATCTTAGCCCAAACAGAAGAAGACTTGACAAAGGAAATTGCTAGCCGCATTCGTGAGGCAGAGCAAGAAGTCAAGGAACGTTCAGATAAGCTTGCTAAGGATATCTTGTCCCAAGCCATGCAGAGAATTGCTGGTGAGTATGTAGCTGAGTCTACCAACTCAACAGTTCATCTGCCTGATGATACCATGAAAGGTCGTATCATTGGTCGTGAAGGGCGTAACATCCGTACCTTTGAAAGTTTGACAGGGGTTGATGTCATCATTGATGATACGCCAGAAGTGGTAACCTTGTCAGGTTTTGATCCTATCCGCCGTGAGATTGCCCGTATGACGATGGAAACCTTGCTCAAGGATGGACGTATTCACCCAGCTCGTATCGAAGAGTTGGTTGAGAAAAACCGTCAAGAAATTGATAACCGTATTCGTGAATATGGTGAAGCCGCAGCCTATGAAATCGGGGCACCGAACCTTCACCCAGACTTGATGAAGATCATGGGTCGCTTACAGTTCCGTACTTCATACGGACAAAATGTCTTGCGTCACTCGATTGAGGTGGCTAAGTTGGCTGGTATCATGGCTAGCGAACTTGGTGAAAATGCCGCACTTGCTCGTCGTGCAGGATTCCTCCACGATATCGGGAAAGCTATTGACCGTGAGGTAGAAGGCAGCCACGTTGAGATTGGTACAGAATTGGCTCGTAAGTACAAGGAGCATCCAGTTGTGATCAATACAATTGCTAGTCACCACGGAGATGTAGAGCCTGAAAGTGTAATCGCAGTTATCGTTGCTGCAGCGGATGCTTTAAGTGCAGCCCGTCCAGGAGCTCGTAGCGAATCACTTGAAAGCTACATCAAACGTCTCCATGATTTGGAAGAAATCGCTAATAGCTTTGAAGGAGTTCAAAATAGCTTTGCCCTTCAAGCCGGTCGTGAAATCCGTATCATGGTGAACCCAGGTCAAATCAAGGACGACAAGGTCACAATCTTAGCTCACAAAGTTCGTGAGAAAATTGAAAGTAATCTCGATTACCCAGGAAATATCAAGGTAACCGTGATTCGTGAACTTCGTGCAGTTGATTATGCAAAATAAATAAGAAAGAGCAGTTGAAAAATTACTGCTTTTTTGTTACACTAGATAGAAAGATTGTAGTAAGCAGAAATGGCTTTACATAGTGAATTCTGATGAATTTTCAAGTCATTTCACAAACTATCCAAAGGAGACATCATGGCAGACCGTGGCTTACTAATCGTTTTTTCAGGTCCTTCAGGAGTTGGAAAAGGAACGGTTAGACGAGAAATTTTTGAGAGTTCTGAAAATCAATTCCAATATTCTGTATCTATGACAACGCGGGCGCAACGTCCAGGTGAAGTAGACGGTGTTGATTATTTCTTCCGTACGCGTGAAGAATTTGAAGAATTGATCCGTCAAGGACAGATGTTAGAGTATGCAGAGTATGTGGGTAACTACTACGGTACTCCTCTGACCTATGTCAATGAAACCCTTGATAAGGGAATCGATGTCTTCCTTGAAATTGAAGTACAAGGGGCTCTCCAGGTCAAGAAAAAAGTTCCAGATGCAGTCTTTATCTTTTTGACACCACCAGATTTGGAAGAATTGCAAGACCGTCTCGTAGGCCGTGGTACAGATAGTGCAGAAGTGATCGCACAGCGTATCGAAAAAGCCAAAGAAGAAATTGCTTTGATGCGTGAGTATGACTATGCTATTGTCAATGACCATGTTCCTCTGGCCGCAGAACGTGTCAAACGTGTGATTGAAGCAGAACATTTCCGTGTAGATCGTGTTATCGGTCACTATCAGGATATGCTACCAAAGTCTCCGACTATTCGATAAACTATAGAAAACAGGTACAAACAAATGATGCTTAAACCCTCTATCGATACCTTACTTGACAAGGTTCCATCAAAATATTCACTCGTAATCTTGGAAGCAAAACGTGCTCACGAATTAGAAGCTGGAGCAACTCCAACACAAGAATTCAAATCTGAAAAATCTACACTTCGTGCCTTGGAAGAAATTGAATCAGGGAATGTAACCATCCACCCAGATCCAGAAGGAAAACGAGAAGCTGTTCGTCGTCGTATCGAAGAAGAAAGACGATTGAGAGAAGAAGAAGAAAAGAAAATCAAAGAGCAAATCGCGAAAGAAAAAGAAGAAGGTGAAAAAATTTAAGGTTGGGGGGACTCAATCTTATTTTTTCTATTGCAAGAATACTCAATCAATTGGAACGATTTAAGAAGAGAAGGAGGTGAGGATATGGCTATTGCAAAAATCATTGTCGATGTTCCCTTGATGCAGACGGACCAACCCTATAGTTACAAGATTCCTGAAGAATTTAAAGATATGTTGGAAGTCGGCATGCGAGTCCACGTTCCCTTTGGAAAGGCCAATCGCTTGATTCAAGGGATAGTTCTTGGAATTGAACAAGAAAATGATGAGGAAGTGGCAGACGATGACTTGAAAGAGATTGCTGAGGTGCTGGATTTTTCTCCTGTTTTAACGGAGGAACAACTCTGGCTAGCTGAAGAACTACGTAAGTCAGTTTTTTCATACAAAATTTCTATTCTAAAAGCTATGCTTCCTGGGTTTTTGAACTCTAGCTATGATAAGATCCTCTATCCTCTGGAAGGCTTGAGTCAAGAAGACAGACATCGTTTGTTTGGTATGCAGGAGTCTTTAGCATTTTCATCTCTCGACCTAGAAAAGCAAGCTGAGATGATGCGTTTGACCCGAAAAGGGCTCTTGAAGCTAGAGTATCAGGCTGTAGACCAGAAGAAAGTTAAGACGCAGTCTTGGGTTGAAGTGAATCGTGACAAACTAGAAAAGCTAGAAATCTCAAACCGTGCCAAGAAGAAATTGGAACTGCGAGATTATTTAGTAGCACATCCAGAAAGTACCCCTTTGGCTACTTTGTTAGAACATTACTCACGCGAACAAGTTAACTTCTTTGTGGAACATGGTGCTATCACCATCGTGCAAAAGGAAGTCCAACGTTCAGCTGCCTACTTTGAAGGAATTGAATCTAGCCAATCTTTAGAGTTAAATCCAGAACAAAAAGAAGCCTGTGAGGCGGTTGTTGGAGCGATTGGGAAAGAACATCCTCCATTTCTTCTACAAGGAATCACAGGAAGTGGGAAAACGGAGGTTTACTTGCAGATTATCCAAGGAGCCTTGGATATGGGGAAAACAGCTATCGTTTTAGTCCCAGAAATCTCTTTGACACCTCAAATGACAGAGCGTTTCATTGCTCGTTTTGGTGATAAAGTAGCCATTCTCCATTCAGGTTTATCCAATGGTGAAAAGTATGACGAATGGCGCAAGGTGGAGCGAGGAGAAGCCCAGGTAGTTGTTGGTGCTAGGTCTGCCATTTTTGCACCTTTGAAAAATCTAGGGGTAATCATTATCGATGAGGAGCACGAGGCCAGCTACAAGCAAGACAGCAATCCTCGTTATCATGCTAGAGATGTGGCCATTTTAAGAGCTCAGCACAATCAAGCTGCTCTAGTCCTTGGTTCTGCAACACCGAGTCTAGAAAGCCGTGCGCGTGCTGGCAAGGGTGTTTATCAACATCTCCGCCTGACGCAAAGGGCCAATCCTTTAGCCAGTATTCCTGAAGTTCAAGTGATTGACTTTCGGGACTATATCGGGCAAAATGAAACATCTAACTTTACACCACCACTAATTGAGGCTATTCAAGATCGATTGGATAAAAAAGAGCAGGTTGTTCTCATGCTCAATCGTCGTGGTTATTCTAGCTTTGTCATGTGCCGGGAATGTGGGACCGTGGATACCTGTCCAAACTGTGATATTTCCTTGACGCTGCATATGGATACTAAGACTATGAATTGTCATTATTGTGGTTTTTCTAAGGAGATCCCTCATGTCTGTCCAAACTGTCAGAGTCGTAGCATTCGCTATTATGGAACGGGGACACAGAAGGCTTATGATGAGCTAGCGGAACTCTTTCCAGAGGCACGCATTCTACGCATGGATGTGGATACAACTCGTAAAAAGGGAAGTCACCAAGCTTTACTTGAACAATTTGGCAATGGTGAGGCGGACATATTGCTAGGAACCCAGATGATTGCCAAGGGCTTGGATTTTCCAAATGTGACCTTGGTTGGTGTTCTCAATGCGGACACAGCCTTGAACCTGCCTGATTTCCGTTCTTCTGAGAGAACCTTCCAACTCTTGACCCAGGTGGCAGGTCGCGCCGGTCGTGCTGAAAAGGCTGGACAGGTTTTGATTCAGTCCTATAATCCTCAGCACTATGCTATACGATTTGCCAAGGACCAGGACTACGAAGGTTTCTATGCCTATGAAATGGGCATCAGACGTCAGTTGGGTTATCCACCTTATTATTTTACTATTGGAATCACCTTATCTCATAAAAAAGAAGAAGAGGTTCTTAGACGTGCTTATCAAGTCATGGAGATTTTGCGGTCAGGTTTATCGGATGCTAGTGTAATTCTAGGTCCGACGCCAAAACCTATCGCTCGTACTCATAACCTCTATCATTACCAAATTTTGATTAAATACCGTTTAGAAGATGAGTTGGCTTCTACCCTTAATCAGGTCTTAGCCCTAACTCAAGAACGTGAAAATAGCGAACTTCGTCTCAGTATTGACCACGAACCGCAACAATTTTTATAGAAGGAGAAAAGATGACAAAACTAATCTTTATGGGAACTCCCAATTTTTCAGCAACTGTTTTAAAGGGGCTTTTGTCAGATGACCGCTACGAGATTGTAGCTGTTGTAACACAACCAGATCGCGCAGTTGGGCGTAAAAAAGTCATCCAAGAAACCCCAGTGAAACAAGCTGCCAAAGAGGCAGGCCTACCTATCTACCAACCAGAAAAATTATCAGGTAGTCCAGAAATGGAAGCTATCATGAATTTGGGAGCTGACGGGATTGTGACTGCAGCTTTTGGACAATTTCTCCCAAGTAAACTCCTTGATAGCATGGATTTTGCAGTCAACGTTCATGCTTCGCTTCTTCCAAAGCACCGTGGTGGAGCTCCTATCCATTATGCCTTGATTCAAGGTGATGAAGAAGCAGGAGTAACCATTATGGAAATGGTCAAGGAAATGGATGCAGGGGACATGATTTCTCGTCGCAGTATTCCCATTACTGACGAGGACAATGTTGGTACCTTGTTCGAAAAATTGGCCATTGTTGGGCGTGATTTGCTTTTGGATACTCTACCTGATTATATAGCTGGTGAAATTCAGCCTCAACCGCAAGATCCAAACCAAGTAACTTTCTCACCAAATATTAAACCAGAGGAAGAAAAATTGGACTGGAACAAGACCAACCGTCAACTTTTCAACCAAATCCGTGGGATGAATCCATGGCCAGTTGCTCATACCTTCCTCAAGGGAGAACGCTTCAAAATCTATGAAGCTTTGCCTGTAGAAGGTCAGGGGAATCCGGGTGAGATACTCTCCATCGGTAAGAAAGAATTGATTGTCGCAACGGCAGAAGGAGCTCTATCTCTCAAACAGGTTCAACCAGCAGGAAAACCTAAAATGGACATTGCTTCCTTCCTCAACGGTGTTGGACGAAGTTTGGCTGTAGGAGAACGATTTGGTGACTAAAGTAGAAACGGCTAGAAACTTAGCCTTAAAGGTGCTAGAGGATGTCTTTGCCAATCAAGCCTACTCCAATATCGCCTTAAATAAACACCTCAAGGGAAGTCAACTGTCAGTAACTGACAAAGGTTTGGTGACAGAGCTTGTTTATGGAACCGTAGCTCGTAAACTGACTTTAGAATGGTATTTGTCTCACTTTATTGAAGATAGAGACAAGCTAGACAGCTGGCTCTATGTTTTGCTTCTCATGAGCGTCTATCAACTCCAATACTTGGATAAGCTTCCTGATCATGCAGTGGTCAATGAAGCGGTAGAAATTGCTAAACTTCGTAAAAAAGGTAGCGAAAAATTGGTCAATGCAGTCCTTCGCCGTATCTTGCGAGAAGGTTTGCCAGATATTGCTAGTATCAAGCGTAAGAACAAGCGTGATTCTATCGCCTACTCTTTGCCAGTGTGGTTAGTTTCTAAGCTCAAGGAAGAGTATGGAGAAGAGCGAGCGCAAGCGATTTTTGAAAGTCTTTTGCAACGCAATAAAGCCAGTATCCGGGTGACAGATTTGAGCCGAAAAGAGGAAATTAAAGCTCTGCTTGATGCAAGTGATTCTGCTTTATCAGCTTCTGGTCTGGTTAAAGAGCAGGGGCATTTTGCTGGTCATGACTTGTTTGCTGAAGGTGCTATTACCATTCAGGATGAGTCTAGTCAACTGGTTGCTCCAACTCTTGATTTACAAGGAGAGGAGCAGGTTTTGGATGCTTGTGCAGCTCCAGGTGGGAAAACAGCCCATATGGCCTCTTATCTCACGACAGGTCAGGTAACAGCTCTGGATCTCTATGATCATAAACTCACTTTGATTCAAGAGAATGCCCAGCGTTTAGGCGTAGCAGACCGTGTTCAAACACAAAAATTGGATGCCCGAAAGGTTCACGAGTTTTTTGGTAAGGATCAATTTGATAAGATTCTTGTTGATGCCCCTTGCTCAGGAATTGGTCTATTGCGTCGGAAACCAGATATCAAATACAACAAAGACACTGCTGATTTCGCGTCATTACAGGAAATTCAGTTGGAAATATTAGGTAGTGTTTGTCAAACGCTACGTAAAGGTGGTATAATAACTTATAGTACCTGCACTATTGTCTCTGAGGAGAACTTTCAAGTGGTTCAAGCATTTTTAGAAAGTCATCCAGAGTTCGAGCAGGTTAAACTAGAACACGAATGCAAGGATATCCTAAAAGATGGCTGCATCCTCATCACTCCAGAATTATATGGAAGTGATGGATTCTTTATCAGCCAATTTCGTAAGATATCCAATTAGGAAGGAACTGACACAATGGAGATTTCATTATTAACAGATGTGGGTCAGAAACGTACAAATAATCAAGACTATGTTAATCTTTTTGTCAACCGTGCCGGTCGTACGATGATTATCTTGGCTGACGGGATGGGAGGACACCGAGCAGGTAATATTGCCAGTGAGATGGCAGTAACGGATTTAGGTGTTGCCTGGGTAGATACTCAGATCGATACCGTGAATGAAGTTCGTGAATGGTTTGCAGAACACCTAGAAATTGAAAATCAAAAGATTTATCAATTGGGGCGTGATGAAGCATATAAAGGTATGGGTACAACTCTAGAAGCCCTTGCAATCATTGATAACCAAGCCATCTATGCTCATATTGGTGATTCTCGTATCGGCTTGGTTCGTGGAGAAGAGTACCACCAATTAACGAGTGATCATTCATTAGTCAATGAGTTACTCAAGGCAGGTCAATTAACACCTGAAGAAGCTGAAGCGCATCCGCAAAAAAATATCATCACCCAGTCTATTGGACAAAAAGATGAGATTCAACCTGATTTAGGAATTGTGAGCTTGGAACCTGGTGACTATATCGTTATGAACAGTGATGGTCTCACGAATATGATTTCAGGAAGTGAAATCTATGACATCGTGACAAGTGATATTTCACTTGAAGACAAGGCGGCAACCTTAGTACGTTTTGCAAACAATGCCGGAGGGCTTGATAACATTACTGTTGCCTTGATTGCGATTGAGGAGGAATCAAAATGATCCAGATCGGCAAGATATTTGCCGGACGATATCGGATTATCAAACAAATTGGCCGTGGCGGGATGGCAGATGTCTACCTGGCCAAAGATTTGATTCTGGATGGGGAAGAGGTAGCGGTGAAGGTCCTGAGGACCAACTACCAAACGGATCCAATCGCTGTTGCACGTTTTCAGCGTGAAGCACGTGCGATGGCGGACCTAGATCATCCTCATATCGTTCGAATTACGGATATCGGTGAAGAAGACGGTCAACAATATCTAGCTATGGAATATGTAGCTGGGCTTGACCTCAAACGTTATATCAAAGAACACTACCCTCTATCAAACGAGGAAGCTGTTCGTATCATGGGTCAAATTCTCTTGGCTATGCGTTTGGCGCATGCAAAGGGGATTATTCACCGTGATTTAAAACCTCAAAATATACTCTTGACTCCTGATGGAACCGCAAAAGTTACTGACTTTGGGATTGCAGTGGCCTTTGCAGAAACCAGTTTGACACAGACCAACTCCATGTTGGGTTCTGTTCACTATCTATCACCTGAGCAGGCGCGTGGTTCTAAGGCGACCATACAGAGTGATATTTATGCAATGGGAATTATTTTCTTTGAAATGTTAACGGGTCATATTCCATATGATGGAGATAGTGCTGTTACGATTGCACTTCAGCATTTCCAAAAACCACTTCCTTCGGTCATTGCAGAAAACCCATCAGTACCACAATCCTTGGAAAACGTTGTTATAAAAGCGACAGCTAAAAAGTTGACAGACCGTTATCAAACTGTCTCAGAGATGTATGTTGACTTATTGAGCAGTCTTTCTTATAACCGTCGAAATGAACCAAAGCTGGTATTTGAAGATACAAGTAAAGTTGACACAAAAACCTTACCGAAAATTTCACAATCTACTTTAACAGCGATTCCTAAAGTGCAACCAAAGGAAGAAAGTCCTCAGAGCCAAAAGCCGACTCAAAAGGCAACTAGTAAAGAAACTGTTGCAAAACCAGTCAAGAAGCGTCGTTTTAAAGCGAGGTATTTAGTGCTTTTGGCTAGCTTTATACTTGTTTTGGCTTCTCTCTTTTGGATAGTATCCAAAACACCAGCAACTGTTGAAATTCCAAATGTTGCAGGACAAACTGTAGCAGAAGCTAAGGAAAAACTTAAAAAAGCTAATTTTGAAATTGGCGAGGAAAAGTCTGAAGCTAGTGATACGGTAGAAGAAGGCCGAGTGATTCGAACGGATCCAGATGCTGGTTCGTCTCGTAAAGAAGGTATTAAAGTCAATCTCATTATCTCTTCAGGTCAGCAATCATTTAAGATTGGAAATTATATTGGACGCAATTCTACAGACGTCATTGCAGAGTTGAAAGGGAAAAAAGTTCCTGAAAATCTCATCAAGGTTGTAGAAGAAGAATCAAGTGAAACAGAGGCAGGTCTTGTTATGAAACAGAGCTTGCCAGAAGGAACCACTTATGATCTTAGTAAGGCGACAGAGATTACCTTGACAGTAGCCAAGAAGATAACTAGCGTTCCTATGCCAAGTTATATTGGATCAAGCCTTGAATTTACCAAGAATAATTTGATTCAGATAGTCGGTGTTAAAGAGGCGAATATTGAAGTGGTAGAGGTTTCTACAGCACCAGAAGGGACTATTGAGGATACTGTGGTTAGTCAGAGTCCAAAACCAGGTGAAGGTGTAGATTTGAATACAACTCGTATCAAGATTTCTATCTACAAACCGAAAACAACAACAACGACAACAAATCCTTCACAAGGAAATCCATATCGTGGAGAGACAACACCACAGATTAGAGAACCACAGACTACTACAGCTCCATCATCTAATGTTCCTTCAGAGAACCATAATGGTGAGAACTAATCAATCTTTGTCACAGTTTTTGTGACAAAGATTTTTTTTCCTTAAAATTTATGATAAAATAAAAAGAGTTTAAAAAGGAGGGGAACATGGACGAATCAAAAAAACTGAATGCAGTCATTGATGTCATTATGTTAGCAGGAACAATTCTGCTTCGCAATGGATCTGAAATCTATCGTGTCGAAGACACCATGATTCGAATTGCTCATTCACAAGGCATCATGGATTGTAATGTTTTGGCCATGCCTGCAGCTATTTTTTTCTCCATTGAAAATACAAATATCTCTCGAATGAAACGAGTAACCTCCTCTGCTTATAATATTGAGAAGGTGTGTGATGTCAATCAGATTTCACGGCAGCTTGTATCAGGGCGGCTTGATTTGGAGACAGCCTTTATTCAACTTAAGCAATTAAATGCTAAGGCATCTCCCTACACCAATGTTCAGCTAACTGCTGCAGCGACCCTTAGTGCTCCCTTCTTCTCGATCATGTTCGGGGGGAATGTCTACGATGCCATTGGTGCAGGAGTGGCAACCATATTTGCTTTCACCTGTTCTCTTTACGTAGAAAAATTTATCCGTATTCCCTTTATGACAGCTTTTGCTGGTGCCCTTGTCTTTGGTTTGATTGCACAATTTTGGGCGCGCTATTCTGGATTGCCTTCTACAGCTGATTTGGTCATTGCAGGTGCGGTCATGCCATTTGTACCTGGAATTGCCCTGACTAATGCTGTTCGAGATATCATGACCAATCACATTAACTCTGGTATGAGCAAGATGTTTGAATCTTTGCTGGTTACCCTTGCCTTAGGGGCAGGCACCTCTGTCGCCCTCGTACTCATGAACTAATATGACTGTAACAACATTTTTATTGCAGGCTCTAGCTAGTCTGCTAGCTATTATCACTTTTTTAATCGTTTTAAACGTCCAACGTTCCATGCTTATTCCTGGTGGAGTTTTGGGTATGTCAATCTGGCTGCTCTATCTAATACTCAAGGAGCCAACTAATGTTATTTTGGCTACCTTTATTGCCGCTGTAATTGGTTCTTGTATCAGCCAGATTATGAGTATTCTCTACAAAACACCAGCCGTTGTGTTTGCTTTGGCAATCTTGGCTCCGCTGGTACCGGGTTATCTCTCTTATCGAACGACTTCGTTTTTTGTGACAGGCGACTATAGAAACGCCATTGCCAGTGCAATGTTGGTGATGATGTTGGCCCTTGTTATTTCAATAGGAATGGCAAGTGGGACAGTCATACTCAAGTTGTATTACTATCTCAAAAAGAATCGAGCTAGCTAAGACTCGATTTTTTCGTGGGTAGAGTGGCTGAAAGAATATGGATACTCCGATGGAAATGAACTTGATTTGGGGAATCAAGTCTTTTTTCGCTCATTTGACTTCAATTGTGATAAAATAGAGGTGAACGAATTTTTACAATGAATGATAAAAATAGAGGTAAATATGACAATCGGTATTGATAAGATTGGTTTTGCGACCAGTCAATACGTTTTGAAATTACAAGATTTAGCAGAAACCCGAGGAATTGATCCTGAAAAATTGAGTAAAGGACTCCTTTTAAAAGAATTGAGTATCGCTCCTTTAACAGAGGATATTGTTACCTTGGCTGCTAGTGCAGGGAATTCTATCCTGACTGAAGAAGAGAAGCAAGAGATTGATATGGTTATCGTAGCGACAGAGTCTGGGATTGACCAGAGTAAAGCTGCAGCTGTCTTTGTACACGGTTTACTTGGAATTCAACCTTTTGCTCGTAGTTTTGAAATCAAGGAAGCTTGCTATGGTGCAACTGCGGCTCTTCACTATGCTAAGTTACATGTAGAAAATTCTCCTAAATCAAAGGTTCTGGTGCTTGCTAGTGATATTGCAAGATATGGTGTCGAAACTCCTGGAGAACCAACTCAAGGTGCAGGATGTGTTGCTATGTTGATTAGCCAAAATCCACGTGTGATGATTTTCAACAATGATAATGTTGCACAAACTCGTGACATCATGGACTTTTGGCGTCCAAACTATTCGACAACACCATTTGTAAATGGGGTTTACTCAACGCAACAATATCTTGATAGTTTAAAAACGACTTGGGAAGAGTATAAAAAGCGTTATAACTGTAACTTGGACGATTTTGAGGCTGTATGTTTCCACTTACCTTATCCGAAGCTAGCTCTCAAGGGTTTGAAGAAAATTCTCGACAAATCCTTGCCTCAAGAGAAGAAGGACTTGCTTCAAAAGCACTTTGATGAATCTATTATTTATAGCCAAAAAGTTGGGAACATTTATACTGGTTCACTCTTCTTAGGTCTCTTGTCTCTTCTTGAAAATT
Organism: Streptococcus infantis; assembly: GCF_047464715.1. Lineage (GTDB taxonomy): Bacteria > Bacillota > Bacilli > Lactobacillales > Streptococcaceae > Streptococcus > Streptococcus infantis_S. Next base: position 61,881 of record NZ_JASHBJ010000001.1, read on the forward strand.
CTGATAGCCTGAAAGCTGGAGATAAGATTGCCCTCTACAGCTATGGTAGTGGTGCTGTATCTGAGTTCTTTAGTGTGGAATTAGTTGAAGGCTATGAAAAACAATTGCAGAATAATCGCTTAGAGTTGCTAGACCAACGTCAAGCATTGAGCGTAGCTGATTATGAACGAATGTTCTTTGAAGAAGCGAAATTGGATGAGTCTGGATCTGCAACGATGTCAGGTTATGAAGGGCAAGACTATGCCCTTGTTGAGATTGTAGACCACCAACGTCGCTACAGCAAGGTTTAAAAATAATGAAAAAAAATTGGAATGGATTTGCTAAAAAATCAATTCAAGAGCGTCTAGAGTTCGTTAAGTCTCAGGCGCTTACTTCTATCGAAGCCCAAGAAAGTCTTGAACAGAATGAAAATCTCAGTCTAGCAGTAGCTAACCAATTGAGTGAAAATGTGGTAGGAACCTTCTCGCTTCCATACTCAATCGTTCCAGAAGTTCTGGTAAATGGTCAAGAATACACAGTTCCCTATGTGACCGAAGAACCATCTGTAGTTGCTGCAGCTAGTTTTGCTAGTAAGATTATCAAACGTGCGGGTGGTTTTACTGCTCAGGTTCATCAACGCCAAATGATTGGTCAGGTAGCTCTTTATCAGGTTCCAGATAGGGATAAAGCTTGTCGGGCTATTCTGAGTCAAAAAGCAGAGCTACTCGAACAAGCAAACCAAGCCTATCCCTCCATTGTCAAACGGGGTGGTGGTGCTCGTGATTTAAAGGTTGAGAAAATTTCTGGTGAGACGGACTTTTTAGTAGTTTATCTCCATGTAGATACTCAGGAAGCCATGGGCGCCAATATGCTCAATACCATGCTTGAAGCTTTAAAACCTAGTCTAGAGGCTATCAGTCAAGGACAAAGCTTAATGGGGATCCTATCCAACTATGCCACAGATTCGTTAGTAACAGCAACTTGTCGGATTGCCTTTCGTTATTTGAGTCGCCAGAAGGATGAAGCGCGTGAACTGTCAGAAAAAATGGTATTAGCCAGTCAGTTTGCCCAAGCAGATCCTTATCGAGCAGCCACTCATAACAAGGGTATCTTTAATGGCATCGATGCTCTCTTGATTGCTACTGGAAATGATTGGCGTGCTATTGAAGCGGGAGCGCATGCCTATGCGAGCCATGATGGCGCCTATCGAGGTCTCAGTCGTTGGAGGATAGATCTGGAAAGTGAAGAGCTAATTGGAGAGATGACCATGCCGATGCCGGTTGCTACCAAGGGTGGATCAATTGGTCTCAATCCTCGAGTCGTGCTCAGCCATGAGTTGCTAGGTCATCCATCTGCCAAAGAATTGGCTCAAATTATCGTTTCGATTGGTCTTGCACAAAACTTTGCAGCTCTTAAAGCTCTTGTCAGCACAGGGATTCAGCATGGACACATGAAACTTCAGGCAAAATCGTTAGCGCTTTTAGCAGGTGCGACTGAGGCAGAAGTGCCTAAGTTGGTAGAAAGCTTGATTGCTGAAAAAATTTTTAATCTAGAAAAAGCACAAACTCTTTTGAAAAACTTAAGATCATAAGAAAAACTCAGACTAATCAAGTCTGAGTTTTTTTGTTTATACTCAATGAAAATAAAAGCACAAACTAGGAAGCTAGCCGCAGGTTGCTCAAAACACTGTTTTGAGGTTGTAGATGGAAGCTGACGTGGTTTGAAGAGATTTTCTAAGAGTATTAAATACTTTTACCTGGTAAGAGACTAACTGGTAAGAAATAACCAGTCGTAGCAACTTCTTTCCCCTCGATTTTTTGGAGTAGTAAATCAACTGTCAGGCGAGCAATTTCTTCCAAGGGTTGTTTAATGGTAGTAAGGTGAGGATAGAAATTCTCGATAAAATAAGTTCCGTCGTATCCAATAACCTTAAGTTGTTCTGGAACAGAAATACCAAGTTCCTGAGCGATCTTCATCACCAAGATGGCTGTCAAATCATCCGAGGCGAAAATAGCATCTGGTTTTTGTTTGGTTAGGATAGTTTTGATTTCCATTTCCTTGCGGAGGGGTGAAAAGTCACTGGAAATATTAATAATGGGAGCTTTAGGGAAGATAGAAGCAAAGCCTGCATGACGAAGTCCAGTTGGTGAATTGGAGTTGTCATTACCTGTAATCATAATAACAGACTTAGCTCCAGTTTTAGCCAAGGTTTCAGCAGCTAGAACCCCACCAGCATAGTTATCAGAGGAAACGACAGGAATGTCCGGTGATAGGTTACGGTCAAAAGAGATGATTGGTGCTGTGACGCGATTGTAGTCTTCAATTCCCAAGTTATGACTACCAGAGATGATTCCATCCACTTGGTTGGCTTCTAGCATTTCAAGATACTCACGTTCTTTTTCCGAATCGTGCTCACTATTGCAGATGATCGTCTTGTAGCCTTTTTTGAAGAGTTCGTGTTCTAATTTGTCAATTAACTCTGCATAGAAAACATGGCTGATTTTTGGGAAAATCAAACCGATTAACTTGGCTGATTTTCCTTGAAGACTTCGAGCTAAGTTATTGGGTTTATAGCCCAGCTCACGCATAGCATCATTAACCTTTTGAATGGTTTTTTCTGAAAGATAACCCTTTTTGTTGATGACACGTGAAACGGTAGTAGGGCTGACGCCAGCTAATTTTGCGACATCAGTTAGTTTTGCGACCATATTCTAATTCGTAGTAAGTTCCAGTTGGGTTTCCAGATTTTATGAGGATTCCATTTTGGTTCTCATGTGGGAAGACACGACCAGAAAATACTTTTTCTCCTTTATTAATGAAAATTTCAAAGACTGAATTGTCGATGAAGATATTTACGGTAGTAGCTTGATTATCAATTGGACATGAGCGAGTAGTTCCAAATTCTTGAGCGTATTGCTCACCCGCCTGACTGCGGTCAACGGTAACTTGGCCATTGACAAGATCAAAGTTGATCGAGAGTCCTTTGCCGTCTTTATCTGCAAGAAGGACGATTTCACTTTGACTATTAGCCTCTAAGTTAAGCTCAAGTTCGTAAGTGTTTTTGGTTTCCGAGCGATTTGAAAATTCCTCTTCTGAAGCACGGAGTTCTTTGATAGCAGCTACAGGATACTGATAGAGTTTGCCATCTTTAATGGTAAGTTCTTTGACTAATGAGAAAGTTCCTTGGTGATCAAAGCGATCAGATGGATAAGACACATCTGGCAAACCAAGCCAACTAACAGCAAGAGCACGTCCATCAGGAGCGTTAAAAGCTTGAGTAGCATAGGCTTCAAAACCATGATCAAGATTGTGAAGTTCAGAAACATCTACCATACGAGCATTTTCTGGGTCAAAGGAAGCACCGATTTTATACATATTTGGGTAGATGTTGTCATAGTCAAGAACCTTTTTATCCAAGCCTTGCGGGCAGTAGAGAAGGACTGGCTGCTCCCCAACAAAGACTAGATTTGGGCACTCCATCATATAGGCAGTGCGGTCATTGTTGAAGTCTAAATCGCCCACTTCTTGCCAGTTTGTATAATCATTTTCGACAGCTTTGTAGAGACGGACAAACCCTTTTTTCTCCAAGTCTTGTCCACCAACGATCGCGTAGTATTGTCCTTTAAAGTTAAAAATCTGTGGATCGCGGAAGTGGTCAGTAGCATCAGCAGGTTGATCAATCAAGATTTTATCAATCTTTTCGATTTTTCCATCCTTATCCATCAAAGCACCGATTTGATAAGGGTGACGTACCCAATTTTCGTCACGAACATTTCCTGTATAAAATAAGAACAGTTGATCGCCAAACTGCATAGCAGATCCTGAGTAAGCACCATGACTATCAAGAGGGGTATCAGGCAAAATCTTGACACCAGTTTCTTTATAGTGCACCAAATCGTCACTTTCAAGCTGAACCCAAGATTTTAAACCATGAGCTGCACCAAAGGGGAAGTTTTGGTAAAAGACAACCCACTTGCCATCAAAATAAGAAAAGCCATTTGGATCGTTTAGGAGACCTTGTTTGGGTTCGATGTGATAGCTTGTATGCCATGGTGACTGCGACATATTTTCTTTGATTTGTTTTATTTCTTCTTGTGTCCAATCTTCATAGCGTCTATAACGACGCTCGGTAGTCCATTCCATTTATATTCCCTCCATAAATTCTACTATCTTTATAGTAAACGTTTCCTTATAAAAAAGCAAGTCTTTTATCATAAAATTAAGAAAAAAATGTCAAACGATTGACAGTAAATAGAAGCTGAATTTTATGAAAATCAATGAAAATATGAAAGTTTTTGAAAACTTTTTAGCAAAAACCTTTTAATAATAGGTATTTATCGAAGAAATACTATTCAAAAATATCAAAAACAGTCAAAAAACAAAAAAACAAATAAATTTTTCTGCAAAACGCTTGACATATTTTAAAAACATGATAGAATTATATGCGTAGGGCGGATAAAATCGCTTTCAAACATTTTACAAATTTTTTATAAGGAGATTTTTGCAAATGACGAATACAGAAATTGCAAAAAAAGTCATCGAAGCCTTAGGTGGACGTGAGAACGTTAATAGTGTAGCTCACTGTGCGACTCGCCTTCGTGTCATGGTTAAAGATGAAGCAAAGATCAACAAGGATGCTATCGAGAACTTGGAAAAAGTTCAAGGTGCTTTCTTTAACTCTGGTCAATACCAAATCATCTTTGGTACTGGTACAGTAAACAAGATGTACGATGAGGTCGTAGCTCTTGGTTTGCCAACAGCATCTAAGGATGAGATGAAAGAAGAAGCCGCTAAACAAGGAAATTGGTTTCAACGAGCCATCCGTACTTTTGGTGACGTATTTGTACCGCTTTTGCCAGCAATCGTAGCGACTGGTCTCTTTATGGGGATTCGTGGAGCTATAGTTCAGGATCAAGTCTTAGCTTTGTTTGGAACTACTGCAGAAGCCTTTAAAGCAACAAACTTCTATACTTATTCAGTTGTATTGACAGATACAGCCTTTGCCTTCTTCCCAGCATTGATTTGTTGGTCTGCCTTCCGTGTGTTCGGTGGAAATCCATTGCTTGGTTTGGTTCTAGGATTGATGATGGTTAACTCATCTTTACCAAATGCCTGGGCTGTTGCTTCAGGTGAAGCTCAACCAATTCTTTTCTTTGGTTTTATCAAAGTTGTTGGTTATCAAAACTCTGTTTTACCAGCCTTCTTTGTGGGTTTGACAGGTGCTAAACTTGAAAAATGGCTCCGTAAACGTATACCAGATGTATTAGATTTACTCCTTGTACCATTCTTGACTTTCTTAGTGATGTCTATTTTGGCTTTGTTTGTTATTGGACCAATCTTCCACGAAGTTGAAAGTTATGTTAAAGTCGCTACTGTTTGGTTACTCAGTCTACCAATGGGTATAGGCGGATTAATCCTCGGTGGTGTTCATCAAGTTATCGTCGTTACTGGTGTTCACCATATCTTCAACCTTTTGGAGTCTAATCTTGTAACCTCTACCGGTTCTGACCCACTTAACGCTATTATTACAGCAGCTATGACTGCCCAACTTGGAGCAACGCTTGCTGTTGGTGTAAAAACAAAGAATCCAAAAGTTAAAGCACTTGCTTTCCCAGCAGCTCTTTCTGCAGGATTAGGTATTACTGAGCCAGCAATTTTTGGTATTAACCTTCGTTACGGTAAACCGTTTATCATGGGTCTTATTGCAGGTGCTGCAGGTGGTTGGTTAGCAAATATTCTTGGTTTAGCAGGAACTAGCTTTGGTATCACAATCATTCCTGGTACTCTTCTATACATTAATGGTCAACTCCTCAAGTATGTCTTTATGGTCTTAGTAACAACAGCTCTTGGTTTCGGATTGACTTATGCTTTTGGTTACAAAGAAGAAACAGAAGTTGTTGAAGAAACAATTTCTGAAGAAGTAACAGAGGTAACTGAAGAAGTTCCAGCAACTCTTCAAGACGAAACAATTCAAACACCAATCGTTGGTGACGTCGTTGCTCTTTCAAATGTGAATGATCCAGTATTCTCAAGTGGAGCTATGGGACAAGGTATTGCTGTAAAACCGAGTGAAGATGTTGTTTACGCACCGGCTGATGCTGAAGTGACAATTGTCTTCCCAACAGGACATGCTTATGGCCTAAGAACAGCTAACGGAGCTGAAATCTTGATCCACGTTGGTATCGACACTGTTTCAATGAATGGTGAAGGATTCAACCATAAAGTTGCTCAAGGTGACAAGGTTAAAGCTGGAGATGTTCTTGGAACATTTGACTCAGCTAAGATTGCTGCTGCAGGTCTTGATAACACAACAATGGTTATCGTAACAAACACTGCAGACTTTGCTTCAGTAAATCCAATTGCTTCTGGATCAGTTGCTAAGGGAGATGCAATCATCGAAGTTAAAGCTTAATACTCTTCAAAAATCAAATTCAAACTGCGTCATACTTGCTTTGCCGTATGTATGTGTTACTGACTTCGTCAGTTCTATCTACAACCTCAAAGCTGTACTTTGAGCAACCTGCAGCTCGATTCCTAGTTTGTTCTTTGATTTTCATTGAGTATACTACTGTCGATTTAATAAATCAAAAAAACGAACAAATGTCATGTTTGTTCGTTTTTGCTTGAATGGTAAAATTTACAGAGGAAAATCTAAAATATAGAGCAACTTTCCTTCTGGAAATATGCTATAATAGAGAAAATAAAAACTAGAGGTTTATCATGACAAAACTATACGGAAGCTTGGAAGCGGGCGGTACAAAATTTGTCTGTGCTGTCGGTGATGAAAACTTTAACGTTGTAGAAAAAGTACAATTTCCAACAACAACTCCTATCGAGACAATCGATAAAACTATCGAGTTCTTTTCAAAATTTGAGAACCTTGCAGGCCTTGCCATTGGTTCATTTGGTCCTATTGATATCGATAAAAACTCAAAAACTTACGGATTTATCACAACAACTCCAAAACCTAACTGGGCAAATGTCGACTTGCTTGGTGCCCTCCGTCGCGCTCTAAACGTGCCTATGTATTTCACAACAGACGTAAACAGTTCTGCCTACGGTGAAGTGGTAGCTCGTAACAATGCCGGCGGTCGTATCGAAAACTTAGTGTACTACACAATCGGTACAGGTATCGGAGCAGGTGTTATCCAACGTGGTGAGTTTATTGGTGGTGTTGGTCACCCTGAGATGGGTCATTATTATGTGGCTAGACACCCAATGGATATTGAAAAAGAATTTAAAGGTGTTTGTCCTTTCCATAATGGATGTTTGGAAGGTTATGCAGCTGGTCCAAGTTTGGAAGCTCGTACAGGTGTTCGTGGGGAAAACATTGAACTCAACAACTCTGTCTGGGATGTTCAAGCCTACTACATTGCTCAAGCTGCAGTGAACGCAACTGTAACTTTCCGTCCAGATGTCATCGTCTTTGGTGGTGGGGTTATGGCTCAACAACACATGCTTGACCGTGTACGTGAGAAATTCACAGCCCTTCTCAATGGTTACCTACCAGTTCCAGATGTGCGTGACTATATCGTAACACCAGCTGTTGCTGGTAATGGTTCAGCGACACTCGGAAACTTTGTTCTTGCTAAGAGCGTTGCTAAATAAGAATAAAAAAGGAGGTCGGGATACATCCCGGCCTCTTTCTTTAATCTTTTTCTATTTTGGTTTCCTGATGGAAAATATTTTGCCAAGTTTCGTGACGGCGCCAGATACTGGTATGAATGGTATCACCGACTTGATAGCGGATGAGTTTAGTCTTTTGACTGATAGAAGTTAAATGAAGCTCCTTAATAGCAGAGGTCAATTCTTTTTCAGCCTTATAGGCTCCTTTGTCTAATTCTTGTCCGTCTTGGCGGATATAAATGAAGTCTTCTGCAAGTAACTCTTCCAGTTGATTTCCTTGGTCAATCAGTTGCTCTCTCATGAGCAATTTTTTATAGACATTATCTAGGATTTCATCCTCAGGGATTGGTGCTGGTTCAATATGAATGTCAGTATCAAAGACACCAAATCGTTCTGATAACATAGATTCGACCTGATCCGCAATTTCGTGGCTCTCGAAAACAGAGAGGTCTGGGTTCATCTCAAGTGTAATGTCCAGATAAATATTGCTTCCGTAAGTACGACCGCGTTGGGACTTGACCTTGCTAATCTTAGGAATTTCCATGATTGCTTTTTGGTAATCTTCTAGCAAGTGTTCATCAAAACCGTCAGAAAGACTGAAGGATGACTCGATAAAGATATCATAAGCAGTTTTAAGAATAAAGAAGGTAATGATAATCGCAACCAACTTATCCACGATTGGATAGTTAAAGCTACTAGCCAGGATAGCAATAGAAGTTCCAAGAGAAGTCACAGCATCTGACAAATTGTCCTTGGCTGCTGTCTTGAGAGCCTTTGATTTAGCTTGCTTACTCAGATGGGTATTGTAGAGATAAACGGCAAACATGATGATAGCAGAGATGATTCCCAGAGTCGCCCCAAGTGGGTCAATGACCGTTTGCTCTCGGCTGAGTATCTTTTGAATGGTGTCCCGTAGAACATCAAACCCAACGTAAAACATGATGATGGAAGTGATGAGACTTGCCAAATCCTCTATTTTCCAGTGGCCGAAGCGATGATCTCTATCTGCCGGTTGGCGAGCCAAACGAATCCCGATGAGAAGGGCTACATTTCCAACGATATCTGAAACGTTGTTAAAACCATCTGCCACCAAACTGGACGAGTGAAGGAGGTGGCCTGCTGCTAACTTAGCTGCTGACAAGAATAGATAGGTAAAAATGCTGATAATGGCACCACGCTCAGCCAATTTTAAGTTTGAAACCGATTGATTCATCTAACTCCCCTTCTAGGATTTTAGTATTCTTTCATTATACTGGTTTTCCAAGGAAATTTCAAATGGAGGGCGAATAAACTCCAGCCCAGCACTTGAAAACTTTTGAAATTCTGATATAATAGAAGTACTCAAGGGAGTAGCTGGCGGTTAACCGCGATAGTGTCGTCATTACGAATTATTTCCGGCACTATATTAAACAGCGAGACTTGTTTTTTTAAAAAACAGGTCTCTTTTTTTGTAAAAAGAGGCCAAAAAGGAGGAGACTGTTTTGTCAAAAGAACAAAATAAAGACTTGTTTTACACGCAACCTTCTGAGGAAGTCCTAAAGAACTTGGACTCATCTGTCGAAGGTTTGTCAACTGCCCAGGCTCAAGAACGCTTAGCGACTTATGGTCGTAATGAGTTGGAAGAGGGAGAGAAACGTAGCCTACTAGCTAAATTCCTTGATCAATTTAAGGATTTGATGATTATCATCTTGCTTGCGGCGGCGGCACTTTCTGTGATTACAGAAGGGATGGATGGTTTAACAGATGCCATTATTATCTTGGCCGTTGTTGTCTTGAATGCTGCCTTTGGGGTTTACCAAGAAGGTCAAGCAGAAGCAGCGATTGAGGCTTTGAAAAATATGTCTAGCCCAATGGCCCGTGTTCGTCGTGATGGTCATGTCATTGAGATCGACTCAAAAGAATTGGTGCCTGGGGACATCGTCTTGCTTGAAGCTGGAGATGTAGTTCCTGCTGATATGCGCTTGCTTGAAGCGGCGTCTCTTAAAATCGAAGAAGCTGCTCTTACTGGTGAATCTGTACCAGTTGAAAAAGATGTGACAGGACTTGTTGAAGCAGATGCTGGTATTGGGGATCGCGTTAATATGGGTTACCAAAACTCAAATGTAACTTATGGTCGTGGTATTGGTGTCGTAACAAACACTGGTATGTATACAGAAGTTGGTAAGATTGCAGATATGTTGGCTAATGCCGATGAGACTGAAACACCATTGAAGCAAAGCTTGGAACAATTATCTAAAGCCTTGACTTACTTAATCGTTGTGATTGCGGTCATTACTTTCTTAGTTGGTGTCTTCGTTCGTGGAGAGCATCCATTAGAAGGCTTGATGGTTGCGGTAGCCCTTGCGGTTGCGGCGATTCCAGAAGGACTTCCTGCCATTGTAACTATTGTTCTATCTTTAGGAACAACTACTCTTGCTAAACGTAATTCTATCGTTCGTAAATTGCCAGCGGTTGAAACTCTTGGTTCAACAGAAATCATCGCATCTGATAAAACAGGTACTTTGACTATGAACCAAATGACTGTTGAGAAGGTCTACACCAACGGTCAATTGCAAAGCTCTGCAGCTGAGATTGCTCCTAGCAACAATACCCTTCGTATCATGAACTTTGCCAATGATACTAAGGTGGACCCATCTGGCAAGTTGATTGGAGATCCAACGGAGACAGCTCTTGTTCAGTTTGGTTTGGACCACAATTTTGATGTCCGTGAAGTTTTGAAGAATGAGCCACGTGTGGCAGAGTTGCCATTTGACTCAGAACGTAAACTTATGTCGACTATCCATAAGGAAGCAGACGGTACTTACTTTATCGCTGTTAAGGGTGCTCCTGACCAATTGCTCAAGCGTGTGACTCGTATTGAAGTTAATGGGGAAGTTCGTCCAATCACGGATGAAGATAAGAAAGCTATCCTTGCTACCAATAAAGACTTGGCTAAACAAGCCCTTCGTGTCTTGATGATGGCTTATAAGACAAGCAAGGAAATCCCAACTTTGGAATCTGAAATCGTTGAGTCTGACCTCATTTTCTCTGGTTTGGTCGGCATGATTGACCCTGAGCGTCCAGAAGCTGCAGAAGCTGTTCGTGTCGCTAAAGAAGCAGGTATCCGTCCAATCATGATCACGGGTGACCACCAAGATACAGCGGAAGCTATCGCTAAACGTCTCGGTATCATCGACCCAAATGATACAGAAAACCATGTCTTCACTGGTGCTGAGTTGAATGAACTCACTGATGAAGAATTCCAAAAAGTCTTCAAGCAATACTCTGTTTACGCTCGTGTATCACCTGAGCACAAGGTTCGTATCGTGAAAGCATGGCAAAAAGAAGGTAAAGTTGTTGCCATGACTGGTGACGGGGTTAATGATGCACCATCACTTAAGACAGCTGATATCGGTATCGGTATGGGGATTACTGGTACAGAGGTTTCTAAGGGAGCTTCTGATATGGTCCTTGCTGATGACAACTTCGCAACCATTATCGTAGCGGTTGAAGAAGGACGTAAGGTCTTCTCAAATATCCAAAAATCAATTCAGTACCTCTTGTCTGCCAATATGGCTGAAGTATTCACCATTTTCTTTGCAACCCTCTTCGGTTGGGATGTGTTACAACCAGTGCATCTTCTCTGGATTAACTTGGTAACAGATACGCTACCAGCCATCGCTCTTGGTGTTGAACCAGCTGAGCCAGGCGTTATGACCCACAAACCTCGTGGTCGTAAGTCAAACTTCTTTGACGGTGGTGTATTCGGAGCTATCCTTTATCAAGGTATCTTCCAAACCATGCTCGTTCTAGGTGTTTACGGTTGGGCAATTCTCTTCCCAGAGCATCAAGTTCAAACTGAAATCCACGCAGATGCCCTTACCATGGCCTTTGCAACTCTTGGTTTGATCCAATTGCTCCATGCCTTTAACGTTAAGTCTGTGTACCAATCAATCTTTACAGTCGGACTCTTCAAGAACAAGACCTTTAACTGGTCAATCCCAGTTGCCTTTGTCCTCTTGATGGTGACAATTTTGGTTCCAGGATTTAACAGCCTCTTCCACGTTTCACATTTGAGCTTGACTCAATGGATAGTGGTTGCTGTAGGAGCACTTATGATTGTTGTCCTTGTTGAGATTGTTAAAGCCATCCAACGAGCACTCGGAAAAGATAAAAACGCCATTTAACCACTATGAAAAGTCATCTTCGGATGGCTTTTTGTTTGTATATAAAGGTAAACTGACAAAGATTTTATGCTATAATCAAGGAGAATGATATGGTATGGAGGAAAGAATCTTGGAAAAGAAAATTGTCAAAGATATGATGTTTTTATCGCAGGTATCCCAGCCTGCGAGTCAAGAGGATTTACCCCTTGCAAAGGATTTGCAGGACACCCTACAGGCTAACCGTGAAACTTGTGTAGGACTAGCTGCCAATATGATTGGGGTGCAAAAACGTGTCATTATTTTTAATATCGGCATGATTCCTATGGTTATGTTTAATCCCGTTCTCAAAGCCTGTGAGGGGCCTTACGAAACCGAGGAAGGATGTTTGTCTTTGACAGGAGTAAGACCAACAACCAGATATGAAAAGATTACAGTAAGATACAGAGATATCCAATGGCAAGAGCAGACCATTACCCTGACAGGCTTTCCTGCTCAGATTTGTCAGCATGAATTGGATCATTTGGAAGGACGTATCATTTAGGCTCAAATCCTTGGTGCTCCTAGAAAAATATGCTACACTAACACTATGAAGATTTTAATCCCAACTGCAAAAGAAATGAACACTGAAATCCCTAGTTTAGATGCAAAACCTTTGTCTCCTGAGAGTCAGGCTGTTCTGGATGAATTAGCTAGATATTCTGCCCAAGAACTAGAGATTTTTTATAAAATCTCTGCCGAAAAGGCGCAAGAGGAGTATGACCATATCCAAGCCTTGAAAAATGGAACGGCTAGAAACTATCCAGCCTTGCACCTCTTTGATGGACTTATGTATCGCAACATTAAACGAGAAAATCTAACCAAGAAAGAGCAAGCCTATCTGGAGAAACACCTCATGATAACGTCGGCTCTCTATGGTGTGATTCTGGCCTTTGCCCCCATTGCTCCCCACAGACTGGACTTTTTGATGAAACTCAAAGTCGCTGGAAAAAGCCTGAAAAGTCACTGGCAGTCAGCCTATGAAGAGTCGCTGAAGGGTGAAGAACTAATCTTTTCACTCTTGTCTTCTGAATTTGAAACTGTCTTTCCAAAAGAAATCCGAGAGAAGATGGTGACCTTTAAGTTTATGGAAGAGCGAGATGGTAAACTAAAAATCCATTCAACCATTTCAAAAAAAGCCAGAGGTGCTTTCTTAACAGCCTTGATGGAAGGTCAGGTCACTTCGGTTGAAGAGATTAAAAAGCTCAGCTTTGCGGATTTCAATTATCGAGAAGACTTGTCTGGTGACAAGGAATTGGCTTTTGTGAAATAGATAGAAAATAGAGTCTGTCCTAAATTGTATCAGGGCAGGCTTTTTGTGATTTGGTGCTCCTATTTTTAGTTTAGAATGGTAGGAATTTTCACACAATTTTGGTATAATAGGACTATTAGAAAATTTCGAGGAGACAAACATGTCAGTTAAGATTGCTTTACTTGGATTTGGTACAGTAGCCAGTGGTGTGCCATTCTTGCTAAAGGAAAATAGAGAAAAAATCGTTCAAGCAGCCCAGTCAGAAATTGAAGTAGCTAAAGTTTTGGTCAAAGACGATCAAGAAAAAGCACGCTTGCTTGAAGCGGGAAATGATTTTAATTTTGTAACAAATATCGATGAAATCTTGTTAGACAAAGACATCACGATCGTTGTTGAGTTGATGGGACGTATCGAGCCTGCAAAAACCTTTATCACTCGTGCGTTAGAAGCAGGGAAACACGTCGTAACAGCCAACAAGGACCTTTTGGCAGTCCATGGTGCAGAATTGCTTGAAATTGCTAAAGCTCACAATGTTGCTCTCTACTACGAAGCAGCTGTTGCAGGAGGAATTCCAATCCTTCGTACCTTGGTTAACTCACTAGCATCAGATAAAATCACTCGTGTTCTTGGTGTTGTCAATGGAACATCAAACTTCATGATGACTAAAATGGTAACCGAAGGTTGGTCTTACGAGGATGCTTTGGCAGAAGCCCAACGACTTGGCTTCGCTGAAAGCGACCCAACCAATGATGTGGACGGGATTGATGCAGCCTACAAGATGGTTATCCTTAGCCAGTTTGCTTTTGGGATGAATGTCAAGTTTGAAGATGTTGGTCACCAAGGAATTCGCAACATCACTCCAGAAGATGTGGCAGTAGCTCAAGAACTTGGTTATGTTGTGAAATTAGTTGGTTCTATCGAAGAAACAGCTTCTGGAATCGCTGCTGAGGTTACACCAACCTTCCTTCCTAAAGAACACCCACTAGCAAGTGTTAACGGTGTTATGAATGCGGTCTTTGTGGAATCTATCGGTATCGGCGAGTCTATGTACTACGGACCGGGTGCAGGTCAAAAACCAACTGCAACAAGTGTTGTGGCTGATATTGCCCGTATCGTTCGTCGTTTGAATGATGGAACAATTGGAAAAGCCTTTAATGAATACAGCCGTCCAGTGGTCTTGGCTAAGCCAGAAGATGTCAAAGCCAACTACTATTTCTCAATCTTGGCTCCAGACTCAAAAGGTCAAGTCTTGAAATTGGCTGAACTCTTTAACGCAGAAGATATTTCCTTCAAGCAAATCCTACAAGATGGTAAGCAAGAAGGTAAGGCTCGTATTGTCATCATCACTCATAAAATCAACAAGGCGCAACTTGAAAATATTACAGCAGCTTTGAAGCGTGTATCTGAGTTTGAACTTCTCAATACCTTCAAGGTTTTAGGAGACTAAGATGAAGATTATTGTACCTGCTACAAGTGCTAATGTGGGTCCAGGTTTTGACTCTGTTGGTGTAGCTGTAACTAAGTATCTAGAAATTCAGGTTTGTGAGGAACGTGAAGAATGGATGATTGAGCACCAACTAGGCAAATGGATTCCACGTGATGAACGTAATCTTTTGCTGAAGATTGCTCTACAAATTGTTCCAGACATCCAACCTAGACGTCTGAAGATGGTCAGTGACATTCCTCTTGCGCGTGGACTAGGTTCATCGAGCTCGGTCATCGTTGCTGGGATTGAACTGGCCAATCAACTCGGAAACTTGAAGCTAAGCAAACATGAAAAATTACAGTTGGCGACTAAGATTGAGGGACACCCTGATAATGTTGCACCTGCTATCTATGGAAATCTCGTCATTGCAAGCTCAGTCGAAGGCCAGGTTTCAGCAGTTGTGGCGCCTTTCCCAGAGTGTGCTTTCCTAGCTTATATTCCAAACTATGAATTGCGAACTCGCGATAGTCGTGGTGTCTTGCCTAAGAAACTCTCTTACAAGGAAGCCGTTGCGGCAAGTTCTATTGCCAATGTGGCTATTGCAGCCCTACTGACTGGAGATATGGTCAAAGCAGGTCAGGCGATTGAGAGTGACCTCTTCCATGAGCGTTACCGTCAAGAACTGGTGAGAGAATTTGCGACCATCAAGAAAGTTGCCAAGAGAAATGGTGCTTATGCGACCTACCTCTCTGGTGCTGGTCCGACTGTTATGGTCTTGGCTGATCCTGACAAGATGCCTAGGATTAAGGCAGAGCTTGAAAAGCAACCGTTCAAAGGCAAGCTTCATGATTTGCAAGTAGATACACAAGGCGTTCGCGTCGAAGCAAAATAAACAGAACAATGGGATGGGGAAACTCTCTATTAGAGGGCTTCCTGTCCTTTTTTTGAAAATGAAACATGGGATATGAAATGTTTCCCAGTTTTGTCGACCGCTGGACGGTCAAGGAGGATGAAATGGCAGAAATATATTTAGCAGGTGGTTGTTTTTGGGGCTTGGAAGAATACTTTTCACGTATTTCTGGAGTGCTGCAAACCAGTGTTGGTTATGCCAATGGTCAAGTTGAAACTACCAATTATCAATTAATCAAAGAAACAGATCATGCTGAGACTGTGCAAGTTATCTATGATGAAAAGACAGTCTCGCTCCGTGAGATTTTACTCTATTATTTCCGAGTTATCGATCCCCTTTCTGTCAACAAACAAGGGAATGACCGTGGTCGTCAATACCGCACAGGGATTTATTATCAAGATGAAGAGGATTTGCCAACCATCCATACGGTCGTTCGAGAACAAGAGCTTCTCATCGGTCGTAAAATAGCGGTAGAAGTGGAGAAGCTTCGTCACTATATCCTGGCTGAGGACTATCACCAAGACTACCTCAAGAAAAATCCTGGTGGTTATTGCCACATTGATGTGAGGGATGCTGAGAAACCACTGATAGATGCCGCCAACTATGAAAAACCTAGTCAGGCAGTTTTACGAGAGAATTTGTCAGAAGAGTCTTATAGAGTTACCCAAGAAGCAGCAACGGAAGCTCCATTTAGCAATGCCTACGACCAAACTTTTGAGGAAGGAATTTATGTCGATATTACGACTGGGGAGCCCCTCTTCTTTGCCAAGGATAAGTTTGCCTCAGGCTGTGGTTGGCCAAGCTTTAGTAGACCCATTTCTAAAGAGCTTATCCACTACTACAAAGACTTGAGTCATGGTATGGAGCGTATCGAAGTGAGGTCACGTTCGGGTAATGCCCACTTGGGTCATGTCTTTACAGACGGGCCTCAGGAACTAGGTGGTCTCCGTTACTGTATTAATTCTGCTTCTTTACGATTCATTGCTAAGGATGAAATGGAAGAGGCTGGTTATGGCTACCTACTTCCATATTTGAACAAGTAAAAAAGATGGTGGTTTTTCCACCTTCTTCATTTTGAAAATAGAAGGGACTTATGAAACACTTACTTTCTTACTTTAAACCCTACATCAAAGAGTCTTTCCTAGCACCCTTGTTTAAGCTGCTAGAAGCTGTTTTTGAACTCTTGGTTCCCATGGTAATAGCAGGGATTGTTGACCAATCTATCCCTCAAAAAGATCAGGGTCATCTGTGGATGCAAATGGGGCTCCTCTTTGTGTTTGCAGTTATCGGTGTTTTGGTAGCTTTGGTTGCCCAGTTTTACTCAGCCAAGGCAGCTGTCGGATTTACCAAGGAGTTGACCAATGACCTCTATCGTCATATTCTCTCTTTGCCTAAGGATAGTAGAGACCGTTTGACAACTTCGAGTTTGGTGACGCGTTTGACTTCAGATACCTATCAGATTCAAACAGGAATTAATCAATTTTTACGCCTATTTTTAAGGGCGCCTATTATTGTTTTTGGTGCCATTTTCATGGCTTATCGTCTCTCGCCTGAGTTGACCTTCTGGTTTTTGGTCATGGTTGCCATTTTGACCCTTGTCATTGTCATTTTATCACGGTTGGTCAATCCTCTCTACAGTAGTTTGAGAAAGAAAACTGACCAGCTAGTTCAGGAGACGCGCCAACAGATACAAGGGATGCGTGTGATTCGTGCTTTTGGCCAAGAAAAACGAGAGATTGAGAATTTCCAACGACTCAACCAAATCTATACGGCTATCCAAATGAAAACAGGCTACTGGTCTAGTCTATTGACCCCCTTGACCTATTTGATTGTCAACGGAACTTTGCTGGTGATTATCTGGAATGGTTATATTTCTATTCAGGGAGGCTGGCTCAGTCAGGGAGCCTTGATTGCCCTGATCAACTATCTCTTACAAATTTTGGTAGAGTTGATTAAACTAGCCATGCTGATTAATTCACTCAACCAGTCTTATATATCAGCTAAGCGTATTGAGGAAGTCTTCGCTGAAAAACCTGAAGATATTCATACTGAACTTAAGGCAGGAAGGGTTTCTGGAAATCAAGTTTTACACGTCCAAGACTTGACCTTTACTTATCCAGATGCAGCTCAGCCTTCGCTAAGGGATATTTCTTTTGATATGCAGCAAGGAGAAATTCTTGGGATCATCGGAGGAACTGGTTCTGGTAAGTCAACCTTGGTACAAGTCCTACTTGGGCTCTATCCGGCAGATAAGGGAAGCATTTCCCTTTATCGAGATGGACGTAGTCCTCGCGATCTTTCTGAATGGCGGTCCTGGATGGCCTATGTCCCTCAAAAGGTTGAACTTTTTAAAGGAACCATTCGTTCTAACTTGACTCTGGGTATGGATGAGGCAGTCTCTGACCATGAACTCTGGCAGGCTTTAGAAATTGCCCAGGCCAAGGACTTTATTAGTGAAAAGGAAGGTCAGCTGGACGCAGAGGTCCAAGCGGGTGGCCGTAATTTCTCAGGTGGGCAAAAGCAACGCTTGTCGCTTGCCCGAGCAGTTTTACGTCAAGCCCCTTTTCTCATCCTAGATGATGCGACTTCAGCCCTTGATACCATTACAGAGTCCAATCTTTTAAAGGCCATTCAGGAGAATTTGCCAAATACGAGCTTAATCTTGATTTCCCAACGAACTTCAACCTTGAAGATTGCAGACCAAATTCTTCTTTTAGAGAAAGGTCAGCAATTAGCGCTTGGAAATCATGAGGAATTGATGAGGACTAGTCAAGTCTATCGTGAAATCAATGCATCCCAACATGGAAAGGAGGATTAGAATGAAAGGCAAACACGCAAGTCAAACCCTCAAACGTTTGGCAAAAGATTTAGCAAGTCATCCCATCCTTCTTTTTCTAGCTTTCTTGGGAACCATTGCTCAGGTAGCCCTGTCTATTTATTTACCAATCTTGATTGGAGAGGTGATTGACCAAGTCCTAGTCGATGGTTCATACCAGCTATTTTGGCAGATTTTCCTCCAGATGATTTTGGTGGTCATAGGAAATACGCTGGTTCAATGGGCCAATCCTCTCCTCTATAATCGACTGATTTTCTCCTATACCAGAGATTTACGAGAAAAAATCATTGAAAAACTCCACCGTCTCCCGATTGCCCTGGTAGACAGACAGGGGAGTGGAGAAATGGTCAGCCGTGTGACGACAGATATCGAACAGTTAGCAGCGGGTCTGAATATGATTTTCAACCAATTTTTCATCGGAGTTTTGATGATTTTGGTCAGCATTCTTGCCATGCTCCAAATTCATCTCTTGATGACGCTCTTAGTTCTGCTCTTAACACCTCTGTCTATGGTCATTTCACGCTTTATCGCTAAGAGGTCCTACCATCTCTTTCAGAAGCAGACGGAGACTAGAGGGATTCAAACCCAGCTGATTGAAGAGTCACTTAGTCAGCAAAACATTATCCAGTCTTTTAATGCTCAGGAAGAATTTATCGATAGACTTCATGAAGCTAATGACAACTACTCAGGTTATTCTCAATCGGCTATCTTTTATTCGTCAACAGTCAATCCTTCGACACGATTTGTCAATTCCCTCATTTATGCCCTTCTTGCTGGGGTAGGAGCCTTACGCATCATAGCAGGTTCCACCTTGACCATTGGTCGTTTGGTAACCTTTTTGAACTATGTGCAGCAGTATACCAAACCCTTCAACGATATTTCATCAGTTTTGGCTGAGTTGCAGAGTGCCTTAGCCTGCGCAGAACGTGTTTATGCGGTTCTAGAGAGTCCGGAAGTTACAGAAACTGGTCTGGAAGAATTGAACAGTGACCAAGTCAAGGGAGCCATCTCCTTTAAGCATGTTTCTTTTGGTTACAATCCTGAAAAGATCTTGATTAAGGACTTGTCTATTGATATCCCAGCTGGTAGTAAGGTCGCCATCGTTGGTCCAACGGGTGCTGGTAAGTCTACACTCATCAATCTTCTCATGCGATTTTATCCTATTAACTCAGGAGATATATTACTAGACGGTCACTCGATTTATGACTATACCCGAGCCTCATTGAGACAGCAGTTTGGGATGGTGCTCCAAGAAACTTGGCTCAAGCAAGGAACCATTCATGACAATATTGCCTTTGGAAATCCTGATGCTAGTCGAGAGCAAGTCATTGCAGCAGCCAAGGCAGCGAACGCAGATTTCTTTATCCAACAATTACCTCAGGGTTATGATACCAAGCTTGAAAATGCGGGTGAATCACTGTCAGTCGGTCAGGCTCAGCTCTTGACCATCGCACGTGTCTTTCTAGCCATTCCTAAGATTCTGATATTAGACGAAGCGACTTCATCCATCGATGCCCGGACAGAGGTGCTGGTTCAGGACGCCTTTGCTAAACTCATGAAGGGGCGGACAAGTTTTATCATTGCCCATCGTTTGTCAACCATTCAAGATTCTGATTTGATTCTTGTCTTGGTAGATGGAGATATTGTCGAACATGGCAATCATGAGCAACTCATGGCGAGAAAAGGCAAATACTATCAAATGCAGCAAGCAGCAGCTTTTAGCCCAGAATAAGTGGGCAATCCTTTATAATGCCAATGAACAAACAAGAAAAGTTGCCTTAGGGTGACTTTTTTGTTACAATAGCTAGAAAAATTATCCAGTATGAATACTTATATAGAAAAGGAGCCTAGGGATGAAAGTCTTTCAGCATGTAAATATCGTGACTTGTGATCAAGATTTCCACGTCTATTTGGATGGGATTTTAGCTATTAAAGAATCCCAAATCGTCTATGTTGGCCAGGAAAATCAAGAGATTCTTAAACAAGCAGATCAAATCATAGACTATCAGGGTGCCTGGATTATGCCTGGATTGGTTAACTGCCATACTCACTCTGCCATGACAGGCTTGAGAGGCATTCGTGATGATAGCAATCTCCACGAATGGCTAGAGGACTATATCTGGCCAGCAGAAGCAGAATTCACACCAGAGATGACTACAAAGGCCGTCAAAGAGGCGCTAACAGAGATGCTCCAGTCAGGAACGACAACTTTTAATGATATGTACAATCCTAATGGAGTGGATATAGCTGAGATTTATGAGGCAGTCAAGGCATCCAAGATGCGTTGCTATTTTTCTCCAACCCTCTTTTCTTCAGATGTGGAGACGACGGCTGAAACTATAGCCAGAACTCGAGCTATCATTGAGACAATCAAAGGCTATCAAGACCCAAATTTCAAGGTGATGGTGGCTCCTCATTCGCCCTACAGTTGTAGTAGAGATTTGCTGGAGGCAAGTCTTGAGCTAGCAAAAGAAGAAAACATTCCTCTTCATATCCATGTTGCAGAAACACAGGAAGAGTCAGGCATTATCCTGAAACGTTATGGCAAAAGACCAATAGCCTTTTTGGATGAACTTGGCTATTTAGACCATCAAGCTGTCTTTGCCCATGGAGTGGAGTTAAATGAAGTAGAGATTACCCGCTTGGCAGATTCGCAAGTCGCTATCGCCCACAATCCTATCAGCAACCTCAAACTAGCCTCAGGGATTGCACCAGTTGTCCAACTTCAAAGAGCAGGAGTACCGGTTGGTATTGCGACAGACTCTGTTGCTTCTAATAACAATCTCGATATGTTTGAAGAAGGACGCACGGCGGCCCTTTTACAGAAAATGAAAAGTGGTGATGCCAGCCAATTTCCAATCGAAACAGCCCTCAAGGCCCTGACAATCGAGGGTGCAAAGGTGTTAGGAATGGAAGATGAGATTGGTAGTTTAGAAGTCGGTAAGCAGGCTGATTTTCTCGTCATCCAACCCCAAGGAAAAATCCATCTCCAACCTCAAGCAAACATGCTATCTCACCTCGTTTACGCTGTCAAATCAAGTGATGTTAATGACGTCTATATTGCTGGTGAGCAAGTCGTAAAAGACAGTCAAGTGTTGACAGTTAACTTGTAAAAAGTAGTATAAATTCTCTAAATCTCATGGGAAATTTCTTGTGAGATTTTCTAGTTTTGCTTATGGAATTGCAGGTTTGACTTCTTACAGGAATCTATTGATAATAAATTTTAAAAAACACCGATTAGATAAATAAGAAAAATTGTGGTATAATAAAACGATACAATTAAAGGAGTATGTATGGACATTTCAGAAATTCGTCAAAAAATTGACGCAAATCGTGAAAAATTAGCTTCTTTTAGGGGGTCTCTTTGACCTCGAAGGTTTAGAGGAAGAAATTGCCATTTTGGAAAACAAAATGACAGAACCTGATTTTTGGAACGATAATATTGCGGCCCAAAAAACGTCGCAAGAATTAAACGAACTCAAAAATACCTATAATACCTTCCACAAGATGGATGAGTTGCAGGATGAAGTTGAAATTTTACTAGACTTTTTGGCAGAAGATGAATCTGTGAAGGATGAGTTGGTCGAAAAACTCGATGAGTTGGATCAGATGATGACCAGCTATGAAATGACTCTTCTTTTGTCAGAGCCCTATGATCACAACAATGCTATCCTTGAAATCCATCCGGGTTCAGGGGGAACAGAGGCTCAAGACTGGGGCGATATGCTCCTTCGTATGTATACTCGCTATGGAAATGCCAAAGGCTTCAAGGTTGAGGTCTTAGACTACCAAGCAGGTGATGAGGCAGGAATCAAGTCAGTAACCTTGTCATTTGAAGGACCAAATGCTTATGGTCTTCTCAAGTCAGAGATGGGAGTTCACCGTTTGGTCCGAATCTCACCATTTGACTCTGCTAAACGTCGCCACACCTCATTTACTTCTGTAGAAGTCATGCCAGAATTGGATGATACCATCGAAGTTGAAATCCGTGAGGATGACATCAAGATGGATACCTTCCGTTCAGGAGGAGCAGGTGGACAAAACGTCAACAAGGTTTCAACAGGTGTCCGCTTGACTCACATTCCGACAGGGATCGTCGTAGCATCAACCGTCGACCGTACTCAGTACGGAAACCGTGACCGTGCTATGAAGATGCTTCAGGCAAAACTCTATCAGATGGAGCAGGAAAAGAAAGCTGCTGAGGTAGACTCGCTCAAAGGTGAGAAAAAGGAAATTACATGGGGAAGCCAAATCCGCTCCTATGTATTTACACCTTATACAATGGTAAAAGACCATCGTACAAACTTTGAAGTAGCGCAAGTCGATAAGGTTATGGATGGAGACCTAGATGGTTTCATCGATGCTTATCTGAAATGGCGTATCAGTTAAAAGAAAGGAAGTCACATGTCAATCATTGAAATGAGAGATGTTGTCAAAAAATACGACAACGGGACAACAGCCCTACGTGGCATCACTGTAAATATCGATGCAGGAGAATTCGCCTACATCGTAGGACCTTCAGGTGCTGGTAAATCAACTTTTATCCGTGCCTTGTATCGTGAGGTCAAAATCGACAAAGGAAGCTTGCAAGTCGCAAGTTATAACCTAGTTAAAATTAAAAAGAAAGATATTCCGTTCTTGCGTAGAAATGTCGGAGTAGTCTTTCAGGATTACAAACTTTTGCCAAAGAAAACCGTTTATGAGAACATTGCATACGCAATGGAGGTTGTCGGTGAAAGCCGTCGTAACATCAAAAAACGTGTTATGGAAGTCTTGGACCTTGTCGGTTTGAAGCACAAGGTTCGTTCATTCCCAAATGAGCTTTCAGGTGGTGAGCAACAACGTATCGCCATCGCGCGTGCCATCGTAAACAATCCTAAAGTATTGATTGCTGACGAACCAACAGGTAACTTGGACCCAGATAACTCATGGGAAATCATGAACCTCTTGGAACGTATCAATCTTCAAGGGACAACTGTTTTGATGGCGACCCACAACAGCCAAATCGTAAATACCTTGCGCCACCGCGTTATTGCCATCGAAAATGGTCGCGTGGTACGTGATGAAGCGAAAGGAGACTACGGATACGATGATTAGTAGATTTTTCCGCCATCTATTCGAAGCTTTAAAGAGTTTAAAGCGTAATGGATGGATGACCATTGCTGCTATCAGTTCAGTAATGATTACCTTGACCTTGGTTGCTATCTTTGCTTCAGTTATCTTCAATACTGCAAAATTGGCAACTGATATCGAAAATAACGTCCGCGTCATGGTTTATGTTCGTAAAGACGTTGAAGACAACAGTGAAACCATTGTAAAAGAAGGCCAAACAGTCACGAACAACGACTACCACAAGGTCTACGATGCCCTCAAAGCCTTGCCAGCTGTTAAAAATGTAACCTTCTCAAGTAAAGAAGAACAGTACCAAAAGCTGACTGAAACCATGGGTGACGAGTGGAAGGTATTTGAAGGAGATGCAAACCCTCTTCATGATGCCTACATCGTAGATACCAATTCACCAAGTGATGTAAAACCAGTAGCTGAAGAAGCTAAGAAAATCGAAGGTGTCTCTGAAGTTCAAGACGGTGGTGCCAATACCGAACGTCTCTTCAAGTTGGCTTCCTTCATCCGTGTATGGGGATTGGTCATCGCAGGACTCTTGATTTTCATCGCAGTCTTCTTGATTTCAAATACCATCCGTATTACTATCATTTCACGTAGTCGTGAAATCCAAATCATGCGTTTGGTTGGTGCCAAGAACGGCTACATCCGTGGCCCATTCTTGCTAGAAGGTGCCTTTATCGGATTGTTGGGAGCAGCCCTTCCATCAGCTTTGGTTTACTTTATCTATAATAAAGTCTTCCAATCTGTCAATCCATCTTTGGTTGGCCAAAACCTATCTTTGATAACACCGGATACCTTTATTCCATTGATGATTGGACTCTTGTTCCTCATCGGAATCTGTATCGGTTCACTTGGTTCAGGAATCTCAATGCGTCGATTCTTGAAAATCTAAGTCAAATAACTTGATAAAACACATAAAAAAGTGGGATGTCATCAAGACTTCACAGTACTTGATACCCCGCTTTTTCTTTTGGTCTTGGGGCTCAGTCGCTTGCCAATTTTTGGTAAAGAGTGTATGATAGGAAAGGACCTTTTTTACTAATATGAATAATGAATGAGGAAAAGATGAAACAATTTTTGGAAAAAGTGAGCATACTATCCCTATCGTTAGTATTGATCACATCGTTTTCTATTTCGAGCGCCCTGCCTGCTATGTTTGACTATTATCAGGGCTATTCGACTGGTCAGGTCGAACTCTTGGTCAGCCTCCCATCCTTTGGGATTATGGCCATGCTTCTACTAAACGGACTTCTAGAGCGTATTTTTCCTGAACGCCTCCAGTTGACCTTGGGACTCTTGATTTTATCCATCAGTGGGACTGCACCTTTCTGGTATCAGGGTTATTACTTTGTCTTTGCAACCCGCTTGCTATTTGGGCTTGGAGTTGGGATGCTCAATGCCAAGGCTATTTCGATCATCAGTGAACGTTACCACGGCAAGACTCGTATCCAAATGCTTGGTTTTCGTGGCTCTGCTGAGGTAGTAGGAGCCTCTATCTTGACTCTGGCAGTTGGTCAGCTCCTAGCCTTTGGCTGGACCGCAACATTCTTAGCCTATGCCGCAGGCTTGGTAGTCTTGGTGCTCTTTCTTCTATTTGTCCCTTACAACAAGGAAGAAATTCACGAGTCCAAGCATCAGACAGAAGAAGCGGCGAAACTGACTCGTTCCATGCTCCAATTGATTTTCTTCCTTGCTATTGCAGCCGCAGTGATTGTATGTACCAATACTGCTATCACCTTCCGCATCCCTAGTCTTATGATTGAGGCAGGGTTTGGAGATGCTCAGTTGTCCAGTTTGGTACTTAGTGCCATGCAGTTGATTGGGATTCTAGCTGGAATCAGCTTTTCTTTCTTGATTTCGACCTTCAAGGAAAGGCTTCTATTGGTCGCTGGTGTCACTTTTGGTATCGGGCAAATCATCATTGCTCTTTCCCCATCACTCTGGGTGGTGGTTGCAGGTTCTATCCTGGGAGGATTTGCCTACAGTATCGCTCTGACGACAGTCTTTCAGTTGATATCTGAGCGAATTCCTGCAAAACTCCTCAACAAAGCAACTTCCTATGCTGTTTTGGGATGTTCTTTTGGAGCATCATTAACACCCTTCGTTCTTTCAGGGATTGGCTTGGTGACTATGGATAGTCGAATGACCTTCATCATTCTAGGAGCATGGATGATTGCTACATCAGTGCTTGTTTCCCTCTTATTGAAAAAAGAAGCCTAACAAAGAAAAACTCAAGGATGAATCCTTGAGTTTTTTGTCTATTAGCCAAACATTTGCCAAAAGTAATCAATGATGTAGGTCAAGCCGTATGTGTAAACGACCAGGGTAAATGGCTTGGTCAGGACAATGATGGTCATGTAACGCTTGAAGCTCATCTTGGTTAGAGCTGCCAGCATACAGAGAAAGTCCGCTGGACTAACCGGCCAAATCATCATAAAGATAAAGAATCGATCAAAGCGATTGCCCTTGTCTAGCCAACCGATGTACTTATCATAGGTACGCTTGCTGACGACAGACTGAACAAAGGGTGCTCCGTAGAGGCGAACCAGGTAAAAGATAACGGCGCAACCAATAACGATTCCAATATAGTTATAAATAGTTCCAATAATGTGACCGTAGATAAAGACACCTGCCACAGAGGTTAGAGCACCAGGAATGATGGGAACGACCGTCTGCAATATCTGTAAAAAGATAAAAAGTGGTGGTCCCCAAACCCCAGCTTGCTGGATAAAGGCAGATAGGGTTTCCTTGGAGTGCAAGATACCGGCTTGATAGGCCCAGATACAGAATATTAAAGTACCAACTCCACCGATGATGGAAGAAATATTAATTGCTTGCTGTAGAAGGGGAGAAACAGCTTTCATTTGTTTATCGTGTGACATGTAAACTCCTCTTGTTTAGTATGATTCTACTATACCATATTTTAAGGAGAAAGACTATATGGTTTTTCTGAGGGAAGTAGGATTAGCAAGGCGTTTTCTGCCTGTAATATGATATAATGATAGGAAGAATGCGGTTTCCAAAAGGAGAAATATAGATGCAGGTAAAACCAGAACTGGAAATAGAAAAACAACTGATTAACCAGCTGGTAACTGGTGAAAGCCAATGGACTTATAGAGAAGACCTAAAAACAGAAGAACAACTATGGGACAATTTCTTTGAGAAACTAGCCCAAAACAACGTTGCTTTGCTGGCAGACCATCCCTTGACAGAACAGGAAAAACGTCAGATTCAGAACCAACTAAACTTTGTCAGCTACTATGATGCTGCCAAGTGGTTGGTCGGAGAAAACGGCATTGCCAAAGTCGAAGTTCAAAGAGAAGATGCGAGTCTAGGCACCATCCGTTTGTCAGTCATTTGGCGTGACAATATCGCAGCAGGAAAGTCTAGCTACGAAGTTATCAATCAAGTCCAACGAGAAAAAGTAAATCCTATGGACCAAGACCGTAGACTGGATGTTACTCTTCTCATCAATGGCTTGCCCATGATTCAAATTGAGCTCAAGAGTTCCCAAGCTGCGTTTATCGATGCTTTTCACCAGATTAAAAAATATGACCGTGAAGGGAAATTCCGTGGCATCTACTCTAGCTTGCAGATGTTTGTTGTGACCAACAAAGTAGACACGCGCTATATCGCCGCAGCTCGCGAAAATAAACTCAACAAGCAATTTCTAACCAAGTGGGTGGATAAGGACAATCATCCTGTGACAAACTTGACCAGCTTTGCCCATGAAGTTCTATCTATCCCTCGTGCCCATCAGATGGTCATGCAGTATTCTGTTATTGACGATAGCAAGAAATCTCTCATACTCTTGCGCCCCTATCAGATCCATGCTATCGAAGCGGTGCAGGAAGCCTCTCGCCAACAAGCATCAGGCTACGTTTGGCATACGACAGGTTCAGGGAAGACCTTGACTTCTTATAAGGTAGCGAGGAATCTCCTTCAGATTCCTTCCATCCAAAAGACGATTTTTGTCGTTGACCGCAGGGACTTGGACCAACAAACCACATCCTCCTTCCTCTCATATGCGACCAATGATGTCATTGATATCGATGAAACGGATAATACCCATGATTTGGTCAAGCGACTAGGAAGTAATGATAAGCGTGTCGTGGTGACCACTATCCAGAAAATCACCACCATGATGCGCAAGTTTGACCAAGGTCTTTACCAACGAGATGCGGACAAAATCAAGGGACTCCGAGTGGCCTTTGTCGTGGATGAATGCCACCGTGCTGTGACACCACAAACACAAAAGGACATTAAAGCCTTTTTCCCTCAGTCTCTCTGGTATGGATTTACAGGCACGCCTATCTTTAAGGAAAATAAACGCCAGCAGGTCGGCGACCTAGCCCAAACCACCCAGCAACAGTATGGAGACCGTCTCCATGAGTATACAGTCAAGGAAGCCATCCATGACGGAGCTGTCTTAGGCTTTAAGGTTGATTATCGCAATACCCTCATCACAGACCAGTCTGAAAATGACATACCTGATAGCGTCTATGAGAATGAGGAACACATGCTGGAAGTCTTGGATGCTATTATCAATAAATCCCGTCAACAACTGGGCTTCCAAAAAGGAGTGGGCAATACCTACAATGCCATCCTGACTGTCAAGTCTATCCCTCAAGCCCAAGCCTACTATGACCTTCTCAAAAGAGTCAAGGCTGGTCAGACACGGGTCAAGGTATCTGAGAGGGTCAAGATGGTCCTTCCAGACTTTCCAAAGGCAACCATCACCTACTCCGTTACGGAGAATGAAGAAGACTCAAGAGCCAACCAAGACCACATGAAGCAGGTCTTAGAGGACTATAACCAAGAGTTTGATACTCACTTTACTATGGCGGATCTGCGTGGCTTCAATACCGATGTCAATAACCGCTTAGCCCGAAAACAAGATAAGTATCTCTATCGCAATGAACAGTTGGACTTGGTTATCGTAGTCAATCGTCTCCTGACAGGATTTGATGCCCCTTGTCTATCGACTCTCTTTATCGACAGAAAGCCCATGCAACCACAGGATTTGATTCAGGCCTTTAGCCGAACCAACCGTATCTTTGATTCTAGTAAGACCTATGGTCATATCATTACCTTCCAAAAGCCTCTAGCCTTCAAGGAAGCAGTCGATAATGCCCTCAAGCTTTACTCAAATGGTGGAGAAAATGATGTCCTAGCCCCTAGCTGGGAGGAGGAAAAGAGAAACTTTTTGAGAAGTTGTAGCGACTTCCAAAATCTCATCACAGATGACCCTGTAGAAGGACTCCAACTCGAGCAAATCTCTACACCTCAGTTGAGAAAAATCGCCAAGGCTTATCAATCCTTTGATAAATACTTGGCTTCTATCCGAGTGTATAAAGAGTATGACGAGGAAGAAATCTATGCAGAGACTGGACTAACTGCAGAAGAATTGGAAAACTATCTAGGCTTCTATCAAAACATCCTTGCCGAACTTAAAAGTCGTTCAGAAGATGGTGATGAAGATGGGGAGCCACTGGATATCCACTACGAACTGGAGTCTATCCAAGTCGATGAGATTAATTATGCCTATATACTGACCCTGATCCAAAGCCTGATCGAGCAAGAGCAAAGTCAGGAAAAGAGTCTCAGCGCACAGGACAGAGAAGCAGTGGATACCTATATCCAAAGTCTAGAGAAGACCAATCCAAACCTTGCACAAATCATCTCAGAGCTTTGGCAAGAAGTACAGGCAAATCCAGACCGCTACAGAGGTCAATCCATTGCCAATATCCTTGACCAGATGATTGAAGCAGTCATCCAGCAGCATATCCAAGACTTTAGTAAGACCTGGTATGTCGGTGAAGATGAACTCCGCTACTATGTCAATCACTACCGCAAGGGAGCTAAAAAACAACTAGGAGAAAGCCAACTGACCAAGAGTCAGCGCTACAAGGACTATAAAGTTGAGGTGACAGATGCCCTTAATCCCCTCCTCTATAAAAAACAAATCAAGGAAGCCTATACCCAACTCATCGAAGAAGTGATTGAGCCGTTGAGGGTTGGTAGGTAAGGGAAACAATATACTGAATTTTGTTGTTTAAAAATTTTATATGTAAGCTAAGATAAATTCAGTTAAAAACTGAAACGAGGATAAATTCATGGTTACTACTATTATAGATTTGGAACAAATTAAATTTGAAGATTCTGAGACTTCGCTTTTTGAAGGTAAAGAATTAGAACTATCTCCAAAAAATTTTATTTTTGCAAGAAACGGTTCGGGTAAATCAACATTAAGTAAAGCAATTTATAATCAAAAACAAACAGAATTCGACGTGTATGTTTTTAATGGTTTTGACTCTTTGATAGGAGAAAATGAGAATCTAGATGCTTTTTCATTAGCAGTTAATGCAAGTGAAAAAGAGGCAGAAATAAAAGAGTTAGAAGATAGAATTACAAAATCAGAGCAAGATTTGTCTTTAGTTAAAAAAATGCTTGATGCAAAAAGTAGTGAGGATGAAGAACCGACTTTGTATGATGAGTGTTCAGAGAAAGTAAGATTGTTTAATGAACAAGATAGGAAAATACAAAATTTTTATAAAAATTCCGCTCGAACTATTTCACTAAAAACGGGCCCTATTATTGTGGAAAATCCGAAATCTTATAATAAAAATATTTTTGAATCAGAAATTACAAATGCTTGTCGTTTAAGGGAAACAGATATAAATCTTTATAAGAAGATATTGCAGAGCGTTCCTAAAGAAATTACTCCCATTAGCGAGAATGAAATTAATTTTGAAAAATATTTGAATGCTGTCAATGAAATTATTTCGAGTAAAGTTGTTGAACGAGTATTCATTGGTAGATTAGACAACCAAAGAAAAATTAATTTCGCTAAAGAAGGATTAGAAATCCATAAAGAAGAAAATATATGCTCGTTTTGTGGGAATGAACTTTCTGATGAAGTGTTGATGGAGTTGGAGAGATATTTTTCAGCAGATGAGGTGAAGAAACTTCAAAATCGAATTAAAGTTGGTAAAGAAAAAATTGCTAACTTACTTAATGAGATTAAGGAAAATGTCAAGATTAGTACAGATGATTTTTTTCCGGATCTTAAAGATGAGGTTGAAAAAGAGAGTGAGAAAGTGAATGAGTTTCTTACAGCACAGAAATCCTATTTAGAAATATTACTTAAAACATTGGAACAGAAAGAAAGTAATCTCTTTGTGGAGAGTGAAGAGTTAGAGTTACCTATACCAAATAATGTGAATTATGTTGAGCTAAACAGACTAATTGAAGTAAACAATCAAAATGTTTTAGATATTAAAAACAAACAAAAAGAGGCAAGAGATGCAATTCGATATCATGAAATAAAATTGTTACTTGAGGATTTCCAATATGATGTTGAACTAGAAAGACTAATTGTTCTTAAGAGAGAAAAAGAGGAAAAAGAATTAGTTTATAGTCACAAAAAAAATGAAAAGGAAGAATTGGAACAAAATTTAGCTGAATATCGAATTCAGGTTGACAAATTAAAACCAAAAGCAGAAAAACAAGCTATTGAGAGAATAAATAAAAAACTTCGGTTAAAAGTTTCTTGGGAATTAGATCATGTAGACAATCAAAACCTTGGTTATTACAGAATAAAAGAAGGAAATCAATATAGAAGTGTAAAACAATTATCAACGGGTGAAAAAAATGTCATTGCATTTTTATATTTCATTGAGCGTTTGGAGGAAGTTAAAGAAGGACAAAAGAAGAATAAAATAATAGTATTTGACGATCCAATGAGTTCGAATGATGATAAAATGCAATACTTGATTATTTGGGAACTACAAAGACTTTACCAAGGTAAAGATAGAGATAAATTTAATGAAGATAGAGACATCATGGTAATTTTGACTCATAATATCCATTTTTATTTAAATGTTCAGCCTCATGGTAATTTCAAAGACAAGAATGATAGAACCAAATATGATAAAAATAATTTTTATCGCATTGATCATCACGAGTTTATTAAAATTTTAAGTGAAAAAGACGATTTTAAAACTAAT
Organism: Streptococcus infantis; assembly: GCF_047464715.1. Classification (GTDB taxonomy): domain Bacteria; phylum Bacillota; class Bacilli; order Lactobacillales; family Streptococcaceae; genus Streptococcus; species Streptococcus infantis_S. The sequence continues at coordinate 93,224 of NZ_JASHBJ010000001.1, forward strand.
TATGAAGCCATGTGGGTAGAACTGAAGGATTTGTATGAGTGTGATCATAAACTCTCAATGTTAAATACGATAAGAAGAATAATAGAAACATTTTTGAAGTTTAATGCATTGAATCAAGAAATTTTTTATAAAGACAATGAGCAGTATTTGAAATTATTTAATGTCAATTCTCATGGAATAGATGATACAACTGCAGTTCAATATACAGAAACTATTGATGAGATGAGAGCTCTTTTTTATCAAATTTTTAAAGATAATCACTATGAAGAGCATTTTAAACACTATTGGAAATTTGATGACGAGAAATGATCTTAATGTAGGATATAGAAGTAAATGGAATTTGAAAAAACAAAAAAAATAAAACTACTACTCAATCAGAGTAAGACACTGTCTAAAATTATTAATACAACTTTGAGTGATACTTCGGATGTAGTAGGAAAATATAATTCTTGTGTAGAATATGCAAAAAGTTATAATAGATTATTAAAAAGATCATATGACATATTAGATAATACTGAAGATTTAGTATTTTATAAATTGAAAAATTTAAGTCCAGATAATATGACTTGGCCACAACAGAAAACATTAATGGAAAGTGTATTAACTAATTTAGAATTTTTACTTTCTAATTTAAGTAGCTCCCTAGAATTTATTGAGGATGAGTTTAATAATCTTGAGAATTTTATAAGAACAAAATTACGATCAGCACTTTTCAGTTTTCCCGAAAAAGAACTAGATATTCAAAATGCCTTGGAGTCTCTTTTTATTGGAAGAGGATGGTCAAAAGGTATAGATTATGATAGAGAAGCAGGGAAATTTAATTTTTCTGGTCGCGAATATATTCCTGACTTTATAATACCGAATTTAAGATTAGCTATAGAAGTAAAATTAATTAGAAAAGGTAGAAAATCTAAAATTATCGAAGAAATAAATGCAGATGTGTCCGCCTATAGTAAGAAATATTCTAAGCAAATGTATATTATTTATGATCTAGGAGAAATTAGAGATGAAATAGAGTTTCGTCGTGATATAGAACTGTTGGATGACGATATTCGTGTTCTAGTTATAAAGCATTAGAAGTAAAACAATTTAAATATGGATAGGTAATATATTTCTGACTAAAGATATAAAACTTAGTAATACATGGATATGATATGAATTTAGATAAAAAGATGATAAAAAATAATATTCCCCGAATTAGGTTTAACAATTTTAAAGCTTTTTGGGTAGAAAAAAAAATTGCAGATATAGTCAAAATATCTGCTGGTGGAGATGTAGATAAAGTAAAATTGAAAGAAAGTGGGCAATATCCCGTTATTGCAAATGCTTTGACAAACAAAGGAATCGTTGGATTTTATGACGATTATAAAGTGAAAGCTCCGGCAGTGACTGTTACAGGTCGCGGAGATGTTGGATATGCAGTAGCTCGACATGAAAATTTTACTCCGGTTGTTAGACTTCTGACTCTTCAATCGGAAAATATTGATGTTGATTATCTTGAAAATCAGATTAATTCAATGAGAATTTTAAATGAGTCTACGGGTGTTCCTCAACTAACAGCTCCTCAACTTGGGAACTACAAAGTGTATCATCCTGAAATTGATGAACAATCCGTCATCGGCTCCCTCTTCAGCACCCTCGACGGCATTCTTGCTAGCTACAAGGATAATCTTGCCAACTATCAATCTATCAAGGTGACCATGCTCTCCAAAATGTTTCCCAAGGCTGGACAGACCGTTCCTGAGATTCGTTTGGATGGATTTGAAGATAGATGGGAAGAAAAGTATATAGGGGAGTTGGCTGATATTGTTCGTGGTGCTTCTCCGAGACCAATACAAGATCCAAAATGGTTTGATTCTAATTCAGAAATTGGTTGGTTAAGAATTTCAGATGTGACAAATCAGAATGGTAGAATTCATAGTTTAGAGCAAAAAATTTCAAAATTAGGTCAAGAAAAAACAAGAGTTCTAACAGAACCTCATTTATTACTTAGTATTGCTGCCACTGTTGGAAAACCTGTTGTCAACTACGTTAAAACTGGTGTACATGATGGATTTTTAATTTTTATGAATCCAAAATTTGATAGAGAATTTATGTTTCAATGGTTAGAGATGTTTAGAGAAAAATGGAATCGATATGGTCAACCAGGAAGTCAAGTAAATCTCAATAGTGATATTGTAAAAAATCAAAAGATACTTATCCCTTCTATGGAGGAGCAACGTGCCATCGGCACTTACTTCTCAAATCTTGATAACCTTATCAACTCTCACCAAAAAAAAATTTCTCAGCTAGAAACACTGAAAAAGAAACTCTTGCAGGATATGTTTATTTAAGGAGGAAATGAGTTTGAATGATTTATTTCAACACTTTGAGTTTACTCTGTTAGTTTATTCTGCTTTGTTTTCGCTTGTAGGTTCTTTTATAGGATTTTTATTACAAGTAATTGTTTCAAGTGTTTTATCCAATAGAGGAAAAGTTAAAATTTATATTAAATCGGTTTATCATAAACTATCTAGCAGGCCTTGGGGATTTGAAAATTCAGCAAGTGGAATGATTTTTACAGTTCCTCTATGGATTGAAATACATAATACAACAGCAAAGAAACAAATTATTAGAAATCTAAATCTAGTCCTCTATAAGAATAATAGACAAGTTGTGAAAATGAAACAAGCGAATTCTTATGAAAAATTCGATCAGATATTATTTTATGGCGATAATGGAGCATATTCATTTCTAATTGATGCCTATGAAATCAAAAGATTTGACCTATGTTTTTCTATTTATAAAAAAGAAGTTAACGATGATTTTGATGAGGTTAGAATATCATATTTTGATTCAAAAGATAAATACCATGAGTTTAAAATTTTTGAAATTACTAATTCATGGGTTGTATCTAAGAACAGGATTGATAATGATTGGAGACCTATAAACTAATATCAATCTCTTTAAAAAATTAGAAAGAAACATTATGGAAACAACACAAACTTCCCAGTCGCTCTACCAAGCCCTGTGGAACTCAGCGGATGTTCTCCGCTCCAAGATGGATGCCAACGACTACAAGTCCTATCTCTTGGGCATGGTCTTTTACAAATACCTATCTGACAAGATGCTATTTTTCGTGGCGGAGACCATGGAAGAAGGGACGGATAGTCTTGAAGATGCGCTTGAGGTCTATCGCAACTACTACGAGGATTCGGATACTCATGAGGATCTAGTCTCTGTCATGAACGACGAGCTCAACTATATCATCAAGCCAGACTTGACCTTTACGGCTCTGGTAGCACGTGTCAATGAGGGAACTTTTCAGCTGGAAGATCTAGCTCAAGGTTTTCGTGATATCGAGCAGAGTGACGACCTCTATGAAAATCTCTTTGAAGATATCGACCTCTACTCTAAAAAGCTAGGAGCAACTCCGCAAAAGCAAAACCAAACGGTAGCAGCAGTCATGAAAGAGTTGGCTGTGCTAGATGTGGCTGGTCATGCTGGCGATATGCTGGGGGATGCCTATGAGTATCTGATCGGTCAGTTTGCGACTGACTCGGGCAAGAAAGCTGGTGAGTTCTATACGCCTCAGCCTGTTGCCAAGCTCATGACTCAGATTGCCTTTTTGGGTCGTGAAGACCAGGAAGGCTTTACCATCTATGATGCGACTATGGGATCGGGCTCTCTCTTGCTCAATGCCAAGAAATATTCTCATAAACCGCAGACGGTTGTCTACTTTGGTCAGGAGCTCAATACTTCGACCTATAACCTAGCTCGGATGAACATGATCCTACACGGTGTTCCTGTTGAGAATCAATTCCTACACAATGCCGATACTTTAGATGAAGACTGGCCGACACAAGAACCGACCAACTTTGACGGGGTTCTCATGAACCCTCCATACTCTGCCAAGTGGTCAGCAAGTTCTGGCTTTATGGCAGACCCTCGTTTCTCTCCTTTTGGGAAACTGGCGCCCCAGTCAAAGGCTGACTTTGCCTTTCTCTTGCATGGATATTACCACCTCAAGCAAGATAATGGAGTTATGGCTATCGTCCTTCCCCACGGTGTTCTCTTCCGTGGAAATGCGGAGGGCACCATTCGTAAGGCCTTGCTAGAAGAAGGGGCTATTGATACGGTTATTGGTCTACCAGCCAATATCTTCTTTAATACCAGCATTCCGACAACGGTTATCATTCTTAAAAAGAACCGTACCAACCGTGATGTCTATTTTATCGATGCTTCTAAGGAGTTTGATAAGGGCAAAAACCAAAATATCATGACGGATGCCCATATTGAGAAGATTCTGGAAGCCTACAAGTCTCGTGAGGAGATGGATAAGTTTGCCCATCTGGCAAGCTATGAAGAAATCGTCGAAAATGACTACAACCTCAATATCCCTCGCTATGTAGATACCTTTGAGGAAGAAGAAGTAGAGCCGCTGACAGACATCGTCAGCAAGATTAACGCGACAAATCAAGAAATCCAAAGCCAAACAGCTTCTCTACTTGAAATGCTCGGTCAACTCCACGGAACCACACCAGAAGCCGATGCTGAACTCAAAGAGTTTTTGAAAAACTTTAAGGGGTGATAGGGCTAATTGATTCGCTCATTTTATAAATACAACTTTGTTTCCGTATTTCCTGGGAACTAGTAGAAAGTTAGGAGAAATATGGAAAATAACAACCAACGTTCCCTTTGTCAGCAACTCTGGGCTAGAAACAAATACCTTGTTTTGAGTCATTCCAGCAATATTTACAAGGATATTCGCCAGTATCTCAAGCAAGAAGTGGTAGAGCTTAGTCAGGTTCAAGAGATGATTGACCGTGCCTGCCAGATTCCAGAACACAGGGGTCAGGTTTGCAATGCCTTTCAGCATATTTGGGGCTACTTTAAAAAGCAAGCCAGTCTTGACGAGCGCAAAGACTATATGCTCTTGCTGGATCGCTATCGCTTTGGTCAAGCTTCTAAGGAAGACTTGATTGCAAAGACCAGAGACTTGCTCGAGCGTTACCCAAATGCTTATCTGCAAGATTCTACCCTGCTGAAAGGAGACTCCCATGAGACTTTGGCATGAGGCTTTGATTTCACAACTTCCCCGCCCGCAGCTCTTGGGACAACATCGAGAGTGCTGCGCCCTGCGTGGCAATGGCTGGGGCAGAAAGCATGCGACGGTTGACTACGTCTTTACCCACTCGCCTTATCGTCTCTATGCCTATCATCGTTTGATCATGGAGGAGATGGCTGGCCGTGGCTACAATGTCAGTCCAGAGTGGCTGGATAAGAACTACCGAGGTAAGACCTGCCCTTCCCATGAAGACTTAGCAGAGGAGAAGCTGAACAGTCCTATCTATAGCGAGCATGACGATGCCTACTATAAGGAATGTCTAGCTAATCTGCGAGAGAAGGGAATTAACCTATAGTCTTTTCTAATAGCAAGCCATAGGTAGCTTTCAATTCAATATTTTTTTGCGAAGAATATAGTAACCTTGAAAGGCTATCAATCTTTATCTATCAAAGGATTTGGAGGAACTTCTTCAAATCTTTTTTTGTACTTTAAATTTTGATATAGTTTCAAACTATATCAAAGCCTAATTTTTTACAATTATACAGACAGTTTCTTTTCTGTTAAGATAGTTTCAACAACAATTTTTGGAGGACAAAACATGTCAACTACAATTATCGGTTTCCCTCGTTTGGGTGAATTCCGCGAATTAAAATTTACAACTGAAAAATACTTTAGAAAAGAAATCTCAGAAGAAGAACTCTTGGCTGCGGCTAAAGAATTGCGTGCAAAACACTGGAACATCGTCAAAGAAAAAGGCATCACTGAAATCCCATCAAATGACTTTTCTCACTATGACAACTTCCTAGATGCTGCTTTCCTTTTCAACGTAGTTCCTGCATCAGTACAAAACTTAGAATTATCTGATCTTGAACGTTACTTTGCTTTGGGACGTGGTTACCAAGGAGAAAAAGGGGATGTTCGTGCCCTTCCGATGAAAAAATGGTTCAACACTAACTACCACTACATCGTTCCTAAATTTGAAAAAGACACTCAAGTAAAATTGGCTGGTCACAAGATTTTCGATGAGTTCCAAGAAGCAAAAGAACTTGGTCTTAACACTCGTCCTGTCCTTGTAGGTCCATTCACTTTCCTTCAATTATCAGACTTTGAAGAAGACGTAAAAGCAGAAGATTTCGTCGATAGCTTAGTAGCTGCTTACCAAGACGTTTTTGCAAAATTGGCTGAACTTGGTGCAACTCGTATCCAACTCGACGAAGCTGCCCTTGTCAAAGACTTGACAGAAGAAGAAAAAGCTCTCTTCTTGAACATCTACAACAAGCTTTTGGCTGACAAAAAAGGTCTTGAAGTCTTGCTTCAAACTTACTTCGGTGACGTTCGTGACGTCTACGCTGACCTTGTCAAATTGCCAGTAGATGCGATCGGTCTTGACTTCGTTGAAGGTAAGAAAACTCTTGAACTCGTTAAAGGTGGCTTCCCAGCTGACAAGACTCTCTATGCAGGTATTGTCAATGGTAAGAACATCTGGCGCAACAACTACGAAAAGAGCTTGGCTGTTCTTGAGCAAATCCCAGCTGAAAACATCGTCTTGACAAGCTCATGTTCACTTCTTCATGTGCCATTTACAACTGCTAACGAAGAATTTGAACCAGCTATCTTGAACCACTTTGCTTTTGCAGTTGAAAAATTGGATGAGATCCGTGACTTGGATGCTATCCGCAATGGTCAAGGTGCAGAAGCTCTTGCGGCTAACAAAGAACTCTTTGCGACTGAACGTGTTGGTGAAAATGCGGAACTTCGTGCGCGTATCGCTGGATTGACAGACGCTGATTACACTCGTTTGCCAGCCTTTGCAGAACGTGAAGCTATCCAAGAAGATGCCTTCAAACTTCCAGCTCTTCCAACAACAACCATTGGTTCATTCCCTCAAACAAAGGAAGTTCGTGCGAAGCGTTTGGCCTTCCGTAAGGGTGAATTGTCACAAGAAGAATACGATGCCTTCCTTGCTGAAACCATCGATGAATGGATCAAATGGCAAGAAGAAGTTGGATTTGACGTGCTTGTACACGGTGAATTCGAGCGTAACGACATGGTTGAGTACTTCGGTCAAAACTTGTCAGGTTACCTCTTCTCTAAGAATGGTTGGGTACAATCATATGGTATGCGTGGGGTTAAACCACCAATCATTTGGGGGGATGTGACTCGTCTCAACCCAATCACTGTTAAATGGTCTAGCTACGCACAAAGCCGTACTGACAAACCTGTTAAAGGTATGTTGACTGGACCTGTTACCATCCTTAACTGGTCATTCCCACGTGAAGACATCTCTATCAAGGATTCTACTCTTCAAATCGCTCTTGCTATCAAGGATGAAGTTCTTGACCTTGAAGCTGCAGGTGTGAAAATCATCCAAATCGACGAGGCTGCTCTTCGTGAGAAATTGCCACTCCGTCGTAGCGACTGGTACGAAGACTACCTTGACTGGGCTATTCCAGCTTTCCGCTTGGTACACTCAACAGTAGCACCAGATACACAAATCCACACTCACATGTGTTACTCAGAATTTACAGATATCATCCCAGCTATCGACAACATGGATGCGGACGTTATCTCATTTGAAGCTAGCCGTTCAAATCTTGAAATCTTGGACGAACTCAAAGCTCAAAACTTCCAGACAGAAGTGGGTCCTGGAGTTTACGATATCCACTCTCCTCGTGTGCCTAACGAAGGCGAAATCGACCACACCATCGAAGCCATCCTTGCTAAAGTACCAAGCAAGAAAGTATGGATCAACCCTGACTGTGGTTTGAAAACACGTGGTATTCCAGAAACGAAAGAAAGCTTGATCCGCCTTGTAGACGCTGCGAAAGCTGCGCGTGAAAAATTGTAAGAAAAGACAATTCTCCCTACACGGTTGTTCAAAAAATCAACTAGAAAAGGTTCATACATATGTCACGTCAAACACCGTCCCTCTCATTTGAAGTTTTCCCTCCAAACCCAGAAGTAGGCAATGACAAAATTATTGCAGCCCTGAAAGACATGCAGGGCTTGGCACCACACTTCATCAGTGTGACTGCTAGTAATAATAAATTTAATATCAAAGAGACGACGGTTCGTTTGGCAGACTATATCCAAAATGACTTGGAGATCCCAACCATTGCTCACTTGCCAGCTATCTATTTGACTAAGGATAAGGTGGCTGAGACCATTGCGGATTTGGATAAAGTTGGTGTTCAGAAAATCTTGGCTCTTCGTGGGGATATCATTCCAGGTGTTGAGCCACAGAAGGATTTCCGTTACGCCACAGACTTGATTGAGTTTATCACTGAACAGGCGCCACACTTTGATATTATTGGAGCTTGTTACCCAGAAGGGCACCCGGATTCGCCAAACCAAATCTCAGATATCCAAAATCTCAAGAGAAAAGTGGATGCAGGCTGTTCAAGTCTTGTCACTCAGCTGTTCTTTGACAATGAGCGTTTCTACGATTTCCAAGACAAGTGTACCTTGGCAGGGATTGATGTTCCTATTCATGCAGGGATCATGCCAATCCTCAACCGTAACCAAGCGCTTCGTCTCTTGAAGACTTGTGAGAATATCCATCTCCCACGTAAGTTTAAGGCTATCTTGGACAAGTATGAGAATGACCCTGAGTCACTCAGAGCAGCAGGACTTGCCTATGCTGTAGACCAAATCGTGGACTTGGTAACGCAAGACGTAGCAGGGGTACATCTCTACACCATGAACAATGCAGACACTGCTCAGTACATTCACCAAGCAACCCATGCCTTGTTCAATCACCAACCTTAAAATAATTAAAAGCAAACCATTCTTCTTTTCATAGCAGAATGGTTCCTTTTTTATAGAAAAGACCGTACTTTTTAAGAAAAATATGATAAAATAGACTCTGTACGTACTTGATACAAAGATGAGGGTATAAACGATATTTAAGCAGTCTTAATCTTATGTCAAAGAGATGTAAGTTAAAGAATCAGATCTAAAATAATTTCGGAGTTGAACACGGGCTAAATCCCTAGTGAAAAAGATAGATTTCTTGGTGTGCATCGCACACTGCATCAATCTCCTATTTTCTTACGGGATTCTTAACGCCCTTTGTATCCTGATTTTTGTAGGCAAGGCGTATAATTTTATCAATCCAAAGGGGATTACAATGACAAAACAAGTGTTTCAAACGACTTTTGCGGGTCGTGAGTTGATCGTAGAGACTGGTCAGGTTGCTAAGCAAGCAAATGGCTCTGTTGTCGTGCGTTACGGTGAGTCAACTGTCTTGACTGCTGCCGTTATGTCTAAGAAGATGGCAACTGGGGATTTCTTCCCGCTTCAAGTCAACTACGAAGAAAAAATGTATGCGGCTGGGAAATTTCCTGGTGGCTTTATGAAACGTGAAGGACGTCCTTCAACAGATGCGACTTTGACAGCGCGTTTGATTGACCGTCCCATCCGTCCAATGTTTGCAGAAGGTTTCCGTAATGAAGTGCAAGTCATCAATACTGTTCTTTCTTACGATGAAAATGCATCTGCACCAATGGCAGCTATGTTTGGATCATCATTGGCACTTTCTATCTCAGATATTCCATTTGATGGACCAATCGCTGGGGTACAAGTAGGTTATGTTGATGGGGAAATCATCATTAACCCAACTCAAGAACAAGCTGAGCAATCGCTTCTTGAATTGACAGTAGCTGGTACTAAGCACGCTATCAACATGGTAGAGTCTGGTGCCAAAGAATTGTCAGAAGAAATCATGTTGGAAGCTCTTCTTAAAGGACATGAAGCCGTTAAAGAATTGATTGCCTTCCAAGAAGAAATCGTTGCGGCAGTTGGTAAAGAAAAAGCAGAAGTAGAATTGCTTCATGTAGATGCTGACTTGCAAGCCGAAATCATCGCAGCCTACAACAGTGACCTCCAAAAAGCGGTCCAAGTAGAAGAAAAATTGGCTCGTGAAGCTGCAACTCAAGCAGTCAAAGACCAAGTTACAGCAGTTTACGAAGAAAAATATGTAGACCACGAAGAATTTGACCGTATCATGCGTGATGTGGCTGAAATCTTGGAACAAATGGAACACGCAGAAGTGCGCCGTTTGATCACAGAAGACAAGGTTCGTCCTGACGGCCGTAAGGTCGATGAAATCCGTCCTTTGGATGCGGTTGTTGACTTCGTTCCCCGTGTGCACGGTTCAGGTCTCTTTACTCGTGGCCAAACTCAGGCTCTTTCTATCTTGACTTTGGCGCCAATGGGTGAAACTCAAATCATCGATGGTTTGGATCCAGAGTACAAGAAACGCTTTATGCACCACTATAACTTCCCACAATACTCTGTAGGGGAAACAGGTCGTTATGGTGCGCCAGGTCGTCGTGAAATCGGTCACGGTGCTCTTGGTGAGCGTGCCCTTGCTCAAGTCTTACCAAGCTTAGAAGAATTTCCATATGCGATTCGTTTGGTAGCAGAAGTCTTGGAATCAAACGGTTCTTCATCTCAAGCATCTATCTGTGCGGGAACACTTGCCCTTATGGCTGGTGGTGTGCCAATCAAGGCTCCAGTAGCAGGTATTGCCATGGGTCTCATCTCAGATGGAAACAACTACACCGTATTGACAGATATCCAAGGTTTGGAAGACCACTTTGGAGATATGGACTTCAAGGTTGCGGGTACTCGTGACGGGATTACAGCCCTTCAAATGGATATCAAGATCCAAGGAATCACTGCAGAAATCTTGACTGAAGCTCTTGCCCAAGCCAAGAAAGCTCGTTTTGAAATCCTTGACGTGATTGAAGCAACGATTCCAGAAGTTCGTCCAGAATTGGCTCCAACTGCTCCGAAAATTGATACTATCAAGATTGATGTGGACAAGATCAAGATTGTTATCGGTAAGGGTGGAGAAACAATCGATAAGATCATTGCTGAAACAGGCGTTAAGATTGATATCGACGAAGAAGGTAACGTATCTATCTACTCTAACGACCAAGATGCCATCAACCGTGCTAAAGAAATCATTGCTGGTTTGGTTCGTGAAGCAAAAGTGGACGAAGTTTACCATGCCAAAGTTGTGCGTATCGAGAAATTCGGTGCCTTTGTCAACCTCTTTGACAAGACAGATGCCCTCGTTCACATCTCTGAAATGGCTTGGACACGTACCAATAATGTAGAAGATTTAGTTCAAATTGGTGATTTTGTAGATGTGAAGGTTATTAAGATCGATGAAAAAGGTCGTGTAGATGCTTCTATGAAGGCACTCTTGCCACGTCCGCCAAAACCTGAACGTTCAGAAGAAAAAGGGGATAAGGGTCATCGTCATGGCGATCGTCCTCGTCACCACCACAAGGACCACAAACCAAATAAAGAATTTACTGAAACACCAAAAGACTCAGAATAAGAAAGGAGAAATGTATGGGATGGTGGCGTGAAACCATTGATATCGTAAAAGAAAATGATCCAGCGGCTCGCACCACTTTGGAGGTTCTTTTGACCTATCCTGGTGTGAAAGCCTTGGCTGCCCACCGTCTCTCTCATTTTCTCTGGAAACATGGCTTTAAGCTTTTAGCTCGTATGCACAGCCAGTTTTGGCGTTTTTGGACTCAGATTGAGATTCACCCTGGAGCTCAAATAGAATCAGGTGTCTTCATTGACCATGGAGCAGGACTTGTGATTGGGGAGACAGCTATCGTTGAAAAAGGTGTTCTCCTTTATCATGGGGTAACCCTTGGTGGGACAGGTAAGGATAGTGGCAAACGCCATCCGACTGTTCGTAAAGGAGTGCTCATTTCTGCTCATGCCCAAGTCATCGGACCTGTAGAGATCGGTGAAAATGCCAAAGTCGGTGCTGCAGCGGTCGTTGTGGCAGATGTTCCTAGTGATGTGACGGTTGTCGGTATTCCTGCTAAAATTGTCCGAGTGCATGGGCAAAAGGATGAACCAACCATCAATGAAGTCGAAGAAAAGCGTGAATACTACGTCAATAAACTTGAGCATGCTAGAGAAGCCAGTCACAGGTCGTCTGGTTTGTAATGAGAAGTGACTCTTTAATTAGGAGGTTAGGTCGATGCTATTAGAAGAATTTGAAAATGTACCTGCTGTTATCGAGCCAACTGATCGAAGCCTCCTTAGTGGTGGAGAAGTTTGTGATACCATTATCTTGTCTTTTAATGGAGAAATCCTTGAACGAGTAAAGCAGATAGATGGTGTCTACGAAGGTGGCTATCTTACCAATCTAAATGGCAAACTGCCATGGTATATCTATGAAAAAGATGGGAGTAAGGTAGCAGTTGCTATGGCTACTATTGGAGCTCCAATGGTTGTTGGACTCTTAGAAGAACTAAAAGCAAGAGGATTTAAGAACTTTATTGTTTTGGGATCTTGCGGAGTTCTAGACCAGTCTATTCAAGCAGATAAGATTATCTTACCAAGCTCGGCTTTACGTGATGAAGGTACTAGTTATCACTATGCTCCAGCAAGTGACGAAATAGCCTATGAGCGATCTCTACTCTTAACTATGGAAAACGCCTTGGATAAAGCTGGTGTTGAGCATATTCGAACAAAGTCTTGGACCACAGATGCCTTCTATCGTGAGACAGCTGCTAAGGTCAAACGAAGACTTGAAGTAGGAGCTAGAGTTGTAGATATGGAAGCTTCGGCTATCATGGCCTGGGCCCAATATCGACAAGCCCAGGTCTATCAATTTTTCTATACAGCTGACTATGTCGACCATCACAATCATGAGTGGGATGCCAGACGCGAAGAAAGAAAAGCAGATGCTATGACTTTCTTTGAGATAGCCTTAGTAATTGCCAGAGAGCTGGATTGAAACTACTCTTTACGATAAACAAGAAACAGAAAGGAGTCAGTGAGTGATTAAAATCTATGACACCATGTCTCGTGATTTGCGAGAATTTGTCCCAATCGAGGACGGCAAGGTCAAGATGTATGTCTGTGGGCCAACAGTTTATAACTATATCCACGTGGGGAATGCCCGCTCAACGGTAGCTTTTGATACGATTCGTCGCTATTTTGAATATCGTGGCTATGAGGTTGCCTATATTTCTAACTTCACAGATGTGGATGATAAGATTATTAACCGTGCTAAGGAAGAAGGTATCACACCTCAGGAAGTAGCGGACAAGTACATCGCGGCTTTTCGTGAAGACGTGACGGCTCTTGGAGTGAAGCCTGCAACTCGCCATCCACGTGTTGTAGAGTTTATGGCTGATATCATCCGTTTTGTCTCTGACCTGATTGAAAAAGGCTATGCCTATGAGAGTCAAGGGGATGTCTATTTCCGTGTGGAAAAATCTCACAACTATGCTAAGTTAGCCAATAAAACCCTAGAAGACTTGGAATTAGGTGCTTCAGGTCGGACAGACGAAGAAACAGCTCGCAAGGAAAATCCGGTAGATTTTGCTCTTTGGAAAGCAGCCAAACCAGGTGAGATTTCTTGGAACAGCCCTTGGGGGCCTGGTCGTCCGGGATGGCATATCGAGTGTTCGGTCATGTCGACTGAAATTTTGGGTGATACCATCGATATTCACGGTGGTGGAGCTGACCTTGAGTTTCCGCACCACACCAACGAAATTGCCCAGTCAGAAGCTAAGACAGGCAAGACCTTTGCCAACTACTGGATGCACAATGGTTTTGTCAATATCGACAATGTCAAGATGTCTAAGTCTTTGGGGAACTTCATTACAGTACACGATGCCCTCAAAACGATCGATGGTCAAGTGCTTCGTTTCTTCTTTGCGACTCAGCACTACCGTAAGCCTATCAACTTTACGGAAAAAGCAGTGCGCGATGCCGAGACTAATCTCAAGTATCTAAAGAACACCTATGAACAACCATTTACTGGAACTGTAGATGCGGGGGAGTTGCAAGCTTTTAAAGATAAGTTTGTAGCCGCTATGGATGAGGATTTCAATACAGCTAATGGAATCACAGTTGTCTTTGAAATGGCCAAATGGATCAACTCAGGCAACTATGATGCAAGTGTTAAGGAAACTCTTGCAACCATGTTGGAAGTCTTTGGAGTTGTCTTTGTTGAGGAAGTTTTGGATGAAGAGATTGAAGCTTTGATTCAAAAACGCCAAGAAGCGCGTGCCATTCGTGACTTTGCGACAGCAGACCAAATCCGTGACCAACTAGCTGTGCAAGGGATTAAACTACTTGATACCAAGGATGGAGTGAGGTGGACACGTGATTGATGTCAATCTCATTAACGGGATTGCGCTAGCCTTCGAAGGAGATGCGGTTTATTCTATGTATATTCGCCGTCATCTCATTCTTAAAGGCATGACCAAGCCCAATAAACTCCATCAAGAGGCCACTAAGTATGTATCAGCCAAGGCTCAAGCACGCTTGATTTCCCTCATGTTGGAGGAGCAAGTCCTAACGGAAAAAGAAGAAGAAATCTATAAACGTGGTCGCAATACCAATAGTCACACCAAGGCAAAGAATGCAGATGTAGTGACCTACCGTATGTCTACAGGTTTTGAAGCGGTCATGGGCTATCTTCATATGACTGAAAACGTAGAGCGCCTAGAAACCTTGATTTCTTGGTGTATCCAAAAAGTGGAGGGCTAGGAAATGATTTCAAAAGAATTACTAGATTGGTTTCCACAAGCTCAAATCGTAGATCAGCCAGTCGATAAGGAAGGCTATCTGACGCTTCCAGTATCCTCAAATCAGTGGGTTTTACTGGAAGAAGCTGGACTAAGTGAACGTGAGAAACAGTTGGTGGCTCTCTTAACCCAGCAGGAACAAACCATCTCTCTCAATCCCTGGTATAGCTATTTGATAGAGGGGAAGGGGCAAGCACCGCAGAGCTTTAAAAAGCTACAAGTTGTTTATTGTCACCTTTCCTATTACCAACAGGAAAACCTGACTTCTTGGTTGGATATGATGAAAACCCTCTTTCCTAATTGTGAAACAGTTCTTCAGGTTGGCGCTCAGGATTACCTTTTTGTTCTCCAACAGGATAAATATACCTCGGTTCGCTCAATCTTGATGGATACCTTGGAAGCCGTAGAATACGACTTTGGGGTGCGTTTGTCCATCATGCTTGGTCAGGTATGGTCACAAACTGGACATCAGGCGCTGCCAGACTTGATCAAAGCAGAACGTGACTTGTTTAAAAACTGGTGGCGTCAAGGCCATCAAGGTTTCCACACTTTTTCGCAACTCTACCTTTGGAGTATGGGTGAAAAAATGGTGGATCTCAGTTTGATCAAAGATTATCTACACCAGATGATTTTGGATCAAGATCAGATTCAGGAAATCATTCTCTCATTATGGGGAAATAGTGCAGTCCTTACGAAGACAGCTCAGCAACTCTATCTACACCGCAATTCTCTCCAATACAAGATTGATAAATGGGAAGAATTGACAGGGCTACAGTTGAAAGAATTAACAGATTTGACCTTGTGTTATCAGTTGATTTTACCAGATATTATTTAAAGTTTTGTGCAAGTTGCACAGAACTTTTTTATTTTTTTGGTCACCTTGCCATAGAAATGTAAAGCGTTTTCATCTATAATAAAACTATCAAAAATAAAAGGAGTTCACCGAAATGGTAGAATTAAATCTTAAAAATATTTACAAAAAATATCCAAACAGCGAACACTACTCAGTTGAAGACTTCAACTTGGACATCAAAGACAAAGAATTTATCGTTTTCGTAGGACCTTCAGGATGTGGTAAATCAACTACACTCCGTATGATTGCAGGTCTTGAAGACATCACAGAAGGTACTGCATCTATCGATGGTGTGGTTGTCAACGACGTAGCTCCAAAAGACCGTGATATCGCCATGGTATTCCAAAACTACGCTCTTTACCCACACATGACTGTATACGATAACATGGCTTTCGGTTTGAAATTGCGTAAATACAGTAAAGAAGATATCGACAAACGTGTACAAGAAGCAGCTGAAATCCTCGGATTGAAAGAGTTTTTGGAACGTAAACCAGCTGACCTTTCTGGTGGTCAACGTCAACGTGTTGCCATGGGTCGTGCGATCGTCCGTGATGCAAAAGTGTTCTTGATGGACGAACCTTTGTCAAACTTGGATGCAAAACTTCGTGTATCAATGCGTGCTGAAATCGCTAAAATCCACCGTCGTATCGGAGCTACAACTATCTACGTAACTCACGACCAAACAGAAGCGATGACACTTGCAGACCGTATCGTTATCATGTCAGCTACTAAAAACCCTGCTGGTACTGGTACTATCGGACGTGTTGAACAAATCGGTACTCCTCAAGAAGTTTACAAAAACCCAGTTAACAAATTCGTAGCAGGATTTATCGGAAGCCCAGCTATGAACTTCATCAACGTTAAATTGAACGGTGATCACATCGTTGGTGACGGCTTCAACTTGAAAGTTCCAGAAGGTGCTTTGAAAGTTCTTCGTGAAAAAGGTTACGAAGGTAAAGAATTGATCTTCGGTATTCGTCCAGAAGACGTGAATGCAGAACCTGCTTTCCTTGAAACATTCCCAGAATCAGTTGTGAAAGCAACTATCTCTGTATCAGAATTGCTCGGTTCAGAATCTCACCTATACTGCCAAGTTGGTAAAGATGAATTCGTTGCTAAAGTTGATGCACGTGACTACTTGCAAGCTGGTGCAACGGTTGAACTTGGATTTGACTTGAACAAAGCTCACTTCTTCGACGTAGAAACTGAAAGAACAGTTTACTAAGATAGATTTGAATCAACCAACACTACTAGAGTTTCTCTAGTAGTGTTTTTTAGAGTTCAGCAAAGTCTTAGGGAATAGGCTTTTCTAGTTTTCATATTGACCAAAAAGTGTTAAAATGGTAGGAAGAACTGGAGAGTATGCATGCCAAAAGAAGTAATTTATTCAGGCGATGAAGTCGTCGCTTTAACGCAAAAATATTTATCGAAAGAAGATGTGGCTTTTGTACACAAGGCCTTGGTTTACGCTGTAGAATGTCATAGTGGGCAGTATCGTAAATCAGGCGAGCCCTACATTATCCACCCTATTCAGGTAGCAGGTATTTTAGCCAAGCTCAAGCTAGACGCTGTCACTGTTGCCTGTGGTTTTTTGCATGACGTGGTAGAAGACACAGATGCTACTTTGGATGACTTAGAGCGTGAGTTTGGACATGATGTTCGAGTGATTGTAGACGGTGTTACCAAACTTGGTAAGGTTGAGTATAAATCTTTTGAGGAGCAATTGGCCGAGAATCACCGCAAGATGCTCATGGCCATGTCTGAGGATATCCGTGTTATCTTGGTAAAACTCTCTGACCGCCTGCACAATATGCGCACTCTCAAGCATCTTCGTAAGGACAAGCAAGAGCGTATTTCTAGAGAAACAATGGAAATCTATGCACCACTTGCTCATCGTTTGGGGATTTCAAGTGTGAAGTGGGAACTGGAAGATCTCTCTTTCCGCTATCTCAATCCAACTGAATTTTACAAGATTAGTCACATGATGAAGGAAAAACGTCAAGAACGTGAAGCCTTGGTCGATGAAGTTGTGACGAAGCTTGAGGAATATTCATCTGAGCGCCACCTTACAGGAAAAATCTATGGCCGTCCAAAGCATATCTACTCTATCTATCGCAAGATGCAGGACAAGAAAAAACGATTTGAAGAAATCTATGACTTGATTGCCATTCGTTGTATTTTAGACACTCAGAGTGATGTTTACGCCATGTTGGGTTACGTTCATGAACTATGGAAACCAATGCCAGGCCGTTTCAAGGATTATATTGCCAATCGTAAGGCCAATGGTTACCAGTCTATCCATACGACTGTTTATGGACCAAAAGGGCCGATTGAGTTCCAGATTCGTACCAAGGAAATGCACGAGGTTGCTGAGTACGGAGTTGCGGCTCACTGGGCCTACAAAAAAGGAATCAAGGGTCAAGTTAATAGCAAGGAATCTGCTATTGGAATGAACTGGATCAAGGAGATGATGGAACTCCAAGACCAGGCGGATGATGCCAAGGAATTTGTAGATACTGTCAAAGAAAACTATCTGGCTGAGGAGATTTATGTCTTTACTCCAGATGGAGCGGTTCGTTCTCTGCCAAAGGATTCTGGACCGATTGACTTTGCCTATGAGATTCATACCAAGATCGGGGAAAAAGCAACTGGTGCCAAGGTTAATGGACGTATGGTTCCTTTGACTACCAAGCTGAAAACGGGTGACCAGGTTGAAATCATCACCAATCCAAATTCATTTGGACCAAGTCGTGACTGGCTCAACATGGTTAAGACTAGCAAGGCCCGTAACAAAATTCGTCAGTTCTTTAAAAACCAAGATAAAGAATTGTCCATCAATAAAGGCCGTGAAATGCTGATTAGTCAGCTTCAAGAAAACGGCTATGTGGCCAATAAATTTATGGACAAGCGTCACATGGATGAAGTCCTTCAAAAAACCAGCTACAAGACAGAAGAAGCTCTCTTTGCTGCGATTGGTTTTGGAGAAATCGGAGCCATTACCGTCTTTAACCGTTTGACGGAGAAGGAACGTCGTGAAGAAGAACGTGCAAAAGCCAAGGCAGAAGCAGAAGAACTGGTCAAGGGTGGCGAAGTCAAGGTTGAAAACAAGGAAACTCTAAAGGTTAAGCATGAAGGTGGCGTTGTCATCGAGGGTGCCTCTGGTCTCTTGGTACGGATTGCCAAATGTTGTAATCCTGTTCCAGGTGATGATATCGTTGGCTATATTACCAAAGGTCGTGGTGTTGCCATCCATCGTGTGGACTGTATGAACCTTCGTTCACAGGAAAACTACGAGCAACGTCTACTCGATGTTGAGTGGGAAGACCAATTCTCAACCAAGGAATATATGGCTCATATCGACATCTATGGACTCAACCGTTCTGGTCTTTTGAATGATATCTTGCAAGTCCTATCCAATACAACTAAGAATATCTCAACAGTTAACGCCCAGCCAACCAAGGATATGAAATTTGCTAATATCCATGTATCCTTTGGAATTTCAAATCTTTCAACGTTAACTACTGTAGTTGATAAGATT
The DNA here is from genome assembly GCF_047464715.1 of Streptococcus infantis. Lineage (GTDB taxonomy): Bacteria > Bacillota > Bacilli > Lactobacillales > Streptococcaceae > Streptococcus > Streptococcus infantis_S. Next base: position 112,246 of record NZ_JASHBJ010000001.1, read on the forward strand.
AAGAGTGTACCAGAAGTCTACTCAGTCAAACGGACCAATGGTTAAGTTGGCGTGATATAGTTAGAAAGGATTTCTATGAAAATCATCGTTCAGCGCGTCAAGGAAGCTCAGGTTTCTATTGAGGGGCAGATTCATGGTCAAATCAAACAAGGGCTCTTGCTCTTAGTGGGGGTTGGACCTGAGGATCAGCAGGAAGATTTGGATTATGCAGTCAGAAAACTTGTCAATATGCGGATTTTCTCAGATGCTGAAGGCAAGATGAATCTGTCTGTTAAGGATGTCCAAGGAGAAATCCTCTCCATCTCTCAATTCACTCTGTTTGCCGATACTAAAAAAGGCAATCGTCCAGCCTTTACAGGCGCCGCTAAATCAGATATGGCTGAGGCCTTCTATCAAGATTTTAACCAGGAACTAGCCAAAGAGGTTCCTGTTGAAACAGGAGTCTTCGGAGCAGATATGCAGGTAGAACTAGTCAATGATGGGCCGGTAACTATCATCCTTGATACAAAAAATAGATAAGAAAAACCAAGCTTGTTAGCTTGGTTTTTTTTGTGACGTATTTAGTTCATCTTTTCAACATAGAGCTGTTTGGCGATTTCTAGACTTACCAGGAGCTCTTCATTGTTGTGAATCAAAGTAAAGGTATTCGAAAAGTCATCAAACTGTTGAACTTGGAGCTTGTCTCCAATAGTGATAGCGTGTTTTTCCAGATATTTTAGGAGGTCAAAGCTATCGTGAACCCGAGTCAGGAGATAGGTTCCAGCTTCTTTGGTTTCTGCTAGTGGTAGGTTGTTGATTTCAACCAAAAGTTCTCCCTTAGCAGGAATGGTACCACCGTGAGGGCAAGTTTTTGGGAAACCTAGCATACTTTCTAATCTCTCTACAAAAAAGTCTGAAACGGTATGTTCTAACACTTCAGCTTCCTCATCAATTTGGTCACTGGTATAGTCTAGATGGTGGACCAGGAAAACCTCAATCAGACGATGTTTACGATAAAGCTCTGATACAAGTGTTAAGCCAATATCGGTGAGCAAGTATCCTTTTTTCTTATCTTTTAAGATGAGATTTTCAGACTGCATGCGCTTAATCATTTCAGTTACAGCTGGAGGAGATACCTGCATCCGAGTAGCAATTTCCTTATTGGTAATCTTAGGAACATCCATGCCAATCTCATAAATACATTTTAAGTAGTCTTCTTTATTTGGTGTCATTCGCATTTCCTTGTTTATTATCTCCATCTAGTATACCAAAAAAAGCTAGATTTCTCTAGCTTCTTGCTACAAGAGCTGGACTTAGTTGAGTTCTTTTGCAGCTGCAATAGCGGCTTCAAAGTCTGGCTCGCTATTGATATTATCTACGTATTCGACGTAGCGGATAGTATTATCAGTATCGAGAACAAAAACTGCGCGTGCAAGCAAATGCCATTCATTGATTAAGAGGGCATAATCGCGTCCAAAGGAGTGGTCGAAGTAGTCTGAGAGCATAATGGCATTTTCAATTCCTTCAGCACCACACCAGCGTTTTTGTGCAAATGGAAGGTCCATTGATACTGTTAGGACTACAGTGTTGTCCAAGCTAGCCAGTTCTTCATTAAAGCGACGAGTCTGAAGTGAGCAGATGCCTGTATCGATAGAAGGGATAACACTCAAAATCTTTATCTTACCTTCAAAGTCAGCCAGTGTTTTTTTAGAAAGGTCCGTTGTTGTTAGAGAAAAGTCAAGGGCTTTGTCTCCTACTTGTAGTTGTTTTCCTGTAAACGTAACAGGGTTTCCAAGGAACGTAGTCATAAGCTACTCCAATCTTTTTTCTTTCATTTTACATTAAATGTTCAGGCTCTTCCAATAATTTGACCGAAAATTGATTAGACAAAAAACGCCAATACAAGGAGAATGACGTTTTTTAAATGATTATTTAGACAATCCTTCAGCAATCTTTTCAAGGTTGTATTTCATCATGTTGTAGTAGCTGTCGCCTTCTTTACCTTCTTCAGCGATTGAGTCCGTAAAGATTTGAGCATAGATTGGGATATTTGTGTCTTTAGAAACAGTCTTCATTGGACGATCATCGACACTGGATTCAACAAATAGAGATGGAACCTTCATTTGGCGAAGTTTTTCAACCAAAGTCTTGATTTGGTCAGGTGTTCCCTCTTCTTCAGTATTGATTTCCCAGATGTAAGCACTTGGGACACCGTAAGCTTTAGAGAAGTATTTAAAACATCCTTCGCTGGTTACGATGAGTTTCTTGTCAGCATCAATGGCGTTAAATTTCTCTTTGGCTTCCTTGTCAAGCTTGTCTAGTTTTTCAGTGTATTCTTTGAGATTCTTTTCGTAGAATTCCTTGTTGTTAGGGTCTTTAGCGATTAGTTGCTTAGCAATGTTTTGCGCATAAATAATCCCATTTTCAAGGTTGAGCCAGGCATGTGGGTCTTCTTTCCCTTTTTCATTTTGGCCTTCTAGGTAGATGACATCAACGCCTTCACTAACTGCAAAGTAGTCTTTGTTTTCAGTTTTCTTAGCATTCTCAACTAATTTTGTAAACCAGGCATTTCCACCTGTTTCAAGGTTGATACCATTGTAGAAAATTAAGTCGGCTTGCGAAGTTTTCTTGACGTCTTCTGGTAGTGGCTCGTACTCGTGTGGATCTTGTCCTACAGGCACGATACTATGAAGATCAATCTTGTCTCCTGCGATATTTTTAGTAATATCAGCGATGATAGAGTTAGTTGCTACAACCTTTAGTTTTTGGTTTGTAGATGCTGTGTCTTTTTTTCCGCTAGCACAGGCAGCTAATCCAATGATAGCAAGAAAAAGAACAAGCAATGTACCTAATTTTTTCATTAGATTCCTCCAGAGGGGCTCCCTCATTATTGTTTGATTTTTTTATTTTTCAGCTTCAGATAACGTTGTTTTGGTGCGATAAAGAAACTGATAAGAAAGAAACTGGCAGATGTCAGCACGATACTTGAACCTGCAGCCAGGTTAAAGCTATAACCGATAAAAAGTCCCAAGACAGAAGCTAGAGCTCCCAAGCCTGATGAAAGAAAAATCATGGTCTTTAGACTATTGGCGTAAAGATAAGCTGTCGCGGCTGGAGTAATCAGCATGGCTACGATAAGGATGGTTCCGACACTTTGCATAGCAGTCACTGACACCAAAGTCAAGAGTATCATGAGTAGATAGTGGTAGAAATTAACTGGCATGCCCATAGCTTTGGCTAGGAGTTCATCAAAGGATGTAATCAAGAGTTGCTTGAAGAAAATCCCGATAATCAATAGAATGAGAGCTCCCATACCGATGGTAATATACATGTCTATGTCTTGCACAGCTAAGATATTCCCAAAGAGAATATGGAAGAGGTCAGTCGAGCTTTTAGCCACACTAATCAAGATAATGCCCAGAGCCAATAAAGATGAAAAGGTAATCCCAATGGCAGTGTCACTCTTGATAATAGAGTTCCCCTTGATGTAGGTGATGATGACAGAGGCAAGCAGTCCAAAGATGATAGCACCAATAAAGAAGTCAATTCCTAAAATAAAAGAAAGAGCTACACCAGGTAAGACAGCGTGCGAGATAGCATCTCCCATAAGGGACATACCACGGAGAATGATAAAGCATCCGACCGCTCCAGCAACAATACCAATCACAACAGCTGTAATCAAGGCATTTTGGAGAAAGTGGAAGTTCTGCAATCCATCTATAAATTCTGCAATCATAGGTCACCTCCATTGAAAAAGAGTCGGTCACCATAAGCTTGTTTGAGATTGGCTTGGGTGAAGGTCTCCTTTGTTGGACCAAAGGCAATTAGCTCCTTGTTGAGAAGGAGTACCTGGTCAAAATAATGGGCAACCTTGCCGAGGTCATGGTGAACGATAAGGACAGTCTTGCCAGCTTTTTTAAGTTCTCTCAGCGTGTTCATGATGATCTCTTCACTGACAGAGTCAATCCCCACAAAGGGCTCGTCTAAGAGAATATAATCAGCATCTTGAACTAGACAACGGGCAATCAAGACACGCTGGAATTGGCCACCAGAGAGTTGACTAATCTGACGATCTGCGTAGTCAGAAAGTCCAACAATTTCTAGTGCTTCAGCCACCTTTTGCCAGTGGTTTGCTTTTAAAGTGTGAAAGAGTGGAATGGATGGATAGAGTCCCAGAGAGACACATTCTTTTACCTTGATAGGGAAGTTGTAGTCGATATGAATTTTTTGCTCGACATAGGCAACTTTCTTAAGAGATTTTTTCATTTCTTTATCTTCGATAAAAGCATGTCCTTCATGTGGGATAATGCCCAGCATACCTTTTAATAATGTTGATTTCCCAGCGCCGTTTGGACCAATAATCCCGGTAATCGTTGGTCCTTGGAGCACTAGTGAAATATCCTTAAGTGCCAACGTTTCTTTGTAGGAGACACTGAGGTTTTCGATACGTATCATACAGTTGTATTCCTCCTGGATTTTAATATACCTTAATTTTATTTTTAAGTCAAGTTAATTTTGGTAAAAATTTAAAATATTAATGATGAAATCGATCAGTAAGAGACGGCATTTTTAATTGCATTCCCCAGGGATTTTTGCTAAGCTAAGAATAAGTGAAAAATGAAAGCGAGAACAAGATGACACGATATCAAGATGATTTTTATGATGCTATAAATGGTGAGTGGGAAAAGACTGCGGTCATTCCAGCTGACAAATCGCGAACAGGTGGTTTTATCGACCTTGATGAAGAAATCGAAGACTTGATGCTAACAACAACTGACAAGTGGTTGGCTGGAGAAGATGTTCCTGAAGATCCCATCCTAGCAAACTTTGTCAAATACCACAGCATGGTGAGAGATTTTGATAAGCGAGAAGCAGATGGAATTGAGCCAGTCCTTCCTTTATTGAAGGAATATCAGAATTTAGAAAGTTTTGCGGATTTCGCAGGTAAACTAGCAGAGTTTGAATTAGCTGGCAAACCAAACTTCCTTCCATTTGGTGTTTCACCAGACTTTATGGATGCTAGAACCAATGTTCTCTGGGCTAGTGCTCCAGGAACTATCTTGCCTGACACAACCTACTATGCGGAAGACCATCCTCAGCGTGAGGAATTATTGAATCTTTGGAAAGAAAGTACTTCTAATCTCCTCAAAGCCTATAACTTCTCAGATGAAGAAATCGAAGACTTGCTAGAGAAACGATTGGAATTGGACCGCCGTATCGCAGCTGTCGTACTTTCAAACGAAGAAAGTTCAGAATATGCCAAACTCTACCATCCGTATTCTTATGAAGATTTCAAAAAGTTTGCACCTGCCCTAGCTCTCGATGACTTCTTCCAAGCTGTGATTGGACAAACTCCAGATAAGGTTATCGTAGATGAAGAACGTTTCTGGCAAGCAGCAGAGCAATTCTATAGTGAAGAAGCTTGGCCTTTGCTCAAGGCAAGCTTGATCTTGAGTGTGGTCAACCTTTCAACGAGCTATTTGACAGATGAGATTCGTATCTTGTCAGGTGCCTACGGACGAGCTCTTTCAGGAGTTCCAGAGGCTCAAGACAAACGCAAGGCGGCTTACCACTTAGCTCAAGGACCATTCAAACAAGCCCTCGGCCTTTGGTATGCCCACGAAAAATTCTCTCCAGAAGCCAAGGCGGATGTAGAGAAAAAAGTAGCAACTATGATTGACGTTTATAAGGAACGCTTGGCTAAGAACGACTGGCTGACTCCTGAAACACGAGAAAAAGCTATCGTTAAACTCAATGTCATCAAGCCTTATATCGGTTATCCAGAAGAATTGCCAGCTCGCTACAAGGATAAGATGGTAGACGAAAACGCTAGCCTCTTTGAGAATGCCCTTGCCTTTGCGCGTGTGGAAATCAAGCACAGCTGGAGCAAGTGGAACCAGCCAGTTGACTACAAGGAGTGGGGCATGCCTGCTCATATGGTCAATGCTTACTACAATCCACAAAAGAACTTGATTGTCTTCCCGGCTGCTATCTTACAGGCACCATTCTATGACTTGCATCAGTCATCTTCTGCCAACTATGGTGGTATTGGTGCGGTTATTGCCCATGAAATTTCTCACGCCTTTGATACTAATGGAGCTTCCTTTGATGAAAATGGAAGTCTCAAGGATTGGTGGACTGAGAGCGATTACGCAGCCTTTAAAGAAAAAACACAGAAGGTTATCGACCAGTTTGATGGTCAAGAATCTTACGGTGCAAAAATCAATGGGAAACTAACCGTGTCAGAAAACGTTGCCGACCTTGGAGGAATTGCTGCAGCGCTAGAAGCTGCTAAGAGAGAGCCAGATTTCTCAGCTGAAGAGTTCTTCCATAACTTTGCACGTATCTGGCGTATGAAAGGTCGCCCAGAGTTGATGAAACTCATGGCTAGCGTCGACGTACACGCGCCAGCTAAACTCCGTGTCAACGTCCAAGTGCCAAACTTTGACGACTTCTTTACAACCTATGATGTCAAAGAAGGTGACGGCATGTGGCGCTCACCAGAAGACCGTGTGATTATTTGGTAATCAAAAAACCAAGGATGATTGTCCTTGGTTTTTATGTTTTAGAAAAATGGATTAAAGGTTTTTTCGTGAGCGATGGTCGTAGCTGGACCATGTCCTGGATAGACATCGTAGTTTGGAAGAGTAAAGAGCTGGGTTTGGACACTATGAAGGAGCTGTTCCATACTACCAGTTGGCAAATCTGTCCGACCAATGGTTTCTCGGAAAAGGGCATCTCCCGTTAAGACTAAGTGTCCATCTGGGAAAACCAATGAAACTCCACCGATAGAGTGGCCTGGCGTTGGTAAGACTGTAAAGCGGAATTCTTCAATCTGGTATTCTTCATGAAAGACATAAGTGTGTTCAGCTGGTTTGCAGATGACATCTGCCATATCGTCATGTCGAGGGAGACCTGAAAGGTTGTCAACAGGAGTATAGAGCCAAGAAGATTCACTTTCTGCCACATAGACTGGAGGATTTCCATAAGTATCTCTGACCAAGTCAAGACTCATAATATGGTCGTAGTGAGTGTGGGTCAGAAGAATGGCACAGACCGGTTTGTTGATGGTTTCGATAGTCTTGCGAATGGCCTCCCAATGGCTACCAGGATCGACTACAATCAGGTGTTGCTCCCCTTCAAGATAATAAGTATTTTCATAGGCGATAGGATTCACAGTTTTATGGATTTTCATAGGATTTCCTCTTTCATAGATTTACAGTTTCTAGTATAACACAGAAGAATAAAATAAGGAATCGATCAACAAGAAAGTCCCTCCATAAAAGAAGGGACTTTTTAATACATTAAAAATGATTTTTCCAGGCTTGGAAGCGTGCATCCAGTAGGAGTTGTGTCAGATTTTTTAAGATTTCGACTTGCTCAGGCTCTAGTGTCTGGGCTTGAGAAACAAGTTGTCGAACATGTTCAATCGCATTTTTTGAGGATAGTTCATTAATAGAGCTAATTCCAGACTCTAGGATAGTTCCAAAGAAGAGATCAAAATAAAGTTCTAATTCCTCATCGGGAACACTGTCCACCCATTCCTTAAGAGTGTCTTTGATTTGGAGACTTTCGCTACTGATGGACTCTAGTTGGACAAAGTGAGTTCCTTCAGTTTGCCAGCTGAAAGTATTGTGTTGGGCGATACCGCCTAGGGCTAGACTTCGCACGACAATAGGAGTATCAGGCACTTCAAACATCATTCCAATAACAGATCCCTGGGGTACATAACGGTGAATTTTAGGGATAATGTCTTGGTAGCCAGTGGTTTCAGTCAGATGAGCCTGCAAACCAGGAGCATCATAGGTATAGATAGCCGAGATTTTTTCTTGCAACTCAGGCTGGATTTGACTTGCAGCATAGACGGCTAGATTCCCACCTTTAGAATGTCCAGCAATGATTACTTTTCGCTTTGGATATTGTTTAAAGAAATCTTCCAAGTATTCAAGAGCATGCTTTTGGGCAGGGATTTCCTTCATATAGGTCATATGGAAATCTTCTTTCCAACCAATAATACTATCGTCTGTACCACGAAAGACAATCAGATAAGTATCTAAATTAAGACGATAGGTCATAGCAGCGAATTGCTTTTGGAGTTCCACATCAATATCGTTGACAAAGTTAGAGAGCTTGCTATTTTTAAAACGCTTGTGTGTGGAGAGTTGATCTAAGAGTTGCAGACGTTCTTTATTGGTCAACATGTTACTGTCACGAGGAACACGTGTTGCGACATCTAGTAACCGATTATCTGACTCGTCTAGTAAGTTATCAAAAGAAAGATAGGTCAGCTCAGTCAAAGCAAGTATATCCAGTTCATTTAAGGGAAGATCATAAAAAGAATCGTATTGAACATCAGTTAGATAGTCAAAAATTTTGGCCATGAGAATTCCTTTCTTAACTTTTATCATATCAGATTTACATCAATTTCGCTAGTAGTCAGGAGAATTTTGCTATAATATAAAAAAAGGAGGAGCAGATGCACAAGATTTTACTAGTAGAAGATGATCAAGTCATTCGTCAACAAGTTGGGAAAATGCTCTCTGAATGGGGTTTTGAGGTGATTTTGGTTGAGGACTTTATGGAAGTTCTGACGCTATTTGTTCAGTCTGAGCCTCATCTGGTCCTGATGGATATTGGATTGCCTCTCTTTAATGGTTATCATTGGTGTCAGGAAATTCGCAAGATTTCCAAAGTTCCTATTATGTTTCTGTCTTCAAGAGATCAGGCTATGGACATCGTGATGGCTATTAATATGGGAGCTGACGATTTTGTAACCAAGCCTTTTGACCAGCAGGTCCTCATAGCCAAGGTGCAGGGCTTGTTACGTCGCTCCTATGAGTTTGGGCGGGATGAAAGTCTCTTAGAGTATGCAGGAGTTATCCTCAATACCAAGTCTATGGATGTGCATGTCAATGGAAAAACTATCAGTTTAACAAAGAATGAATTTCAGATTTTACGTGTCTTATTTGAGCATGCAGGCAATATCGTGGCGCGTGACGATTTGATGCGGGAACTTTGGAATAGTGATTTCTTCATCGATGATAATACCTTATCCGTTAATGTCGCTCGCTTGCGCAAAAAACTTGAGGAAGAAGGTTTGATTGGTTTTATTGAAACCAAGAAAGGAATAGGGTACGGGTTGAAACATGCTTGATTTTAAAAGTTTTTTTCTAGCTTATATCCGTTCGCGTAGACGTTTTTTTGCTTTTATTCTATCGCTTACAGGTTTGCTTTTTCTCTTTGAAATCTTGTTTGATAAGCAAGGGCCCTACTTTAACTATTTCTTCTTTCTATCTACATTTTTGACATTTTTGTTTCTGGTATTTGATTTCTTGATAGAATTGCAACGCTACCGTAAGGAACTGTTCTACGGCGAAAGAGAAGCCAAGTCACCAATGGAGCTCTTACTAACTGAAAAATTAGAGAAAAGTGAAGAGGAACTTTATCAAAAGAAATCAGATGCGGAAAATCGCTATAATGACTTGGTGGACTACTATACTCTCTGGGTGCATCAGATAAAAACACCAATTGCGGCCAGTAAACTCCTCGTGAGCGAGGTGGCAGATCGCCAACTGAAGCAACAGCTAGAACAGGAAATTTTTAAGATTGATTCCTATACAAACCTCGTTCTCCAATACCTACGCTTAGAGAGCTTCCATGATGATCTGGTGTTGAAAAAAGAAAATGTGGAGGATTTGGTCAAGGAAGTCATTCGCAAATATGCCATTTTCTTTATCCAGAGAGGTTTAAGTGTTAATCTGCATGACTTGGATAGAAGCATTGTGACGGATAAAAAATGGTTGTTAGTAGTTATTGAACAAATCCTTTCAAATAGCCTCAAATACACAAATGAAGGTGGAATTGAGATCTATATGGAAGATCAAGAACTTTGCATCAAAGATACTGGGATTGGCATTAAAAACAGTGATCAATTGCGAGTTTTTGAACGCGGATTTTCAGGCTATAATGGTCGCATGACCCAGCAGTCATCTGGACTTGGACTCTACTTGACCCAAAAAATCAGCCAAGAATTAGGACATCAAATCCGTATCGAATCTGAACTTGGTCAAGGGACGACTGTGCGCATTAAGTTTTCAGAAGTAAACCTACTGATCGAATGAAAAGAATTGCTAAGAGCTTGGAAGAAATCTTTCAAGCTCTTCTTTAGATTTCTATGTAGTGAGAAAATAGGATAGAACAAAGAAAAAGATAACTGGAATTTTTTCCTTTCACTATCTTTTAAATTGATTGAGTTCTTCAGAGAAAGGTTGTAAAATTTTTGATATAATATCAAGGATGGACTGATGGATAGTTAAAAGATAATGTTCAAAAGAATGACAGGTGAGAATTAAAAATATGTAAGATTGGACAGATGTCTCTCTACCATCATCCATGCAGAAACAAGATTATATGAAATAAAAGGAGTAACCAATGACCGGAAACTATTCAACACGGGAATACCGTGAGAAATTATACGATGACCTTCATGTTCGATTGAGAGATACAGCGATTTTGATGTGTGCAATTTTTATTGCCTCTATCGGACTAAATATGAATTCAACAGCTGTCATTATAGGAGCCATGTTGATTTCACCTCTCATGACACCGATTGTTGGACTGGGATTCGGTTTAGCTATTTTTGATACGCGTTTAATCAAGCAATCTCTAGAGGTTTTATTGACTCAAGTGTTGGTCAGTTTGCTTGTCTCGACTCTGTATTTCTGGATTTCTCCCTTGTCTTATGCAAGTAGCGAGTTGATTGCACGAACCTCTCCAACCATTTGGGATGTCCTCATTGCTATTGCGGGTGGGATAGCAGGAGTAATTGGTTCAAGGAAAAAAGAAGCAAACAATATCGTGCCAGGAGTAGCCATTGCTACAGCTCTGATGCCGCCTATCTGTACTGCTGGCTATGGTTTAGCTAATGGGAATGTACGATTTTTATTGGGGGCTCTCTATCTTTTCTTGATCAACTGTGTCTTTATCATGCTAGCCAACATTGTTGGAACAAGAATTTTGATGAGAAAATCTCCTTTAACTTCATTTAAAGAGCTGAGCATTAAAATGAGAATTGGCTTGATATCTTTGATTGTATTGTTGATTCTTCCAGCTAGCTATTCGGCAGTTACTCTGACAATAGAACAAGCGCGCAAAGAAGGGATCAAACAGTTTGTAGGAAAAGAGTTCGCCAATTATACGGTTATTAATCAAGTCTACAAGTCAAGTAACAATGAATTGGTCTTGACGGTTGTTGGAGATCCGATTTCAGAAGAAGAATTAGAAACCATTCGTCAAAAACAAGCCTCTTACGGTATTCAATCTGTTCAATTGAAAGTCAAGCAATTCCATAATTCGGCAAAATTAGATAGTGAGGCGACCAAGGAATTTTACGAAAACATTGACAAGTATATCGAACAAAAACTCTCTGAAAAAGATTTACAAAACGATCGCGCAAAAGAAAATGAAGCAGACAAGGACTGAGGATAGTCAACTTATCTAACTCATGGAAGCAAATCTTGGGAGGATATCCTATATCCAAAAGTTAGTGGATAGAAAGGATTATTGATGAGGCTGCCATTTGTGGTGGTTTGACCGATTACTACTAGCTCAGCTTAATCAAAATACAAAAAAGCAACAACTGAAATAGTTGTTGCTTTTTAGGTGGCTGGAATTTTTATCCCAGGTTTTATCGTTTATTTTTCAACACGTGATTTGTTGGCAATGTCTGCAAGAATCAATTCTACAAATGCGTCTACCGGCATGGTTTCTGTTTCTTTTTGACCATAACGGCGAACGTTTACGGCTTGCTCTTCCATTTCCTTATCACCAACGATTAATTGGTAAGGAATTTTTTGAGTTTGTGAAGCACGGATCTTGAACTGCATTTTTTCATTACGTTCATCTACATCAGCACGGACACCACGGTCACGGAGTTTCTTAGCTACTTCCCAAGCGTAATCCACATGTTTCTCGTTAGAAACTGGGATAAGAGTTACTTGGTGAGGTGCAAGCCATGTTGGGAAGGCACCCTTGTAGTTTTCAATCAAGATAGCTGTGAAGCGTTCCATAGTTGAGATAACACCACGGTGGATCATCACTGGACGGTGCTCTTCACCATCAGCTCCGATGTATTTAAGGTCGAAGCGTTCTGGAAGCAAGAAGTCAAGCTGGATAGTAGAAAGAGTTTCTTCTTTACCAAGAGCTGTCTTGACTTGGATATCCAATTTTGGCCCGTAGAAGGCAGCTTCACCTTCAGCTTCAAAGTAGTCAAGTCCCATGTCATCCATGGCTGATTTCAACATACGTTGAGCGTTTTCCCACATTTCATCATTATCAAAATATTTGTGAGTATCTTGAGGGTCACGATATGATAAACGGAAACGATAGTCAGTCAAGTTGAAATCTTCGTAAACATCGATAATCAATTGAAGCGTACGTTGGAACTCATCTTTGATTTGTTCAGGTGTTACGAAAGTGTGACCGTCATTAAGTGACATTTCACGTACACGTTGGAGACCTGTGAGAGCACCAGATTTTTCATAGCGGTGCATCATACCGATTTCAGCGATACGGATTGGCAATTCACGGTAAGAGTGAACGTGGTGTTTAAAGACTTCGATATGGTGAGGACAGTTCATTGGACGAAGAACGAATTCTTCACCATCACCCATATCCATAGTTGGGAACATATCTTCACGGTAGTGATCCCAGTGACCAGAAGTCTTGTAAAGTTCTACTGAGGCAATTGGTGGAGTGTAGACGTGTTGGTAACCAGCAGCGATTTCTTTGTCCACGATGTAGCGTTCCAATTCACGACGGATAGTCGCTCCATTTGGCAACCAGAATGGAAGACCTTGACCAACCTCTTGAGAAATCATGAAGAGGTCAAGCTCTTTCCCAAGTTTACGGTGGTCACGTTCTTTGGCTTCTTCACGCATTTGAAGGTAGTTCTTCAAATCTTTCTTGTCAAACCAAGCAGTACCGTAGATACGTTGCATCATAGCATTATCGCTATTTCCACGCCAGTAAGCACCTGCTACATTGAGAAGGTGGAAGATTTGGATACGACCAGTTGATGGGACGTGTGGGCCACGGCAAAGGTCTACATATTCACCTTGACGGTAGATGGTCAAGCCACCCTCGTCTTCTGAGTGCTCTTCGATCAATTCCAATTTGTATGGATCGTTTTTGAAGATTTTACGCGCTTCATCTTTAGTCACTTCTTCACGGATAGACGGGAAGTTTTCCTTAACGATTTTCTTCATTTCTTCTTCGATACGAGGAAGATCTTCGTTAGAGATTTGACCCGCTTGGTTGTCTGTATCGTAGTAGAAACCATCTTCGATTGCTGGACCGACACCCAAGTGGATATCTGGGAAAAGGCGACGAGCTGCTTGGGCAAACAAGTGAGCTGCTGAGTGACGCAAGATTGGAAGGGCATCTTCGTGATCAGGTGTCACGATTTCGATGCTTCCGTCTTCTGTGATAGCACGAGTAGTGTCAATCAATTTGCCGTTAAATTTACCAGCAAGAGCCTTTTTAGCTAGGGAATTGCTGATAGATTGGGCAATTTCAAAAGTTGTAACGCCAGATTCGAATTCACGAACAGCGCCATCTGGGAAAGTAATTTTAATCATGGTTTTCTCCTTATATTAGTTATCCATTATTTTTAGAACAGAAGTGTTTTTCGATTTTGCAATCTTAAATCAAGAAAAACAAAAAGCGACCTCCTCGAAAGGACGTCGCAACGTGGTTCCACCTTCATTTATGTTCCTCAAAAAAGAGGGACACCTCTGATTAGCTCTAACGTAGCCACCGTTTTATGTTTGCATAAAAGTTAGTAGAGTAGTATCAGTTTAGACTTCCTATGCGTTCTCAGCAACCACGCACTCTCTAAAAGAAAGATTCTAAGTGACTTGTCTCTATGCATTATTATAGCATGATTGCGAGATTTTTCAAGGATTTTGTGAAAGTTTTTTGTTTTTCAGTTTTTTCACTAAATACTTGATAATGATACCGATAGCCATACCTAGCAAAATAAGAATTTCATAGGCTAGGAAATAAACAATGATAAATTCTCCGAAAGGAATGATAGTAAATCCATAGAGCAAGCAACTACCTAAAAGCCAATGTAGTGAAAAACCAAATCGGTAGCTATAAAGAAGCGAAACTATAAAAACTACAACAGGCGAAATGATGAATATATTTAAAAGATAGAGCTCCGTTAGTTTTGGATTCTGTAATAGTAGTATAAATAATCCATAAAGTGGCCAATAAAAGAAAAATATGACCAGATAGTAGGGGAGATATTGCGAGAATTTACGCATGGTAATCACCTCACTTTTCAAGCTGTCACCTTAGATATCCTTCCTATAACTATTATAGCACATTTGCGGTATTGATAGTAAATTAGTTGACAAAGAAGTTAGTTATTGGTAGAATAAGAACTGTCGTAAAGACAAATAACTTCTTCTTGGTTACAGGCATGCCAACCTGTCACTCGGATGAAGCCAAATAAAAAGGAGAAACATCATGGCAATCTCAAAAGAGAAAAAAAATGAAATCATCGCACAATATGCCCGTCACGAAGGTGATACAGGTTCAGTAGAGGTTCAAGTTGCTGTCCTTACTTGGGAAATCAACCACCTTAACGAACACATCAAACAACACAAAAAAGACCACGCTACTTACCGTGGATTGATGAAGAAAATCGGTCGCCGTCGTAACTTGCTTGCATACTTGCGTAAAAACGACGTTAACCGTTACCGTGAGTTAATCAACTCTCTTGGACTTCGTCGTTAATCTTGCGTCTAAAACGTTTCTATACTTCGTTGACTTCGCCTCGATGTACCATCAGTACAATCTTCGGCTTATCGCCTAGTTTATAAACGTTTTATCCAGCAAGAATAAAGCTCTCTGACTTCAGAGGGCTTTTTGTTTTTGCCAAGTGCTTAGGCCGTGTTCAATTGAGCATATCTTGAGAATTAGGCTACTCTAGTTGAGTAGCTTTTTTGTTTTTGTCACCTTACCTGGGTATACGCAAGTACAATCTTCGGCTTCGGTTCCTAGCATCGTAAGGTAAAATAAAGCAGAAAGCTCTCCCTTCGGGGAGATTTTTTTGTTCACTAGGATTTTAGCCCAAGCTCAAATTAGCTCTCTGACTTCAGAGGCCTTCTTTCTATATTTTTCTAGTCTTGTCCCTGCTTTAGAAATGTGGTATACTAATTTATGAAAATTGTCTAAATTTTTAATCTTTGATAAAGGGAGGGTTTCATGCTTTCCAAATTTTCTGGAAGCCATCAAAACCTACGATATTTTTTTCTCCTTGCTTTTTTGCTAGGAGCATTGGGAATCTCACTGTTTCTAGCTGTTTCTATGGGTTCAGTTCAAATTAGTTTGAGTGATACTTATCGGATAATTTTGAGTAAGATGGGAGCTCCGCTGGAGATAGAAGACTTTTCGAAGTCGACACTTGCGATTGTCTGGAATATGAGATTGCCACGGGTTTTTCTTGCTTTAATAGTTGGTGCAGGCCTATCTATGTGTGGTAGTGTCATGCAGTCAACAGTCAATAATCCAATCGCAGAGCCCTATGTGTTAGGAATTTCTGCTGGGGCAACCTTTGGTGCGACTTTGAGTATCATTCTTGGCTTTAAGGTCATGATTGGTCTTGGTTCATTCCTTGGAGCGCTTGTGGCAACAGTTGCAGTCTTACTCATTGCTTCCATGCAAGGCAGGATGACAACTTCTAGCCTCATTTTATCAGGGACTGTGGTCAATGCACTCTTTTTGGCTTTTTCAAACTTTATTATCTCAATTGGCGCTAATGCAGATAGTGTCATGACCATCAAGTTTTGGACCATGGGTTCTCTAGCAGGGATCTCCTGGGCTCACTTAACCCTGCCAGCAGTAGTCGTGGGAATAGCTTTTTTGTTTTTCTCTACTCAATATCGTGTTTTTAATGCTATGATGATGGGAGATGAGGCAGCCTTGACCTTGGGGATTCCCCTACGTTTTTATTGGTATCTCTATGTGACGATTGTGGCTGTGCTGACAGCTATCTTGGTATCAACCTGTGGGATTATCGGTTTTGTCGGTCTTATTACCCCACATTTGGCGAGAAGTTTGGTGGGTACAAACTACAGAAGGCTTTTTCCGATAGCAACCTTGCTCGGAGCCCTCTTTGTTATCTGGGCAGATGTTCTTGCTCGTGTTTTAATCCAAAATGCTGAGCTGCCGATTGGGATATTCACAGCCCTAGTAGGTGCACCTTTCTTTATCTACATGGTTGCAAGTAGACGAAGGGAGGTGAGAGTCTGATATGGACTTAATGTGTCAGGATATTCATTTTGGAATCGGAGAAAAAAAGATTCTCAAAGGAGTCTCACTCAAACTGGAGGGCAACCAATTTCATACTATTTTAGGACCCAATGGCAGTGGGAAGACTAGCTTGTTGAAACTTCTCTATCGACAGGAAAAGTCTGATCAGGGCTTGATTTCTCTAGATGGGAAACCACTGGAACAAATGAGCCTGAAGGAAACGGCAAAACAGATGGCCGTCATCACGCAGTTTAATCAACTCCAGTTTGATTGTACGGTTGAAGAAATTGTTATGCTGGGTAGAACGCCTCATCTCTCTTTCTTACAAAAGGAAAAAGAAAAAGACTTTGCCTTGGTTGAGGATGCTCTAGTCAAGGTAGATATGCTCGAAAAGAGAAGTCGTCTCTACTCTTCTCTATCAGGAGGAGAGAAACAACGGGTTTTATTGGCACGCGCCTTGGCCCAAGAGCCAACACTCTTGCTCTTAGATGAACCGACCAATCATTTGGATATCAAGTACCAGCTAGACTTGTTAACCATTGTCAAACATCTCCATATCAATGTGTTAGCCGTCTTGCATGATATTCAGCTAGCTTGTCGCTATTCAGACTATCTCTATCTGATGAAAGAAGGGGAGATTGTTTACCAAGGTACTCCAAAAGAGACCATCACACCCGAGTCTTTGCAGGCTGTCTATGGTGTTCAAAGTAAGATTACTTGGACAGAGGATCAGCAAGCCATGATTCACTATTTATAAACATTAAAAAGGAAAAGAAAAACATGAAAAAATCACTCAGTATTTTGCTCCTAACAGTAGCTACCTTATCTTTGGCAGCTTGTGGTAACACTTCTAAAGAAACAGCAAGTGCACCAGCTACAACAGAAGCTAGTCAAAAAGCCAATACAGAAACCAGCTATCCTGTAACCATCAAAACTTATGATGCTAAAGGAAATGAAGTCGAACAAGTCTTTGAAAAGGCACCTGAAAAGGTCATCACCAACAACCTTTCAACAACTGAAATCCTACTTGAACTCGGTTTGAAGGATAAAATTGCTGGTATGCTCAATCCTGATAATGCTGTAACTGGTAAATACAAGGATGCCATTGAAGCTATCCCTCATATTGGCGATAAAAAATCTGTCTCACAAGAAACGGTTCTTTCTTATGAACCAGATGCCTTGATGGGACGCAATATGATGTTCTCTGAAAAGTCAATGGGAACGATTAGTGCTTGGAATGAAAATAAAATCCCTGTTTATACGCAAAAAGCTTCACTTTCAACTATCCAACAAGATTTAGGAAATATCGTAGAAGATGTGAAGAATCTTGGTACCATTTTCAATGTTCAAGACAAGGCTAACCAGTACGCAGAACAATTACAAGCTAAAATCGATGCGGTTAAAAAGGCCAACCCAGAAACACAGGGTGAAAAGAAAAAAGCTTTGATTATGGTTGCTTACAATGACGAAACCTTTGGTGCCTACAAATCAGCCCTCCAAGAAAGCCTGCTTAACCAACTTGGTTATACCAATGTTGCAACAGGAACATCTGGTTTGACCTTGGAAAATCTAGTATCAATGGATCCAGAGTTGATTATCTATGTAACCAGCGATCGCAATCAAAAGTTGGATGAAAAAGCAGTGGATTTGATGAAGGCAAATGCTGTTTTGGAAAATGTACCAGCAATCAAGAATCAAAAAATCATGACCATCTCTTACGATGAATTGATGGACTATGGTCCTTCAGTGATTGATTCCCTTGAAAAAATCAATGACTTTATCAAGAAATAAGGAGTTTAACTGGGAAGGGATTCGAGTTAAGGTCAGTCTTCCTTCAAACTATGACTCTAAACAATCCTACCCAGTTGTACTCTTAAACGATGGAGAACTGGACTACTTATCAGACCTATCTCAATCTGTGATTTTGGTGGGTTTGATTCCAGAAAGCCGTCTGAATGACTTCACACCCTGGCAGGCTAGAGCTTTAAAAGAAGGGGCTCCGGATTTTGGTGGGAAGGTAGAAGCCTATCATGAGAAGATCTTTCAAGAAATTCTAACAACTCTAAAAAAAGACTACTTGATTGATGAAAATAGGATTGCATATGGTGGTTATTCACTGGGTGGTCTTGCTGCTATCTATAGTCTCTATAGTAGTTATCTTCCTGTGACCTGTATCTTTTCTATCTGTGGTTCTTTCTGGTATCCAGACTTTACAGACTATTGTAGGGAACATGATCTGATACAGAGTCAAAGTCTGATTTATCTGCAAAATGGTCAGACAGAAGGTGCCAATCATTCCAATCGTCTGTCTAAGGCTCCGATGTTTGCAAGGGAACTACATAACCTGATTTCAGAAGCAGTTCCCACAACATATTCTACATTTGATGCTTATGGGCATCATGAAGCTCTCGACCAACGCTATCATCATTTATGTGATTGGCTGAGAGAAGAGTGGAAGCTCAAATAATCCTATAACACTCCTTGTTCATCGCAACTAGGAGTGTTTCTCTTGTATGCTTGTCCTTGGAATTTTCAAGCGATTACCCTTGACGGAAATCCCTCCCTGTAATAAACGAAATTATGGTATAATGAGAAGATAGATAGAATCGAGGAAATTATGTCATTTACACAATTTAAATTTAAGAAATATATAGAAAAAGCTTTGGAAGAGTTGAAGTTTACGACGCCTACCGAAGTGCAAGAAAAGTTGATTCCTATTGTTTTGGCAGGTCGTGACTTGGTCGGTGAATCAAAAACAGGTTCAGGAAAGACCCATACCTTCTTGTTGCCAATTTTCCAACAGCTAGATGAAGAGAGTGATAGTGTACAAGCCGTTATTACAGCTCCAAGTCGTGAGTTAGCAACACAGATTTATCAAGCGGCTCGCCAGATTGCAGGACATTCAGATGTTGAGATTCGTGTTGCCAACTATGTTGGTGGTACAGATAAGGCTCGCCAAATTGACAAACTGGCAAGCAACCAGCCCCATATTGTTATCGGGACGCCAGGGCGTATCTATGACTTGGTCAAGTCTGGTGATTTGGCTATCCATAAGGCTAAGACCTTTGTAGTCGATGAAGCGGACATGACCTTGGATATGGGATTCTTGGAGACGGTTGATAAGATTGCAGGAAGTCTTCCTAAGGACTTGCAGTTTATGGTCTTTTCAGCGACTATTCCACAAAAACTGCAACCATTCTTGAAGAAATACTTGTCAAATCCTGTCATGGAGAAAATCAAGACCAAAACAGTCATCTCTGATACAATTGATAACTGGTTGATTTCGACCAAGGGTCGTGACAAGAATGCCCAGATTTATGAGTTGACTCAAGTCATGCAGCCTTATCTAGCCATGATTTTTGTCAATACCAAGACTCGGGCGGATGAATTACATGCATACCTAACAGCTCAAGGCTTGAAGGTAGCGAAGATTCATGGAGATATTGCTCCTCGTGAACGCAAACGTATCATGAATCAGGTGAAAAATCTTGATTTTGAGTACATCGTTGCGACTGACCTAGCTGCGCGTGGGATTGATATTGAGGGTGTCAGCCATGTTATCAATGATGCTATTCCACAGGACTTGTCCTTCTTTGTTCACCGTGTTGGACGAACTGGACGTAATGGTTTGCCAGGTACAGCTATTACCCTTTACCAGCCTAGTGATGACTCTGATATTCGTGAGTTAGAGAAATTAGGAATTAAGTTTGTACCTAAGGTGGTTAAAGACGGAGAATTCCAAGATACCTATGACCGCGATCGTCGTGCCAATCGTGAGAAGAAACAGGAAAAACTGGACATTGAAATGATTGGACTGGTTAAAAAGAAAAAGAAAAAAGTCAAACCAGGCTACAAGAAAAAAATTCAGTGGGCTGTCGATGAAAAACGTCGCAAAGCTAAGCGAGCAGAAAGTCGTGCCCGTGGACGTGCAGAACGTAAAGCTAAACGCCAAACCTTTTAAAAGTAAAACAGTAGGACCAAGTGGTTTTACTGTTTTTTTATAGTTCTACATCGGGATTGACAGAATTCATCAGTAGATGATATTGGGAAAATGATCATTTAATCTAAACATTCTTTTAATATTATGGAGTGTATAATATACTTAAATTAAAAGTTGATTGTAGGAGAAGTTAAATGAAAGACTTTATAGCTGGGATTGGTGAAATAAATGTTATTGCTTATCTGATATATGTGTATAAGTTGAATTTTATAAAAACTTTTTAACTTGGGAGCAGATACAAATAGATAAACGTATCAATAATTGCTGCTAAGTACATACAAAAAGCACTTTAGTTGATAGTAACATAATATGTGTTACCAGCTAAAGTGCTTTCTTAATTTTCTAGATACTCAAAAATTTTTCTCTGGATTCATTTGAATCTTCCATTTTGAAAATATTTAAAAATTCAAGATAGGCTGAAAATCGTTCTTCCGGGATAAATGTTAACATTTCTTCTGTATCAGCTCCAGATTGGTTTAGGCCCCATTCGTTCAGTATTCTAACGAATTCATCAGAAATACGAATATCACGTTCTCTAATTTCATCAAGTCCCCAATTGTTATTACTGTGACTTAACTCAAGTAAGATGCCAACTTTGGACTTCTTGTAGCTTTCTTTTTTCTTAGCAAAGTATCCGTTGCTTGCTATAATATTGAGCCTCTTTTCAAAGGGAATTTTATTTCCAATATGTTCAACCAATTCTTTGACTTCAGAATCTGAATTCGTTGGGAAATAACTTGATTGCCATTTTTGAGGAAGGATATGTTCAATCTCCCATTTTTCTGGTAGTAATTCTGATTGATGCTGATAAGCTATGATCTTTAATATCATCCTCACAGTATTACGGTGCGCTATCTTGATTTTATCTGACAATTCTTTCTCATCGATTTGGCCGAAACTGAATTTGGGTTGTGCTGAGTTAATGATTTCTGCATTTAAATTCAAGATTCCAGTTTTAACGGCATTAATTGTTGGTGTTATGATATATTTTGCAGAAAGAACTGCTAATAATCTCTTTACAAAAATAAGAAAATCATCTTCAAATGTGTCTTTATGATGATAGTGTAAATAATAAATAACAACAGGATATTTCCAGAACTCATTAGGGTAAGAAGTCAGAGCATCCAAAATTTGTTTTATTTCAATATTTTCGGACCACTTTTCATTTTCTAGTGAGACTCTATTATTTATCACTATCCACAAGTTTAAAATGGCATTTAAGTTTTGCATTAAATCCTGTGAGTACAGTTTTTTGAAATTATCTTTTGCATAATATTTTCTAATACCAGGAGTGGTTGTCTTGCGATCGTTTTCATTTGCTCTCAAGTAAAACATATAGTAGTAAAACAACTTTTGAATACTTTCACCAGCATTTGTAGCTTGTTCATCTAGTTCTTGCCAGAGTTCTATAAATTCCTTTTTTTCATCTGAATTCAAGTGATTATAAATTTTTGCTTTAAAAATATCAGCATCGGATAATGCTAATCCTCTATCGTTTAGAGTTGAAAAAATAGTTAGTGCTGTTTCTTGACTATCGGCTGTAATAGGGAGAAGAATAGCTTGATTTAAGGTATTACTGATGAAGTTATAAAAGGACAATGGATTATCTGCAGCATATTCATTAACTAGTTGCTGGAGCAATCTATAATTTTTAGCATAGTTGCTATTTGATTTTTCATCTGCTTTTCCAGAGACTAGTATCTTAGCAAATTCTTGATTCCCCTCCTCTCCCATTACCCGGGAACTAATAAGGATTTCATCAAAATTAACTTCACCTGTAGTTGGATTTTGTTTCCAAATTGTTGGTTCGATTTGACTTCTCAAGAAATTAGTCTTAGGACCACCACTTTCTAATTTAGTGTAAATAGCCCTCAACAGCAATAAGAGGCTTGTAATACGCTGTTGACCATCGATGATTTCCTGTTCTTTATTACCATTGTCATATGCAACTATTGTACCAAGAAAGTAAGTATTATTTTCATCTTCGGTAGTATTGAGTGTGTATTCAGTTAAATCATCAAATAAAATTTGAATTTGTTCATCTGACCAAGCATATGGTCGTTGATATTCTGGAATAATAAATCTTTTATTCTTCCCAGTTTCTAATAGTTGTTTGACACTTCTTTTGTCAACATTTATTGATGTAGTCATAGAAGAAATTCCTTTGATTTGTTTATAATATATCTCATTATATCAATTTTTTAATTTTTTTTCTAAGAAATTTCTATTTTGGGAAAAAATGAGTGGATTTTCAAGTCTGTGTGGGTAGAATAATTTTTTACAAAAATTGATATTTTTAAGAAAGCACAATGTTAATAAATGGTATAATAAAGCTAGTTCAAATTGCTGGAGATAATATAATGTTAGCTGATAAAGAAATGTTCTTCAAAGCAGGAGATACCCTCCGTGAGCAAGGGATACTTGAAAAGTTTGAAGAGGAAAATGGGGAAATAACTGGTCATATGATGATTACGATGACGGAAATACCTCCTGAATTAGGAATTGATAAAGTTAGCGATAATATGCGTGCTTTTTGTGCTTCCTTTGATTTCTATGATATGATGATTGGAATTGCATTCGATTTAGACACAATGGAACTTATTCCTCAAATGTGGTTCACTCCTCAGACTGATGATGCTGTGGAACCTTCTAGTGAATGGATTGAATTCTTTGTAAAAACTCTGTGTGAGAATATATCAGAAGATGGTTTTGGAGTACCCATGTATTGTTTTTTAAATGACCACAGTGATCTCACAATTGTTCCGACTAAATCATAGAAAAGAGAAAGGGGAAAGATTTTGAATAAACAGGATTACCGCTTAGCTCATGCATATTGTAGTAATAATAAGCCTGAGTTGGAAAAGGATGAAATTTGTGGTTGTTTTTATTGTAAGCAAATTTTTTCTCCACTTGAAATTGATGATTGGATAGTGGAAGATACAAGAATAGACTACAGAGGAACAGCATTATGCCCATATTGTGGCATTGATTCTGTAATTGGTGCAAGCTCTGGATTCCCAATAACTAAAGAATTCCTTGAGGCAATGCATCGGACTTGGTTTGGATAATTTCGTTAATATTATTGGATGATAAAGAATTTTTGGAAAATCTAGTTACTGTACGAATCTCTACCTTTTTCTCTACCTTTTTTTCTTAAACTGTTATAAAGTCTGTCAGAATAAGCTTTGTAGTTATAGAAGTTAATTTTTACAGAAGTGAAATAATTAGATATAATAAAAGCCTATGAAATCAGTATTTCAAAGGCTTTTTCCTTTTAATTTTAGCAAAATAATCGAATTTTAACTGATTAAGATACTTCAGTTAAAAATAAATAAATAATTAATCATTATTGAAATGCATGTTTGGAATTTGAATAGCTCCGTAAGCACCCTCTGAAAAGAAACCAGTATAAAGTCTAAGTTTCTCTATCATTGGATGAATTAATGCTTGTTGAAATTCAGTATCTGTAGAGAGATCTTCTGGTAAATCAGTGATTAAAACTGAATATACAGCTTTAATCTCGGCATAAATATTATACCTACTGTCTGGGTAGGTGATTTCCATATTAATTATAATAATCTGATTATTTTGCCCTTCTTCTCTATCAGGAAGATTCACGCTAATAGTAGCTTTTCCATCCTCCTTCGTTACCTCATCTTGATGTACGGCGAATTCAAATTTATTAAATGTAATTTTTCTTATTTCTATATTTGTTGATTTCATTTTAGCCTCCAACTGACAATGAAATAACATTACCTTTTGTATTCCTTCTATTAGGAATATTCTGTTCTTTATATGGTAATCTAGTTTCGGACTCGTTTTTCACAATGTAATGAATATGTTGTACTGGTGAAGAGACCTTTTCTTCAATGGTTCTGCTAAATTGCTTAGTCATGATTTCAAATTTGCTAGCTAATTGTTCAAAAGAATTTTGACTCTGCTTATATATTCCATCATTAATCAATTGCACTATAGTTTGATTTAAACTAATACCTTCGATTTCAGAACGTTCTTTTAAATTCCTATGTAATGTTTTGGCTATTCTTAGGGTTATCTTCCCACTATATTCCTCTAAAGAATTTTCAAGAGGTTCTTTAATTTCTCTGCCCCACTCAAGATTAGCCTCAATCCAATCAGCTTTAGCTAATTCAATTTCTTCATAAACTTCTTCCAAAGTTTCGCCATAAACAATTAATCCAGGTAATTCTTTAATAGAAGCAGTAAATAACCACTCACCATCTTCATATATTTTGTTAATCAAAATAGGATAATTTAGTCCAAGATAATATTCTTTATCTCTCATTACTTAAACCCTCCTCTAATTCTATCACTTTCTCAATCATCTTTATAATCTTCTTAACATAAACTGGTTTAATAGGTTTATGTCGCGGTATTGGAAAACTCTCCTGTAACAAAGGATGAGTCGTTATTGAATGATTGCTTCCTTCTCTCCACATAAAACCATACTTTTTGCACAGAGTTTCTAAACGTTCAGGGGTAACAGATTTGGGGTCTTTTTTTATTTTTTGCAACTCTTTTTCTTTGCCCATGACATACCTCACCTAAAGTGACACTATATATGGTGTCATAATAATTATATCCCAAAAATTTGCTAAATTCAAGAATTTCTCTTAATTTTAATAAAATAACTGAATTTTAACTGATTATAATAATCAAGAAATTATTTCAGATAAATCTATCATGGTTGTTCAATCTTATGTTTTCCCTTTTTGCATGACATGAAGGTAGATTTTTTCTATTTCCCTACTATCTTATGAATGTCCTACAAACTCTCGAATAACGTTTAGGATTAGATTCTTATCAGCCATGACTGAAACAAAACTATGTTGGAACATATGGGGAACTATGTGAACAGGTCTATCAAAATCGACTAGGTTGTCAATATTCTTATAGGAATTCCCATTTTTCTTATTATACTTTGCAGACTGACTAGTTCCTCCTCTTAAAAACATTAAAATTTCTGTATGATATAATGAACTCCCCTGCAGATTCTTCCCCTATTTAGAATCTATTAGTTCAAATTTTATAAAATTAATAAGTAAAATTAGTCCTAAGAAAACGTGGTTTTACACTGTTTTGAAAACAACTGTGAACTATTTTTTCAAAACTAGGTATTAAGAAAGCTTGTAAAGCATCAAATAATAGAAGAATAAAATTTAATATAAAAAAATCCCATCAGAATATTTCTGGTGGGATTTTTGGTGGGGAACCAATCAATTTTGATTGATTTTTAACCTTTTATAATAACTGAAAATGCTGTTAAATCAACCATTTCACTTCAAATCATGTTTATAAATCATTCCCACTCAACGGTTGCAGGTGGTTTACTTGTAATATCGTAGACGATGCGATTAACGTGGTCAACCTCATTTACGATACGTACTGAGATCTTTTGAAGAACTTCCCAAGGAATCTTCGCAAAGTCAGCTGTCATTCCGTCGATAGAAGTGATAGCACGGATAGCGATGGTGTAGTCATAAGTACGGCCATCTCCCATAACACCTACTGAACGAACGCCAGTGTTAACAGTGAAGTATTGCCAAATGTCGCGGTCAAGACCAGCTTTAGCGATTTCTTCACGAAGGATAGCGTCTGATTCACGGACTGTCTCAAGTTTTTCTTCAGTGATTTCACCCATGACACGGATAGCAAGACCTGGACCTGGGAATGGTTGGCGCCATACGATATTATCTGGCATACCAAGCTCAGTACCGAGGGCACGAACTTCATCCTTGTAAAGAGTATTTAGCGGCTCGATAAGTTCAAACTGCATGTCTTCTGGAAGTCCACCAACGTTGTGATGAGACTTGATGGTTTGAGCAGTATCCGTACCTGACTCGATAACGTCTGTATATAGTGTTCCTTGTGCCAAGAATTTCACGTCTTTTAGCTTGCTTGCTTCATCATCAAAGACATAGACAAACTCGTTACCGATAATCTTACGTTTTTGTTCTGGATCAGACACACCAGCCAATTTATCAAGGAAGCGTTTGGCAGCATCAGCTTTGACAATGTTCAAACCAAACTTACCACCAAGCATATCCATCACTTGGTCAGCCTCCCCTTTACGGAGAAGACCGTGGTCTACAAAGATACAGATCAATTGATCGCCGATTGCTTTTTGGAGAAGAACCCCAACAACAGAAGAGTCAACACCACCTGAAAGAGCAAGGAGAACACGTTTGTCTCCAACCTTTTCACGGATTTGTTTGATTTGCATCTCGATAAAGTTATCCATAGTCCAGTCACCTTTGGCACCACAGATATTCAAGGCAAAGTTACGAAGGATATCATAGCCGTGAACTGAATGACGAACCTCTGGGTGGAATTGGATACCATAGATTTTCTTATCTGGATTTTCGATTGATGCATAAGGACAGTCAGCTGATGTACCAGTACGAATGAAATCAGCAGGAATTTCTGTAACAGCATCTCCGTGGCTCATCAAGACAAGTTGTTCTTCTGGAGTTCCAGCAAAAAGAGCAGATTCTGTGTGAGTCAATGTTGATTGACCGTATTCACGGTTACCAGCATCGCCTGCAGGAACAACCTTTCCTCCAAGCTTATGAGTCAAAAGCTGCATACCGTAGCAGATTCCTAAAATTGGAATACCCAATTCGAAAATTTCTGGATCAATATCAAACGATCCTTCTTCGTAAACAGAGTTTGGACCACCTGAAAGTACAATCCCGATAGGATTGATAGCACGGACTTCGTCAGCCGAAATCTTGTGACTTTTTAGTTCTGAAAAGACACCAATCTCACGGATACGACGTGAGATAAGTTGGTTATACTGGCTACCATAGTCCAGTACGATGATCTTTTCGACATCTTGCAAATCAGTTGAAATGTTGCTCATCTTTTCCCTTTCTTAAAAGAAATATCTTCTTGAATATTCTATCATAAAAGGGTTAGAATTACCAACTAAACAAGTGCGGTTTGACTTTTCCCTATGAGTTACGGTACAATGGAAAAAATAAAGAAAAGAAGTGATCAAGCATGTTACCAGCTTATATGAAAATCCATGACCAAATCAAAAAAGACATCGATGAGGGACATTGGAAGATTGGAGAGAGACTTCCTAGCGAGCGAGATTTAGCTGAGGAATTTGAGGTTAGTCGCATGACCTTGCGTCAAGCTATTTCTCTTCTAGTCGAAGAGGGGGTTTTGGAACGTCGTGTCGGTAGCGGGACCTTCGTTTCAAGTACTCGTGTTCAGGAAAAAATGCGTGGAACCACTAGTTTTACGGAAATTGTTAAAGCTCAAGGGAAAACGCCATCTAGTCATCTGATTTCCTACCGTCGTACGATTCCAAATGAGCAAGAAGTGGCTAAACTAGGTATACTGCCAACTGATAACATCATTCGTATGGAACGTGTTCGTTATGCGGATAAAGTTCCTGTTGTCTATGAAGTGGCATCGATTCCTGAGAAATTTATCAAAAATTTCAAAAAAGAAGAAGTAACCAAGCACTTCTTTCAAACCTTACAAGAGCATGGTTATCGAATTGGTAAATCTCACCAGACCATATATGCGCGTTTAGCAAAAGAAAAGATAGCTCATTACTTAGAAGTTGAAAAAGGGCATGCTATTTTAGGTTTGACTCAGGTTTCTTACTTTGATGACGGAACGGCTTTTGAGTATGTAAAGAGCCAATACGTCGGAGAACGGTTTGAATTTTATCTAGAAAATAATTAGTTTATAACATCACTCTTAAAGTAGAAACTCATCTACTTTAAGAGTTTTTATTTGGTCAAGATTAGAAAACATTTTCCTAATAAGAAAAATAGCAATCATACGAGTATTTTTCAAAGATTCGTGTTATAATAGATAGGTTATATGGTCCCGATAAGGTGGTGGGATTGATTGTAAATACTCTTCCTACCAGTTCTTTGTAACTCTATAACGAATATTTTTTAAGGGGGGACATTTTTATGTCAGAACGTAAATTATTCACGTCTGAATCTGTATCTGAGGGGCATCCGGATAAGATTGCAGACCAAATTTCAGATGCTATCTTGGATGCTATTTTAGAGCAAGATCCAGAGGCCCACGTTGCTGCTGAAACAGCTGTTTATACTGGTTCAGTTCATGTTTTTGGTGAAATTTCAACCAATGCCTATGTAGATATTAACCGTGTGGTACGTGATACCATTGCAGAGATTGGCTATACCAACACTGAGTACGGATTCTCAGCTGAAACAGTAGGAGTTCATCCATCATTGGTAGAGCAATCTCCTGATATCGCCCAAGGTGTTAATGAAGCCTTGGAAGTTCGTGGAAATGCGGATCAAGACCCACTTGATTTGATTGGAGCAGGAGACCAAGGTCTCATGTTTGGTTTTGCGGTGGATGAGACAGAAGAACTCATGCCATTGCCAATTTCACTTAGTCACAAGTTGGTTCGTCGTTTGGCAGAGCTCCGCAAATCTGGTGAAATTAGCTATCTTCGTCCAGATGCTAAATCTCAAGTCACTGTTGAATATGATGAAAATGACCAGCCAGTGCGCGTGGATACAGTCGTTATTTCAACCCAACATGATCCAGAAGTGAGCAATGAGCAAATCCATGAAGATGTGATTAACAAGGTTATCAAAGAAGTCATTCCAGCTTCTTACCTGGATGATGATACTAAATTCTTTATCAATCCAACAGGTCGTTTCGTTATCGGAGGACCTCAAGGAGATTCAGGTTTGACTGGTCGTAAAATCATCGTGGATACCTATGGTGGTTATTCACGTCACGGTGGTGGTGCCTTCTCTGGTAAGGATGCGACTAAGGTTGACCGTTCAGCTTCTTATGCAGCTCGCTACATTGCTAAAAACATTGTTGCTGCAGGTCTTGCTAAGAAAGCTGAAGTGCAATTGGCTTACGCAATTGGGGTGGCTCATCCAGTATCTGTTCGTATCGATACCTTCGGTACGGGAACAGTCGCTGAAAGCAAATTAGAAGCAGCAGCGCGTCAAATCTTTGACCTTCGCCCAGCAGGAATCATCCAAATGCTGGATCTCAAACGTCCAATCTACCGTCAAACAGCAGCTTATGGACATATGGGGCGTACAGATATTGATCTTCCATGGGAACGCTTGGACAAGGTAGAAGCCTTGAAAGAAGCTGTTAAGTAACATAAAAAAGATTGGTCTAAGGACCAATCTTTTTTAGTTTATAATTACTTATCTAGTATTTTTACAAAAGCCCAGTTTCCAATTGACTTTGTTCCGTAGTCTAATATCATGGAATCCAGTAATTCATACTTGTTTTTTTCATAGAAACACACATTTTTCTCAGTGCTGGTGATTAAGCCTAGACGTTTGCAACCTTTGGCTTTAAGATAGGGTTCAACACCTTCTTGTAGGAATGCACTCCCGATTCCTTGGTTTTGGATTGAAGCGTTGACTCCTAACATCATCAAATACCAATCAAAGTTCCCAGATTTTTTCAAATGTTGTTCAGAGCGATCGACTAAATCTAGATATTTCAAGAGATTGCGTGGGCTAATAAAACGGAAAAGCTTGACAATCCCATTCAACAAATAAGATAAGATGGAAAAATCCTTTTGTTGTAGAAGTGCGATAGCCAGAATTTCCCCGTCTCGTTCAGCGACTAGACAGGTCTCTCCTTTGATGTAGAGTCTGGACAAAAGGCTATACAGCAATTCTAAGAATGCTGGGTAATATTCTGGTTTCTTTAAATCATCTTTGATAAGAGTCATGAAAGGGTAGTTCATAAAGGATTCAGCCAATACTTTCCCGATTTTTTGGTGTTCATCTAGCCTGGCTTCTCTATATACTATTTCTTTCATATCATACTCCTTCATTAAAATCTCTCTATCTATTATAACTAATTTTCTCTCATTTTTCGATTAAAATGTGAAATATTCACAAAAAAGCTTTAGCTACAATAATTTATTTAAAGAAATAAACAAGAAAAGGGACTAAAAAACCCCGCAGTTTTAACTGTAGGGTAGATTAATTCTATTTTGTAGGAATTGAAATTTCAATCAATTTATCAGAATAGAGGGTTTTGATATTTGCTTCATCAACAGCTTGTTTATCAATTTTACGATTTAAAAAGAATTCTTGGATTTTCTCGATTTCTTTTTCACGGATTGCACGATGTTTATTGGAAATGAGGATTTCGTAATGAAGCGGAGCCTGAGTAAAAATAACATCTGTATTTCCCGCAGAATAAACCTCTACAAGCGTTGCGTCGGTGCTTTCTAGCTGACTTTTAACAAGTTGCGAGTGTGAATTTGTAGTATTGATAAGCTTCATAGGGTTTCCTCCTGTATTTCTATGTCTATTATAGCACTTTTTGGGAAATTTGGTAGAGATAGTTTAAATTTGATGTTGTTTTTTCCAAGCTTCGATCGCCCATTTGTGACTTCCACGTTTTAAGTTAGCAATAGCTTCATCGATTGGGAACCAAGCTAGATGATTGAAGTCTTCGAGAGGTTTTTGAATTTCTTGGAAAGAAGTGGCTTCGTAGAGATAGGCTGGATTGTAGTAGTAGGTATCACGGTGGCTGGAATAGAAATATTCATCAGCTTGCCCGTAGTAGGTGCCTATTTCAGCTGTAAATCCTAATTCTTCAATCAATTCTCGTTTGAGAGCTTCAAGGTGATTTTCACCTTCTTCAATTTCGCCTCCTGGTAAGAACCATGCACCATTTGGAGCTTGAACGAGGATAATCTTTTCGTGGTTTGCATCAGGTATGACTGCATAAACCCCATATCGAGTTTTGTAGGTTACTCCCTCTTTTTTTTCTCCAAATGTTGGATTTGCCATAAATTTCTCCTTCGTGAGTGCGCTTTCTTTCTATAATAGTAAAGAATGTTCTCACTGTCAAGCAAGAACATTCTTTTGTATGTGAGGAACTAGTCGTTTGACTCGACCGTTTCCGTTTTATTTTTTGACTTAATCATGATCTTACCCTTGCTGGTCATGACTGCCTTGAGGTCTTTTTCACTTGGATTTTCAAGGTAGTAGTCTGTAATGGCATCTTCGATATAGTCTTGAATGGTACGACGGAGTGGACGAGCTCCCATTTTTGGATCGTAACCAAGGTCTACAAGTTTTTCTTTAACCTTATCTGTTACATCTAAGTGGATGTTATTGCTTGAGAGACGTTTATTCACATCATCTAGCATGAGGTCAACGATTTGAAGGAGATTTTCCTTGCTGAGAGCCTTAAATTCAATAATCCCATCGAAGCGGTTCATGAATTCTGGGCTAAAGAAGTTGCCTAATTCTCCAAGGACAGAGTTGGTACGCCCTTCTCTCGCAGCGCCAAAACCAACGCTAGCTTCAGCTTTTCCTGTACCTGCATTTGAGGTCATGATAATGATAGCGTCCTTAAAGCTAACAGTTCGTCCTTGACCATCAGTTAAACGACCATCATCCAAGACTTGAAGGAACATATGCATGACGTCTGGATGGGCTTTTTCAACCTCGTCAAGGAGGATAAGAGAGTAGGGATTGCGACGAACTTTCTCAGTCAACTGTCCTGCTTCATCATAGCCGACATATCCTGGAGGGGCGCCGACAAGTTTAGCCACGCTATGTTTTTCCATGTATTCACTCATATCAAAGCGAATCATGCTATCAGCAGAACCAAAGAGCTCGATAGCTAGTTGTTTAGAAAGTTCTGTTTTACCGACACCAGTAGGTCCGACAAAGAGGAAGCTACCGATTGGGCGATTTGGAGTTCCAAGGCCAACACGGTTACGACGGATAGCCTTAGCAATCTTATCAACTGCATCATCTTGGCCGATAACGTGAGCCTTGAGGTCGTTTGCTAGGTTGATGAGTTGAGACTGCTCTTTTTCTTTCAAATCACCAACTGGAATATTAGTCTTTTGCTCGATAATGTGTTCAATCGTCTTTTCGCTGATGATTGGAGTATCCTGATCCGTTACTTTTGTCTTTTGCATTTCTTTATATTTAGCGATCTGGTCACGGAAGTAGGCCGCTTTCTCGAAATCTTCATCTCGAGTTGCTTGGGCCTTGAGATTTTCTGCCTCAATTAAGCGTTGGTCAATCACCTTAGGGTCGACAAAGTTTAAAGTAAGGTTCATTTTAGAACCCGCTTCATCTAGGAGGTCAATAGCCTTGTCTGGCAAGAAACGATCTTGGATATAGCGGTTAGAAAGAGTCGCAGCGGCTTCGATAGCAGCATCTGTATATTGAACGTGGTGGTAATCTTCGTATTTTTTTTGAATACCTTTAAGGATAATAATGGTTTCTTCAACTGTTGGTTCATCAACCTTAACAGGTTGCATACGGCGCTCAAGGGCAGCGTCTTTTTCGATGATGCGGTACTCATTGAGGGTAGTAGCACCCACTAACTGAAGTTCGCCACGAGCAAGGGCAGGTTTGAGGATATTTCCTGCATCCATATTACCATCTCCAGCAGAACCAGCACCGACAATCTCGTGAATTTCATCGATAAAGAGTATGACATCTTTGCGCTGACGAATTTCTTCCATGAGTTTCTGCATACGCTCTTCAAACTGTCCACGAATTCCTGTGCCTTGGACAAGACTCACGACGTCTAGACGAATAACTTCTTTCCCTTGAAGTTTATGGGGAACGTCACCGTCGACTATTTTTTGAGCGAGGCCCTCGACAACTGCTGTCTTACCAACACCAGGCTCACCGATAAGGACGGGGTTGTTTTTGGTTCTACGGTTGAGGATTTCAATGACACGGATGATTTCTTCGTCACGACCGATAACAGGGTCGACATTTCCGCGACGAGCAATCTCAGTTATATTGATACCATATTCTTCCAAGAGTCCTTTTTCTTGACTAGGAGGAGGTGTTTGGGCTGGTCCACGATTTTGGGAACCATAACCACCATTGCCGCCATAACCACCACCTGACTGAGTTGGAGGAACATTGTTATTTGAAGAAGGTCTAAAGTTGTTCAGATCGTTAAAGAAGTCTCCAAAGGGATCAAAATCACGGTTGTTTAAATCTGTAATTCCTTTAAACAAGCTATTGTTAGGATCTGTTTTGATAATTTTGTAGCAATTTTGACAAAGGTCAATTTGCTTTTGTTGTCCATTAAGATTGGTGTAAAGATGGATTGTTGAGTCATTGATTTTACAATTTTGACAGAGCATACCTCTACCTCGTTTCTTTCTTGGCTTTGACTAAAAAAGAAAGGTCAAAAATAGTCAAAGTTCTTTAGTCTCATTATATCATGATTGAAGGGGAAAGCAAGTAAAAAGATTGAGTTTTAGAACTCATGAAAGAAGACTTTTATAGATGAGATCTAGTGATAAAAAGAAAAATCCCATTTGTCAGACAAAAAGGATTTTCCAAGTTCAAAGCAGGATACTTTCCCGCCTCTATTCAACTATTAGTATAAAAGTTCGTAGATTTCCATTGCAATCAAGTCAATGCTATCAAATGTATACGTTTCACGAGCTTCAACATCACGAAGTGTAAAGAGTGGTCCGTTTTCTTCGTCATGGTTAAAAGCAACCTCTGCGACAACAACTCCTTCGCGTTCAAAGTTACGTTTCAAGTTACCACCATCTTTTGTCATTGCTTCTAAGCGATTGATGATTCTAACCAAATGTGATTCCATTTTGATTCTCCTCCATTTCTTATCTTTACTATTTTACCATAAACAGACTCTACTTGACTAGAAAAAAACTAAGATTTCTCGCTATTTCTATCATCTTTGAAAATTTATTGAAAATATTAGGAGAAAATGTTGAATTTTTATGCAAAATATGTTATCCTTATACAAGTTTTAAGTTTAAATATTAAAGACAGAAAGTAGAATATCCATGAATTTTTCTTTTTTACCGAAATATCTGCCATATTTTAACTATGGTGCCGTTGTAACAATTATCATATCTATCTTGGTGGTCTTCTTGGGGACCATTCTAGGAGTGCTGTTGGCCTTTGCACAACGTTCAAAAATTAAACCACTTGCCTGGTTTGCTAATCTATATATCTGGATCTTCCGTGGGACTCCGATGATGGTGCAGATTATGATTGCATTTGCCTTGATGCATATTAGTGCTCCGACTATTCAAATTGGGATCTTAGATGTTGATCTGACTCGTTTGATTCCAGGGATTGTCATTATCTCTATGAATAGTGGTGCCTATGTATCAGAAACAGTTCGTGCTGGGATTAATGCAGTGCCAAAGGGACAATTAGAAGCAGCTTATTCATTAGGTATTCGCCCTAAGAATGCCATGCGCTATGTCATTTTACCCCAGGCTATCAAGAATATTTTACCAGCCTTGGGGAATGAGTTTATTACCATTATCAAGGATAGCTCGCTCTTGTCAGCTATCGGGGTTATGGAGTTGTGGAATGGAGCTACTACAGTATCAACAACCACATACCTACCTTTAACACCGCTCTTATTTGCAGCCTTTTACTACTTGATTATGACCTCTATCTTGACACTGGCCTTGAAAGCTTTTGAAAATCGTATGGGACAAGGAGATAAGAAATAATGACTGAAACACTTATAAAAATTGAAAATCTTCATAAGAACTTTGGAAAGAATGAAGTTCTAAAAGGAATCGATCTTGAAATCAAAAAAGGGGAAGTTGTGGTCATTATTGGACCTTCTGGTAGTGGTAAGTCAACCCTCCTTCGCTCGATGAATCTCCTCGAAGAAGCTACAAAAGGAAATGTTATCTTTGAAGGTGTCGACATCACAGATAAGAAAAATGACCTCTTTGCTATGCGTGAAAAGATGGGTATGGTTTTCCAACAATTCAATCTCTTCCCCAATATGACAGTGATGGAAAACATCACGCTTTCTCCTATTAAGACCAAAGGCGAAAGTAAGGAAGTTGCTGAGAAGAGAGCCCATGAGCTTTTGGAAAAGGTTGGTTTACCAGATAAGGCAGATGCCTATCCGCAAAGTTTGTCTGGTGGACAGCAACAGCGTATCGCTATCGCTCGTGGTCTTGCTATGGAACCAGATGTCTTGCTCTTTGATGAACCGACTTCCGCTTTAGACCCAGAAATGGTAGGGGAAGTACTAGCGGTAATGCAAGAACTTGCTCAATCAGGCATGACCATGATCATTGTAACGCATGAAATGGGCTTTGCGCGTGAAGTAGCGGACCGTGTCATCTTTATGGCTGATGGGGTTGTTGTAGAAGACGGAACTCCAGAGCAAGTCTTTGAGCAAACCCAAGAACAAAGAACCAAGGACTTTTTGAGTAAGGTTTTGTAAGACTAGAGTCAATTAGAAAAGCTCCAACTGGAGCTTTTTCTTATAGTTTCAGACTATAAGGTCTATTAGAAAAGAAGTGTTAGGATGCAGAAGGATTTTTTGTTATAATAGAGAATATTTGTTAGAAAAGAGAAAATACATGACACAGATGATTGATGGGAAGGCCTTGGCAGCTAAGTTACAAGGTCAATTGGCTGAAAAAACGGCTAAACTAAAAGAAGAGACAGGCTTGGTGCCTGGCTTAGTTGTCATTTTAGTCGGAGAAAATCCAGCCAGCCAAGTTTACGTTCGGAACAAGGAACGTTCAGCTATTGCTGCAGGTTTCCGAAGTGAAGTCGTTCGTGTACCTGAGACCATTACCCAAGAAGAATTGTTGGATTTGATTGCCAACTACAATCAAGATCCAGCTTGGCATGGGATTTTGGTGCAACTACCATTGCCAAAACATATCGATGAGGAAGCTGTTTTATTGGCTATTGACCCTGAGAAGGATGTGGATGGTTTTCATCCGCTCAACATGGGACGCCTTTGGTCTGGTCACCCAGTTATGATTCCTTCAACACCTGCAGGAATTATGGAAATGTTTCATGAATATGGGATTGACTTAGAAGGTAAAAATGCGGTCGTCATTGGTCGTTCAAATATTGTTGGGAAGCCTATGGCCCAGTTACTGTTGGCTAAAAATGCAACTGTAACCTTGACCCACTCTCGCACCCACAATTTAGCCCAAGTAGCTTCTAAAGCTGATATTCTAGTAGTAGCAATCGGTCGCGCTAAGTTTGTGACTGCTGATTTTGTCAAGCCTGGAGCAGTTGTCATCGATGTGGGGATGAACCGAGATGAAAATGGCAAGCTCTGTGGAGATGTTGATTACGATGCTGTTGCATCAATCGCTAGCCATATCACACCTGTACCTGGTGGAGTTGGGCCTATGACGATAACCATGCTGATGGAACAAACTTATCAGGCGACTTTACGTACCTTGAATAAAGATTAACCTCTAGTACAATATTCATTAATTTTTAAAAAGCAAGTTCTAATGGACTTGCTTTTTTTGGCTCTATTTCTAATAAAATTCTAGTAAAACTTCTACAAATTATTGAAAAAATTCTACTATTTTGATATATTAAAAGTATCAATATGTATATGCAAAAATAAGTAAGCGTCTAGAGGGAGGTTTATTTTTTGAGAAAAAATGTAATCGCTTACTAAAAGTTAGAAAGGAACCATAATGGATAAGAGATTTTTTGAAAAACGATGTCATTTTAGTATTCGTAAATTCGCCATTGGTGCGGCTTCAGTTATGATTGGAGCTAGTATATTTGGTCTTCAGGTAGCGCAAGCTGCAGAAACTGAAACATCCAGTCCAAACGAAGAAACGATTCATCAAGTTCAACCTTTAGATAAGCTACCAGATGATCTTGCTGCAGCCATTGCAAAAGCTGAGCAAAATGGCTCACAAGATTCCCCTACTGAAAAAGAAGAAAAGAATACGGATCAACCAGCAAAACCAGTAACTGAAGAAAAGGTGACTGATGCAACAAGTCCTAAGGAAGAAAAGGAAGCAGAAGTAGTTAGTCCTAAGGTAGATAAAACTGAAAACCCTGCTGCCAAAGTGGATGAAAAAGAGGCTGTAGTTTCAGAAGCAAGTTCTGAAAAGCCAGCAGTTCTAGAAGAACATACGGATACAACGAATCAGAATAAACCGGTAGCTGACTATAAGCCTAAGGAAGAAAAAACAGCTTCAACAGACTTACCTCAAGTTGCCAAAGAGAAAGAAAAAGAAGACCAACTGTTACAGGAAAGAAAACAAAATTTTAACAAAGACTGGTATTTTAAATTAAATTCTCAGGGTGATTTCTCTAAGAAAGACGTGGATGTTCATGACTGGTCTAAGTTGAACCTTCCTCATGACTGGAGTATCTATTTTGATTTTGATCACAAATCTCCTGCTCGAAACGAGGGTGGCCAATTAAACGGTGGTACTGCCTGGTATCGTAAAACCTTTACGGTTGATGAAGCTGCCAAGGACAAAGACGTTCGTATCAATTTTGATGGAGTTTACATGGACTCCAAGGTCTATGTAAATGGTCAATTTGTCGGTCATTATCCAAGTGGTTATAACCATTTTTCATATGATATTACTGAATTTTTAAATAAGGATGGCAGTGAGAATACCATTGCTGTCCAAGTTACCAATAAGCAGCCAAGTAGCCGTTGGTACTCAGGAAGTGGTATCTATCGCGATGTGACACTTAGCTATCGTGACAAGGTGCAAGTGGCTGAAAATGGAAATCATATTACAACTCCGAAATTAGCTGAACAAAAAGATGGCAATGTTGAAACACAAATCCAAAGCAAGATTAAAAACACTGCTAAGACTCTAGCCAAGGTATTTGTAGAGCAACAGATTTTTACCAAAGAAGGGAAGGCTGTTTCAGATTTGGTTCGTTCTGTAACCAAGAATCTAGCAGGAAATGAGACAGCTGACTTTAAGCAAACGATTTTGGTTAACAAACCAACTCTCTGGACAACAAAAAGCTACCATCCTCAGCTCTATGTTCTGAAAACAAAGGTTTATAATGACGGACAGCTGGTTGATGTGACAGAAGATACTTTTGGTTATCGTTATTTCAACTGGACAGCTAAAGAAGGATTCTCTCTGAACGGTGAGAGAATGAAATTCCATGGAGTTAGTATCCACCATGATAACGGTGCCTTGGGAGCTGAAGAAAATTATAAGGCAACCTATCGTAAATTGAAACTCTTGAAGGATATGGGAGTTAACGCTATCCGTACGACTCACAATCCAGCAAGTCCACAGTTGCTTGATGCTGCGGCAAGTCTAGGACTCTTGGTACAAGAAGAAGCCTTTGATACTTGGTATCGTGGTAAGAAAACTTATGACTATGGACGTTTCTTTGACCAAGATGCGACTCACCCAGAAGCCAAGAAGGGTGAAAAGTGGTCTGATTTTGACCTCAGAACCATGGTCGAACGAGATAAAAACAATCCTTCAATCGTTATGTGGTCACTCGGTAATGAAGTGGATGAAGCAGATGGTGGGGAACGTTCACTAGAAACAGCTAAGCGCTTGAAAGCTGTCATCAAAGCAATCGATACAGAGCGCTATGTGACCATGGGTGAAAATAAATTCAGTAATAGATCTACTGGAGAATTCTTGAAATTGGCAGCAATCATGGATGCTGTTGGTATGAACTATGGTGAACGTAATTATGATGCTGTTCGGAAGGCACATCCAGACTGGTTGATTTACGGTTCTGAAACTTCTTCAGCAACTCGAACACGCGATTCTTACTTTAATCCTGCCCAAAATCTTTATCATGATAATCGTCGAAATCGACATTATGAACAATCTGACTATGGTAATGACCGTGTAGCCTGGGGTAGAACGGCTACTGAATCTTGGACCTTCGACCGTGACCGTGCTGGCTATGCAGGTCAGTTTATCTGGACTGGTTTTGACTATATCGGTGAGCCTACACCATGGCATAACCAAGACAACACACCCGTGAAAAGCTCTTACTTTGGTATCATTGATACAGCAGGTTTACCTAAGAATGATTTCTATCTCTACCGTAGTGAATGGTATAGTGCCAAAGAAAAACCAACTGTTCGTATCATGCCTCACTGGAATTGGACAGAAGAAACGCTCAAGGAACGCAATATGCTCATCAATGGCAAGGTTCCAGTTCGGACCTTCTCAAATGCCGCTAGCGTAGAATTACTTCTGAACAACAAATCTCTTGGCAAGAAAGAATTTGTTAAGAAAACAACTGAAGATGGGCGCCCTTATCACGAGGGAGCAAAACCAAGTGAATTGTATCTTGAATGGTTGGTTGACTATAAACCAGGTACTTTAACGGCTATTGCTCGTGATGAAAATGGCAAAGAAATCGCGCGTGATAGTGTGACAACCGCTGGAGAGCCAGCTAGAGTTCGACTCACCAAGGAAGAACATGTCATCACTGCAGATGGAAAAGATTTATCATATATCCATTATGAAATC
Organism: Streptococcus infantis; assembly: GCF_047464715.1. GTDB lineage: Bacteria > Bacillota > Bacilli > Lactobacillales > Streptococcaceae > Streptococcus > Streptococcus infantis_S. Next base: position 151,815 of record NZ_JASHBJ010000001.1, read on the forward strand.
GTTGATGAAGATGGCAATGTCGTCCCAACTGCCAATAATCTTGTTCATTTCAATCTTCATGGGCAAGGACAAATCGTTGGTGTGGATAACGGAGAACAAGCTAGCCGTGAACGCTACAAAGCTCAGAAAGATGGCACATGGCAAAGAAAAGCCTTCAATGGTAAAGGGGTTGTCATTGTTAAATCCACTGAAAAAGAAGGTAAATTTACCCTTTATGCCGATTCTGCAGGTTTAGCTTCTGATCAAGCGACAGTTACAACTGTTTCCGGTAAAAAAGAAAACCGTCACTTTGTTGCTTTTGCCCCTGTTAAGGCAAGAACTGATGTCAGCGAAAATCCTAAACTACCAGATACAGTGACAGCTATTTATAGCGATGGTAGTGTCGAAGAAAAAGCCGTGACTTGGGATATCCCAGATGATCTTCTTACGAGTGCTGGTGAGAAAAAAGTTCTTGGTAATGTTGAAGGACTCGAAGCTAAGGCTGAAGCTCTTGTCAAGGTAGTTGCGCTCGATAAGTGGTTGCCTAAGATAGCAACAGTTCCTGTTGGTACAGCTGTGGAAGATTTGGACAAGACTGTTACAGCTGTTTTGTCAGATGGGAACTTAGTTGATGCAGATGTCGTTTCTTGGACCTTGAAAGATCCTTCTGCCTTGACAAAAGAAGGTGGACGTACGGAAGCAACTGGTAAATTGGTTGGTAACGACTATGAGGTGACAGCTACCTTTATTGCAAGTGATAAAGAAACAGAAAGTACTGTTACAGGTCTCACGGTTGGCGATAAGACGCTTGAAAACTTTGAGCCTGGAAAGACCTACTACCGAGTATCCCTTCCTTATACTGCTAAAATCCCAAGTGTTGGAGCACAGACAAGTGGCTATCAGGTAACAGTTCAACAAGCTTCAGCAGCTAATGATTATCAGGCCTCTGTATTCTTGAGTGACCAGAAGGGCGATTTAGTTCAAACTTACTTGATTCAATTCGTTAAGGAAGCTCCTGCCTTGACACGCTTAGAAGTAAGCGTTGAAGGAAAAGAAACGGCAACAGAAGATCAAGTCCTTCCTTATCATGTGATTGGACATTACGAAGATGGTTCACAGACTGAATTTTCAGCATCAGATATCCATTTGGAAGCCAAATCAGCGGATGGTGGTCATCTAGAGGTAAATGGTCAGAACTTGCTTCTTTACACGAAAGGTCATGTAACCCTCACTCCTCGTATTGATAATCAAACAGAAAAAACACAATCTGTAGCAACAGAGCTTGTTATCAAAGAAAATAAAGAAGACAAGAAAATTATCAAGCTTCATCCAGTGACGATCTCTACAGATATTAATCAGCAACCGAATTTGCCTGATCAAATCGGAGCAGAATTTGACAAAGGTTTGCCTCGTAAGGTAACTGTAACTTGGGACAAGGTAGATGAACATGAATTGGCTAGCTATCATAGCTTTACCTTAAAAGGTCATGTAGAAGGTACAGATATTGAAGCCACTGCAAATGTGACTGTTGAAGGTTTGCAGGTTGCCGAAGAAATCAGCCTCACTCTTCCTAAAGGTGAAACGGTTCAATTGCCAGCTAACGTTCGTGCCTACCATTCTAATGGAACAACAGTCTATAAAGATGTCGTTTGGGACAAGGTGCCAGCTAACTTTAGTCAAACTGAAGGCATCTTTGAAATCAAGGGTCAATTAGTCGGTAGTCGCTTGACTACCAAGGCTCATGTTCGTGTTTCCAGTCAGGTTATTGCAGGAAATAACATCTCGAAACAATGGACAGGTTCCCAATTGCCAGCGGCTATCGTGTCCAATACTGGTGGAGATGATTCGGCGAATACCCTGAACGATTTGACCGTTTCAAGAGCCAATACAGATGTCAAAAATAGATGGACTACATGGCAAACAAATACAGATAATGATTGGGCTTCTATCTTGTTTGGTAACTCAGGTGATTTGACAAAACGATTTGTCGATAATCTATCAGTTGATTTCTATACAGATGGTGCAATCGGACTTCCAAAAGAATATGTCATTGAATACTACGTTGGTCAAGAAATTCCAGATCTGCCAACAGATGTCAATCATGCTCAAGGAGATAGCAAGCATCCATTTAACAACGCTGCCAACTGGAAAGAAGTTGAACATCTCAAAGCTCCAGGACAATTATCCGCAAGCCAAACCAACCACTTTACATTTGATAAGGTTGAGACCTATGCTGTTCGTATTCGCATGAAGAAGGCAGATGGAACGGCTGGTGTCGGTTTGACCGAAATCACCATCTTAGGAAATAAGGTTCCAGCGGCTTCAAGTTCAGAGATTTCTATTACAGTAGACGGTCAGAAATTGGAACATTTCAATCCATCTAAGACAGACTACCATATTCCGCAAACTAGCAAAGAAATTACTGCAACAGCTAGCGACAATGGTGTGGTAACGATTGTTCCTGCTACAAGTCCAACAGGAGCAACACGTCTCATTTTGAAGGCAGAAGACGGAACCATCTTGAAAGAGTACCGCATCTTCCGTGATGGTGAAAAAGAATCTACACGACCAGTTGTTGCTGAAAATGGTGCCATGACCTTAAGTGTTGGTGATCAGCTTCAATTACCTACAGAAGTGACAGTTTACTATCCGTCAGAAACAGATTGGAAAACAGATAAACTAGCCGTAGAATGGGATGCAGTCCCTGAACATGCGACAGACCAAGAAGGCACCTTTGAAGTCCTTGGTCATATCCTAGGAACAGACTTGACAACTAAGATGCAAGTAACCGTTCTGGCAAGAGGAAATCAAGTCATCTCTGAGAATGCAAGCAATAATGCGACAGATTCTAAAGCTTTTGCCTCTACTACAAACGATACCGATGCCGCTTCTAATGATAAAATCTTCTATATCAACGATGGTCGATTTAATGAAGATGGTCGTTGGACCAACTGGTCTCGTACTCCAAAAGATCAAGAAGTGTCCGTCGGAGTTCTCTTTAAGAAGAATGGTCAGATTACATCTCAATCTGTTGGAAAAGTAGCAATCCAATTCTTCAAAGACAGTGGAACAGATGCACCAGCGACAATGGTACTGGAAAGATACGTTGGACCAACTTATTCTGAACCAAGCACTATTTCACGTTATGAGGAAAATGCGGATCATCCGTTTAACAAGGCAGAAAATTGGCAAGAAATTCCTTATAAGGCATCTGGAGCAATCGTGGCTGGTAAACCAATCGAATTTACCTTTGATCCGATTCAGACATCTGCTATTCGCGCACGTATGACTCGCAAATCAACAACTAATGGTCTCGCAATGGTCGAGTTTAGTGCCTATTCTCCAGCTAAAGTAAGTGATTCAGAAACACCAGCAGTGACGATTTCAGTTGCTGGAAAAGCATTGGAAAACTTTGACCCTGCTGTTTCAGAATATCGATTAACCGCTAATGGAGTGAAACCACGAGTGACAGCCCAAACAAGTGGTCATGGTGTAGCAACTGTCATTGAGTCAAATCAAGACAATCTTCCAACACTTGTTCGACTCCTTGCTAAAGATGGTAGTCTTGTGAAAGAATATCGCCTTCACTTTGAGGCTGGTTCAGAAGCTAGTCATGCAGTGGATGATCAAGCTCTTGTCCTAGACCGTCCAAGTCTAGAAGTTGAGAAAACTGTCATTCCATTCAAGGAAATTATTCGTGAGAATAGTGACTTAGCAAAAGATGAACGTCGTGTCGTCTCAGAAGGTCAAAATGGGGAAAAGGTAGACTTCATTGAAGTTTTAGGAACAAATCGTAAGGTTGTCCACACTGAAACAAGAGATGCAAAAGATCAAATTGTTGAAGTGGGAGTGAAAGCAGTTGTTACTAGTAGCAAGGGCGATGAACCAGCTCCAGTTCTTGAAGTCCCAGAGTACACGGACCCTATTGGAACTGTAGGTGAGGAGCCGGCACCAGTAGTAGAAGTTCCAGAATATAGTGATTCTATCGGTACCGCAGGCGATCAAGTAGCCCCAATTGTTGAAGTTCCAGAGTTCAAGGGCGGAGCTAATTGGGTCGAAGCTGCTACAAATGAAGTTCCAGAGTTCAAAGGCGGAGCTAATTGGGTTGAAGCTGCTACAAATGAAGTGCCTGAATTCAAGGGTGGAGTCAATGCTGTGCAAGCAGATAAGAACGAGCTTCCAGAATACACAGGAAGTCTAGGAACCGCAGGAGACCAAGAGGCTCCAACAATTGACAAACCAGTTGCAGATGTTCGAGCTTTATCTGATAAACCTTCAGAAACTCTAGCTCCTGCTGAGCAAACTCAGGGTTCACAAGCTCTTGGAAATGCTTCAGAAAAATCAGATTCAGCAAGACTTCCAGAAACTGGGGAAAGTCAATCAGATACAGCTATTTTCTTAGCAGGTCTCAGTCTAGCCTTATCAGCAGCATTCCTAAATGGGAAGCGTAAGGAAGAAGAATGATTCATAACTTATCATTCTTAAAAGGCTGATCGTTATAAAAGAAGAGGCTGGGACAAAAGTCCTAGCCTCTCAATTGTCTTTGGATTGTCGAACAAGACGCAGTGGTTGAGTGGGCTCTACTACGCTGATTTTATCAGCTTTTACAGCCCTACTCAACTGTGCGGAGGTAGGACGACGAAATCGCATTCTAACGAATTACCGATTTCTGTCCCACTCTCTTTATTAATTGGGCATTGAGGTGTATAATGAAGGTATGAGAAAGCATGAAGGAGTAGTGTATGAAAGACATTGATCAAACTCTACTGAAAAAAGTTATCATCGATCGTCCTCGTTCTAGTCATAAGGGAGACTATGGTCGTCTTCTCTTGATTGGAGGAACGTATCCTTATGGGGGAGCCATTATTATGGCTGCCTTAGGAGCGGTTAGAAGTGGTGCAGGTTTAGTGACAGTAGCTACAGATAAAGAGAATATTCCAGCGCTACATAGCCATCTGCCTGAGGCTATGGCTTTTGCTCTTGACGATAAGCAATTACTTGAGAAACAGTTAGAGAAAGCGAGTGTTGTCTTGGTCGGACCTGGACTAGTGGATGATGATCGTGGAGAAGAGCTTTTCCAAACAGTTTTTCATCATTTAGACCAAGACCAGATCCTCATAATGGATGGTGGTGCCCTATCTATTTTAGCGAAGTATGAAATGAAATTTCCTAAAGTCCACCTTGTTTTAACGCCACACCAAAGGGAATGGCAAGTCTTGTCAGGTTTAGATTTGACTTCCCAAGGAGCTGAGGAAACAGGAGAAGCTTTGAAGAGTTTTCCTTCAGGGACGATTCTAGTTCAAAAAGGTCCTGCGACTCGAATCTGGCAAGCAGCTCAAGCTGATTTTTATCAGTTAGAGGTTGGAGGTCCCTATCAGGCGACTGGGGGCATAGGGGATACTCTGGCTGGGATGATTGCTGGCTTTGCTGGACAATTCTCACAAGTTAGTCTCTATGAAAGAGTGACGGTAGCGACATATCTGCATTCAGCAATTGCCCAAGAACTAGCTGAGGATAACTTTGTAGTTCTGCCAACCACGATTAGTCAACATATTCCTGCATTCATGAAGAAAATACAAAAAGACACCTGAATTTTTCAGGTGTCTTTTGATGATTAGAAGAGGCCTTTGACCTTATCTACAAGACCGTCAAGCCCTTCTGAGCCTGAAACCAATGCTTGCGCTTGGCTAAGGTAGCCCCCTAGTTGATCCTTGTTTTCTTCAACAAATGTTTTTGCTACAGAAAAATCTTTTTTCTCAACGAGTTCTTTTACTTGATTAAACAAATCCAATGGGTTCATGAATTTCCTCCTTTTCTACCATTTTATTCAATCATTTTTGTTCAAATCTTGCAAGAAACTTGACTCTTCAAATAAAGTTCAGGGGTGTCAAATGATGTAAATTTTGATATAATTTTTAGTGATGAATTTTAGAAATGATCGGTACGTGGTTGTAGATTTAGAAGCAACAAGTACCGGAAGCAAGGCAAAAATCATCCAAGTGGGAATTGTAGTTATTGAAGATGGTGAGATTGTTGAGCAATATGCCACTGATGTCAATCCGCATGAACACTTGGATTCTCATATCAAAGAATTAACGGGTTTGACTGATAAGCGTTTAGCAAAGGCACCAGAGTTTTCCCAGGTAGCTGGAAAGATTTTTGAGTTGGTCAAAGACGGTATTTTTGTTGCGCACAATGTTCAGTTCGATGCCAATTTGTTGGCAGAATTCCTATTTTTTGAAGGTTATGAATTGCGCACGCCTCGTATCGATACAGTGGAGTTGGCTCAAGTATTTTATCCTCAGCTTGAGAAGTATAATCTTGGTATTCTTTGCCAAGAGTTGGGGATTCCACTTGAGCAAGCTCATACAGCCCTATCTGACGCCCAAGCAACTGCAGAACTCTTTCTTTGTATGAGACAAAAGATGTTTCAACTTCCAAAAGGTTTGTTGGAACGCTTATTGAGTTTGTCAGATAGCCTATTGTACGAATCTTATATGGTCATCGAGGAAGTTTATCAGAAACAGTCTCTCTTAGTTGAACATGACTTGGTCGAGGTGCAAGGTCTATTTTTGAGAAAAGAAAAATCAGCCCTTTCTCCACGAAAACTATCTAAAGATTTCCAAACCAATATTGCCTTGTTGGGGTTGGAGGAGAGAAACTTGCAGGAGCGCTTCGCCCAAAAAGTTCAAGAGTGCTTGCAAGGGGAAACAATTTCTTTTATTCAGGCTCAAACGGGAATCGGAAAAACCTACGGCTATCTCCTGCCAGCCTTGTCACTTGAACATGAAGAGGGCATCCTTCTCATCGTTCCGACTAAAATCCTTCAAAATCAGGTAATGCAAGAAGATGCTAAAAGACTAGAAGAGATTTTCCACATTTCTACTCATAGTCTCAAAGGTCCTCAGAATTACCTGAAGTTGGATGCTTTTCATGCAACACTAGAGGAAGAAGAGTCCAATCGTCTGTATACGCGTTTCAAGATGCAACTCCTAGTTTGGCTGACTGAGACTGATACTGGAGACTTAGATGAAATTGGTCAGCTTTATCGCTATCAGCAATTTTTACCAAACTTGGTTCATGATGGAAATCTTCACAAAGATTCTCTCTTTTGGTTAGAGGATTTTTGGAGACGTGGTCAGGATAAGGCTCGTTCTTGCAAGTTGCTTGTGACCAATCATGCTTACCTCCTTACTCGACTTGAAGATGATCCTAGTCTCTTAAAGGGACGTCTCTTGATTTTAGATGAAGCCCAGAAAATCTTGTTGACATTGGAAAATCTTTCTCGAAAATCTTATTTGCTAACGGATTTGCTAGAACAATTAGACCAAGCTCTATCTACAGAAGAAGTCATGCTTGAAAGACGCTTGCTAGAGAGTATTCGTTTTGAGCTTTCTTATCTGCTGGAGCAGTTTCTATCTGGCAAACGGAAGATGTGTCCAGCTAGTAGCATTGACAAGCTCCGACAAGATTTTTCTGAGTTGAATTTACCAGAATTTAAAGACTATAAGAGATTTTTCTCGTCTGAAGGAGAATTTTGGTTATCAGTTTCAGAACTCTCTAGTAAAAAAATCGAGATTACTTCTAGTCGCGATCAACGTTTGCTATTTTCTCAGATATTTCCAGAATCCTGCCAGCTTCTCGGAATCTCTGCAACCCTAGAAATTAGTAGCAGAGTTTCTTTGCCAGAATTGTTAGGATTCCCGCAAGCAACCTTTTATTCTCTAGACGAACAGTTTCAAGAAAATCAGGAAATTCTATTAGTAAATGATTTTCCATTGGTGACAGAAATTTCATCTGAGGAATATGCACAAGCAATTGTAGAGGTTCTAGAAGATTTGTCCTACCTTGAAGAACCGATTTTAGTCTTATTTACTGCAAAAGATTTATTGTTGCAGGTATCTGATACTTTGAGAATTCCCCATTTAGCCCAATATAAGCATGGGGAACCAGCTCAATTGAAAAAACGTTTTGAAAGAGGCGAGCGTGAGCTTTTGCTTGGGGCGGGAAGTTTTTGGGAAGGTGTCGATTTTTCAAGACATCCGCGGGTTATTGAAGTGGTGACTCGTTTACCTTTCCAAAATCCAGAAGATCCTTTTACTAAAAAGATGAACCAAGAACTCCGTCTTGAAGGGAAAAATCCTTTTTACGATTATCAGCTTCCTATGGCTATTATTCGCCTCAAGCAAGCGGTTGGAAGAACCATGCGTCGATTGGGGCAACGCTCTGCAGTTCTGATTCTAGATAGCCGCATGGCAAGTAAACGTTATGGTAAGCAAATCAGCAAGGCTTTGGCTCGAAGCAATCGTGTTAGAGTCATTAGCCGAGAGCAAATTTATATCAATGTTCAAGAATCTTTAAATAAATAATGAAATGAATACCTGAAAGAATGAAGGAGGCCTTTTATGAAACGTTCTCTCGACTCTAGGGTCGATTATAGTTTAATATTACCAGTATTTTGTTTGTTGGTGATTGGAGTCGTAGCTATTTATATAGCAGTTAGTCATGACTACCCAAACAATGTTTGGCCCATACTTGGACAACAACTGGCTTGGATATCGCTAGGGATTGTTTTTAGTTTCATAGTCATGTTTTTTAACACAAAGTTTCTCTGGCAGTCTACACCTTATTTATATGGACTCGGTCTAGCCTTGATGGTCTTGCCTTTGGTCTTCTACAACCCGAGTTTAGTAGCTGCAACTGGTGCGAAAAACTGGGTATCAATCGGTGGTTATACACTCTTTCAACCCTCCGAATTCATGAAGATATCCTATATTTTGATGTTGGCATACGTTATCGTAACCTTTACCAAGAAACATAAAGACAAAGAACGAACTATTGGCTTAGATTTTCTATTGATTTTGTGGATGATTGTTTTCACGATTCCAGTTCTAGTGTTACTAGCCTTGCAAAGTGACCTTGGAACAGCAATGGTTTTTGTTGCAATCTTTGCAGGTCTTGTCCTGCTGTCAGGTGTTTCTTGGAAGATTATCATTCCAGTCTTTGTAACAGTTGTATCAGCCATTACAGGATTTTTAGCCATCTTCATTACAAAAGATGGACGTGCCTTTCTGCACCAAATTGGAATGCCGACATATCAGATTAACCGTATCCTTGCTTGGCTCAATCCCTTTGATTATGCCCAAACGACAACCTATCAACAGGCGCAGGGTCAAATTGCAATTGGTAGCGGTGGAATTTTTGGTCAAGGCTTTAATGTGTCTAATCTCCTTATTCCAGTCCGCGAGAGTGATATGATTTTCACAGTAATTGCGGAAGATTTTGGATTTATTGGTTCAGTTGTTGTGGTTGCACTCTATCTACTGCTTATCTATCGCATGTTAAAAATCACCTTAAAATCCAATAATCAATTTTATACCTACATCTCAACTGGATTTATCATGATGCTCTTGTTCCATATCTTTGAAAATATTGGTGCGGTTACTGGTCTTCTGCCTCTGACAGGGATTCCTTTGCCCTTTATTTCCCAAGGGGGATCCGCTATTATCAGTAATCTAATTGGTGTCGGTTTGCTTTTATCGATGAGCTACCAAACCCATTTGGCTGATGAAAAGAGTGGTCGAACAAGATTCAAACGTAAAAAAGTTGTACTGAAGAAAGTGAAATAAGGAGGTCGCTATGCCTAAAGTTGCAGTTATCCTAGCAAATGGCTTTGAAGAAATTGAAGCCTTGACTGTCGTAGACGTCTTACGTCGTGCAAATATCACCTGTCATATGGTTGGATTTGATGAAAAAGTGACAGGTTCACATGCTATTCAAGTTCAAGCTGATCAGGTATTTAACGGTGATTTATCTGATTATGACATGATTGTCCTTCCAGGAGGTATGCCTGGTTCTGCCCACTTGCGGGACAATGAGTCTCTAATCTCTGAACTCCAAAAATGTAATCAAGGTGGGAAAAAGTTAGCAGCCATTTGTGCAGCACCAATTGCTTTAAATCGGGCAGGTCTACTTGAAGGAAAAAACTTCACCTGCTACGACGGTGTTCAAGAACAAATTGCTAACGGTCACTACCAGAAAGAAACAGTCGTTGTAGATGGCAATATCATTACGAGCCGTGGTCCAGCAACAGCTTTGGCTTTTGCCTATCACTTAGTTGATACGCTTGGCGGAGATGCGAAATCTCTGAGAAATGGGATGCTCTATACAGACGTATTTGAAAAATGATAAAGAAACTGAGAAGGATCTTTCTTACTTGAGAAGATTCTTCTCTTTTTTTAAGGTCAAAATCAAGCTAAACATCGCTTTTTTCATAAAAAAATGCTATAATGAAGGGTATGAAATATCACGATTACATCTGGGATTTAGGTGGTACTCTGCTTGATAATTATGAGACTTCTACAGCAGCTTTTGTAGAAACTTTAGCAGAGTTTGGAATTGAGCAGGAGCACGACAGTGTCTACGAAGCTTTAAAGGTTTCGACTGCCTTTGCCATCGAAAAGTATGCTCCAGGTATTGAAAGCTTTCTTGAGAAATATAAGGAAAATGAAGCCCGTGAGCTTGAACACCCAGTATTGTTTGATGGGATTCCTGCTCTCTTGGAAAAGATTTCAGACCAAGGTGGCCGTAACTTCTTGGTTTCTCATCGAAACGATCAGGTATTGGAGATTCTAGCGAAAACTGAGATAGCTCCCTACTTTACAGAAGTAGTGACAGCTAGTTCAGGATTTAAACGCAAACCAGATCCTGAATCGATGATTTATTTACGTGATAAGTATCATATTACATCAGGATTGGTCATTGGTGACCGTGCTATTGATGTAGAGGCAGGACATGCTGCAGGCTTAGATGCCTATCTTTTTGAGAACGTTGTGTCCTTAAAACAAGCAATAGACATGTAAGAAAAAGGGGAAAAATGACAGAAGATATTAAAAACCAACAGGCACAAGATTATGATGCCAGTCAAATTCAAGTTTTGGAAGGTCTGGAAGCTGTTCGTATGCGTCCAGGGATGTACATCGGTTCAACTTCGAAAGAGGGTCTTCACCACCTAGTCTGGGAAATCGTAGATAACTCTATCGACGAAGCCTTGGCTGGATTCGCTAGTCATATCGAAGTTTTTATTGAGCCAGATGATTCAATTACAGTTATCGATGATGGTCGTGGGATTCCAGTTGATATCCAGGAAAAAACAGGTCGTCCTGCAGTTGAAACAGTCTTTACAGTTCTTCACGCCGGAGGTAAATTCGGCGGTGGCGGATACAAGGTATCAGGTGGACTCCATGGTGTAGGGTCATCCGTTGTAAATGCTCTTTCTACTCAGTTGGATGTTCGTGTTCATAAAAATGGAAAGATTCACTACCAAGAGTACCGTCGTGGACATGTTGTTGCAGACCTTGAGGTGATCGGGGATACAGATAAAACAGGAACAATTGTTCACTTTACTCCAGACCCAGAAATTTTTACTGAGACAACGACATTTGATTTTGACAAATTAAATAAACGGATTCAAGAGTTAGCTTTCTTGAATCGAGGTCTTCAAATCTCTATCACTGACAAACGTGAAGGACTTGAGCAGACCAAGCATTATCACTACGAAGGCGGGATTGCGAGCTACGTTGAGTACATCAACGAAAACAAGGATGTTATCTTTGATACACCAATCTACACAGATGGTGAAATGGATGATATTACAGTGGAAGTTGCCATGCAGTACACAACTGGTTACCATGAAAATGTCATGAGTTTCGCTAACAATATTCATACCCATGAGGGTGGAACACATGAGCAAGGTTTCCGTACAGCCCTAACTCGTGTTATTAATGACTATGCTCGTAAAAACAAACTTCTAAAAGATAACGAAGATAACTTAACAGGTGAGGATGTCCGTGAAGGATTGACAGCCGTTATCTCTGTGAAGCATCCAAACCCTCAATTTGAAGGACAAACTAAGACCAAACTTGGAAATAGTGAAGTTGTGAAGATTACCAATCGCCTCTTCAGTGATGCATTTTCTGACTTCCTTTTGGAAAATCCACAGATTGCTAAGCGCATCGTTGAAAAAGGAATCTTGGCTGCCAAAGCGCGTGTTGCTGCCAAGCGTGCGCGTGAAGTTACACGTAAGAAATCTGGTTTAGAAATTTCAAATCTTCCAGGAAAATTAGCGGACTGTTCATCAAACAATCCAGCTGAAACTGAACTTTTTATCGTCGAAGGAGACTCTGCAGGAGGTTCTGCAAAATCAGGTCGTAATCGTGAGTTCCAAGCCATCTTACCAATTCGTGGTAAAATCCTTAACGTTGAAAAAGCGAGCATGGATAAGATTTTAGCTAATGAGGAGATTCGCAGTCTCTTCACAGCTATGGGAACAGGATTTGGCGCTGAGTTTGATGTCAGCAAAGCTCGCTATCAAAAACTTGTTATCATGACAGATGCCGATGTCGATGGAGCCCATATTCGTACTCTTTTGTTAACTCTGATTTATCGTTATATGAAACCCGTTCTAGAGGCAGGTTATGTTTATATCGCTCAGCCACCAATTTACGGTGTTAAAGTCGGTAGTGAGATTAAAGAATATATTCAACCTGGCGCAGACCAAGAAACTCGCCTACAAGAAGCTTTGGCTCGCTACAGCGAAGGTCGTTCAAAACCAACCATTCAACGTTATAAAGGTCTTGGAGAAATGGATGACCACCAACTTTGGGAAACTACTATGAATCCTGAACATCGCCTTATGGCCCGTGTATCAGTAGATGACGCTGCAGAAGCAGATAAGATTTTTGATATGCTCATGGGTGATCGAGTAGAACCACGTCGAGAATTTATCGAAGAAAACGCTGTTTACAGTACTCTTGACGTATAAAAAAATTGGGAAATAGTTCCCAAGGTTTGAAAAATATGATATAATCATTACAATTGTGTCATGTATAAAAGGAGTTTGATATGTCAAATAATCAGTTGATTATTACTTTGATTGGAATTGCAGTCCTGCTTCTTATTGCTTTTGCAGTAGCAATTTTGCTACGTAAACGAAATGAGAGTAGACTTGCAGCTTTAGAAGAAAAAAAAGAAGAACTATATAACCTTCCTGTTAATGATGAGGTAGAGGTTGTTAAAAATATGCATCTGATTGGTCAAAGTCAGGTTGCTTTTAGAGAATGGAACCAAAAATGGGTAGATTTGTCTCTGAACTCTTTTGCAGATATCGAGAATAACCTCTTTGAAGCTGAAGGATACAATAACTCATTCCGTTTCTTGAAAGCTAAGCACCAGATTGATCAAATTGAGAGTCAAATCCAACTTGTTGAAGAGGATATTGCAGCAATTCGTAATGCCTTGTCTGAGTTGGAAAAACAAGAATCAAAAAATAGTGGACGCGTTCTGCATGCCCTAGATTTATTTGAGAAACTACAAAATACTGTAGCTGAAGATTCTGAAAAATATGGTCAAGCTCTTCCAGAAATTGAAAAACAATTGGAGAACATTCAATCTGAGTTTTCTCAGTTTGTAACCTTGAATTCATCAGGGGATCCGGTTGAAGCAGCAGGCATTTTAGATAACGCTGAAAATCATATTTTAGCGTTGACACATATTGTTGAAAGAATCCCAGCAATTGTTGCCAAGCTTACTACTGAATTGCCAGAACAACTTGAAGATTTAGAAGCAGGTTACCGTAAGCTTTTGGATGAGAACTACCATTTTGTAGAAACAGATATCGAATCTCGTCTTCAACTTCTCTATGAAGCCTTGAAGAATAATCATGAAAATATCCGCACATTAGAGTTGGATAATGCAGAGTATGAAAACACTCAAATCCAAGAAGAAATCAATGCACTTTATGATATTTTCACTCGTGAAATTGCAGCACATAAAGCTTTTGAGAAATTGGTAGCTACTCTTCCTACGTATCTTAACCACTTGAAAGAAAATAATCAGGTCTTGGTTAAAGATATTGAACGTCTTGGGAAAACCTACTTGATTTCTGAAAGTGATGTAAATCGAGTTCGTCGTCTTCAAGCTGATATTTCAGCTTTGAATGCTACAATCGAAGAGTTAACAAATGACCAAACAGAAGTTTCAGAAGCATATTCTGTCTTACAAGAACGTCTGGAAAATCTTCAATCTACCTTAAAAGATATTGAAGATGATCAAATCGGTGTTAGCGAACGTCTCGTTCAAATTGAAAAAGATGACATCAATGCTCGACAAAAAGCAAATGTATATGTCAACCGTCTTCATACGATTAAACGTTACATGGAGAAGAGAAACCTTCCAGGAATTCCACAAAAATTCTTGAAGCTCTTCTTTGATGCAAGCCACAGTACAGAAGACTTGATGGCTGAGCTGGAACAAGCGCAAGTGAATATCGAATCTGTCAATCGTATCCTTGAGATTGCGACAAATGATATGAATATGTTAGAAGAAGAAACATACAGTATCGTTCAAAATGCAACATTGACAGAACAATTGCTTCAATATTCAAACCGTTACAGATCATTTGATGATCGTATTCAACAAGCTTTCCAAGAAGCTTTGAATATCTTTGAAACAACATTCGATTACCAAGCATCTTTCGAAAAAATCTCTCAAGCATTAGAAGTTGCTGAGCCTGGTGTTACAAATCGCTTTGTTACTTCATATGAAAAAACAAGAGAAAGTATTCGTTTCTAATTGATAAAAGAATCCTAGATTTTTCCTAGGGTTCTTTTACTTTTATTTGCTTGTCTTAAATATTTTTATTCCATGTTTTCATTGAAATTATAGTTCATATTTGATATGATAAGACTATGACAAAAAAGAGATTACCCCAGAATAAAGTAAAGAAGAAAAATAACAAAAAGCTTGGCACTCTTGTCTTGCTTTTATTTCTAACAATGTTAGCACTCGGTAGTGTGATTACCTATAAAGTGTTGAACAAACAAGCCTTTGAACAGAAAATTGAAAGTCTCAAGAAGGAAAAAGATGACGCCTACTCACAGGGAAGTCAAAAAGAGCATTTCCGCAAAGAGAAATCAGAAATTATCACCTATTATCCACTAGTCGGGGACAGCCCAATCTCCTCTGTCAAGGATGTTATCGTTAAAGATATCACTGACAAAGTAGAAGGTAAAGACCAGTTGGTTTTTTATTACTCAGAAAAAGGGGAATCCTCTTTAACTGGGATTGAAAATCGTTTGATAAAAAAACAAGCTTACGACTTGGCCAATTCTAATGTAGTCGAATTAGAAAATACTACTTTGGAACAGCTCTATCTAAAAGAAGACGGCTCTATCTTTACCCTGGATCAACTCTTTGCAGACTCATCCACGGCAAAAGAAAAAATCCTCGAGGCTGTTAAGTCGACTCTCCAAGATAAAAAAGTAGAGCAATCAATTGTTGACCAAGTTTCAGCTGATTTATCATCGGCAGAATTATCAACTTGGAAGTTTGTTTATAAAGATAGTCAATTGGTTCTTTATCCAGTCAAAGCAACGACTAATGTAGAAGAAATAGCAATGCCTATTTCAGACTTCTTTGATTTTATTCAGACATCCTATCTAACAGAAAAAGATGCTGAACTCTATAAAAAAGTTCAAGCAGAAAAACATAAAAAAGTTGTTGCTCTCACCTTTGATGATGGTCCAAATGCGACAACAACACCACAAGCCTTGGATATTTTAGCCAAATACAAGATCAAAGCAACCTTCTTTGTACAAGGTCAAAATATCAGTGGGAATGAAGCTCTTCTTAAAAGAATGAAATCCGAGGGGCACGAAGTTGGAAACCACAGTTGGAACCACCCGGTCCTAACACAGCTTTCCTTGGAAGATGCTAAGAAGCAGCTTTCAGATACGGAGTCAGCAATTACCAGTGTCCTTGGATCAAGCTCAAAATTGATGCGTCCTCCATATGGAGCCGTTTCTGATGATATTCGTAATAGCCTGGATTTAAGCTTTATTATGTGGGATGTCGATAGTCTTGACTGGAAGAGCAAGAACGAAGCTGCTATTTTAACTGAGATTCAACGGCAAGCGACAGATGGTTCTATCATTCTCATGCATGATATCCATCAAACATCCGTTAACGCATTGCCAAAAGTCATTGAATATCTGCAGGGACAAGGTTATAGCTTTGTGACAGTCTCTGAATTACTAGGTAACCATGTGAAACCACATGAAATTTACTATTCACGGAATCAGTAAAGTCAATTCCTAAGGATGTGACCTGAATCAAAATTCCATTGAGAAAAAATAAAAAAGATAAATTTTTATCTTGACAAGTAGGGGAAAACTTGATATCATATACAAGATGAGAAAAGCAGAAGTGAGAACTTCTCGCCTTGCGACTAACGTTGTCTGGCCCCTACAGATCAAGTTTCAGAAATGAAATATAATCATGTAGTGCGGATTTGCGTTAGCAAGTCCGCTCTTGTTTTTCTCTAAACTAAAAAAAGAGGTGAAAACCATAGCAAAGCAAGACTTATTCATCAATGATGAAATTCGTGTACGCGAAGTTCGCTTAATCGGTCTTGAAGGTGAGCAATTGGGTATCAAACCACTAAGCGAAGCGCAAGCACTTGCGGATGAAGCTAATGTGGACTTGGTTCTCATTCAACCTCAAGCTAAACCTCCTGTTGCAAAAATTATGGACTACGGTAAGTTCAAATTTGAGTACCAGAAGAAGCAAAAAGAACAACGCAAGAAACAAAGCGTTGTGACCGTGAAAGAAGTTCGTTTGAGCCCAGTTATTGATAAGGGTGACTTCGAAACTAAACTTCGCAATGCTCGCAAGTTCCTTGAAAAAGGAAATAAAGTGAAGGTTTCCATTCGATTTAAGGGTCGTATGATCACCCATAAAGAGATTGGTGCAAAAGTTTTAGCAGACTTCGCTGAAGCAACTCAAGATATTGCTATCATCGAACAACGCGCTAAAATGGATGGACGTCAAATGTTTATGCAATTGGCGCCAGCAACTGACAAAAAATAATTGTCAGAAAGTTAAATAAAGGAGAAAAAATCATGCCAAAACAAAAAACACACCGCGCATCAGCTAAACGTTTCAAACGTACAGGTTCTGGTGGACTTAAACGTTTCCGTGCTTATACATCTCACCGTTTCCACGGAAAAACTAAAAAACAACGTCGTCATCTTCGTAAAGCATCTATGGTGCATGCAGGAGATTTCAAACGTATCAAAGCAATGCTTACTCGCTTGAAATAATCGCGTATTTGTAAGTAAACAATTCTAGGAAATATTTGGAGGAAATATAAATGGCACGTGTTAAAGGTGGCGTTGTATCACGCAAACGTCGTAAACGTATTCTTAAATTAGCTAAAGGTTACTATGGAGCTAAACACATCTTGTTCCGTACTGCAAAAGAACAAGTAATGAACTCTTACTACTATGCATACCGTGACCGTCGTCAAAAGAAACGTGACTTCCGCAAATTGTGGATCACACGTATCAATGCGGCAGCTCGTTTGAACGGACTTTCATACTCACAATTGATGCATGGTTTGAAATTGGCTGAGATTGAAGTTAACCGTAAAATGCTTGCTGACTTGGCTGTTAACGACGCAGCAGCTTTCACAGCTCTTGCAGATGCAGCTAAAGCAAAACTTGGTAAATAATTATTCATAAGACTGGTGCAAGTTTGTTCCAGTCTTTTTTAAACAAAGGAGAAAAAATGGCTTCAAAAATGTTACACACTTGCTTGCGAGTAGAAAATCTCGAAAAATCAATTGCTTTTTATCAAGATGCTTTTGGATTTAAGGAATTGCGTCGCAAGGATTTTCCAGAACATGCTTTTACCATTGTTTATCTAGGTCTTGACGGTGATGATTATGAATTGGAGTTGACTTACAACTACGATCATGGACCTTATGTTGTAGGTGACGGCTTTGCTCACATCGCTCTAAGTACACCTGACCTTGAAGCTCTTCACCAAGAACATAGCGAAAAAGGTTATGAAGTAACGGAACCTAAAGGACTTCCAGGTACTCAACCAAACTATTACTTTATCAAAGATCCAGATGGATACAAGGTAGAAGTGATTCGTGAAAAATAATAAAAACTCCTCATTTGTCAAATTGAGTTAGACAATTTCACCTGACTCAGAAAAACTTGATACGGAGTAGTGTAGGTCATTTATGTTAGTTTCTTTCAGACAAATGTGAGCGTTTGTCTGAGACTAACATAGATGGCTTTTTTCTATCTAGCTTAATTTGATAATTTGGGATATAATAAAAATAATTAAACAAATTAGTGGGAGAAAAAGATGTCAGACCAAAATCCAAATGTAGAGCTAAACAAAGAAGAAGATAAACTAATTGTAGAAAATAATTCGGTGGAAGATATGAAGAATGGTCCAAAAGCTGTCAAGAAACCTTCGGCTCTTCTATCTTTCTCATTTTATTTGGCACTTACCTATATTCTTCTATTTATAACTCTTGCTTTATTTACTGCTCCATGGGGAATTGTATTCTTGATTTTTCTAGGTCCTAATTTAATTGCTTACACTATAGCAACTGTTTTAACACAGATAGGAATCAAGAAAGTAAATAAAACTGTCTTGTATACAAGTGCAGGATTTTATTTGCTTTCAGGACTTTTGGCATTCGACCCGGATTGGCAGATGTTTAGGGTTTTTCCTTATCTCTCCCTAGCTCTAGTTTTAATCGGGATATTTTTAACGAAAGATACAAGTAGCTAAATTTAAAAGCTAGGCGCAACTCTTCTTCGAACTTATTTCATATCATAAAACCATAGCCTTTAAGGCTGTGGTTTTTTAGTTTAATGATTAGAAAGAAATTGTGTTTCTATTTTTTAAAATGGTATAATAGAGAAAGAATAAGGGAGGTGAGAAAGAATGATTGCCCAACTGGATACCAAAACAGTCTATAGTTTCATGGAGAGCGTGGTTTCGATTAAGAGATATGTCAGTCAAGGGAAGGAATATGGCTATTCATCACTTGGAATCATGGATGAAGACAATCTCTACGGGGCCTATTACTTTATCAAAGAATGCGAGAAACAGGAGATTCAGCCTTTATTAGGTCTTGAGATG
Organism: Streptococcus infantis; assembly: GCF_047464715.1. GTDB lineage: Bacteria > Bacillota > Bacilli > Lactobacillales > Streptococcaceae > Streptococcus > Streptococcus infantis_S. The sequence goes on from NZ_JASHBJ010000001.1 coordinate 170,799, forward strand.
ACTGTTCATCATAAAGATGAATGGATCAATCTACGTTTTCTAGCCCTGTCAAACCAAGGTTATCAAAACCTGATGAAGTTGTCGTCTTTAAAGATGACAGGTAAAAAAGAATGGACTGATTTTTCTTCTTACCTAGAGGATATTTGTGTTATTGTTCCATATTATTCTGGGATGAATGGATTGGATTTAGGACACGACTACCATATCGGAGTGTATCCAGATACACCGCAATCCAATTTTTCTCGACCAATTCTCCCTCTTTATCGAGTTAATTCTTTCGAACCTGAGGATTTAGAAACTCTTCAAATGCTCAAGGCGATCAAGGAAAATGTGACCTTGCGAGAGGTTGATGTTCAATCTCAACAGGGCTTGTTTTTGCCTGCTGACCGTTTAGAACAGGTTTTTGTAGAGAAGTTTCCACAAGCACTCGAAAACCTAGCAAGATTGACCAAGGGGACTTCCTACGAGATTGATAGTAGTCTTAAGCTTCCACGTTTCAATCCAGAGAGACCTGCTGTTGAAGAACTCCGGGAACGAGCTATTCAGGGTCTGAAGCAGAAAGGGTTATGGAATCAAGATTATCAGGCTCGTTTAGAAGATGAGTTATCTGTGATTCATGATATGGGGTTTGATGACTATTTCTTAGTTGTCTGGGATCTCTTACGTTTTGGTCGTTCTCAAGGCTATTATATGGGTATGGGACGTGGGTCAGCAGTTGGAAGTTTAGTAGCCTATGCCCTCGATATTACTGGGATTGATCCTGTAGCTAAGAATCTCATCTTTGAACGTTTCTTGAATCGAGAACGTTATACCATGCCAGATATCGATATTGATATTCCAGATATCTATCGACCTGAGTTTATTCGTTATGTTCGTGAACGATATGGTAGTATCCATGCTGCTCAGATTGTTACTTACTCGACCTTTGGTGCCAAGCAAGCTATCCGTGATATTTTTAAACGGTATGGTGTTCCAGAATATGAGTTAACAGCCATTACAAGAAAAATTGGTTTCAAAGATACCTTAACGACAGCTTATGAAGGCAATCTAGGATTTAGACAACTGATTCAAAGTAAGATGGAGTATCAAAAGGCTTTTGAAATTGCCAAAAAGATTGAAGGTTATCCTCGACAGACTTCCATCCATGCTGCTGGTGTCGTGATTAGTGATAAAAATCTAACAGATTATATACCGCTCAAGTACGGTGAGGACATGCTGATTACCCAGTATGATGCACATGGAGTTGAAGGAAATGGCTTGCTCAAGATGGACTTCTTGGGTCTTCGAAACCTAACCTTCGCTCAAAAAATGCAGGAGCTCTTATATGAAACTCAAGGAATTCATCTAAGAATTGAGGATATAGACCTTGAGGATAAAGAAACTTTAACCCTCTTTGCAGCTGGCAAAACTAAGGGAATCTTTCAGTTTGAACAACCTGGTGCCATTCGCTTATTGAAGCGTGTGAAACCAGAAAGCTTTGAAGAAGTAGTGGCAACGACTTCCCTCAACAGGCCAGGTGCAAGTGACTATATCGATAACTTTGTGGCCAGAAAACATGGCAAAGAAAAAGTTACAGTACTTGACCCTATACTAGAAGATATTTTAGCTCCGACCTATGGCATCATGCTTTACCAAGAACAGGTCATGCAAGTAGCTCAACGCTATGCAGGGTTCAGTCTTGGAAAAGCCGATATTTTACGTCGTGCTATGGGGAAAAAGAACGCAGCTGAGATGCACCGAATGGAGGAGAGTTTTATCCAAGGTGCACTTGAAAATGGGCATAGCAAAGAACAGGCTCATGAAGTTTTTGCCGTCATGGAGAAATTCGCTGGTTACGGCTTCAACCGTTCGCATGCTTATGCTTATGCAGCTTTAGCTTTTCAGCTTGCCTACTTTAAAACACATTACCCAGCTATCTTTTATCAGGTCATGCTCAACTATGCGAGTGGAGATTATATTCTCGATGCGCTTGAAATGGGGTTTGAACTAGCTCCGCTTTCTATCAATACGGTTCCATACCAAGATAAGCTAGCAGATAAGACGATCCATCTAGGGCTCAAGAGTATCAAGGGAATGCCTCGTGATTTTGCTTATTGGATTATCGAGAATCGTCCTTTTAGTAGTGTAGAAGATTTTGTCACACGACTCCCCAAAAATTATCAGAAACTAAGCCTCCTAACTCCTTTAGTAGAAGTTGGCCTCTTTGATGGATTTGATAAAAATCGGCAAAAGATTTTAGCAAATCTACCAACTCTATTTATTTTTGTAGAAGAGTTAGGTAGCCTCTTTGCTGATTCTAGCTATAGCTGGACAGATACAGAGGATTTCTCTAATATTGAAAAATTCAAAAAAGAACAAGAATGGTTAGGGGTTGGAATCAGCCAACATCCATTGTTGGTCTTAGCGAAGAATCCCTTGTATCCAATTGTGAGTTTATCTGAATTGTCCGAAGGGCAGACAGCTACAGTACTCGTTGAAATTCAATCTATCCGAGTAATTCGAACTAAAAAAGGTGAAAATATGGCCTTTTTGAAAGTTAGTGATAGTAAGACAAATTTGGAAGTCACTGTTTTTTCTGACCAGTATCACCAATTTAAAAATCTCTTACAAGAAGGGAAATTCTACTATCTAAATGGGAAAGTGCAGTCGAGAGATGGTCGTCTTCAATTAGTGTTAAATAATCTAAAAGAAGCAGTGAGTGAACGTTTTTGGATTCAAGTTGCTAATCATAACCATGATTCTGAAATTTATCATATTTTAGAGCAATACAAGGGACAAATTCCTGCCGTCATTCGCTATGAGGATGAACAAAAAAATGTCCTTTTGCCAGGTTATTTTGTAGCAAAAGACGCAAGCTTACAAGAATCTTTAAGTCAAATCACAATGAAAACGATTTATCGTTAAAAATCAATGAAAATAAAAGAATTTTAACTTTAAATATGGTATAATCAGTTAGAATGTTAAAGAAAAAGGAGCAAAACCAAATGAAACGTATTGCTGTTTTGACTAGTGGTGGAGACGCCCCTGGTATGAATGCTGCCATCCGTGCAGTTGTTCGTCAAGCAATCTCAGAAGGAATGGAAGTTTTTGGTATCTATGATGGATACGCTGGTATGGTTGCTGGTGAGATTTATCCACTTGATGCTGCTTCAGTGGGAGACATCATTTCACGTGGTGGTACTTTCCTTCACTCTGCTCGTTACCCTGAGTTTGCACAACTTGAAGGTCAACTTAAAGGGATTGAGCAGTTGAAAAAACATGGTATCGAAGGTGTCGTAGTTATCGGTGGTGATGGTTCTTATCATGGAGCTATGCGCTTGACTGAGCATGGATTCCCTGCTATTGGACTTCCAGGTACAATCGATAACGATATCGTAGGTACTGACTTCACAATCGGATTTGATACTGCAGTTACGACTGCAATGGACGCGATCGATAAGATTCGTGATACTTCGTCAAGTCACCGTCGTACTTTCGTAGTTGAAGTAATGGGGCGTAACGCTGGAGATATCGCTCTTTGGGCAGGTATCGCAACTGGTGCTGACGAAATCATCATCCCTGAAGAAGACTTCAAATTTGAAGATATCGTAGCAAGTATCAAAGCTGGTTATGAGCACGGTAAAAAACACAACATTATCGTTTTGGCAGAAGGTGTTATGTCAGCAGCTGAATTTGGTCAAAAACTAAAAGAAGCTGGAGATACAAGTGACCTTCGTGTAACAGAACTTGGTCACATCCAACGTGGTGGTTCACCAACTGCTCGTGACCGTGTATTGGCGTCACGTATGGGTGCACACGCTGTTAAACTCCTTAAACAAGGAATCGGTGGTGTCGCTGTTGGTATCCGTAATGAGAAAATGGTTGAAAATCCAATTCTTGGTACAGCAGAAGAAGGAGCATTGTTTAGCTTAACAGCTGATGGTAAGATTGTTGTCAATAACCCTCACAAAGCTGATATTGAACTCTCTGACTTGAACAAGAGCTTGTCATAATCAATTTTCATAAATCTGGTAAAATGACCATAAAAGGTCGAATTATATAAAGGAGTCACAAAAATCATGAACAAACGTGTAAAAATCGTTGCAACTTTGGGTCCTGCGGTAGAAATCCGTGGTGGTAAAAAATTTGGTGAAGACGGATACTGGGGTGAAAAACTTGACGTTGAAGCTTCAGCAAAAAACATTGCTAAATTGATTGAAGCAGGAGCAAACACTTTCCGTTTCAACTTCTCACACGGTGACCACCAAGAACAAGGTGAACGTATGGCAACTGTTAAACTTGCAGAAAAACTTGCAGGTAAAAAAGTTGGTTTCCTTCTTGATACTAAAGGACCAGAAATCCGTACTGAATTGTTCGAAGGTGAAGCTAAAGAGTACTCATACAAAACTGGTGAAAAAATCCGTGTTGCAACTAAACAAGGTATCAAATCAACTCGTGAAGTGATTGCATTGAACGTTGCAGGTGCACTTGACATCTACGATGACGTTGAAGTTGGTCGTCAAGTATTGGTTGACGATGGTAAACTTGGTCTTCGCGTTGTAGAAAAAGACGATGCTACTCGTGAATTCATCGTTGAAGTTGAAAATGACGGTGTAATCGCTAAACAAAAAGGTGTTAACATCCCTAACACTAAAATTCCTTTCCCAGCTCTTGCTGAACGCGATAACGATGACATCCGCTTTGGTCTTGAACAAGGTATCAACTTCATCGCGATCTCATTCGTACGTACTGCAAAAGACGTAAACGAAGTTCGTGCTATCTGTGAAGAAACTGGTAATGGTCACGTTCAATTGTTCGCTAAGATCGAAAACCAACAAGGTATCGATAACTTGGATGAAATCATTGAAGCTGCTGACGGTATCATGATCGCTCGTGGTGACATGGGTATCGAAGTACCATTCGAAATGGTTCCAGTTTACCAAAAAATGATCATCACTAAAGTGAATGCTGCTGGTAAAGTTGTTATCACTGCAACAAACATGCTTGAAACAATGACTGAGAAACCACGTGCAACTCGTTCAGAAGTATCAGACGTATTTAACGCTGTTATCGACGGAACTGATGCTACTATGCTTTCAGGTGAGTCTGCAAATGGTAAATACCCACTTGAGTCAGTTACAACAATGGCTACAATCGACAAGAACGCTCAAACTCTTCTTAACGAATACGGACGTTTGAACTCAGATTCATTTGAACGTAACTCTAAGACAGAAGTTATGGCTTCAGCAGTTAAAGATGCTACAAACTCAATGGACATCAAATTGGTTGTAACTCTTACTAAGACTGGTCACACAGCACGTTTGATTTCTAAATACCGTCCAAATGCTGATATCTTGGCATTGACATTCGACGAATTGACAGAACGTGGATTGATGTTGAACTGGGGTGTTATCCCAATGTTGACAGAAGCTCCATCATCAACTGATGACATGTTTGAAATTGCTGAACGTAAAGCAGTTGAAGCAGGTCTTGTACAATCTGGTGACGATATCGTTATCGTAGCAGGTGTGCCACTTGGTGAAGCAGTTCGTACAAACACTATGCGTATCCGCACTGTACGTTAATCAAAAAAATAAAAACCTATCACTTCAAGCGTTCGAGCTTGGGTGATAGGTTTTTTTGTTGTGGAATATAAAAGAATTAAAAAAAGCTTTCTGGAAAACCAGAAAGCATGAGAGGCATCTCCATGTGAGAAACCGGTTCACACAATTTCTCAAGGTCCGCTCCTGCGTTAATGACCTCCTTTGCGCAATTGTAGCTCTCGCTACATATCGACTCATCGCAGACTTTATTTTACTATAGGGGCAATACTTTGTCAAGAAAAAAACAGTCCCTAAAAAGGAACTGACGAATGATGCTAATTGCCGGGATCGAACCGGCGACCTCATCCTTACCATGGATGCGCTCTGCCTACTGAGCTAAATCAGCTTACTTTGAAAGTATACTATAGATTTAGCCTTTTGTCAATATGTGAATGAGTCTCTAAACAACTAGAAAAAGCCCAAGTAATCCACTTAGGCTTGTGAAGATTGGATTATTGTAGTTGTTTTCTCTTTTTATCGGGGTCCCAAACAAAACTTGCTACAAAGGTAAAGAGAATTGTCAGAATTCCGATTACAATTGCGAGAATCAAGGCAGGGATACGGATGAACCACCAGAGTGGATTTGGTTTTTTGTTATTGTGCCATTGTTTTGTTTCTTCATCTAGACGCTGGAATTCAGATTGGATACGATCGGCAACCATTTCAATTCCTTCATCATTCATCTTTTTAATATCTGAGATATCAATAGGATTTCCGAAGTTCATATCAATACGTTCACGACTGACAAGCCCTTTTAGAGTCATAGGACCAGTATAGGTAACAGGCATGATGCGAACCTTAGCCATCTTTGCAATGAGAGCTACACCACCCTTAACATCATTGGAATGACGACTACCGCTTGGAAACATAATCAGTGAACGATTACTCTTTTTAAGAACATTGATTGGATACTTGATAGCAGAAGAATTTGGATTTTCTCGGTCAATCGGGAAGGCACCACACATGCGGATCCACCAACCAAAGATACGATTTGAAAAGAGTTCTTTTTTAGCCATAAAGATAAATTGTTTTGGTTTTGTTGCAAAAGCCATATAGACTGGATCCCACCAAGTACGGTGTGGGGCTACAAGGATATAATTTTCATCTAAACTTGGAATTTTTTCAGTATTGTGAAAGTGAGCATTTCCATTGATTGACCATAGAATCAACATAACCAGCCCACGCAGATAAGTATAAAACATGATGTCTCCTTCAGTTCTCTTTCTTTTATTATACCTTATCATACTAGGACAGGCAAATGTTTTTTGTTTAGGCGGAACAGCTTTTTATATGAAATTAGAAATATTCAAAAAAAAATGATATGATAGAATTTATGGATAAAAATAAAATTATGGGCTTAAGCCAATCAGAAGTTAAAGATCGTCAGAAACAGGGACAGGTCAATGATTTCCAAGCTTCAGCTAGTACGAGTACATGGCAGATTGTGAAGAGAAATGTCTTTACTTTATTCAATGCTTTAAACTTTGCTATTGCCTTAGCGCTCGCCTTTGTTCAAGCTTGGAGCAACCTAGTTTTCTTTGCGGTTATCTGTTTTAATGCATTTTCTGGGATTGTAACCGAGCTACGTGCCAAACATATGGTTGATAAGCTCAATCTCTTGAATAAAGAAAAGATTATCACTATTCGTGATGGACAAGAGATCGCTCTGGATCCTGAGGAGCTTGTTTTGGACGATGTGATTCGCTTGTCAGCAGGGGATCAGATTCCAAGTGATGCCATTGTATTAGAAGGTTTTGCAGAAGTCAATGAAGCTATGTTAACGGGTGAGAGCGACTTGGTGCAAAAAGAAGTAGAAGACTTAATGTTGTCGGGTAGCTTTCTTGCGAGTGGGTCTGTCCTTGCTCAGGTTCATCATGTAGGGGCAGATAATTATGCTGCTAAACTCATGCTTGAAGCTAAGACAGTGAAGCCAATTAACTCTCGTATCATGAAATCGCTAGACCGGTTAGCTGGCTTTACTGGGAAAATCATCATTCCTTTTGGTATTGCTCTCTTGCTTGAAGCCTTGGCCTTAAAAGGTCTGCCACTCAAGTCTTCTGTAGTCAATTCATCTACAGCTCTTTTAGGAATGTTGCCTAAGGGAATCGCCCTTTTGACCATCACTTCTCTCTTAACTGCTGTTATCAAGCTTGGGTTGAAGAAGGTTTTAGTGCAGGAGATGTACTCTGTTGAAACCTTGGCGCGCGTAGATATGCTCTGCTTGGATAAGACAGGGACAATCACCCAAGGGAAGATGCAGGTTGAGACGGTCCTTCCTCTTACTCCAGCTTATAACAAAGATACCATTGCTAAAATACTAACTAGTTATATGGCACACAGTGAGGATAAAAATCCAACTGCCCAAGCTATTCGAAAGCGTTTTGCGGGAGAGGTAGCTTATCAGATGATTTCTAGCCTTCCATTTTCAAGTGATCGAAAATGGGGAGCAATGGAGTTGGAAGGTCTAGGAACTGTTTTCCTAGGCGCACCGGAGATGTTGTTGAATGCTGAAGTTCCTGAAGCTAGAGAAGCTCTTGAACGAGGATCTCGTGTCTTGGTGTTAGCGCTCAGTCAAGAAAAACTTGACCATCACAAGCCACAAAAGCCATCTGATATTCAGGCTTTGGCTTTGCTTGAGATTCTAGATCCGATTCGAGAAGGTGCTGCTGAGACGCTAGACTATCTTCGTTCTCAGGAAGTAGGGCTGAAAATTATCTCTGGTGATAATCCAGTCACTGTTTCAAGTATTGCTCAAAAAGCAGGTTTTGCAGACTATCAGAGTTATGTAGATTGTTCGAAAATTAATGATGAAGAATTGATAGCCATGGCTGAGGAAACAGCCATTTTCGGACGTGTTTCACCTCATCAAAAGAAACTGATCATCCAAACTCTGAAAAAAGCAGGACATACTACAGCAATGACCGGAGATGGTGTCAATGATATTCTAGCTCTGCGTGAGGCAGACTGTTCCATTGTTATGGCTGAAGGAGACCCAGCAACTCGTCAGATTGCAAATCTGGTCCTCTTGAATTCAGATTTCAATGATGTTCCTGAGATTCTCTTCGAAGGTCGTCGTGTGGTCAATAATATTGCCCACATTGCTCCGATTTTCTTGATTAAGACAATCTATTCCTTCTTGCTAGCAGTTATCTGTATTGCCAGTGCTTTGTTGGGACGTACTGAATGGATTTTGATTTTTCCATTCATTCCGATTCAGATAACTATGATTGACCAATTTGTGGAAGGATTCCCACCGTTTGTATTAACTTTTGAACGAAATATCAAACCTGTGGAACAAAACTTCCTCAAAAAATCCATGCTTCGAGCTTTACCAAGTGCCTTGATGGTAGTTTTTAGTGTTCTCTTTGTTAAAATTTTTGGAACCAGTCAAGGCTGGACAGCCATTGAAATTTCGACACTTTTGTATTATCTATTGGCATCGATTGGTTTCATGTCTGTAGTTAGAGCTTGCTTGCCATTTAGCTTGTGGCGTGTGCTATTGATTATTTGGTCAGTTGTAGGTTTCCTTGGAACAGCCCTATTTCCAAGAATCCAAAAATTGCTTGAAATTTCAACACTTACAGGTCAAACATTGCCTATCTATGGCATTATGATGCTCGTCTTTATTGTGATTTTCATACTGACAAGTCGTTATCAAGTTAAAAGATAAAGAAAGACTGCAATCCATGATTGCGGTCTTTTTTAGGTGCAGGATTGCCAGATAAAATATGGTATAATAAAGGGAAATAGAGTTTTTGAAAGTGAGAGAAGATGATTTCAAAGAGATTAGAAACAGTAGCTTCTTTTGCCCCCCAAGGAGCTGTTTTGCTGGACGTTGGGAGCGACCATGCTTATTTACCTATTGAATTAGTTGAAAAAGGTCATATTGAAGCTGCCATCGCGGGTGAAGTTGTAGAGGGACCCTATCAATCTGCAGTTAGAAATGTTGAAAGTCATGGCTTGACTGAGAAAATTCAGGTTCGTTTAGCCAATGGTTTAGCAGCTTTCGAAGAAAGTGACCAGGTCTCTGTTATCACTATTGCAGGAATGGGTGGTCGTTTGATTGCTACGATATTAGAAGAGGGCTTGGATAAACTAGCCAATGTTGAGCGATTGATTCTTCAACCCAATAATCGTGAAGATGAGTTGCGTACTTGGTTACAAGAGCATGGATTTCAGATTGTAGCTGAAAGTATTTTAGAGGAAGCTGGAAAATTTTACGAGATTCTAGTAGTGGAAGCTGGAGAAATGAAATTGTCAGCAAGTGACACCCGTTTTGGTCCTTTTCTCTCTAAAGAACTTAGCCCCGTATTTGTCCAAAAGTGGCAAAGAGAAGCAAGTAAGCTCGAATTTGCCCTTAGTCAAATCCCAGAAAAAAATCATGAAGAATGTCAAGTTTTAGTAGATAAAATTCAAGCCATCAAGGAGGTGCTCCATGCAAGCAAGTGAAGTGATTAAGCGTTATGAAACCTATTGCCCCCAAGAATTTTCTATGGAGGGTGATAGTCGTGGTTTGCAGATTGGTACCCTAGACAAAGAAATCCAAAAGGTCATGGTTGCCCTTGATATACGTGAAGATACAGTGGCAGAAGCTATTGAAAAGGGTGTAGATTTGATTATCGTTAAGCACGCGCCTATCTTTCGTCCTATCAAGGACTTGGTAGCTAGTCGCCCTCAAAATCAGATTTATATCGAACTCATCAAGCACGATATCGCAGTCTACGTTAGCCATACCAATATTGATATTGTTGAAAATGGTCTCAATGACTGGTTCTGCCAGATGCTAGGAATTGAGGCGACAACTTATCTACAGGAAACAGGTCCTGAACGTGGGATTGGCCGTATTGGAACTATTAGACCTCAAACATTTAAGGAATTTGCTGACCATGTTAAGGAAGTCTTTGGTCTAGATAGTCTCCGTATGGTGTATTATCAAGAGAGCGATTTGCAAAAAACAATCTCAAGAGTTGCTATCTGTGGTGGAAGTGGTCAATCATTCTATCCAGATGCTTTAGTAAAAGGAGCGGATGTCTACATTACTGGAGACATATACTACCACACTGCCCAAGATATGCTGTCAGATGGCTTGTTGGCTCTGGATCCAGGCCACTATATCGAAGTTCTCTTTATTGAAAAAATTGAAGCGCTCTTGAATGAATGGAAGGAAGAGAAAGCTTGGTCTCTAGAGGTTGTCGCAAGTCAAGCGTCCACCAATCCTTTCCGTCATATCTAATTAGAAGGTAAAGACAATGAAAAAAGTTGCCATTGTAGGTGCAGGAATTGTAGGTGCAACAGCTGCCTACTATCTTTCTAAAGAAGCTGATATTGAAGTAACAGTTTTTGATTATGGAAAGGGCCAAGCAACTAAGGCCGCAGCAGGAATTATTAGTCCCTGGTTTTCTAAACGACGCAATAAAGCCTGGTATAAGATGGCGCGACTAGGAGCTGATTTCTATGTGGATTTATTAGCTGACTTGGAAAAATCGGGTCAAAAGGTTGATTTCTACCAGCGCTCAGGAGTCTTACTTCTCAAAAAAGATGATTCCAAGCTCGAGGAACTCTATGACTTAGCCTTGAAACGTAGAGATGAATCTCCCTTAATAGGAAAATTAGCCGTTTTAGACCAAACGGCAGCAAGTAGTCTATTCCCTGGATTAGAGGGATTTGAGAGATTGCTCTATGCTTCTGGAGGGGCTCGAGTAGATGGACAACTTTTAGTTAGTCACTTGCTTGAAGCCAGTCAGGTTAAGGTCATAAAGAAAGAGGTCAGTCTAAAACCCTTAGCATCGGGTTATCAAATAGGCAACCAAATGTTTGACCAAGTTATCTTGTCCACAGGAGCTTGGCTTGGACACATGTTAGAGCCTTTAGGCTATGAGGTTGATGTTCGTCCTCAAAAAGGACAACTTAGAGATTATCAAGTGCCACAAGACATGGGAGCCTACCCTGTGGTTATGCCAGAAGAAGAGTGGGATTTGATACCATTTCCAGGCGGTAAATTATCTTTAGGGGCTACCCATGAAAATGACATGGGATTTGATTTGACTGTTGATGAGAAGTTACTCCTTCAAATGGAAGAAGCAGCAAGTCTATTTTATCCTAGCTTAAAAGGTGCAATGATTAGTGGTGAGCGCGTGGGGATTCGAGCCTATACAAGTGATTTTTCTCCATTTTTCGGACAGGTTCCAAACTTATCAGGAGTCTATACAGCGAGTGGTTTAGGATCTTCAGGATTAACAACTGGTCCCATAATCGGTTATCATCTAGCTCAAATGCTTCAGGGGAGAAGTGGAGTATTAGATCCGGCTGATTATCCGACCGAAAGATATATTAAAAAGAAACAATCGTAAATCTTTTACCTAGTTTTTACGGTAGTATTAGGAAAGTAAATGACTTTCTCTATCAAAAATGGTAAAATGAATAAAATAATCCAAGAATTGAGGAAATAAAATGCAAGAAAAGATTCTGGTAACGGGTGGAGCAGGTTTTATTGGAAGTCACACTGTCATTGAACTGGTTCAAGCCGGACATCAAGTTGTTGTCGTGGATAATTTGGTCAATAGTAGTCGTAAAAGTCTTGAAGTAGTTGAAAGAATCACAGGCATAGAAATTCCTTTCTACGAAGCTGATATTCGTGATACGGAAACTCTTCGTGATATTTTCAAACACGAAGAACCAACAGGAGTTATCCATTTTGCTGGTTTGAAGGCTGTAGGGGAATCTACACGTATCCCACTTGCCTACTATGATAACAATATTGCTGGTACAGTTAGTCTTTTAAAAGCAATGGAAGAAAACAACTGTAAAAATATTATTTTCAGCTCTTCAGCAACAGTTTATGGAGATCCTCATACTGTTCCAATCCTAGAAGATTTTCCACTTTCAGCTACTAACCCATATGGCCGTACCAAACTAATGCTTGAAGAAATCTTGACAGATATCTATAAAGCAGACTCAGAATGGAACGTTGTGTTGCTTCGTTATTTCAACCCAATCGGTGCGCATGAGAGTGGTGACCTAGGAGAAAATCCAAACGGCATTCCAAACAACCTTTTGCCGTATGTAACACAAGTCGCAGTTGGTAAGTTGGAACAAGTTCAAGTCTTTGGAGATGACTACGATACTGAAGATGGAACAGGTGTTCGTGACTATATCCACGTCGTTGACCTAGCAAAAGGACACGTTGCCGCCCTTAAGAAGCTTCAAAAAGGCTCTGGACTCAATGTGTATAACCTTGGGACTGGAAAAGGCTACTCAGTTCTTGAAATTATCCAAAATATGGAAAAAGCTGTTGGACGCCCAATTCCATACCGTATCGTTGAACGTCGCCCAGGTGATATCGCAGCTTGCTACTCAGACCCAGCAAAAGCTAAGGAAGAGCTCGGATGGGAAGCAGAACTTGGTATTACAGAGATGTGTGAAGATGCATGGCGTTGGCAGAGTCAACATCCAAACGGATTTGAAGACTAATCATTTGATTAAACAAAAAAGAGGAAGTAATTCCTCTTTTTTAATACTTTATATGTGCTTGTGTGATAGAAAAACGTCTTAAAAGAACAGTTTATTTATTATTGAAATATTGGAACAATTAAATGTAAAATTGTATAAAATTAGTCTAGCAAAAGACTATAATTTTCTAGAAAATTATGCTACACTAGAGGGAGTGGAAATTAGAAATCTATGGCCCACCAAATTTTAAGATTCATCTATGATTAGAGCACGAGTAGGGCAATTTTTAACGGCTTCTAAAGCATCGTCGCTACAAGGAATTTCTTTCTCTAATTGTTCAGGATCATCGAAAAAACGGACGATACCATTATCATGGTAATCAAATAATTCTGAATAAGTTTGGCAGAGCCCACAGGCGATGCAACGTTCGGGTATAAGTCTAATCTTCATATTTATATTGTAATAAGAAACTAAAAAAATCTCAAGGAGTAAGGTATGGAAAAGGAACCGTGGCAAGAAGATATTTATGAAAATCAGGAAGAAGAATCAAGAACAGAACGTCGTCAACGAAACCAAAAAGGTTCAGGTGTCGTTGCCAATCGTATTTTGACTGTCTTGGCAATTCTATTCTTTGTGATTGTTGTTGGTATGGTAGTTGTATTAGTCTACTTGTCATCAGGCGGAAGTGACCGCACTTCAGCTTTGAAAGATTTTTATGATCCTTCAGCTCCAAAAGTAGAGGAAGTTACAACAGTGGCTACTACTGCTCAGTCAACAGAGTCAACAGAAGCAGAAACAACTCAACAAGAACATACAGAGGCGCATACTGATTCTGAAGGAACAATAACAGTTTTGCCAGGAGAAGGTGAAGCAGCGATTGCAGCCCGTGCTGGAATCTCTATTGCTCAACTTGAAGCCTTGAATCCTGGTCATATGTCTTCAGGAACTTGGTTCGCAAATCCTGGTGATGTCCTTAAGACAAGATAGGAGTGACAATGAAAACAATTCAGATTGCTATTGATGGGCCAGCTTCCAGTGGTAAGAGTACAGTAGCTAAGATTATTGCTAAGGACTTTGGTTATACTTATCTGGATACAGGCGCTATGTATCGTGCTGCGACTTACATCGCATTGAAAAACCAAATTAGCCCAAATGAGCCATCTCAACTTCTTGAATTATTGGAACAATATCCAATTAGCTTTGGACGCGCTGAAAATGGAGAACAACTTGTTTTCGTTGGAGATGTAGATGTAACAAATCCAATCCGAGAAAATGAAGTAACCAACGCTGTCTCTGCTTTTGCTGCGATTCCAGCTGTTCGTGAAAAATTGGTAGCCCTTCAGCAAGAAATTGCCCAACAAGGTGGTATCGTTATGGATGGCCGCGATATTGGAACAGTAGTCTTACCTAAGGCTGAATTGAAGATTTTTCTAGTAGCATCTGTAGATGAGCGTGCGGAACGTCGTTACAAGGAAAATCTTTCAAAAGGAATCGAAACAGATTTGGAAACTTTGAAAGAAGAGATTGCGGCGCGTGACTATAAAGATAGTCATCGTGAAACTTCACCTCTCAAGCAAGCTGAGGATGCAATCTATTTGGATACGACTGGACTCTCAATTTTAGAAGTTGTTGAAAAAATTAAATCAGAAGCTCAAAAACATTTATAAGAACTATAAAACGATGAACTGAATTTCGGTTTGTCGTTTTTTATCAGAATTTGTCAAATAGTCTGTTTTAAGGTATAATAGTTGCTGTTGAAGAAAATTTGACATTCAAATAATCATAAATTTTTTAAGGAGATAACATGAATCATTTACCAAATTGCCCAAAATGTAATTCAGAATATGTATATGAAGATGGCGCACTTCTTGTTTGTCCAGAATGTGCTTACGAGTGGAATCCTGCTGAACAAGTTGAAGCAGAAGAAGGCCTTGTTGCTATCGATGCAAATGGAAATAAACTAGCTGATGGGGACACAGTTACCTTGATTAAAGATTTGAAGGTTAAAGGTGCTCCTAAAGACCTCAAACAAGGAACTCGTGTGAAAAACATCCGTATTGTTGAAGGTGACCACAACATTGACTGTAAGATTGATGGTTTTGGTGCTATGAAGCTTAAATCAGAATTTGTGAAGAAGATTTAATCATGATTAAAAATGAAAAAGTAATATTTTATAGTCGTATCTTTTTATTTATAGCAGCCTTTACCGGTGTATACTTGGAGATTACCAAACGCGGTGGTTTAGGGATGTTGCTTTACTACACAGTACTTTCTAACCTTTTGGTTGTACTTTTTACAGGTTATCTTTTGTTAAAGATGCGTAGTGGTGGTGATAGTTGGCAGAGTTCTGGTATTCTACGTCTCAAAGGTGGCGTCACTATGAGTATTATGATTACTTGTGTCATCTATCATTTCATGCTAGCTCCTTTGACGACAGATTTTTACCGTTTGGAAAATTTCCTTTGTCATTATATTGTCCCTCTCTGGTTTTTAGCAGATACAATTATTTTTGATAAGAGTCGTCAATATAAGTTAGTTGATCCCATGCTTTGGACTAGCCTTCCGTTGCTTTATATGATTTTTGCCCTCTTAAACGGTTTTGTTCTAAAGATGGATGTCCCTAATGCTAAGGATAGTCCCTTCCCTTATTTCTTTTTGAATGCTACCAAACATGGTTGGGGCTTTGTCTTTAAATGGGCAGCCACTATCTTTGTTGTTTACATGGTTTCAGGATATCTCTTTTATCTTGTGAAAAGTATTAAAAAATCTAAGAAATAAAAGTACCCATTGTGGGTGCTTTTTTTGTGATAGAAATAATTGTACCCGGACAAATTGATTTATTTTATCTTGTCCTCGAGTCATTTCTATCTTAAAATAAACATGTAGCTACCAATACAAGTAATGAGGAAGAAAAAATGACTGAAAATCGTTATGAATTAAATAAAAATTTGGCACAGATGCTCAAGGGTGGCGTTATCATGGATGTTCAAAACCCTGAACAAGCAAGAATTGCAGAGGCAGCTGGTGCAGCAGCAGTTATGGCTCTAGAGCGAATTCCAGCTGATATTCGTGCGGCTGGTGGAGTTTCTCGCATGAGCGATCCAAAGATGATCAAGGAAATCCAAGAAGCGGTCAGCATTCCAGTTATGGCTAAGGTTCGAATTGGGCATTTTGTTGAAGCACAGATCTTAGAAGCCATCGAGATTGACTATATCGATGAGAGCGAAGTTCTATCTCCAGCTGACGATCGTTTCCATGTGGACAAGAAAGAATTTCAAGTTCCTTTTGTTTGTGGTGCTAAAGACCTAGGAGAAGCCTTGCGCCGTATCGCTGAAGGAGCTTCTATGATCCGTACAAAAGGGGAACCAGGAACAGGAGACATCGTTCAGGCGGTTCGTCATATGCGTATGATGAATCAAGAAATCCGTCGCATTCAAAACCTCCGGGAGGACGAGTTATATGTTGCTGCAAAAGAACTCCAAGTTCCGGTAGAATTAGTTCAATATGTCCACGAACATGGGAAATTGCCAGTTGTTAACTTTGCAGCTGGAGGTGTTGCAACACCAGCGGATGCTGCTCTTATGATGCAGCTTGGTGCAGAAGGCGTCTTTGTTGGCTCAGGGATTTTCAAATCAGGTGATCCTGTTAAACGTGCCGCAGCAATTGTTAAGGCAGTTACAAACTATCAGAATCCTCAAATTCTGGCTCAAATCTCGGAAGACTTGGGAGAAGCCATGGTAGGTATCAATGAGAATGAAATCCAAATTCTCATGGCTGAGCGAGGAAAATAGATGAAAATTGGAATCTTGGCCTTGCAAGGTGCCTTTGCAGAACACGAGAAAATGCTTGCTCAACTAGGAGTTGAAAGTATTGAACTGCGAAACCTAGAAGATTTTCAGCAACATCGAAGTGAGCTATCAGGTTTGATTTTACCTGGCGGTGAGTCGACAGCTATGGGAAAACTTCTACGTGACCAGAATATGCTACTCCCTCTAAGAGAAGCTATTCTCAATGGCTTACCAGTCTTTGGGACTTGTGCAGGCTTGATTTTACTAGCAAAAGAGCTTGCCACTCAGGAAGAAAGTCATCTAGCGACTATGGATATAGTAGTAGAGCGTAATGCCTATGGACGTCAGTTAGGAAGCTTTTATACCGAAGCAGAGTGTAAGGGTGTTGGTAAGATTCCCATGACCTTTATCCGTGGTCCAATTATCAGTAGTGTCGGTGAGGATGTTGAAGTTCTAGCAATCGTCAACGATCAAATCGTTGCTGCTCAAGAAAAGAATATGCTAGTGACTTCATTTCATCCGGAATTGACAAATGATCTTCGCTTGCACCAGTATTTTGTCAATATGTGCAAATAAAAAAGAGGTTGGGATTTTTCCCAACTTCTTTTTTACATATAATAAACAATAGCAATATATTGGAGAGCAGAGGCTGCTAGAATGAAGAGATGCCAAATCATATGGAAGTATGGTTTCTTTTTAGCGTAGAATCCAGCGCCGACTGTATAGCAAAGGCCACCTGATACCATAAGACTCCAAAACATTGGACTTGTCTGACTAATGATTACAGGTAAGATAGCTAAGACTAGCCATCCCATGATGAGGTAAAGAATGAGACTGAATTTTTCATTGACCTTCTTGGCAAATATTTTATAAAGAATACCGAAAATTGTAGTTCCCCACTGAATGGCGATAATGAGATAACCAAACCAGTTGTTCATCAAAGTTAAAACCACAGGAGTATAAGATCCAGCGATTGCCACATAAATCATAGAATGGTCGATGATACGTAAGACATACTTATGAGTCGAACCATAAGCCATAGAATGATAAATAGTTGATGATAAGAACATGAGAAAGAGGCTGATGACGAAGATGGAAACACCGATAGACGATAAGAAACCATGCGCCTCGTAACTATAGGTTGATGAAATGGGAAGTAGGATGAGCATGAGAAATGCTCCTACAGCATGGGTGACACTGTTGGCAATTTCTTCTCCAAAACTAAGTCGTTTACTCAATTTGAAACTAGTATTCATTTGTTTCCTCCTCTTCAGTTTCTGTATAGACTAGTGCTAGTGTTTGATGATAGAGTTTGACAGTTTGGCAGCTTGCCTGGATAATAGGATTAGCTGGGTCTATGTCCTCATTCATATAGTTTACAAAAGCGTTGTAAAGTTCTTCTGAGTTCGTTTCTGTTTGTAGGGTATTGAGTGTTTGAGCAATTTCCTGAATCGAAAAAACAGACTTAAGAGTCGAAATAGCAATCAAACGGGCGATTTGTTTGCGTTGGTATTTTTTCTTTTCAGGTTTACTGATATATCCGTGTTTGACATAGTTATTGACCATAGAAGCAGTTAAGGCTTTTTCAGATCCTGATGAGATAGGTTCGCATACTTGATTTACATAAAGTAAAACCTGGTCCAGATAGAGATTGATACTTGGAATTTCTTCCCATTTTGGATAGGAAAAAGTAGTATTCATTTTCAACTCCTTTTTATCTAGTTTTAATAACTAGATTATAAAATATTAGAAATAATAAGTCAAGTTTCAAGTGCTTGTAGAAAGAAATAATTTATGCTATGATGAGAGAAAATAGTATGAAATGAGGACAGATGATGGAGATTCGCTTAGCCTTTCCTAATGAAGTAAATCAGATTATGCAAGTAATTGAGGGAGCCAAGAAATGCTTGGCAGATGCTGGTAGCACTCAGTGGCAAAACGGCTACCCAGATGCAGATACCATTATTGAAGATATTATCTCTGGACAGGCTTACGTAGCGCTGGAAGAAGGAGAACTCTTATTAGCCTATGCAGCAGTGACTAAAAGCCCGGAAAAAGCTTATGAAGCAATTTATGATGGCAACTGGGAGGGAAATGAAGCAGAATACTTAGTATTTCACCGTATTGCTGTTGCTAGTGATGTGCAAGGTCAAGGTGTTGCTCAGACCTTCTTAGAAGGCTTGATAGAAGGCTTTGATTATCTAGATTTTCGTTCGGATACGCACGCAAAAAACAAAGCTATGCAGCATATCTTTGAAAAACTTGGCTTTAAACAGGTTGGTAAAGTTCCAGTAGACGGGGAACGCTTGGCCTATCAAAAATTAAAATCAAATGCCTAAGAAGTATGCAAAGATGCTGTACAAGTCACCGATTGGACCCCTATCTCTGGTAGCAGATGACCACTATCTGTTTGGGATATGGATAGAAGAAGAGAGCGATTTTGAGAAGGGATTATCTGAAAATGATGTAACTCTAGTTGAAAGTCATCCCATTTTAAATCAAATTACTTCCTATTTAGAGACTTATTTTAAGGGGCAAGATCAAGACTTATCTGAGATGCCTTTAGCTCCTGTCGGTAGTGACTTCGAAAAAAGAGTCTGGAACTACTTGCGTGGAATTCCTTTTGGTCAGACAGTTACTTATGGACAAATAGCTAAGGACTTGCAGGTGGCTTCTGCCCAAGCAATCGGAGGAGCAGTGGGTCGCAATCCCTGGTCTATTCTTGTCCCCTGTCACCGTGTGCTAGGTGCTGGAGGACGTCTGACAGGCTATGCTTGGGGACTTGATAAGAAGGCTTGGCTCTTGAATCATGAAGGTGCAAGTTATCAAGAAAATAAAAAATAGAAAGAGAAAAAATGTTAGAATTTATCGAATATCCAAAATGTACAACTTGTAAAAAAGCTAAGAAAGAATTAGATCAACTTGGACTAGAATATAAAGACGTTCATATCGTTGAAGAGACTCCGAGTGAAAAGGTCATTTTAAACTGGCTCGAAACTTCGGGATTTGAATTGAAGCAATTTTTCAATACTAGTGGCATCAAATATCGTGAACTCGGATTGAAAGATAAGATTGGAACATTGTCAAACAAAGAAGCAGCCAAACTCTTAGCTAGTGATGGTATGCTGTTAAAACGTCCGATACTAGTTGAAAATGGTCTTGTAAAACAAATTGGCTATCGTAAAACATACAATAACTTGGATTTGAATTAGTTTTTTTCTATCTCCTTGATAGATAAAATATATAACCTCCCACTTTTAAAGTATGATAAACTAGAAGGTAGATGAAATCTGATATGCTCGTAGCAAATATTTTTAATTAGAGCATAAGTATGATAGAATGAATCATTATCTTGAGAGGATGTTTCTATGAATGTTACAACGATTTTAGCATCTGATTGGTATCAAAATTTGATGCAATATATCCCAGACGGCAAACTCTTTAGTTGGCGTTCTGTCTTTGATGGGATTCCAAGAATTGTACAGCAATTACCCACAACTTTGATGTTAACGGTATTTGGTGCCTTTTTTGGTATCATGCTAGCCCTAGTCTTTGCTATTGTGAAAATCAACCGAGTTAGATTTATTTACCCATTACAAGCTTTTTTTGTTAGTTTCCTAAAAGGTACTCCAATTCTAGTACAACTCATGTTGACTTATTACGGAATTCCTTTGGCACTTAAAGCATTGAATCAACAATGGGGAACTGCATTTAATATCAATGCGATTCCAGCTGCAGCGTTTGCGATTGTAGCCTTTGCCTTTAACGAGGCAGCCTATGCTAGTGAAACCATCCGTGCAGCCATTCTTTCTGTAAATCCTGGTGAGATTGAAGCTGCTCGCAGTCTTGGAATGACACGTGCACAAGTTTATCGCCGTGTGATTATTCCAAATGCAGCCGTGGTTGCAACACCAACTTTGATTAACTCCCTCATTGGGTTGACCAAGGGAACTTCCCTTGCCTTTAGTGCAGGTGTCGTAGAAGTCTTTGCCCAAGCACAGATTTTGGGTGGTGCAGACTATCGTTACTTTGAACGTTTCATCTCAGTAGCTCTTGTCTATTGGGTTGTAAATATTGCCATTGAAAATCTTGGTCGTTTCATTGAAAGAAAAATGGCTATTACAGCACCAGATAATATTGAGACAGATGTGAAAGGAGAGCTTCGCTAATGATTAAAATTTCAAATTTAAGCAAATCCTTTTCAGGTCAAACCGTTTTGGATCATCTGAATTTAGATATTCAAAAAGGAGAAGTTGTTGCCTTAATTGGTTCTTCAGGAGCTGGGAAATCAACCTTTCTTCGTAGCCTAAACTATCTAGAAACTCCGGATAGTGGATCTATTCAGATTGATGATTTCAAAGTTGATTTTTCTCAAATTACGCAAGAAGAAATTCTGACTCTTCGTCGCAAACTATCGATGGTTTTCCAACAGTTCAATTTATTTGAGCGTAGAACAGCCTTAGACAATGTCAAGGAAGGCTTGGTGGTAGTTAAAAAACTATCCGACGAAGAAGCAACTAAGATTGCCAAGGAAGAGCTAGATAAGGTTGGGCTTTCTGATCGTCAACATCACTATCCTCGCCATTTGTCTGGGGGACAAAAACAACGGGTAGCCTTGGCGCGTGCTTTGGCTATGAGACCAGCTATCTTGCTCTTGGATGAACCAACTTCAGCGCTTGACCCAGAATTGGTTGGTGAGGTAGAACGTTCGATTGCGAATGCTGCTAAATCAGGTCAAACCATGATTTTGGTTAGTCACGATATGTCCTTTGTTTCTCAAGTAGCTGATAAGGTTTTGTTCTTGGATAAAGGAAAGATTATCGAATCTGGAACACCAGATGAAATCATCAATCATCCAAAAGAAGAACGAACAAAAGAGTTCTTTGCTAGTTACAAACGGACCTATATTTGATATAATGGAAGATAAGAAAAACTCAGTTGGCTAAGCTAACTGGGTTTACTCTTTAAAAATAATAGAAATGAGAGAAAGCATGTTAGTTCAGCTATTTGCTTTGTATTTAGAGAGTTTGATTTTGACGATTTTACTAGTCTTGGTTGTTTTAGGACTTTGGATCGGTTTTAGAGCTCTATCAGGCGCTGATAAAACTGCCAAGGAGCGTCAAGCTCATCTTTACGATATGATTATGATTGGAGTTTTAACAATTCCAGTATTGTCTTTTGCAACCATGAGTATTTTGCTGGTTCTCAAGGCTTAATAGTTGTTAAATAGGATATAATCCGTTAGAATAAAAATAGTTACAACAAGAAAGAAGGAAAGAGAATGTACGATACGATTATTATCGGTGCAGGTCCTGCTGGGATGACTGCAGCCTTGTATGCAGCACGCAGTAATCTGAAAGTTGCTTTGATTGAAGGTGGCCTTCCTGGTGGTCAGATGAATAATACTTCGGATATTGAAAACTATCCAGGATATGCCAATATCAGCGGTCCAGAATTAGCTGAAAAGATGTTTGAACCTCTTGAAAATCTTGGAGTAGAACACCTCTATGGTTTTGTCGAAGCTGTTGAGGATCATGGAGATGTAAAAAAAGTCATCACAGATGATGAAGAATTTGAAACACGTACAGTTATCGTAGCGACTGGTTCGAAACACCGTCTCTTGGGAGTTCCAGGCGAAGAAGAGCTCAATAGCCGTGGAGTTTCCTACTGTGCGGTTTGTGATGGAGCCTTTTTCCGTGACCAAGATTTGTTGGTTGTAGGTGGTGGTGACTCAGCAGTTGAGGAGGCAATCTTCTTAACACAGTTTGCAAAATCAGTAACCATCGTTCACCGTCGTGATGAACTTCGTGCTCAAAAAGTCTTGCAAGATCGCGCCTTTGCCAATGAAAAAATCAAGTTCATTTGGGATTCTGTTGTTAAAGAAATCAAAGGTGAAAATCGTGTAGAGTTGGTTGAGATTGAAAATGTAAAAACGGGTCAAGTGATAGAGCAAGCCTTTGGTGGTGTTTTCATCTATGTTGGATTAGATCCTGTTAGTGATTTCGTTCAAGAATTACAGATTCGAGATCAGGCAGGTTGGATTGTGACTGATGACCACATGAAGACAAGTGTTGCTGGTGTCTTTGCAGTTGGGGATGTTCGTCAGAAAGACCTTCGTCAAGTCACAACAGCAGTTGGAGATGGCGCCATTGCAGGTCAAGAAGCCTATAAATATATTACTGAACATAGTTAAAAAGGCGGTGGGACAGAAATCGGTAGACAAAGTCTCGATTTCGTAGTCCCAGCCCCGCGAGGATGATTAGGAGCTTTTTGGAGTCTAAAAGACGAACAAAAAGTTCAATCAGCTACCGCGTCAAAGTTTGATTGCTAATAAAAAGTGAGGTTGGGATCTTTTGTCCCAAACTCACTCTTTTTATAATCGATTTCTGAAGACTTCGTACATGAGAATAGCAGCAGCAACACTGGCATTGAGACTTTGTACGTGACCATTCATTGGTATGGTGATCATCTCGTCCACTTGCTTCTTGATGTTACTTGAAATACCTTTTCCTTCATTTCCGATAATGAGAGCAACTTTGCCACTTGTATTCCATTTATGGCAAGGTGTTCCGTTCATATCAGTCCCAAAAGTCCAGAATCCCTCGTCTTTGAGTTTGTCCAAGGTTTGACTAAGATTAGTGACTCGGGCAATAGGAACATGTTCAATCGCACCCGTTGCTGTTTTAGCTACGACAGGAGTGACGCCGACAGCTCGGTGTTTGGGAATAATAACACCTGAAACATTGGTTGCATCCGCTGTTCTCAAGATAGAACCGAGATTATGTGGATCTGTTAAACCATCAAGAATTAGCAGTAGTGGGTTTTCTTCTTGGCGTGTTTTTGTAAGAATTTGATCCAGTTCAGTATAAGCAAACTCAGAAACCCGTAAAACAAAACCTTGGTGAACAGCACCCTCAGCCATTTCAGAAAGAGTCTTTTTTGAAGTCCAAGAGATGGATACTTTCTTTTCAGTAGCTAGTTCTTTTACTTTTTCTACATTTTTTCCTCGTAAATCATCTTGGAGATAGAGTTTATTTCCTGTGTTTGCTAAAAGTGCTTCCGTAACGGCGTGAACGCCATAGACAATATCATTTGTTTTCATGGCTCTATTATAACATAAAACCCCGTCTTGCAACGGGATTTTCCTTATTCAAGAATGAGTAAACCTTCTTTGACTGCAAAAGGATCTTTTTCATTGATACGGTCGTAAAACATAATACCATTCAAGTGGTCGATTTCATGTTGAACAACGATTGAGTTGTAGCCTTTTAACTTGATACGATGTTTTTCGCCGTCCTTGTCGAAATAGTCGACAGTTACTCGAGCATGACGGATAACATAACCTGGGACAGCTCGGTCAACTGATAGACATCCTTCTCCCTCGCCTAAAGCAGCATCTTGGACTGAATGTGAGACGATTTTAGGATTGTACATTACAGCTTGTAAGTCATAGGCTTCCTGAGGTGTTTCACCATCTTCAGTGATATTTGGAACCAAAACAGCGATGATGCGTTTTGAGATGTCCAATTGTGGTGCTGCAAGTCCAACTCCTCCACGTAGTCCAAGTTTTTCAGCCATAACTGGATCTTGTGAATGTTTCAAAAATTGCATCATTTTCTCACCGAGGATAATATCTTGATCACTCAATGGGAAAGTGACCTCCTCAGCAACAGCACGCAGGGTTGGATTGCCCTCGCGGATAATATCTTTCATATCGATCAAATGTGAAGCTTTTGTAATACGTTCTATAGCAGACATGTTCTCTCCTTCCTTACATTACATTTACATGATAACACAAAACAGATGAGAAAGAAAGTCACAGAAGCTGTTAAAAAATATTAGAATAAAAGGAAATACCTATTTGTCTGTGGTATAATAAGGTAAGGAGACTTGCATCAAAAAGTAAGGAGAAAAAGATGGAAAAACGTAGTAGTAGAAATCAAAATGGTCCTATCTTACGGCTTGTCGAGAAATTGATTCGATTTTTTAGAAACTATCGCCAATGGAGTAATAAAACCTTTATTATGGTTTTGTTAATCGTAGTTGCTATTTCGATGGCATTGACTTTATTAGCTCAAGGGCTAAAGGGAATTCCTTTAGTAAATAGTAGTGCAACTACAGTAAGTCAGACAGCTGATTCTAAGGAGAAAAATACGGCAACAGAGCAAGAAACAAGTGCTCGCATCATGGCAAATGGTGATTTGCTCTATCATGACATTATTTATATTTCAGCAAAAAAGGCAGATGGCACCTACGATTTTCATGAAAACTTTGAATACGTAAAGCCTTGGCTTAAGCAAGCTGACTTGGTCATTGGTGATTTTGAAGGAACTGTAAATAAAGATCACTATCTTGCAGGTTACCCCTTATTTAATGCACCTGGTGAAGTCATGGACGCTATAAAAGATGCAGGCTATCAAGTGCTAGACTTGGCTCATAATCATATCTTGGATTCTCAAATTGAGGGAGTAGTTTCAACCGCAGATGCGATTGAAAAAGCTGGAATGACACCAATCGGAGTCTACACTCATGAACCACGAGATAAAGCACCTATTGTCATCAAGGAAGTCAATGGGATTAAAGTTGCCCTTTTAGCTTATTCCTATGGTTTTAACGGAATTGAACAAAGCATTTCTCAAGAGGATTATAATCGTTATCTTTCAGACTTAGATGAAGATAAAATGAAGGCTGAAATTGAACGAGCAGAGAAGGAGGCGGATATTACAATTATCATGCCTCAGATGGGAGTTGAGTATCAAATTGAGCCGACTGAGGAGCAAAAGAAACTTTATCATAAAATGATTGATTGGGGAGCTGATATTATCTTTGGTGGTCACCCTCACGTTGTTGAACCAGCTGAAACGGTTGAAAAAGACGGTGATAAAAAGCTTATCATTTACTCTATGGGGAATTTTATCTCAAATCAACGGATTGAAACCATGCAGGATGTTGAAAATGCCAAGTGGACGGAACGTGGAGTCCTCATGGATGTGACCATTAAGAAAAAATCTGGTAAAACAACTATCGAGACGGCTCAAGCACATCCAAGCTGGGTGAGTCGGACTCCTAAGGGAGGTTATTCTCCAGAAGGATACCCACTCTATCTATACCAAACCTATATCTTGGAAGATTTTATAGAGGGTGGGAAATATCGTGATCAGTTAGACGAGGCGACCAAGGAACGGATTGATACAGCCTATAAAGAAATGAATGAACATGTAGGTTTGAAGTGGTAGTGATTCGAACCTCAAGGAGACACAATGGAAATTAAGATTATTGCAACAGATATGGATGGTACTTTGTTAGATCCAAGAGGTCAACTAGACCTTCCTCGCTTAGAGAAAATTTTGGATAAGCTGGACCACCGTGGCGTTCGGTTTGTCATTGCGACTGGAAATGAAGTTCATCGTATGAGACAATTACTGGGACATCTAGCAGAAAGAGTCGTTCTTGTAGTTGCTAATGGTGCTCGTATATTTGAAAATGATGAATTGCTTCAAGCACAAACTTGGGATGATGCCATGGTTGATAGGGCTTTGGGCCATTTTAAAGGTAGGGAATGTCAGGATCAGTTTGTCGTAACTGGTATGAATGGTGGCTTTGTAAAGGAAGGTACTGTCTTTACAGAACTAGATAAATTTATGACTCCGGAGATGATTGAGAAGCTCTATCAACGAATGCATTTTGTTGATGAATTTGACTCCAGCCTTTTCGGTGGTGTTCTCAAGATGAGTATGGTAGTTGGTGAAGAACGATCCGATTCGGTTTTACAGGAGATTAATGACTTATTTGATGGGCATGTGCGAGCTGTCTCTAGTGGATATGGCTGTATTGATATCTTACAGGACGGGATTCATAAGGCGTGGGGCCTAGAAGAATTGCTCAAACGTTGGAACTTAAAACCTGAACAAATCATGGCCTTTGGTGATAGTGAAAATGACATTGAAATGTTAGAGTTGGCAGGTATTTCATATGCCATGGAAAATGCAGAAGAGTCTGTTAAAGAAGTAGCTACAAAAATAGCCCCAGCTAACAGTCAGGCGGGTGTTTACCAAGTTTTAGAAAACTGGCTAGAAAAAGGAGAATAACTTGGCAGTACAACTATTAGAAAATTGGCTCTTAAAAGAGCAAGAGAAAATCCAAACCAAGTATCGTGAACTTAATCAAATCTCAGTAATTGAACCCAATATCATTTTTATCGGTGATTCTATTGTTGAGTATTATCCCTTGCAGGAATTGCTAGGGACAGCCAAGACCATTGTGAACCGAGGTATTCGTGGTTATCAGACTGGACTTTTGCTAGATAACCTAGATGCTCATCTCTATGGTGATACGGTGGATCAGATTGTGCTTTTGATTGGGACCAATGACATTGGGAAAGATGTTCCAATGACGGAAACACTAAACAATCTTGAAAGCGTGATTCAAAGTATTTCTCGTGACTATCCTCTGTCACAAATAAAGCTAGTTTCTATCTTACCGGTCAATGAGAGCGAGAACTTCAAACAGACTGTTTACATTCGTACTAATGAGAAAATCAAGGCGTGGAACCAAGCCTATCAAGAGCTAGCTTCAGCCTATATGCAGGTAGAATATGTGTCTGTTTTTGAGAAATTACTTGATCAGGAAGGACAGCTCAAGGAGGGGTACACAACAGATGGCCTTCACCTCAGTGTCTCGGGTTATCATATTCTATCAGAAGCCTTGAAAGATTACATTTTCTAGGCATCTACTTGCTTTTTTGCTTTTTTAGCTTAGATAAGGTATAATATTTTTATTGTCTTTGGGGTCGTTACGGATTCGACAGGCATTATGAGGCATATTTTGCAACTCGTGTGGCGACGTAAACGCACAGTTAAATATAACTGCAAAAAATAACACATCTTACGCTCTAGCTGCCTAAAAACCAGCAGGCGTGACCCGATTCGGATTGCTCGTGTCTGATGATGGGTCTTATTATTAGCGAGATACGATCAAGCTTTGTCTAGCAGTTTGATAAGAGATTTATAGACTCGCAGTTCCTAGGCTTGAGTTATGTGTCGATGGACTGTTAAAACAATACATAACCTATGGTTGTAGACAAATATGTTGGCAGGTGTTTGGACGTGGGTTCGACTCCCACCGGCTCCATTATTCTTTTGCATTCCTTTCTAAAACGTTGTTAAAACAACGTTTTTTATTTTTCTCTTTTATATTCCTTAGTATTGTTTTTTAGAAAAAGGATACAACAAAGGATACAACATTCCACCGTATCCTAAATATAAAACAGGTACTGAATTTCTTCAGTTTTTTAAAAAATTTGTGTTATAATTAAGGTATGTTAAAAAATGGTGAAAACAATCAATTAGTTTTCATTTAGTTTTCAATATCTTATGAATTAAGGATTATCTTATTTTTCAATCATAAAAACAAATGAAAAGGTAGGGTTAGAAAGAGGTAGTGAGAAATGTCATCTCATAAAAAAGTTTCACTTTCTGAGATTAATCAGTCTATAGAGACTCCAAATAATAATCATTTCTGGCAAAATTTAAAGGCCTTTTTAGGTCCGGGTGCTCTTGTAGCAGTTGGTTATATGGATCCAGGAAACTGGATTACCAGTGTAGTGGGTGGTGCTTCCTATAAGTATAGTCTCTTGTTTGTCATCTTGATTTCATCTCTCATTGCCATGCAACTTCAGCAGATGGCAGGAAAGCTTGGGATTGTAACCCAGATGGACTTGGCTCAGGCAACAGCTCATCATTCACCTAAATGGCTTCGTTATAGCTTATGGGTGATTTTAGAATTAGCCTTGATGGCGACAGACCTGGCAGAAGTACTAGGTTCTGCCATTGCTCTCAACCTTCTCTTTAAGATTCCGATTATGATAGCCATCCTTTTGACGGTTCTAGATGTCTTTCTCTTATTGCTACTGATGAAATTTGGCTTTAAGAAGATCGAAGCTATCGTTACAACACTGATTTTAACAATCTTAGCAATCTTTACTTATCTGGTAGCTTTGTCACATCCAAGCTTCCAAGGAATCGCTGAGGGTTATTTACCAAATTCAACCTTATTTGAGAGTCCATTGCCAGGACATGAAAGTCAATTAACATTAGCGCTGGGAATAGTAGGTGCGACAGTGATGCCCCATAACCTCTATTTGCATTCTTCCTTGTCTCAAACTCGGAAAATCAATCACAAGGACAGAAATGATGTTCGAAAAGCGGTGCGCTTTATGACTTGGGACTCAAATCTCCAATTATCATTGGCCTTTGTGGTTAACTCCCTTCTTTTGATCTTAGGGGCGGCCCTCTTCTTCGGACATGCATCTGAAATTTCCGCTTTTTCTCAAATGTATAATGCCTTGCAGGATTCAACCATTGCAGGAGCCATCGCTAGCTCGACCTTATCAACCTTGTTTGCCTTGGCCCTATTAGCCAGTGGTCAGAATTCGACTATCACAGGTACCTTGACAGGACAAATCGTTATGGAAGGTTTCTTACATTTGCGATTGCCTCAGTGGTTCATTCGTTTGGCGACTCGTCTCTTTGCCTTGCTGCCTGTTATGATAGTAGCGGTTCTGTTCGGTCATCAAGAAAAAACCTTGGATCAGTTATTGGTCTATTCACAGGTCTTTCTTTCAATCGCTCTTCCATTTTCAATCTTTCCTCTGATTTATCTAACCTCAAAAAAATCACTGATGGGAGAATTTACCAATGCCAAATGGAATACTATCCTTGGTTATATCGTTTCCATTATCTTGACCATCCTCAATGTGAAATTGTTATTTGATATTTTCTAAGAAATTCACCCGAGTTATAAAACAAACATATAAAAAAAGATACCCAAGATTTCTTGGGTATCTTTTTTAGAAAATAAACGGAAGACATGGGATTCGAACCCACGCACGCTTTAACACGCCTACCGCGTTTCCAACACGGCCTCTTAAGCCTCTTGAGTAATCTTCCATTGTTTACTAACCTAGTCTACCATAAAGCCTTCTTTCTTGCAAATTTATTTGAAGTCGAGGGGGCGGTGATAGAAAATGAAAGAAAATGATAAAAAATGCTTGACTTTGATTTTTTTTGTGATAGAATGATTAATGTAATCGTTAACAGGAGATGAGTAGATGCTAAAAACCGAGAGGAAAAAGTTAATTTTAGAAGAACTAAGAAAACACAAAGTCGTTTCTCTAGAGAAATTAGTAGGCTTGTTAGATACTTCAGAATCAACAGTTAGACGTGATTTGGATGAATTGGAGTCTGAAAATAAACTTCGTCGAGTGCATGGAGGAGCAGAGTTGCCTCACTCCTTGCAAGAAGAAGAAACCATTCAAGAAAAATCTGTCAAAAACCTTCAAGAGAAGAAGTTGATTGCTCAAAAAGCATCTTCCCTCATCAAAGAAAAAGATGTTATCTTTGTGGATGCAGGAAGTACGACAGCCTTTCTCATTAAAGAATTGGAGCGAAAAGACATTACAGTGGTAACCAATTCCATTCACCATGCGGTGCAGTTAGTGGACAAGCAAATCCCAACAGTCATTATCGGTGGTGGAGTCAAGATGACAACGGATGCCAGTATCGGAGGAGTAGCTCTCAATCAGATTAACCAACTGCACTTTGATCGTGCCTTTATTGGAATGAATGGTGTAGATGAAGGTTACTTTACAACTCCAGATATGGAGGAGGGAGCCGTCAAGCGTGCTATCTTAGAAAATGCTAAACAGACATATGTTCTAGCAGATTCATCCAAGATTGGTCAGTCTTGTTTTGCTAAGGTAGCTCCTATAAAAAGAGCAATTGTCATTACAAGCAAGGGTCACGAACTCTTGCCAGCTATCAAAGAGAAAACGGAGGTAATAGAAGTATGATTTATACAGTCACACTCAATCCATCTATAGACTACATTGTCCGTTTGGACAAAGTGGAAGTTGGTAGTGTCAATCGTATGGACAGTGATGATAAGTTTGCTGGTGGTAAAGGTATCAATGTTAGCCGTGTCTTGAAGCGTTTGGATATTCCAAATACAGCGACAGGTTTCATCGGAGGCTTTACTGGAAAATTTATCACAGATACTTTAGCTGAAGAACAAATTGAAACGCAATTTGTCCAAGTGGCAGAAGATACGCGTATCAATGTCAAAATCAAAGCAGACCAAGAAACTGAAATCAATGGGACAGGTCCTAATGTTGAGCCCGAACAACTTGAAGAGTTAAAAGCCATTCTTTCAAGTTTGACAGCAGAAGATACAGTAGTATTTGCGGGTTCGAGTGCTAAAAACTTGGGTAATGTTATTTACAAAGAATTAATTGCCTTGACGCGTCAGACAGGCGCACAAGTAGTCTGTGACTTTGAAGGTCAAACCTTGATTGATAGTTTGGATTATCAACCACTTTTAGTCAAGCCAAACAATCATGAACTGGGAGCTATCTTTGGAGTTAAGCTTGAAAGCCTTGATGAAATAGAGAAATACGCTCGAGAGTTATTGGCTAAAGGTGCTCAAAACGTGATTATTTCTATGGCTGGTGATGGTGCCCTTTTGGTAACATCAGATGGAGCATACTTTGCTAAACCGATTAAAGGAACCGTGAAAAACTCAGTTGGTGCTGGTGACTCTATGGTTGCTGGATTTACGGGTGAGTTTGTCAAATCAAAAGACGCAGTAGAAGCCTTCAAGTGGGGAGTGGCATGTGGAACAGCAACCACCTTCTCAGATGATTTAGCAACTGCAACATTTATTAAAGAAACTTATGAAAAAGTTGAGGTAGAAAAAAGATGAAAATTC
Organism: Streptococcus infantis; assembly: GCF_047464715.1. Taxonomy (GTDB): domain Bacteria; phylum Bacillota; class Bacilli; order Lactobacillales; family Streptococcaceae; genus Streptococcus; species Streptococcus infantis_S. Next base: position 202,381 of record NZ_JASHBJ010000001.1, read on the forward strand.
AAGATTTATTGAGAAAAGATGTCATGTTGCTTGATTTGCAAGCGACTGAAAAAAGAGCAGCTATCGAAGAAATGATTCATAGCTTAGTTGAACACGGATACGTGACAGATTTTGAAACCTTTAAAGAAGGAATTTTAGCGCGTGAAGCTTTGACTTCTACAGGTTTGGGTGACGGTATCGCAATGCCTCACAGCAAAAATGCTGCAGTTAAAGAAGCAACAGTTCTCTTTGCTAAGTCAAACAAGGGTGTTGACTACGAAAGTTTAGACGGGCAACCAACTGACCTCTTCTTTATGATTGCTGCTCCAGAAGGTGCCAATGATACTCACTTGGCTGCCTTGGCAGAATTGTCACAATATTTGATGAAAGACGGATTTGCTGATAAACTTCGTCAAGTAACATCAGCTGATCAAGTCATTGAACTCTTTGACCAAGCTTCAGAAAAAGCTCAAGAACCAGTTCAAGCTCCTGCAAATGAATCTGGTGACTTTATCGTAGCAGTTACAGCTTGTACAACAGGAATTGCCCACACATACATGGCCCAAGAAGCTCTTCAAAAAGTGGCTGCGGAAATGGGTGTTGGTATCAAGGTTGAAACCAACGGTGCAAGTGGTGTTGGCAACAAATTGACAGCAGAAGATATCCGCAATGCCAAAGCTGTTATCATCGCTGCAGATAAAGCAGTTGAGATGGATCGTTTCGATGGTAAACCATTGGTGAACCGTCCGGTTGCAGATGGTATTCGTAAGACAGAAGAGTTGATCAACTTGGCTCTTTCTGGTAATGCTGAAGTCTACCGTGCTGCTAATGGAGCGCAAGCTTCAACAGCATCTAATGAAAAACAAAGTCTAGGTGGTGCCTTCTACAAACACTTGATGAGTGGTGTATCACAAATGTTGCCATTCGTTATTGGTGGTGGTATCATGATTGCCCTCGCCTTCTTGATTGATGGTGCTTTGGGGGTTCCAAATGAGAGTCTTGGAAATCTTGGTTCTTACCATGAACTCGCTTCTATGTTCATGAAAGTTGGTGGTTCTGCCTTTGGTTTGATGTTGCCAGTATTTGCAGGATATGTTGCCTACTCAATCGCTGAAAAACCAGGTTTGGTAGCAGGTTTCGTAGCTGGTGCTATCGCTAAAGAAGGTTATGCCTTTGGTAAAATTCCTTACGCTCAGGGTGGCGAAGCAACTTCAGCTCTTGCAGGAGTATCATCAGGTTTCCTTGGAGCCCTTGTTGGTGGATTCATCGCTGGTGCCTTGGTGCTCTTGGTTAAGAAATACGTGAAGGTTCCTCGCTCCCTTGAAGGTGCTAAATCAATCCTACTCTTGCCACTTCTTGGAACAATCTTGACAGGATTTGTCATGCTGGCTGTAAATATCCCAATGGCCGCAATCAACACTGGTATGAACAACTTCCTTGGCGGTCTTGGAGGCGGATCAGCTGTCCTTCTTGGTATCGTTCTTGGAGGAATGATGGCTGTCGATATGGGTGGACCTGTCAATAAAGCAGCTTATGTCTTTGGTACTGGTACTCTTGCAGCAACAGTGGCAACAGGTGGTTCAGTAGCTATGGCAGCAGTTATGGCTGGAGGAATGGTTCCACCACTTGCAATCTTTGTGGCAACACTTCTCTTCAAAAATAAATTTACAAAAGAAGAACGTAACTCAGGTTTGACGAACATCGTTATGGGATTGTCATTCATCACTGAAGGTGCGATTCCATTTGGTGCAGCTGACCCAGCTCGTGCTATTCCAAGCTTTATCCTTGGTTCAGCAGTAGCAGGTGGACTTGTTGGTCTTGCAAATATCAAACTCATGGCACCACATGGAGGAATCTTCGTTATCGCCCTTACTTCAAATGCTCTTCTCTATCTTGTCTCTGTCTTGGTAGGAGCACTTGTCAGTGGTGTCGTTTACGGTTACCTACGTAAACCTATAGAAAAATAATCACAAACACATTCAAATGACTGAACACGAAAGTGGGCAGTCATTTTTTTAACCCCTCGAAAAGTTCATGAAATATGTTATAATAGAAGAATGGCAAACAAGAATACAACTAAAACAAGACGCAGACCGTCGAAAGCAGAATTGGAAAGAAAACAAGCGATTCAACGAATGTTGATTTCCTTAGCTTTGGCTATTTGTTTAATTTTTGCTGCTCTTAAATGGGGAGCTGTCGGAATCACTGTTTATAACCTGATTCGCTTACTCGTAGGGAGTTTAGCATACTTAGCTATTTTCTCTCTCTTGATTTATCTATTCTTCTTTAAATGGATTCATAAACAAGAAGGCTTGCTAGCAGGTTTCTTCTTTATTTTTGCAGGCTTGCTCCTCATCTTTCAAGCTTATCTTGTCTGGAAACTTAGCATGGCAAATGCTGTTTTTCAAGGAACGATTGGACAAATCTTTAAAGATTTAACCAGTTTTCAAGTAACAAGTTTTGCAGGGGGAGGCTTGTTAGGGGTAGGTCTCTACATTCCGGTAGCCTTTTTGTTCTCAAACATCGGTACCTATTTCATAGGGGCAATTTTAATCCTAATCGGAGCTCTTTTAATGAGTCCATGGTCTATCTATGATATTGCTGATTTTCTTTCAGCTCGATTTGCTATCTGGATGGAACGCCGTGAACAGAAAAAACAAGAGCGCTTTATCAAGCGTGAAGAGGAAAAGGCGCGAAGAGAAGCAGAAGAGCAAGCAAGACTTGAAAAAGAAAGAGAAGAGCAGGCTTTGCTTGACATGCAGCCTGTAGATATGGAAACTGGAGAAATCTTATCAGACGAACCACTGCAAGAATTTCCTCCACTTCCAGAGGAGGAATGGGTAGAACCTGAGATTATTCTCCCGCAAGCTGATTTTGATTACCCTGAAGAAGGAGACTATCCAGAGGAAGAAGTTTTCTCTGAAGAGGATGATGATGACGAAGAGGTTGAAGTAGATTTTTCTGCTAAAAAGGCCTTGGAGTATAAGCTCCCAAGCTTGCAACTCTTTGCACCAGATAAACCAAAAGATCAGTCAAAAGAAAAGAAAATCGTTAGAGAAAATATTAAAATTTTGGAAGAGACCTTCGCAAGTTTTGGTATTAAAGTAACGGTTGAAAGAGCAGAAATTGGACCATCTGTTACCAAGTATGAAGTTAAACCTGCAGTTGGTGTCCGTGTCAACCGTATTTCAAACCTAGCCGACGATTTAGCTCTTGCTCTGGCTGCTAAAGATGTCCGTATTGAAGCACCGATTCCAGGGAAATCCTTGGTAGGTATCGAAGTTCCTAACTCGGAAATTGCAACTGTATCCTTCCGTGAGCTTTGGGAACAATCTCAAACAAAACCTGAAAATCTTTTAGAAATTCCTCTTGGGAAAGCAGTCAATGGTACGGCTCGTAGTTTTGATTTGGCTAAAATGCCTCACTTGCTAGTTGCCGGTTCTACGGGTTCTGGTAAATCTGTTGCAGTTAATGGTATTATCGCTAGCATTCTCATGAAGGCTCGTCCAGATCAAGTCAAATTTATGATGGTTGATCCTAAAATGGTTGAGCTTTCAGTTTACAACGATATCCCTCATCTCTTGATTCCAGTTGTGACCAATCCTCGTAAGGCCAGCAAGGCCCTTCAAAAAGTCGTTGATGAGATGGAAAATCGCTATGAGCTTTTCGCCAAAGTTGGAGTTCGAAATATTGCTGGTTTTAATGCTAAGGTTGAGGAATTTAATGCTCAGTCCGAATACAAACAAGTACCTCTACCTTTAATCGTCGTAATTGTGGATGAGTTGGCTGACCTCATGATGGTTGCCAGCAAGGAAGTAGAAGATGCTATTATCCGTCTCGGACAGAAGGCGCGTGCGGCTGGTATTCATATGATCCTTGCAACTCAGCGTCCTTCGGTTGATGTTATCTCTGGTTTGATTAAGGCAAATGTGCCGTCTCGTGTGGCTTTTGCAGTTTCTTCGGGAACAGATTCACGTACGATATTGGATGAAAATGGTGCTGAGAAATTACTCGGCCGAGGCGATATGCTCTTTAAGCCAATTGATGAAAACCATCCTGTTCGTCTCCAAGGTTCCTTTATTTCAGATGATGATGTTGAACGTATCGTAAACTTCATCAAGGCTCAAGCTGATGCTGATTATGATGAAAGCTTTGATCCGGGAGAAGTATCTGAGACAGAGGGTGATTTTGGTTCTAGCGATGATGCTGGAGATCCGCTCTTTGAAGAAGCTAAAGCTCTCGTCATCGAGACACAAAAAGCAAGTGCATCTATGATTCAGCGCCGTCTTTCAGTTGGTTTTAACCGAGCAACTCGATTGATGGAAGAATTAGAGTTAGCAGGTGTTATTGGACCTGCTGAAGGAACAAAACCTCGAAAAGTATTGCAACAATAAATTGTTTGAAAATAGAATAAAAATTCAAGAAATTACCTTTCTAAAATCGGGAAAATCTACTCTAATTTTTCGAAGGTGATTTCTTTTTTTATGCCTATGATTATAGGTGTTCTTGTAGTAAAAAGACTTTCAGGTTGGTCCGAAAATTAGATTTTACTTTTACTAATTTTAACTAATATAGTATTGATTTTTAAACTAGTTTTTGATATATTAAAATGGCATAAGAAATATTTATATGTTTAAAAAATAAGCGAAAAAAATGAAGGGAGTTATTTTTTTAAAATAAATTGCAAACGCTTACTTTTTAAGCAGGAAGGAATAAAAAATAATGGATAAAAGGTTATTTGAAAAACGTTGTAAATATAGTATTCGGAAATTTTCATTAGGTGTTGCTTCTGTTATCATTGGTGCTACATTCTTCGGAACAAGTACCGTTTTAGCTGATACAGCACAGACTGGTTCTACCGCAAATATGCCAGCTGATTTAGCAGCAGCCCTAGCAAATGCAAAAGATGATAATGGGCATGACTTTGAAGCGCCGAAACCTGGAGAAGACCAAGGTTCTCCTGAAGTTACTGAAGGGCCAAAAACTGAAGAAGAAATACTTGCGAAAGAAAAAGAAGCAGTAGTACCATCTGCAACTGAAACAACCGAAAGTGAACTCCCTAAAGATCTACGCGAAAAGTTGGATAAGGCTGAAGATAGTGGACATACTGCTTCAAAAGAAGATTTAGCAAAAGAAGATAAAAGTTTAGTTCCAGAGGATGTTGCTAAAACAAAAAATGGAATATTGAACTACGGCGCTACTGTTGAAATTAAGAGTGATGCCGGAACTGGTAGTGGTATCGTTATCGGGGATAATCTTGTTTTATCAGTATCTCATAACTTTATCAAGGATGTTCCAGATGGAAACAATCGTAAAGTTGCTGATAATATTGATAGTGACGACGATGTTTATACCATTTCTTACGAGGGAGCTCCAGACGTTAAGTTTAGTAAAAATGATGTAAAACACTGGGACCGTGAAGGCTTCCTAAAAGGTTATAAAAATGACCTAGCTATCGTGAAACTTCGCAAACCTCTTGCAAACGCTCCAGTTGAAGTTTTGGATAAACCATCTACTATCAAGGTGGGAGATAAGGTGCATGTTTTTGGCTATCCAAAGGGAGAGCTCGATCCAATCCTCAATACTACTGTCGAAGATATTAATGACCATGGAGAAGGCGTTCGTGGAATTAGCTACCAAGGAAGTGAACCTGGTGCAAGTGGCGGTGGAATCTTTGATGAAAATGGAAAATTAATTGGGATTCATCAAAACGGTGTATCTGGTAAACGTAGTGGTGGTATTCTTTTCTCACCTGCACAGTTAGAGTGGATTCAAAACTATATTAAGGGTATTGAAACAACTAAACCAGCTGGTCTAGATGCTCTTGATAAACAAGTTGAAGATAAAGAAGAAAAACCAAAAGAGGATAAACCTCAGGAAGAAAAACCAGCTGACAATAAACCAGCAGAAAACAAACCAGCAGAAAACAAACCAGCTGAAGCAGCAACGGGAGAAACTAGCGACGCTACTGCCGAAGTGAAAAAAGAGTGGAATTCAGTAAGCCGTGTGAAAGGGAATGTTGAAGTCGTTGAAGAAGGCGGAGTACGCTACAACAAATTAACTTCAACAACAGCTAACGACAATGGAGCAAACGAAGCTTTATTTGAAAAAGCTGGATTACAGGCGGATGCGGAAGGAAATGTAAGCGTTGACTTAACGTTCAAGGCAAACACTCCTCCAGCTGAAACTCGCTTTGGGGTATATCTAAAATATAAAGATAATGACAACAACATCTTTGTAGGGTATGACAAGGGCGGTTGGTTCTGGCAATACAAAGGACCAAATGTAAACACATGGTATAGCAAGACTCGTGTAGAAGCACCAAATGTAGGGGAAGAAAACCATCTATCTATCGTGTACAAGAAAGACGGTCAATTAAACGCTACAAATAATGGACAAAATTTATTTAGCACAGAAGTCGTTCCAGAAGCTGTCAAGAACGCTTTAGCTGATGTGAATAAAGTTTACCTCAAAGCTGGGACTTACGGTACAGAATTATCTTCTGTATCGATCAAAGCGGATAACCAAGATAACATCAAACCTGAAGAAGAAACTCCGGCTGTGGATGATGGATTACGTCGCAATGACCAAGATGTTCACTATGAAACTTTACAATCAGAACAATTAAAAGCGATTATCGACACAGCGTTTCCACGTGTTAAAGAATATGAATTAGATGGAAAAACGTTAACAGGTCAAGTTCAAAAATTAGATAAAATGTCAATCAACGGTGTATTAGTCACTCCAGAAGTTCAATACCGTAAGATTGATGACACTACTGCAGAATATGTAATGAAAGTAAGAAACGATGATGAATTCATCAACGCTGAAATCACTGTGAAATTACAATTAGTCGGCAACGAAATGCACTTCGATGTGACAAAAGTAGTGAACAAAAACAATGTCGAAATGGGTAAACCAGTCGACAATGTTCGCAAATTAATCCAAACCATTGAATTCCCAGGAAACACATTAGTGTCTGTAGGTTCAAATAAACAAGGTGCGAAATTCGATGGTGCTCAAATGTCAACAAACACACATAACCGTGGAGACTATCATTTAGACTTGAAAGAAGGCAAGATGAATGAATATACTTACGGTTTCATGTATGGATTTGTTTCTTCTAACGAATTAGCAGCGTCTGTTTGGAGTAACTCTCAATTTACTTACAGAGGAAATGACTTTGCACGTTTAACAACAGCGTTAGAACGTGTAGAAGGCGTGAACTACTTAGGTATTCAAAGCTCACCTTACTGGTACCAACGTGCTTATAAGAACTTGGTATTCCCAGAATACACATTAGAATTACCAAGTTCTAAAGTAGTCATCACAAAAGACTTAAACAAAGATAATGTTGTGGACTGGCAAGATGGTGCGATTGCCTATCGTAATATCATGAACAATCCTAAAGGAGCAGAATCTGTTCCAGATTTAGTAGCGTATCGTATTGCAATGAACTTCGCATCTCAAGCGCAAAACCCATTCTTAATGACATTAGATGGTATTAAGAAGATTAACTTACACACAGACGGATTAGGCCAATCAATCCTACTTAAAGGGTATGGTAGTGAAGGTCACGACTCAGGTCACTTAAACTATGCAGATATCGGTAAGAGAATCGGTGGCGTTGAAGACTTCAAGAAATTATTAGCGAGAGCAAAAGAATACGGAGCTAAAATCGGTATTCACGTAAACGCTTCTGAAACATATCCTGAATCTAAATACTTCAGTGAAGCCATTTTACGTAGAAACTCTGACGGAACATATATGTACGGTTGGAACTGGTTAGACCAAGGTATCAACATCGATGCAGAATATGACTTAGCTCATGGACGTTTGGATCGTTGGAAAGAATTAAGAGAAAAACTAGGTGCTGACTTAGACTTCATCTATGTGGACGTTTGGGGTAACGGACAATCAGGAGATAACACTGCTTGGCCAACTCACGTACTTGCTAAAGAAATAAACTCTCAAGGCTGGCGTATGGCAATCGAGTGGGGCTTCGGTGCGGAATATGACTCAACATTCCAACACTGGGCCGCTGACTTAACTTACGGTGGATACTCACTGAAAGGTATTAACTCAAATATTACTCGATTCATCCGTAACCACCAAAAAGACTCATGGGTGGGTGACTATCCAAGTTACGGTGGTGCAGCGAACTATCCATTACTTGGTGGATATAACATGAAAGACTTCGAAGGATGGCAAGGTCGAAGCGACTACGAAGGATATATTCGTAACCTCTTCGAAAACAACATCATGACGAAGTTTTTCCAACACTACAAAGTTTCTAAATGGGTGAACGGTGACCCAGTTGCGATGAGCGACAATGGTCAAAACTACAAGTGGACTCCAGAAATGGAAGTTGATTTAACAAATGACAATGGGGATGAAGTGAAGATTGTTCGTCAATCAAACGACCCTAACAGCCCAGACTACCGTAAACGTGTCACAACATTAAACGGTCGTGTTATCGAAAATGGTGGAAGTTACTTAGTACCATGGAACTGGGATGAAAATGGTAAAGCTTTAACAGGCGACAAAGAAAAGATGTACTTCTTCACAAATACTGCTGGAACAACTGAATGGACACTTCCAGACGATTGGACTGGAGATAAAGTATACCTCTATCGTCTAACAGACCAAGGAAAACAAGATGTTGTGGAATTAACAGTCGGCGCAGACCGTAAGATTCAAATTACGGGAGATGCGTACCAACCATATGTACTTTACAAAGCTCCTCAAGGCAAGAAGACAATGGTATGGAGTGAAGGACTACACATCTATGACCAAGGTTTCAACAGCGGAACATTAGATCATTGGGAAAAAACTGGTGACAGCGAACATGCTGAAATCGTGAAATCTCAAGGGGCAAACGAAATGTTACGTATTCAAGGTAACACTGAACGTGTGACATTGAAACAACGCTTAACAGACTTGAAACCTAATACAAGATATGCCGTTTATGTAGGCGTGGATAACCGAAGCGATGCACGTGCAGATATCACAGTCCGTGTCGGAGATAAAGTGATTTCTAACTACACAAATAAATCAATCGCGAAGAACTATGTACAAGCACATGCGCATAACACACTTAAGAAGAATGCGACAGTAGATAATACAAGTTACTTCCAAAACATGTATGTATACTTCACAACAGGCGAAGATGTTTCTAATGTGACATTAGAACTTGGACGTGATGCGGATGCAGCAGCAACTTACTTCGATGAAATTCGTGTATTTGAAAATCAATCTGTAATGTACAACGAAAAACACGATACAGGAAATGGTAAATTCAAACAAGACTTTGAAGAAGTGCCTCAAGGTATCTTCCCATTCGTAGTTGGCGATGTTGAAGGCGTACAAGATAACCGTACTCACTTATCTGAGAAACACGAACCATATACTCAACGTGGATGGAATGGTAAGAAAGTCAACGATGTTATCGAAGGCAATTGGTCATTGAAGACGAACGGTTTAACAGGAAATGACAAACTCGTTTACCAAACAATTCCACAAAACTTCCGCTTCGAAGAAGGTAAGACTTATAAAGTAACCTTCGATTATGAAGCAGGTTCAAATGGAGCATACTCATTCGTTATCGGTAATGGCGAAAATTCTCGTCGTAGTAAATTAATGAAATACGACTTAGAAAACACTTGGGAAAATTCATCAACTCCTAAGAAAGTAAGCTTCTATGTTACTGGTGAAAAAGGTGGAAACACTTGGATTGGTATTTACTCAAATGCGCGTGGTGCCGATACTAAAGGTGATACAGATAACAACGAAATCAACTTCAAAGGTTATAAAGACTTTATGTTAGATAACCTTGAAATTGAAGAAATTAAGTTAACTGGTAAGATGATCATCGATGAAGCATACGAAAAGAATACTCCAATCGTAAATGGCAACTACAAACAAGATTCATTAAATGCTTATAAAGACGCTGTAGCAGCTTTATTAGAAGCAGACGATGATATTAGTGTGGATGATGCTAAAGCTCTTGTAGAACGCGTTAACGAGGCTAAAGAAAAACTTGCGGTGAAACGTAGCGCTCCAGATTGGGACGATATTCATGATCTTGATGCTCCTTATGAAGAAGCAGATAATGTATGGTATGCATTTGATGGAAATACAAATACTTTATGGCATACACCTTATGGAGTGAATAGCTTAGGAAAACCATTAACAGTAGAGTTCAATAATCCGATGGAATCAACTCGCTTTGAATATGTTCCTCGTCCTTCAGGTCCAAACGGACGTGTGATGAGCGGTAGCCTTACAGTGATTGATGAAAAAGGACAAGAACATAACTTTAACTTTACTGGATGGGCAAATGATGCGAAGACAAAAGTGATTAACTTTGATGCTCCAATCAAGGTGAAGAAAGCTATCTTTACTGGTAACGAAACATACGGTGACCCTGGACATATTTCAGCAGCGGAATTACGCTTCGTCCTTCCAATTGAAAATGATAAACCATTAGATGAAGCTGCATACAATGCTGAAGTAGAACGTGTTCGTAAGATTGATCGTCAAGATGTGAAAGAATACTTGGCAGCTGTTGAAGCGTACAAGAATGGTCTTGCAGAACATAACTTATTAACTCCAAACGGACTTAATAAATTGGTAGAAGGCTTGAAAGAAATTAAAGAAACTGAAGAACCAACTCCAAATCCAGAGCCAACTCCAGATCCGAAACCAACTCCAAATCCAGAGCCAACTCCAAATCCAGAGCCAACTCCAAATCCAGAGCCAACTCCAAATCCAGAGCCAACTCCAAATCCAGAGCCAACTCCAGATCCAAAACCAACTCCAGATCCAGAGCCAACTCCAGATCCAGAGCCAACTCCAGATCCAGAGCCAACTCCAGATCCAGAGCCAACTCCAGATCCAAAACCAACTCCAGATCCAGAACCAACTCCAGATCCAAAACCAACTCCAGATCCAAAACCAACTCCAGATCCAGAGCCAACTCCAGATCCGAAACCAACTCCAGATCCAGAGCCAACCCCAGATCCAAAACCAACTCCTGAACCTGAAGTATTATCAAGTAAGGGAGAACAGCAACCACCAGTAGTTGAAATTCCAGAATTCAAGGGTGGCGTTAATGCTGCAGAAGTGGCTGTTTATGACATTCCAGAATTCAAGGGTGGCGTTAATGCTGTAGAAGCGGCTGTTTATGACATTCCAGAGTTCAAAGGTGGCGTTAATTGGGTTGAAGCGGATAAGAATGAGCTCCCAGAGTTCAAAGGTGGCGTTAATTGGGTTGAAGCGGATAAGAATGAGCTCCCAGAGTTCAAAGGTGGCGTTAATTGGGTTGAAGCGGACAAGAATGAGCTCCCAGAATTCAAAGGTGGCGTTAATTGGGTTGAAGCAGCTAAGAATGATGTTCCTGAGTATAAAGAAACATTAGGTGCAGGAGACAATCAGACAAGTCCAATTGCAGAAAAACTTGATCAGAAACCAGCTCTAACACCAACACCTGCTATGCAAGCAGCACAAAAAGAAGCGGATCAGGCCAAACTTCCTGAAACAGGAGAAGGAGCAACTGGACACCTCTTCCTAGCTGGTCTTGCAGTAGCAATGTCTGCTCTATTTCTTGAAAAAAGAAAAGAAGATTAAAATATCATAGAGTTTTACACTATGAAAACTCAAACTCCTAACGGATTGTAATGGAGAACAACAAACACCTAGAGAGGACCTCTTGGTCCTCCCTTTTTAAAAGGGAAATGATAACGCTTACCCAATTTAAGCGTGGGAAAGGAAATAAAGAAAATGGGAAAACATTTTTTTGAGAGACGGTGTCATTACAGTATACGTAAATTTGCAATTGGCGCTGCTTCTGTCATGATTGGTGCTAGCATTTTTGGTGTTGGTATGGTTCAAGCAGCCGAAACAGAAGGACCTGCAGAGACAGAAGGAACAGTAACACAGGTTCAGCCCCTGGATAAGTTACCAGCGGATATAGCAGCAGCTATTGAAAAAGCTGAATCAGCAAAACCAACTGATCCTGCTGAAACGAATCCGACTGATGTGGAAGCTCAGCCTGAAAATACTGGAGAAGTAGCTCCAAAACCAGCTGAAACTCCAGTTCCTAAGGAAGAAGCAACACCAAAACCAGCTGAGACTCCAAAAGAAGAAGCCGCACCAGTAGCTAAACCAGCAGAAAAGCCAGTTACTAAAGATTTGGTTGAAACTCCAGATGTCAATCATTTGGAAAAGGCTACTGCGACAGCATCAAACCATGAAGCGAACACACCATTTACAGCTGAGAAGGCGATTGATGGAAATCCAGATACTCGTTGGGCAACTGACCGTGATGTTGTGAAACCAACAATCGAATTTAAGCTTGAAAAGACAACCTTAATCAAGCATGTGGAAATCGATTGGGACCGTCGTGTTCGTGGAGAGCAAAACGATCCAAACATCAAATCTTGGAATCTCTATTATGCAGGTCAAGACGAAGTCAATGGATCAGGTCCTGGAGAATGGAAGTTGGCTCATCAACGCACAGGAACTCCAGTTCTAGATGAAAAAGTTGATTTAAAAGAAGCAGTTCAAGCTAAGTATCTCAAACTTGAAATTACAGATTATCAAGCCGGTACGATGCAATGGAAAAATGTGGGTATCCAAGAAATTCGTGCCTACTCAAACATTCCAGACACTAGTAAACCAACAGATATTCGTCAAGTTACTGAACTAACTGTTGCTGAAGATGGAAAATCACTTGTATTGCCTAAATTGCCTGGTCAAGTTAGCTTGATCGGAAGCAACAAGCAAGGTGTTATCGACCTAAATAATAAAATCTACACACCGCTGACAGAACAACATGTCAAAGTGATGGTCCAACAAACGAATGATAACCATACCTTCACAAAAGAATTTGAAGTTGTCATTAAAGGTTTGCATGCTGATGAAGGCGTGGGAACCAAACCTGCAGTTGCTCCAGCAGTTCAACAATGGTATGGCACTGAAGGTAAAACTTCGATTACTTCAGAAACTGTCATTTCAGTTGGAGATTCTGGATTTGACAAGGAAGCTAAGTTCTACCAAACTGACCTTGAAAATCGTGGTTTGGAAGTCGCAACCGGTAGTCAAGAAGCGCAAAACCGTATTGAGTTTAAAAAGGTTGAAGACAAGGGTTATGGCAAAGAAGGCTACGGTATCACCATTAAAGATGGAGTTATTACTGTAGAAGCAGCGACTAATACAGGTGCTTTCTATGCAACTCGTACCCTCCTTCAATTGGGAGAAAATAACTTGCAAAACGGAGAAATCCGTGATTACCCAAGCTTTAGTCATCGTGGCTTTATGCTAGATACAGGCCGTAAGTTTATTCCTTATGATACGCTTGTAGATATCATGCTCAACATGGCTTACTACAAGATGAACGATCTTCAATTGCACTTGAACGACAACTATATCTTCCTCGATAAACACGTGGAAGGTAAGCATCTCAGCCAACAAGAAGAATTGGATTATGTATTGAAAAATGCTAAGACAGGCTTCCGTGTAGAAACAGATGTTGTTGGTGATAATGGTGAAAAATTAACCTCAAAAGAACATTACACAAAAGATGAATTGCAACAGATTATTAGTCTAGCTAAAGATTTGCATATCAATCTTGTTCCTGAAATTGACACACCAGGTCACGCATTGTCCTTTGTCAAAGTGCGTCCAGACTTGATGTATAAAGGACCACTGAGCGCTAACAAGCATAATGTCGAGCGCGTGGCAATGCTAGACTTGGATAACAAGTACGAAGAAACGCTAGCTTTTGTTAAATCTGTTTATGACAAGTTACTGGTTGGTGAAAATGCACCTCTTCGTGGTGTTTCAACAGTTCATATCGGTACAGATGAGTACTATGGAAGTCCTGAGAGTTATCGCCGTTATGTCCATGATATGATTCAGTACATCAAAGACAAGGGCTTAACACCACGTATTTGGGGTTCACTCACTGCTAAACAAGGAACTACGCCTGTCGATTGGAATGGTGTAGAAGTAGATATCTGGAGCCTTGGCTGGCAAAATCCACAAGCAGCAATCGCCAAGGGTGCTAAGATTATTAATATCTTAGATGTACCAACCTACAGTGTTCCAAGTGGTAGCAACAGTCAGGGACCTTATAGCGACTATGCTAACTATGAATTGCAATATAATAGCTGGGCACCAAATGACTTTACTGCTCGAAGAGGACCACGCCTAGAAGCCTCTAATCCAAATATCATCGGTGGTGGTCATGCAGTTTGGAATGACAACATTGACCTCCATGAAACTGGTTTAACTTCATATGATATTTTTAAACGTTTCTTCAAGAGCATGCAATCAACTGCAGAACGCACTTGGGGTTCAGATCGTGCAGCTAAGACCTATGCAGACCGTATCCAACCAACAAGTGTTTATGCGCCACGTTCAAATCCAGAAAAGACAATAGAAGATAGCGACCTCTTCACAATTAAACCAGAAACTATCAAGGAATATCTTGCTAAGAATGTGAAGAAAACAGAAGCAGGTTTGAACTTCGAAAAAGATTCTAGCATCGAAGGCTTAGTAGGTGATGTTGGTCCTAGTCACGTTTTGAAATTGGATGTAACTGTTACAGGAGATGGAGAACAAGTCTTCTCTACAAGTGGGGACAACCAACTTTATCTTGCGGACAAGGATGGCTACTTAGCTTATAAATTTGAACAATTCCATATTCAATTCAACAAGAAACTTGAGAAAAATAAACGTTATCAAATCTCTGTTGTTACGAAACCACAAAAAACAGAAGTTTATGTAGATGGTGAAAAAGTTGAGCGTATTGCAAATCCAGCTCACCCTCGCTTGGCTCACAATAGCTTGGTACTTCCACTTGAAACAATCGGTGGCTTCCAAGGAATCTTGCATAGTGCAGAGTTGTCAAATGAAGCATTTGTAAACCCACGTTTGATTCCAACAGATCACTTCACAGTTTCTGCAACCAGTCAAGAAACTCCAGGAACGGATACAGAAGGCCCAGTTGAAAAAGCTTTCGATAATGATCCAAATACCTTCTGGCATTCAAAATGGACTGGACATCAGGCTCCATATACCGTTGCTATGAATTTGAATGCTCCTGAAAAAGTCAATGGTTTGACTTATCTTCCACGTCCAGGTGGTGGTAACGGAGTCGTGACCTCTTATGAAATCTATGCTCAAAAAGATGGTCAAATGGTTAAGGTTGCTTCAGGAACTTGGGAAAATAATACTAAAGAAAAAACTGTTAATTTTGCAGCAGTTGAAACTAATAAGGTAGAATTTAAAGTTCTGTCAGGTGTCGCAGGATTTGGTAGTGCCGCAGAAATTCAACTACTCAAGCCACTTTCTGATAGTGAATCAGAAGAGCCAGTTGCTCCAGAAAAACCAGTTACACCTGAGAAACCAGTTACACCTGAGAAACCAGTGACTCCAGAACAACCAAGAGTTGAAGAGGTGAGTGATGGTACAACTGAACTTGCGGATAGCTTTGTAGCTACAAAACCAGCCAGTGATGATGCGATCGCTGCCGCAGCACAAAGTCAAGACTATCTCAAGAAAGAATACAAGGTATTCCCAACACCACAAAAAGTTACTTACGGTGAAGGTGTCACTAAACTTCAAAAACAAGTCAATCTTGTTATGGGAGACCATCTAGATATTTACACTCGCAACCGCTTGAAGAGTGTACTACAAGATCATCAAATCTCTTATACAAGTAGTCAAGCTGCAGTAGCAGGTGCTACAAATATCTATCTTGGTGTTCATGGTCAACATTCACAGGCTGAAAAAGAAATATCTGGTATTTCTCAAGGACTCTTTGATAAGATTGATGCTTATGCTTTATCAATCAAGAACAATACAATCTCAATCGTCGGTAAAGATACAGATGCTGTCTTCTATGGATTGACGACTCTTAAACACATGCTTAATGAAAGTGAAGCTCCAGTTTTACGTAATGTAACTGTTGAAGACTACGCTGAAATTAAGAATCGTGGTTTTATCGAAGGTTACTATGGAAATCCATGGAGCAATGCTGATCGTGCTGAATTGATGCGCTATGGTGGTGACTTGAAGTTGACTCAATACTTCTTTGCTCCAAAAGACGATCCATACCACAACAAGAAATGGCGTGAACTTTATCCAGAAGAAAAATTAGCTGAAATCCGTGAATTGGCGCGTGTCGGAAACCAAAACAAGACCCGCTATGTTTGGACAATTCACCCATTCATGAACAACCGTATCCGTTTTGGTAACGATGCTGACTACCAAAAAGATCTTGAAACCATTAAGGCTAAATTCACTCAATTGATGGATGTCGGTGTTCGTGAGTTCGGTATTTTGGCAGATGATGCTCCAAGTCCAGTTGGTGGCTACAATAGCTACAATCGCTTGATGAAGGACATGACAGACTGGTTGACTGAAAAACAAGCAACTTATGTTGGCCTTCGTAAGGAAATGATCTTCGTTCCAGGTCAATATTGGGGTAATGGTCGTGAAGATGAGTTGAAATCTCTAAATGAAAACCTTCCAACTTCAACTTCTATGACACTTACTGGTGGTAAGATTTGGGGTGAAGTATCAGAAAACTTCCTATCTAACCTTAAGAACAATCTGACTGCAGGTGGTAAGACCTACCGTCCAGTATCCCTATGGATTAACTGGCCATGTACAGATAACTCTAAACAACACTTAATCTTGGGTGGCGGTGAGAAATTCCTTCATCCAAATGTGGATCCTAGTCTACTTTCAGGTATCATGTTGAACCCAATGCAACAATCTGAGCCTTCGAAGATTGCCCTATTCTCTGCAGCTCAGTACGCATGGAAACAATGGAAATCTGAAGACGAGGCTAAGAAAGTAAATGATATCGCCTTCAACTTTGTTGAAACAGGTAAATTTACTGATAGTGAAACATCTGTTGCCTTCCGTGAACTTGGTAAACACATGATTAACCAAAACATGGATGGTCGTGTTGTGAAGTTAGAAGAGTCTGTTGAACTTGCACCGAAATTGGATGCCTTTATGGCTAAGCTAAAAGCAGGTCAAGATGTTAGCGCAGAGCGTGCTGAATTGCGTGCAGAATTTGCAAAACTGAAAGCAGCAGCTCAACTTTATAAAGCGTCTGGTTACGAAAAGATGCGCTCTCAAATCCATTACTGGTTGGATAACACTATTGACCAAATGGATGCTTTGAGTGCTTTCCTAGATGGATCAGAAGCTATTGAAAACAATGATTCTGCTAGACTTTGGGATAGCTACTACAAGGGCTTGAAGCTTTATGAACAGTCTCAAACTTATACTTTCCATTATGTAGACCATGATGAAAAAGCTGAGTTGGGTGTACAACATATCCGACCATTCTTGCTTGGCCTTCGTGAAGTATTGGCAACTGAAGTTCAAAAAGCCCTACACCCAGACCAAGTAATCAGCACCTTTATCACAAACCGTACAGGTGTAGAAGGTGGACTTGCTGAAGTCACTGATGGAGATTTAGGAACACATGCCCTTATCAAATCACCAAACAGTATCCAAACTGGTGATTACATTGGTTTGAAATTTAACAAGGCTGTTCCAATCCAAAACTTAACATTTGCAATGGGAACTCAAGCAAATCCACGCGATACCTTTAACAATGCTAAGGTTGAGTATCTCAATGAAAATGATGAGTGGGTAACAATTTCAGAACCAAGCTACACTGGTAATGAGCCTCTTCTTAAATTTGAAAATCTCAATATCAATGCTAAAGCTGTTCGAATGATTGCTACTTCAGATCGTGATAATACTTGGTTTGCTGTACGAGAAATCGCTGTGAACCGTCCTGTGGAAGTAAGTCGTCCTAAACAGGTAGCCACAGTGACCATCAGTCCAAATCTTATGTACAAGTACAATACGACAGTTGCTCAGATTACAGATGGTCGTGACAATACTGAAGCTATGCTCGCAAATGCTGATCGAACAGATACAACTCCAGTCGATGGTTGGGTTCAACTAGACTTGGGTGGAGTCAAACCTGTAACTAAGGTCCGCCTCGTTCAAGGATCAGGAGATAAATTGGCAGAAGGTGTTCTTGAGTATTCTACAGATGGTACTTCATGGAAAGAATTGGATCGTTTGACTGGTGAACAAACCAAAGAAATTGAAACTCCAATTTCAGCTCGCTACATCCGTGTTCGTAACACCAAGAATATCAATCTATGGTGGCGTATCGCTGACTTCTCAGTTGAGACACGTGCTGGTAATAGCGAGATGACAGACACCAATGTTGAAAGTTTGAAATCAACTCCAGTATATGACAGTCTCGGTCGTTATGACATGCAAATTCCAAGTGGCACTAAGCTTCCAGCTCATAGCTACTTGGGTATGAAGCTAGACCGCCTACACCAAGCTGAAAGCATTCAGGCTATTGGTATTGGAAATCCAGCCCTTGACTTGGAATACTCTCCAAATGCACAAGAATGGTATCCAGCTAGCCAAGTAACTGATAAGTCCTTGGTACGTTATGCTCGTTTGGTCAATAAGACCGACCAAGAACAAGCAGTGACAGCAACATCTCTATTGGTTAAGACAAAAGAAGTCCAACCAACTAAACTGGATTCTACATCTATGGGAATCGATGCCCATTATGGTGCAAATGATGTTCGCAAGATCAAGAATTTGGATCAGTTGTTTGATGGTGTTTACAATAATTTTGTAGAGTTCTCTGACTATGCACGTAAAGATGGTCACATTACCTTGAAACTTGGTAGTGAACGTGAAATCAAGAAGATTAGAGCCTACATCCAAGACGGTACGAAGAACTATCTTCGCGATGGTAAGATTCAAGTAAGTCAAGATGGTAAGACATGGACAGATGTTGTGACAGTAGGTGATGGTGTCGCTAATGAAATGCGTGATGATTCATTGACAGATGGATGGACACATGATTCTAAGATGCCTGGAAATCGCTACATCGAGGGTGAGCTAGCAAGCCCAGTTAAAGCTAATTATCTCCGTGTTCTCTTTACTGCTAATTACGATGCTCGTTTTGTTGGATTTACTGAGTTGGTTATCAATGATGGCGAATTTGTGAAACCAATTAACGATCCAACTGTTCAAGGAAATGGTGGAGAAAGTCGAGGCAATCTTTACACAAATCTTGTAGATGGCAAAGTCTTGACAAGCTATAAGGCTGAGAAAGACCAAGGTGAGCTGGTTTACCACTTGTCAGAACCAACAGATGCTAACCACATCCGACTTGTTTCTAGTCTGCCTCAAGGCGTGGCAGCTCGTGTACTTGCTCGCACTCTGAAAACAGACAGAGATGGTGCTTGGACAGATTTGGGAGCAATTACTTCAAGCTTCCAAACATTTGCAGTGAGAGATAAGGCTCCGTTACTTGACGTCAAACTCATTTGGGAAGGTGGCAAGCCAGAGTTCTATGAAATGACGACTTACTATCAAGAGCTTTCAGAAGAACCTGAGCAACCAACTCCAACTCCAGATCCAGAGCCAACTCCAAATCCAGAGCCAACTCCAGATCCAGAGCCAACTCCAGATCCAGAGCCAACTCCAGATCCAAAACCAACTCCAGATCCAGAGCCGACTCCAAATCCAGAGCCAACTCCAGATCCAGAGCCAACTCCAGATCCAAAACCAACTCCAAATCCAGAGCCAACTCCAGATCCAGAGCCAACTCCAAATCCAGAGCCAACTCCAGATCCGAAACCAACTCCAGATCCAGAGCCAACTCCAGATCCGAAACCAACTCCAGATCCAGAGCCAACTCCAGATCCGAAACCAACTCCAGATCCAGAGCCAACTCCAGATCCGAAACCAACTCCAGAACCTGAAGTACTATCAAGTAAGGGAGATCAAGAACCACCAGTAGTTGAAATTCCTGAATTTACAGGTGGCGTTAATGCTGCAGAAGCGGCTGTTCATGAAATCCCAGAATTCAAGGGTGGCGTTAATTGGGTTGAAGCGGACAAGAATGAGCTTCCAGAATTCAAGGGTGGCGTTAATTGGGTTGAAGCAGCTAAGAATGAGGTTCCAGAATATAAAGAGCCTGTTGCAAACCCAGTTACACCAATTGCGGATCACAAGCCAGCTCAAATTTCAACAAACCAAAAACAAGAACAACCACATGCACCAGCAACTGAAGCAAAAGCTCAACTTCCAGCAACTGGTGAGCAAGATTCAGTAGGTTTAGCATTCCTAGCGAGTCTTGGATTGGTTCTTTCTGCAACCTTTATCAAAAAAGGGAAAGAAGACTAAGTACGAATCTTAATTCGATGCAGAATAGCTTGTTTTAAAAAAGAAAACCAGGGACACTAGTTCCTGGTTTTTTGTGATTCGAAAGTATAGAAAACTGCAAATAAAAAACCAACGAAGTGACCGTTGGTATTGAAAAATGCTTAAGATGCTCCGTTATTAGCGCTAACTCCTGCTTCAGTAGTTGGAGTGTTTGAAGAAGAATCAGATTGCTCATTTTTCTGAGAATTGTTATCTGATTTTGTATCCTCCTTCTTGCTAGGAGTTTGAACCTCTTCTTTTTGAGTTGTTTCTTGATTATTTGGTTGGCTCTGTGCAGGGGAATTGGATTGAGCAGGGCTTTCCTTTTGAACTTCCTTGATAATAGTTGTCTGCGGATTTGTATCTTTTTTATCTTTGTCTTTATCAAAGGCATTCATAATCGTGATACTAGCAGTAATCAAACCTAGAATACTAGCAATCGTTGCGATGGTTTTTTGAAAGACAGTAAACCCTTTTTTGATGTGTTCTGTTTTCGGTTTTGATCTTCTACGATAGTTAGACATAATAGCTCTCCTTTACTATGATTCATTATACCCAAAATCTTTAAAAAAAACTTAAATAAACCTGAACGGCCTTTCTTGTCGCCTGAACTGTTTCGTGTTACAATAGAAGGAGTGATTTTAGAAAGCGTGAGAAACCATGATTTACTTTGATAATTCGGCTACGACCAAGCCTTATCCGGAAGCACTTGAAACCTATATGCAGGTGTCTACAAAAATTATTGGAAATCCTTCTAGTCTTCATCGTTTAGGAGACCAGTCTACCAGAATTTTAGATGCATCTCGTCAACAGATTGCAGATTTGATTGGCAAAAATAGTGAAGAAATCTACTTTACGTCTGGTGGTACTGAAGGGGATAACTGGGTTATCAAAGGAGTGACTTTTGAAAAAGCGCAATTTGGTAAACACATCATCGTGTCAGACATTGAGCACCCTGCAGTCAAGGAGTCAGCTCTCTGGCTCAAAACTCAAGGGTTTGAAGTGGATTTTGCACCTGTAGATGAAAAGGGATTTGTAGATGTAGAGGCCTTAGCAGGTTTACTTCGTCCTGATACCACACTAGTTTCTATCATGGCAGTTAACAATGAAATAGGCTCTATCCAGCCTATTCAAGCTATCTCAGAACTATTAGCAGATAAGCCAACGATTTCCTTCCATGTTGATGCGGTTCAAGCTTTAGCTAAGATTCCGACAGAAAAGTATTTGACTGACCGAGTGGATTTTGCGACCTTCTCCAGCCATAAATTCCACGGAGTTCGTGGTGTTGGATTTGTCTATATCAAGTCTGGCAAGAAAATCACCCCCCTATTAACTGGTGGTGGCCAAGAGCGTGACTTTCGTTCAACGACTGAGAATGTAGCAGGAATTGCAGCGACAGCCAAGGCTCTGCGTCTAGCTATGGAAAGATTGGAATTGTTTGCTAGCAAAACGAGTCAGATGAAGGAAGTTATCCGTCAAGCTCTTCTTGAATATCCAGATATTTTTGTTTTCTCAGGTGAGGAAGACTTTGCCCCTCATATTCTGACCTTTGGGATTAAGGGTGTTCGTGGTGAAGTCATTGTGCACGCCTTTGAAGACTATGATATTTTCATCTCGACAACCTCTGCTTGCTCGTCCAAGGCTGGGAAACCTGCTGGAACCCTGATTGCTATGGGTATCGAAAAGGATAAAGCCCAGTCAGCAGTTCGTCTCAGTCTAGATCTAGAAAATGATATGAGTCAGGTAGAGCAGTTCTTGACCAAGTTGAAATTAATCTACAATCAAACTAAAAAAGTAAGATAGGAGTATTCATGCAGTATTCAGAAATTATGATTCGCTATGGTGAGCTTTCAACCAAAGGCAAAAACCGTGTGCGTTTCATCAATAAACTACGTAATAATATCTCAGACGTTTTATCCATCTATCCTCAAGTCAAAGTCACAGCAGATCGCGACCGTGCCCACGCTTATCTGAATGGGGCAGATTACGAACCAGTGGCAGAGTCTCTCAAGCAAGTTTTCGGGATTCAAAACTTTTCTCCAGTGTATAAGGTTGAAAAATCCGTAGAAGTTCTGAAGTCTGCTGTTCAAGAGATTATGAAGGATATCTACAAGGAAGGGATGACCTTTAAAATCTCAAGTAAGCGAAGTGACCATAACTTTGAGTTAGACAGTCGAGAACTCAACCAAACTCTTGGTGGAGCTGTATTTGAAGCCATTCCAACTATTCAAGCCCAAATGAAAAATCCTGATATCAATCTGCAAGTGGAGATTCGTGAGGAAGCGGCCTACCTTTCTTATGAAACTATTCGTGGTGCGGGTGGTTTGCCGGTCGGAACTTCTGGTAAAGGCATGCTCATGTTGTCAGGGGGAATTGATTCGCCTGTAGCTGGTTACCTAGCTCTGAAACGTGGGGTAGATATCGAGGCTGTTCACTTTGCTAGCCCTCCATACACAAGTCCAGGTGCTCTCAAGAAAGCGCAAGATTTGACTCGTAAATTGACCAAATTTGGTGGCAATATTCAGTTTATCGAAGTACCATTTACTGAAATTCAAGAAGAAATCAAAGCCAAAGCTCCAGAAGCCTATCTGATGACACTGACTCGTCGCTTTATGATGCGCATTACAGACCGTATCCGTGAAGTGAGAAAAGGTTTGGTCATTATTAATGGTGAAAGTCTTGGTCAGGTGGCAAGCCAAACCCTAGAAAGTATGCTGGCTATCAATGCCGTGACCAACACACCAATTATTCGTCCAGTCGTGACCATGGATAAGTTGGAAATCATTGATATTGCACAAGAAATTGATACCTTTGAAATCTCTATCCAGCCATTTGAGGACTGCTGTACTATTTTTGCGCCAGATCGTCCAAAAACAAATCCTAAGATTAAGAACGCGGAGCAATATGAAGCACGTATGGATGTCGAAGGATTGGTTGAGAGAGCAGTAGCGGGAATCATGATTACTGAAATTACACCTCAGGCTGAGAAGGATGCAGTCGATGAGTTGATTGATGATCTCCTTTAATCAGAAAAACCAGAGGAAAAGATAAAATAAGTAAAAAAAGTTAGTTTATTGTCTTAAATTTGGACGGAAACTGACTTTTTTTCTATTTTTATGATATAATTAGGTAAAATTTTGAATATAGAGAGTTTTCTGACAATGAATCAATCTTATTTTTACCTGAAAATGCGAGAGCATAAACTCAAGGTTCCATACACAGGTAAGGAGCGACGGGTACGTGTTCTTCTACCAAAGAACTATGAGAAAGATACGGATAGAAGTTACCCAGTTGTCTATTTCCATGATGGTCAAAATGTCTTTTATAGTAAAGAATCCTATGTTGGTCATTCTTGGAAGATTATCCCGGCTATCAAGCGTAATCCGGATATTAGCCGTATGATTGTGGTAGCTATTGACAATGATGGCCTAGGCCGTATGAACGAGTATGTAGCTTGGAAATTCCAAGAGTCTAACATCCCTGGTCAGCAGTTTGGTGGGAAGGGTGTCGAGTACGCAGAGTTTGTCATGGAAGTGGTTAAGCCTTTTATTGATGAAAACTATCGGACAAAATCAGACCGTAAACACACTGCCATGATAGGATCTTCTCTGGGTGGGAATATTACCCAGTTTATTGGTTTAGAATATCAAGATCAGATTGGTTGCTTGGGAGTTTTCTCATCAGCTAACTGGCTTCACCAAGAAGCCTTTGATCGCTATATCGAGCGTAAAAAACTTTTGCCTGACCAACGAATCTTTATCTACGTTGGAACGGAAGAAGCAGATGATACTGATAAGACACTAATGGCTGGCAATATTAAGCAGGCCTATATCGACTCATCCCTTCGCTATTATCATGATTTGATAGCAGGAGGAGTGCAGTTGGAAAATCTCTCTCTCAAGGTTCAGGCTGGAGCCATTCACCATGAAGTGCCATGGTCAGAGAATCTTCCAGCTTGCCTACGCTTTTTTGCAGAAAATTGGTAAATTGTATAAAGGAGACAGGATATGAATATTGAACATCTTAGCCACTGGAGTGGACATCTAAATCGTGAAATGTACGTCAACCGTTATGGACATGCGGGTATCCCTATTGTGGTCTTTCCTTCTTCAGGTGGTAGCCACAATGAATACTATGATTTTGGCATGATTGATGCTTGTGCGTCCTTTATCGAGGAAGGCCGTGTCCAGTTCTTTACACTTTCAAGTGTCGACAGCGAGAGCTGGCTTGCGTCTTGGAAAAACGGGCATGACCAAGCTGAAATGCACCGTGCCTATGAACGTTATGTCATTGAAGAGGCTATTCCTTTTATCAAGCATAAGACAGGTTGGTTTGACGGCATGATGGCGACAGGTTGCTCAATGGGAGCTTACCATGCACTCAACTTCTTCCTCCAACACCCAGATGTCTTCACGAAAGTGATTGCATTAAGTGGTGTCTACGATGCACGTTTCTTCGTTGGAGATTACTACAATGACGATGCCATTTATCAAAATTCACCAGTAGACTATATCTGGAATCAAAATGATGGCTGGTTTATCGATCGTTATCGTCAAGCTGAAATTGTGATTTGTACAGGTCTAGGTGCCTGGGAACATGATGGCTTACCTTCTTACTACAAGCTTAAAGAAGCCTTTGATCAAAAACAAATTCCTGCCTGGTTTGCAGAATGGGGACATGATGTTGCCCATGACTGGGATTGGTGGCGCAAACAAATGCCGTATTTCCTTGGTCACATGAGTCTATAAAAGGAGTCGCTTATGAATTATCTTGTAATTTCACCCTATTACCCACAAAATTTCCAACAATTTAGTATTGAACTAGCTAATAAAGGAATTACAGTTCTAGGGATTGGGCAAGAACCCTATGAACAACTAGATGAACCATTGCGCAATAGCTTAACGGAGTACTTCCGAGTTGATAATCTTGAAAATATTGATGAAGTCAAGCGTGCTGTTGCCTTTCTTTTCTATAAACATGGCCCAATTGACCGTATAGAATCACACAATGAATACTGGCTAGAGTTGGATGCTGCCCTTCGTGAACAGTTCAATGTTTTTGGTGCTAAACCAGAAGATCTTAAGAAGACTAAGTTTAAATCTGAAATGAAGAAACTCTTCAAAAAAGCGGGAGTTCCTGTGGTACCAGGTGCTGTCATTGAAACAGAAGCAGATGTTGACAAAGCTGTGAAAGAAATTGGACTTCCTATGATTGCCAAACCTGATAATGGAGTGGGAGCGGCAGCTACCTATAAGCTAGAAAGTCAGGAAGATGTGGACAAGTTCAAGCAAGAATGGGACCACTCAACCATCTATTTCTTTGAAAAATTTGTCACCTCTAGTGAGATTTGTACCTTCGATGGTTTGGTAGATAGAGATGGAAATATTGTCTTTTCTACGACCTTTGACTACGCACATACACCCCTTGATCTCATGATTTACAAGATGGATAATTCTTATTATGTTCTCAAGGAGATGGATCCAAAATTGCGTAAATATGGTGAGGCAATTGTCAAAGAATTTGGCATGAAGGAACGTTTCTTCCATATTGAGTTCTTCCGTGAGGGTGATGATTATATTGCCATTGAGTACAATAATCGTCCAGCGGGTGGCTTTACCATTGATGTCTATAACTATGCCCATTCTTTTGACTTGTATAAGGGATATGCAGCGATCGTTGCAGGTGAACCATTCCCAGCTTCTCAATTCGAGCCCCTATACTGTTTGGCGACATCACGCTGTGCTAATGCCAACTATGTTTATTCAGAAGAAGATTTGCTGGCTAAATATGGAAACCAGTTCAAGGTCAAGAAAATTATGCCAGCAGCCTTTGCTGAATTGCAAGGAGACTATCTCTATATGCTAACGACACCAAGTCGTGAGGAAATGGAACAGATGATTAAGGACTTTGGTCAGCGCCAAGAATAATCAATACCAGGACTTAACAAACTCTCTTTGTTAGGTCTTTTTTGTAGAATTGAAATAAAAGCGTTTTCTCACAGGATTCTTTTAGAAAATCTGTTGCTAAAAGCCCTAAAAATTGATAGAATAGGGACTGTCTAAAAAATATTAAGGAGAATCTATCAATGGATTTCACATGGGCAGTCAAATATGCCACTGAATTTTTGGGAACAGCCATCTTGATTATCTTGGGTAATGGTGCAGTTGCCAACGTTGAACTTAAAGGTACGAAAGGTCACCAAAGTGGCTGGCTCGTTATCGCTGTTGGTTACGGTATGGGGGTTATGATCCCTGCCTTGATGTTTGGTAATGTTTCTGGTAACCACATCAACCCAGCTTTCACACTTGGACTTGCAGTTAGCGGACTTTTCCCTTGGTCACAAGTAGCGCAATACATCATCGCACAAGTTTTGGGAGCAATCTTTGGACAAGCCTTGGTTGTTGCAACTCACCGTCCATACTACTTGAAGACAGAAAACCCAAACAACATCTTGGGTACTTTCTCAACAATTTCAAGTATTGACCACGGAACAAAAGAATCACGCTTTGCAGCTTCAGTTAACGGTTTTATCAACGAGTTCGTTGGTTCATTTGTACTTTTCTTTGCAGCACTCGGTATGACAAAGAACTTCTTTGGTGCCGAATTGCTTTCTAAAGCTCAAGGATTGATTAACGATCAAGTTGCACAAGCGACTGCCCAAGGTCAAACAATTCCTCAAGAACAAGTTACTGCAGCTCTTGAACAAGCAAAAACTCAAGTAGCTCCATTCTTGTCACCAGGACTTGCTGTTGGACACTTGGCTCTTGGTTTCCTCGTAATGGCCTTGGTTACTTCACTAGGTGGACCTACAGGACCAGGTTTGAATCCAGCTCGTGACTTTGGACCACGTCTTCTTCACGCAGTACTTCCAAAATCAATCCTTGGTGAACACAAGGGTGATTCAAAATGGTGGTATGCTTGGGTACCAGTAGTTGCACCGATTGCAGCTGGTATTGCAGCAGTAGCACTCTTCAAATTACTTTACATGTAATCTTTAAAAAACTGGGAAGACCCAGTTTTTTTCTTTTTCAAAACTAGAAATGTTCTTCAACTCCTAAATGCTTAAATCGTCAGACTTTTTTCATTTTAAAACTATAGGTGAAAATATGGCAAAAATATGGTAAAATAGAGTATTAAGTAAACGTTAAAAAGGAATATTATGCGTAAAGAGATTGCACCCGAATTATATAATTACAATAAATTCCCTGGTCCTGAATTTCATCTATCTGGAGATAAAGTCGAAGCTGAAGGGTTTACCTTTACCTTGGTTGAAA
Source organism: Streptococcus infantis (assembly GCF_047464715.1). Lineage (GTDB taxonomy): Bacteria > Bacillota > Bacilli > Lactobacillales > Streptococcaceae > Streptococcus > Streptococcus infantis_S. The sequence continues at coordinate 229,914 of NZ_JASHBJ010000001.1, forward strand.
ATAGCAAGGACGCTTTTGATGCAACAGCATTTACTCAACGCTTTTCAGAAGTTTTAAACAAGTATGATTATATTGTAGGAGACTGGAGCAATGAGCAGCTACGCTTACGTGGTTTCTACAAGAATGAGCGAGCTGAAGAGTCTCTCGAGAAAATCAGCCGTTTACAAGATTACCTACTTGAGTATTGCAGTTATGGTTGTGCCTATTTTGTCCTAGAAAATGAAACTCCTAAACGAGCACCATTTGACCAAAAAATGCGCAAGAGAGAAGAAGAGAAAGACAACCGTAAAGGGAAGAAAACATCTCAAAATAAAAAAAGAAATAACACGGACAAGAGAAATAGACGACGTCGTAAGGAACAGAAAACTCAGAACGAAGAAAAAGGGCAACGTCATTTCGTCATCCGTCAGAAAGATTAGAGAATAAGGAGAAAACATGAAACCGTCGATTTATAGTTTAACACGCCAAGGCATGCAAGAATGGGTCTTGGAACAGGGCGAAAAGAAATTCCGTGCCGACCAAATCTGGGAGTGGCTTTACCGTAAACGTGTTCAGACATTTGAAGAAATGACCAACTTGTCTAAGGATTTGATTGCCAAACTCAATGACCAATTTGTAGTCAATCCCTTGAAACAACGCATCGTTCAAGAGTCAGCTGACGGGACAGTTAAATATCTCTTTGAATTGCCAGATGGGATGCTGATTGAGACAGTTCTGATGCGTCAACACTATGGTTTGTCAGTCTGTGTAACAACTCAAGTAGGATGCAATATCGGTTGTACCTTCTGTGCATCAGGTTTGATCAAGAAGCAACGTGACCTCAATAACGGGGAAATCGTTGCGCAGATTATGTTAGTTCAAAAATATTTTGACGAACGTGGACAAGATGAACGTGTAAGCCATATCGTTGTAATGGGTATCGGAGAGCCATTTGATAACTACAATAACGTTTTGAACTTTATCCGTACCGTCAACGACGATAAGGGAATGGCAATTGGTGCTCGCCATATCACTGTATCAACTTCAGGTTTGGCCCACAAGATTCGTGAGTTTGCTAATGAAGGTGTGCAGGTCAACCTTGCTGTTTCTCTTCATGCACCAAACAATGAACTTCGTTCAAGCATTATGAAGATTAACCGTGCCTTTCCAATTGAAAAACTCTTTGCTGCTATCGAGTATTATATTGAAACAACTAACCGTCGCGTTACTTTTGAATATATCATGCTAAATGAAGTGAATGATGGAGTTGAACAAGCACTTGAGTTAGCTGAATTGCTTAAGAATATCAAGAAATTGTCATACGTTAACTTGATTCCTTACAACCCAGTTAGTGAACATGACCAATACAGCCGTAGTCCTAAAGAGCGCGTCATGGCCTTCTATGATACTCTCAAGAAAAAAGGAATCAACTGCGTCGTTCGTCAGGAACATGGTACTGATATCGATGCAGCTTGTGGACAATTGCGTTCAAATACTATGAAGCGTGATCGCCAAAAAGCAGTAGCTGAAGTAAACCCATAAGATGAATCGAAAAAAAATACTAATTTTGGGAGTGCTATTATACAGTCTTTGTATCGTCTGTTTTTGCTTTACTCCTCAGCCTCAACTTCCTACAGGAGTGGAAACTCCAGGTATTCAAACTTTTGGACGCCTGGTTTTTCTTTTGACGCCTTTTAACTCCTTTTGGAAACTGGGTGAAGTGACTAGCCTTCTGCAACTATTCTGGATATTTTTGCAAAATGCCTTAAATATCCTTTTACTATTCCCACTGATTTTCCAACTTCTCTATCTCATCCCTAGTCTAAGAAAAACGAAGAAAGTGATTCTTCTCAGTTTTCTATTGAGTCTAGGAATCGAATGTACACAGCTAGTTTTAGACTTTTTCTTTGATTTTAATCGGGTCTTTGAGATTGATGATTTGTGGACCAATACCTTGGGTGGCTACCTGGCTTGGCTTCTCTATAAACTATTAGATAAAAACAAGATAAGGAATTAGAATGAGTATCTTAGAAGTAAAAAATTTAAGTCACGGTTTTGGTGACCGTGCAATTTTTGAAGACGTATCTTTTCGCCTCCTCAAAGGTGAACATATCGGTCTGGTCGGTGCCAATGGTGAAGGGAAATCAACCTTTATGAGCATCGTGACTGGTAAAATGCTACCTGATGAAGGTAAGGTGGAGTGGTCTAAATATGTGACTGCCGGCTACCTGGACCAGCACGCCGTGCTCAAAGAGGGTCAAACTGTGCGTGATGTTCTTCGTACTGCCTTTGACGAATTATTCAAAGCCGAAGCACGTATCAATGATCTTTACATGGAAATGGCAGAAGAGGGTGCTGATATTGATTCCTTAATGGAGGAAGTCGGAGAACTGCAAGACCGTTTGGAAAGCCGTGATTTCTATACCTTGGACGCTAAAATTGATGAAGTGGCGCGTGCCCTTGGTGTCATGGACTTTGGGATGGATACGGATGTAACAGCCTTGTCAGGTGGACAAAGAACTAAGGTACTTTTGGCCAAACTCCTTCTTGAAAAACCTGATATCTTGCTTCTTGACGAGCCAACTAACTACCTCGATGCCGAACATATTGACTGGCTTAAACGTTATCTCCAGAACTATGAGAATGCCTTTGTTCTCATTTCTCACGATATTCCTTTCCTAAACGATGTAATCAATATCGTCTATCACGTTGAAAATCAACAGTTGACACGCTATTCAGGCGATTACTACCAGTTCCAAGAAGTCTATGCCATGAAGAAATCACAACTGGAAGCAGCCTATGAACGTCAACAGAAAGAAATTGCGGATCTCAAGGACTTTGTGGCTCGAAACAAAGCACGTGTCGCAACGCGTAACATGGCTATGTCTCGTCAGAAAAAATTGGACAAGATGGATATCATCGAGCTTCAAAGTGAGAAACCAAAGCCGTCCTTTGAATTCAAAACTGCTCGTACACCTGGACGCTTTATCTTCCAAGCCAAGGACTTGCAGATTGGGTATGACCGTCCCCTTACCAAACCCTTAAATCTTACCTTTGAACGCAATCAAAAGGTTGCCATCATCGGTGCCAATGGTATCGGGAAAACAACCCTCTTGAAATCTCTTTTGGGAATTATTCCACCAATTGCTGGGGAGGTTGAACGTGGGGACTACCTAGAACTCGGCTACTTTGAACAGGAAGTGGAAGGCGGTAATCGCCAGACGCCTCTAGAAGCAGTCTGGAATGCCTTTCCGGCGCTCAATCAAGCAGAAGTCCGTGCAGCCCTTGCTCGCTGTGGCTTGACGACTAAGCACATCGAAAGTCAGATTCAAGTCTTGTCAGGTGGAGAGCAAGCCAAAGTGCGTTTCTGTCTCTTGATGAACCGTGAGAACAATGTCCTTGTTCTTGACGAGCCAACCAACCACTTGGATGTGGATGCCAAGGACGAACTCAAACGTGCTTTGAAAGAATATAAAGGCTCTATCCTTATGGTTTGCCACGAACCAGATTTCTATGAAGGTTGGATGGACCAAATCTGGGACTTCAATGAGCTAACATAATAGTCATCAAAAAGCCAAGTCTATACGACTTGGCTTTTTTTACGAGGGTTGCAAATAGTAGAAATCGTACTGCTATTGCACTGTTTTAGTATCAAAAATAACTAATTTGTTTGATTTCCCTCGATTACATCCTCTTCAAAGTGCCCAACGCCATCTTCAACAACAAATGGGCAGGTAACTTCAACTTTCTTCTGTATTCTATTTTCATAATAACAATTAATGTTATAAATTCCATCGGAAAATGAGTTTTTTGGTAAAGATAAGAATTTTTCCTTTAAGGTCTCCACAGGACTACCATTTTCTACCTTGATTTTCGAAAGGTCGAAATCAAAATCGAGAGTAAGACCTTTGTTTTTCATGAAATCTTTTGTTGTAATATTATAAAAACCAGCAGCGTCAGAATCCCCTTTTTCTCGATTGCTGACAGCCTGCTTAATCATTGCAACATAGTAGTTTTCTATAGGATATTTTCTAAATTCAAAACTAGAAACAGATACTACTGGTTTGGCAAAGAGTTTATTTATTTTGTCAGCAGTATCATTTTTGATACTATCTTCTTCTTGTTGAAGATTTGGTCTCTCTTGGGATACATTTAGTAAGAAGTCAAACTCGTCTTGTTTGACAGTATTAAACAGTTTTTTTTCTTTGTCGTTAAGAAGGGTTTCGAGATCTATTCCTGAAGGAAGATAGAAATTTGATAAGTGTTCTCCATCCATTGCATGAATTTTTGCGTCAGTATATTTTTTTAAAATAGTTCCATCCGATAAATTTTCGGTATACGTTAACTCATATACTGTTCCATTAAACATTTCAATCTCTCTATGTTTATCAGTTAACTCAACTTTACCCTTTAGTCCAAGTGATTGAAATTCTTCAGCGAAAGAAGGAGCCGTGTATTTAATTGATGGAGAAGTAGTTGTGACCATTGCTAGGATAGTGAGAAAAATGATCATACCCCCAAAGATAAAGCCAAATATGGCAGAATTATCTTTCCCTTGCCCTAGCTTTATTGTCTGATAAATAGCAATCATGATAATGATAGAGTATACAATACTTGCGCAAACCAGTACGGGATAATTATCAATGTAATTAAGTGGTGCCCCCTTAAAACCTACTATTTGCATGAAAAATCCAATTGTAGCTAGAACCAACTGTATAGTACATGTATTTTGAATCAACTCATTATCTTCAAAGGAGGCTTTTAATTTTGAGATATCTCTAAAAATAAAAATATTTCCTAGTACTATTCCAGCATATGATGCGAAAAATGCTGGCCACAAGATTATAAAAGCAAAACCTCCAGAATCATAAGTAATCGAATAAACGATATTAAAGACTAAATATGTTGGCAAGAGTAAACCAAGCCGGAATAGGTTTATTTTATAGGGTTTCATAGGAAAACCTCCTCGTTACTATTAACTAAATTATATCATATTTGAAGCATAAGAGAACGCTTACATAAAAGTGAAAATAAAAAAGATAGGCCCGATGACCTATCTTTTTTAATAGTTTAAATATTGTTCAATATCAGATTTTTGAATTTCTTTACCGTAATGACAAATCGGGCAAGAAACGAAATAAGTTTTTCCGTAAGGAAAGAGTGGAATCCAGTAAAGAGTAAACTTACGTCCGTATTCTGTAATTTCCCAAGTATCAACATTGTTACAATGACCGCATTCGATAGTAGTCTGTGTATGTCCCAATACTTTTTGGTAACCTTTTGACCCCCAAAATAGAATCATTTTTACATCTCCTTATAGTTAATGGTGTTATTGTTTACTGAAATCGTAGTCTTTAACAATTTCGATACTATCGATAGTGATAGCAGTAGTTGGTTTATCTTTTTCGTCTTTTTCAGCCTTGGCAATTTTATCTACTACATCCATCCCATCAATGACTTGACCAAAGACGGGGTGTTTCCCATCGAGAGTAGGATTTCCACCTTCTTTATAGGCTTCGATAATTTTCTTAGGATAGCTACTTGTTGGAAGTTTAGCAGAATAATCTGTTGTACTTTGGTTGATAAAGAATTGGCTACCATTTGAATTTGGTTGACCAGTATTAGCCATTGATAAAGAACCACGGATATTATAGAGGTATGGAGAAATTTCGTTTTTAAAACCTGTTCCCTTGTCCTTGGTTTTATCCTTGTCATGCCAGATAGATTCACCACCTGTTCCATCTCCCTTAGGATCCCCAGTTTGTACCATAAATCCATCGATTACACGGTGGAAAGTCACACCATTGTAGTAACCTTCTTTAGCATGAGTAAGGAAGTTTTCAACTGCAAGTGGTGCTAACTTTGGAAAGAGTTTGATACGAATATCACCCAAACTTGTGTGAAGGATAGCTTCAGCTTCGTCTTCAGCTACTTCCTTAGAAAGTTGAGGGAAGTTAGCATTTTCATTTGTTAAGGCGTTTTTCAAATCCTTCTCTGCTTGAGTAGCGGCTTTAGAACTTTCTTCAGCAGCAATTTTAGAATCTACGTAATCATCACCACGAAGTGCACGTTGGATACTTGTACATCCACCAAGAGCAAATGTTGAAATGAGTAGTAGTGTAGCTAATTTTTTCATATTAGTCCTTTCAAAAATCATTTTTACCATTGTACCCTAAAAGGAAGTGGATTTCAAATTTTCAATTAAGAATGTTTATCTAACACATGTAACTTTATAGCTTTACTTACTCCATTTTGTTCATTAGAGTCAGTAACTGCTTTTGCACAAGTTTTTACTTCTGTAGGAGCGTTTCCCATTGCAACACCAAGTCCAGCAGTCTCAATCATTGGAATGTCATTATAATTATCTCCAATCGTCATAATTTCAGTAAGTGATAGTTGATAATAGTTGGCTAATTCTAATAAAGCTTGTTTTTTGGATACTTGATTATGTGTGACTTCAAGATAGTTATCCTTCGAGAGGTAAAAGTCAGTTTGAGGGAAATCCATGGTTGCTAATGTCTCTTTAAGTTTCTGGATAGTAGCGGAGTTATCTATTAGTAAAAGTTTATGAACAAGAGTTTTCTCGTCTTTTATAAAATCTGCTAAAGATGTAACTTTTGGACTTTCTCCAGTAATAGTTGCTTCGATTTCTACCCATTCATCAATAGTATTCACAAGCCAATCTTTTCCAGAATAAACATTGATAGAAACTGTCGGGAATTCTTTTTTTAAGAAGTCATGAAGTAAGAGCAATTCGCTTTTATCAATAGAATGCTGACTTAGGATTTTATCTCCTAAACTGATGAGTGCTCCATTATAGCAGGCAATGGGACAGTCGGTGATGCCAAGCTCTTTAGAAATTGGCGCTATACCGAGAGGAGATCTAGCAGAAGCTAAAACAAAAGGAATATCACATTGTTTTAAAAGTGGCATCAGTTCTATCAAATGAGAATCTACTTGGTGATTTTTATCCAAAATAGTACCGTCAATATCACTCACGATTAACTTTATTACTGACATATGTTTCTCCTTTTTATTAAAATAGAATAGTTGTTTTGCCATCTAAAGATTGTTGAATTTCTAAGTCGGGTTCTTTGTCTGTAATCCAATAATCAAAATCAGTAAGTTCGGAAAGAATATAATGAGAGTGTTTGTTTATTTTGCTAGTTTCAGCTAACAAGACGCGAATTTTACTAGTTTTAAATGCTCTTTTTTTTATTAGAACATCTTCTTGATCCTCAAAGCTAACTTGTCCGTCTGAAAGACTAGCTGCACCAAAAAATGCTATGTCAAATTTAATTCTATTCAAAGATTCGGATTCTTCTAATGAGTAATAGAAACGATTCTTTTTATGAAATCGTCCACCGATAATGTGAAAATCAACATTTTCATTTTCTCCTAAGACCAGTGCATTATCCAATGAATGGCTGAAAATAGTAACCTTTTTATCAGTTATTTTTGCTAACTCAAGTACAGTTGTTGAAACATCATAGAAAATTAATTGTGAATCAGAAATGAGTTGGGTAGCTAAATGAGCAATTTTCGCTTTTTCTTTAGAAGATTGTTCTGCTCGACCTTGGAAACCAAGAATTCTTTGCTTTTGAATTGGCAATAAACCTCCATGAGTTCTTTTTGCTCGTTTCTCCTTTGCGAGAATAGCAAAATCTCTACGGATGGTATCTTTGGAAACATGGAAATATTCAACCATTTCTTTTGCTGATAGACTTCCTCTATCCTCTAAAAGTTTTATGATTTCTTCTAATCGTTGTTCTTGGTACATAGGAATTCCTCCTTTTTTAAATACTATACTCTTTCTGTAAGTGTTTGTCAATAATTATAATGACTTGTAAGTCTTTTGAAAATTTACAAAAAAAAATCAACCAGTCTTGGTTGATTAAAGATTCTTTTTAGGATGGCGGTCAATGATTGCCTGATGGTCCTTGAGAGCCTGTTCTCCTTTTGGAGTTAGTTTATAACCGCGAATGGAAAAGAGACTAGCTAATTCCTCTTCTGAAAAATGGTTATGAAGGGCTTGATCCAAGTCGGAAGCCTTCATTTTGGAAAGTCCAGTAACTCCCTTCTTTTTTAGGATATTCTTTTTCATAGTAGCATTGATATGATCCAGCGATTCAAAAGCAGTTTCGACAAGAGCATAGCCTTTTTCAACAAGCTTATCTAAATGTTTTGGTGCGTCAATTCCATAAGTATACTCAAAATACTTTGGAAACCAAGTTTCAGTGGTGAAAGTTCCAAAGTTGATTCTCCAGAGGAGGATAATATCACCTGCAAGAAGATCGTCCTCTAGTAGTTCCATATTGCGTTTTGGAACAGGCTTAGGGTTTAGTAGCCAAGCCTCCATATCACGATTAGGAGAGATATAGGGCTTGACAGGGTAGTCTTTATAGATAGAATTTAAAGTAGTATTCATAAAATTTCTCTTTCTCTTTCTTTTTTCCTTACCAGTCTAACAAATTTCAAAAAAAAATTAAAAATATTTAAACTCTGTCAAGTTTTTTTCTTGACACCTATCAGAAATCTGTTATAATAGAACATGTGGTAAATAGCCTAGCTATTTGACCGAACTAAAAAACAAAAGAAAAGAGATATAAAAAATGGCAGTAAAAATCCGTTTGACTCGTATGGGTTCTAAGAAAAAACCTTTCTACCGTATTAACGTAGCAGATTCACGTTCACCACGTGATGGACGTTTCATCGAAACAGTTGGAACTTACAACCCACTTGTTGAAGAAAACCAAGTAACTTTGAAAGAAGACCGTATTTTGGCATGGTTGGCTGATGGAGCTCAACCTTCAGATACAGTTCGCAACATCCTTTCAAAAGAAGGCGTATTGAAGAAATTCCACGATTCTAAATTCTCAAAATAAGTTTAAAGTAGGTTGACAGATGGATACGATTGAAAATCTCATTATTGCAATTGTGAAACCTTTGATTTCACAACCAGATGCCTTAACTATCAAGATTGAAGATACACCAGAATTTTTGGAATATCATTTGGATCTTGACCAGAGCGATGTGGGTCGTGTAATCGGTCGTAAAGGTCGCACTATCTCAGCGATAAGAACGATTGTCTACTCTGTCCCAACTGAAGACAAAAAAGTAAGAATCGTTATTGATGAAAAATAAGAAAAGCGAGACAAAGTCTCGCTTTTTTTGCAAGGAGAAGGAATGAGAGATTTAACAGTTAGACAACTTGAGGAATACTTACTTGATCATTACCAACAATCTAGAACAGAAGAAGGACTTTTTATCAAACTAGTGGAAGAAGTTGGAGAAGTCGCTGAGGTTTTAAATGGACGTTCAGGTAGAAAAGAGGGTGTCCAAGATTCAAACGAGGAATTGGCAAAGGAGTTGGCAGATATCATTCACTACACAGTAGCAATTGCAGCTATCAACCATATCGACCTAACAAAGACCATTTTTGAAAAAGACAAGAAGGCAGCCATCAAATATCAGCATGAACAAGATTTGGAAGGCTTTTTAGCAAGAAACCATCCATAGTTGCTCTTTTCTCCAACTTGTGAAAATCCCTATAACATGATAAAATAAAGGGTAAGGGTATATAATAAATCATTGTATAGAATGAGTGGTTTCTTTATGAAGAGGTTTGAAGTATCTACAGAAATTGGTAGTCTCTCTGTTACTTATCAAAAGCAAAAGAAAGTGCTAGTTTGTTTAAGTGGCGCAGGTTTGCTACCTAGTTATGAAAATTTTTCACTTATACTTGAAAAACTTCCTCCCACAATTGGTTATTTGACAATTGATTTTCCAAACACAGGTAGGAGTCTGATTTATGACCAAGCTGGAAAAAATCTAGATAATCTTACAGATGCGGTTTATGAAGTACTTGAAGAGTTGGAGATTTCTGAATATATACTTTGTGTACATAGTTTGAGTGGAATTGTAGCTTGCAAATTACTCAACAAACCAATTAAGTGTCAGGCCTTAGTAGCGATTGAACCAACAACTAAAAAAGTAATGTTTGCTGATTTTTCAGAAAATCCTTATCCAGAAATGGAAGAGCAGATGAGACTGATTGAAGAATTCGGTCCTGAACTTTATTTTAAGAACTTAACTCAAGCCACATTTAGCCCTGAAACCAACAAAGAAATTTGGAAATTAATGCAAGAAAAAGGTTCAGAGTTGGAAAATCAAGATCCAGGATTTCAGATATCTGGAGAGATTACTGAGGAAGATTTTGAGGATATGTCAATAGCAGATCGTATCCCTGTATTTATTTTTTGTCAGGCTTATAGAGAAAAAGAGTACAGAGAATCAGAATATTGGACTTCCAGTACTAAACTCATTTTAGGAGGGAATCACCATTATTTACAGTGGTCTGAATCAGAGAAAATTGTAGATATTATTAAAAAATTGTAAGAAGAAAATGGAGATAAGGAAATTACAGGAGATCAGATGAACTACTTTAACGTTGGAAAAATCGTCAATACGCAAGGTTTACAAGGTGAGATGCGAGTCTTGTCAGTGACAGATTTTACTGAAGAACGCTTTAAAAAAGGGGCAGAACTTGCCTTATTTGATGATAAAGATCAATTCGTGCGAACAGTGGTTATTGCTAGCCACCGGAAGCATAAGAATTTCGATATCATCAAGTTCAAGGATATGTACCATATCAATGACATTGAAAAATACAAGGGTTACAGTCTAAAGGTTGCTGAGGAGAATCTCAATGAACTTGATGATGGTGAGTTTTACTACCACGAGATTATCGGTTTAGAAGTCTATGAGGGAGATAACTTGATTGGAACCATCAAGGAAATCCTTCAGCCAGGTGCCAATGATGTCTGGGTGGTCAAACGTAAAGGCAAACGTGACCTACTCTTGCCCTATATTCCGCCTGTTGTCCTTAATATAGATATTCCTAATAACCGTGTGGATGTTGAACTCTTAGAAGGGTTAGACGATGAAGATTGATATTTTAACCCTCTTTCCAGAAATGTTCACACCCTTAGAACATTCCATCGTTGGAAAGGCTCGAGAAAAAGGACTCTTAGATATCCACTACCATAATTTTCGTGACTACGCTGAAAAGGCCCGTCATGTTGACGATGAACCCTACGGTGGTGGTCAAGGGATGTTGCTAAGAGCGCAACCCATCTTTGATGCCTTTGATGCCATTGAAAAAAAGAAGCCGCGCGTGATTCTCTTAGACCCAGCTGGAAAACAGTTTGACCAAGCCTATGCTGAAGATTTGGCTCAAGAAGAGGAACTCATCTTTATCTGTGGTCACTACGAAGGTTATGATGAGAGGATTAAGACCTTGGTAACAGATGAGATATCTCTTGGAGATTATGTCTTGACCGGTGGAGAACTAGCTGCAATGACTATGATTGATGCGACGGTTCGCTTGATTCCAGAAGTTATCGGGAAGGAAGCAAGTCACCAGGATGATAGCTTTTCATCAGGTCTCTTGGAATATCCTCAATACACGCGGCCTTACGATTTTCGTGGTATGTTAGTTCCTGATGTGCTTATGAGTGGACACCATGAAAACATACGTCAATGGCGACTCTATGAGAGCCTTAAGAAAACCTACCAACGTAGACCTGATTTGCTGGAAGAGTATGAATTGACAGCAGAAGAAGAGAAAATGTTAGCAGAAATTAAAGAAAATAACAATTAAAAGGAGAAAACTATGCAAGTAATTAAACGTGATGGACAAGTCGCTGATTTTGATCCAGATAAAATCTACCAAGCTATCCTCAAGGCAGCTCAAACAGTCTATGTATTGACGGACGATTTGCGCCAAAATCTAGCTCAAGTGACTAAAAAGGTTGTTTTGGATTTGGAAGAAGCAAAAGTAGAACGTGCAACTATCAGTATGATCCAATCAATGGTTGAGCACCGCTTACTAGGTGCAGGATATATCACTATTGCTGAACACTATATCTCTTACCGTTTGCAACGTGATTTGGAGAGAAGTGGTTACGGCGACCACATCGCTGTTCACCTTCATTTTGAACAAATTCGTTAATAGAAAAAGAGTGAGATGATAAAAGCATCTCACTCTTTCTTAAATCTTCTTTTTTGGGCCGTTTGGATAGTAGAGGGAACGAAAGTTACCCTTCGAATATCCGACACTCGAATAATACGGCTGACATTTTTGGCGAAATTTTTAACAATAATTTGTTGGCGGTCAGTATCATACTTGATAATATCGCCTGTAAAACTCGTTTCCGCAAAGATGATATGTACAGCCTTTTTTTGGGCTAGGGCTTCTTCAAGTCTAGCAATTAGGGAATCGCTTTTTTCAGGAATGGAATCTTCATGTCCATTGACAAAATCATGGACTTTTTGCAAAGCCTGTTTTAATAAATCTTTCATTCCGGCCTCCCTTCTTTTAATCATTATATAAAAATTTTATGAAATCTACAAGATTTTTCGAATAATCAATTGAGAACAAAAAGGAGAAAAACATGGCAGAATTTACATTTGAAATTGAAGAACACTTGCTTACTCTATCTGAAAACGATAAAGGATGGACCAAAGAAATCAATCGTGTCAGCTTTAATGGTGCACCAGCAAAGTTTGACATTCGAAGCTGGAGTCCCGACCATACCAAGATGGGGAAGGGAATTACCCTATCAAACGAAGAGTTTCAAGTCATGGTGGATGCTTTCAAGAATCAATAATCATTCATCTAAGATGAATCAAAAAGAGACCGGGGAAAATCCCGGCCTCTTTTATTTGCTTGAAAAATAAGCTTGTGTACGGAGACGTTGGAGTAGTGGTCGGCTGATGAAGCTAATGGCTACAATTTTGGCAAGATCAGGTATGATAAAGGGAATAACACCGACAGCCAGTGCTTTATCAAAAGGCATTCCAGCTAAGAAGTGGAGACTGAGAATACCACCGACAAAAACAAGTGAATCTCCCAAGAGATTTGCAAAGAAAATACGTAGGACACCACTATTAGTGTGAATGAGATAGGAAGCAAGCCCTGCATAGACAAGGTCGAACCAAAGATAACCAGCGCTTGGTCCAACTAAAACATGAAATCCAGCTCCACCGTTAGCAAAGACCGGAAGTCCAATAGCCCCAAGTAAGAGATAGAGTCCGACAGAGAGAACAGCTTCCCTTGGTCTAAAAACAGTAGCGATGAGTCCAATAGCAAAGTTTTGCAGAGTGAAAGGAACTGGACCAATCGGCATACTAATTTGTGCCAATACTGCAATCAGTGCAGCCCCGATAGCTGGGATAGCGTAAATGTGTGCTTTTTTCAAAATAGTTAACCTCTTATATAAATTATAGTAACTATTATACCGAATGAGATATAAATGTCAACCTATTTTAAAATAAAAGGTTACAAATCTGTAACGGCCGATTTAGAGTAAAAAAGAGACCAAGGGGTCTCTCTTTTCTTTTAACGCATGGTCACAAATTCTTCTGAGCCAGTTGGGTGGATAGCGACAGTAGCATCAAAGTCTGCTTTTGTAGCTCCCATCTTGATAGCAACTGCGAAACCTTGAATCATTTCATCGACGCCATAGCCGATACCATGAAGTCCAACAACCTTTTCGTCTGCACCAGCTGTTACGAGCTTGAAGCGAGCTTCTTGACGGTGACTAGTAACGGCAGAATACATAGATGCAAATTTTGAAGTATAGACTTTAACGTTTTCTTGGCCGTACTCTTTGATAGCTTCTTCCTCAGTCAGACCGACTGCTCCGATTGCTGGGTGTGAGAAAACTACAGTTGGAATAGTCGTGTAGTCCATTTTAGCATTGGTTTTACCGTTGAAAAGTCTTTCGGATAGGGTACGACCAGCCTTGATAGCAACAGGAGTTAGTTCCTTTTCACCTGTGACATCTCCAAGAGCGTAGATTCCGTCAACGACTGTGTTCTGGTATTCATCAACCTGGATAAAGCCGCGTTCATTGAGGGTGACACCAGCTTTTTCGAGTTGAAGTCCTTTAACATTTGGACGACGACCAGTTGCCCAGATAACTTGACTGGCAGTATGAGTGCTGCCATCTTCGAAATGAATGGTAATACCTTGTTCAGTTTCTTCAAGTTTAGCAGGGACTTTGTGGGTGTGGAGGTTTAGTCCAGTATTTTTCATTTCTTGAACTAGACTCTCAACGATATAGCTATCAAATCCACGTAGTGGACGTTCACGACGTACAAAAAGGTCAGTCTTTACACCAAGTGTATGGAGAACACCAGTTAATTCTACAGCAATGTAACCAGCACCTAGAATAGCTACCGATTCAGGTAACTCCTCCCAGGCGAAGACATCATCTGAGCTACCACCTAGTTCAGCACCAGGAATAGAAGGGATATGAGGATGAGCTCCAGTCGCAATTACAATATGCTTAGCGCGGATCAATTCGCCATTAACACTGACAGTATGAGCATCAACGAACTCAGCACGTCCTTCAATCAAATCAACCCCGTTGGGCTTGAAGCTTCCATCGTAAGACGAGCGAGCACGGTCAATATAAGCTTCACGATTCTTACGAAGTGTTGCGTAATCAAATTCGTTGTCAGTGCTTGTGAAACCATAGTCAGGTCCATATTTGTGGATACTCTCTGCAATTTGGGCTCCATACCACATGATTTTTTTAGGGACACAGCCGAGATTGACACAAGTTCCACCTAATTTCTTTTCCTCAATAACTGCGGCTTTAGCACCATGTTCGCCAGCACGATTCATGGTAGCAATACCCCCGCTACCTCCTCCGATGGCGATAATATCATATTCTCTCATTGAAAGCTCCTTTAGTTGTTTTCTAGTCATATTCTATCTTTTTTTGGAAGTCAATGCAAAAATCTGCTACGCTTAAATTTCTTAAGAAAATGCTTGCAAAAATAAAAAAGAAGATGTATTATATAACTAACACAACAATAAAAGATTTGGCAATTATTTTTGGATGGTCGGAAAGCAATTGTCCATTTTTAGGACTTGTGCTATAATTTTAATATATGTTTATAAAAGAGGTATGGATATGAAAAAGAAGTCAAAAGCCAAGAAATGGCCTTTATTTACAGCTATCGGTGTTGCATCAGTTCTGGTAGTGGGAGCAGCTGCTGTTCTTCTATTGAGACAACCTAATCAAGCTGCAACACAAGACGAAACTGCAAAAATTGTTCTTGCCAAAGAGGGATCAGTGGCTTCATCGGTTCTCTTATCTGGTACCGTAACAGCTCAAAAAGAACAATATGTTTATTATGATGCTAGTAAAGGTGACTTGGATGAGGTTTCGGTCTCTGTCGGAGATAAGGTAAGTGAAGGCCAAGCTCTTGTTAAGTATAGTAGTACAGAAGCTCAGGCTGCCTATGATGCTGCCAGTCGCGCAGTTGCGAAAGCTGATCGTCATATCAATGAATTGAATGAGGCACGAAATACTGCTGCAACAACACCTGTACCCCCTCAAGCAGGGATTGAAGGCGCTACGGACCAAACCCAAGCGCAATCATCTACATCAGCTACAGCTTCTATTGATTCACAAATCAGTGATGCCCGTGATGTTCGTGCAGACGCAGTGGCACAACTTGAAAAAGCCCAGGCTCAGTTGGATGCCTCTACAGTTTTGAGTACGGTAGAAGGTACAGTTGTTGAAGTCAATCGCAATGTTTCAAAATCTCCAGCAGGAAATAGCCAAGTATTGGTGCATATCGTTAGTAACGACAACTTGCAGGTTAAGGGAGAACTTTCTGAGTATAACCTTGCCAATCTATCTGTAGGCCAAGAAGTTACCTTTACTTCTAAGGTTTACCCAGATAAAACTTGGAATGGTAAGATTAGCTATATTTCAAATTATCCAAAGAACAGTAGTGAAGCAAGCAGTAGCTTAGCTGGTTCCAACACTGGTTCTAAATACCCATATACGGTCGATGTAACTAGTGAAATTGGTGATCTAAAACAAGGTTTTACTGTCAGTGTCGAAGTGAAAAGCATGAGTAAAGCATTGCTTGTTCCTATTACAAGTATCGTCATGGAAGAAGATAAAAACTATGTTTGGATTCTTGACGAAAATCAAAAGGCCAAAAAAGTTGAAGTTGGATTGGGCAATGCAGATGCAGAAAACCAAGAAATTACATCTGGTCTGACAGATGGAGCAAAAGTCATCAGTAATCCGACAGCTTCCTTGCAAGAAGGAAAAGAGGTGAAGACTGATGAAGCAACTAATTAGCCTCAAAAATATCTGCCGTAGCTATCGTAATGGTGACCAAGAACTTCAAGTCCTTAAAAACATTAACCTAGAAGTTCATGAGGGAGAATTCGTGGCTATCATGGGACCATCTGGTTCTGGTAAGTCTACCCTCATGAATACCATTGGTATGTTAGATACCCCTACAAGTGGTCAGTATTTTCTAGACGGAAAAGAAGTAGCTGGTTTGGGAGAAAAACAATTAGCCAAGGTTCGAAATCAAGAAATCGGCTTCGTCTTTCAACAATTCTTTCTCTTGTCCAAAATGAATGCTCTACAAAATGTAGAACTTCCATTGATTTATGCGGGAGTTGCGGCTTCAAAACGTCGTAAATTAGCAGCAGAATATCTGGAAAAGGTTGAGTTGACAGAACGTAGCCATCACTTACCTTCGGAGTTGTCAGGTGGTCAGAAGCAAAGGGTTGCCATTGCGCGTGCTCTAGTCAACAATCCTTCAATCATTCTAGCAGACGAACCGACTGGGGCACTTGATACCAAAACAGGAAATCAAATCATGCAACTCTTAGTTGAATTAAATAAAGAAGGAAAAACCATTATCATGGTTACGCATGAGCCTGAAATTGCTGCCTATGCGAAACGTCAAATCGTCATCCGTGACGGTATCATTTCGTCTGATAGTGCCCAAGTAGAAAAGGAGGAAAACTAAGATGCAGAATCTTAAATTTGCCTTTTCATCCATTATGGCCCACAAGATGCGTTCTTTCTTGACCATGATTGGAATTATTATCGGTGTTTCTTCTGTTGTAGTTATCATGGCTTTGGGAGATTCCATGTCTCGTCAGGTCAATAAAAACATGACCAAGTCTCAGAAAGACATTCATGTCTTTTTCTCACCTACTAAGAGCAAGGACGGTTCCTTTACCCAGAAGCAATCTGCTCTAACTCTGTCTGGTAAAGAGGAAGATGTTATTGTTGAACCACCAAAACCTCAAGAATCCTGGGTTAAGGAAGCTGCTAAGCTCAAGGGAGTGGATAGTTACTATGTGACCAACTCAGCCAATGTTACCTTGACCTATAAGGATAAAAAAGTCGAACACGCTAACATGACGGGTGGGAATGTCACTTATATGGATGCGGTCGAAAATGAAATTATTGCAGGTCGAAGTCTTAGAGCACAAGATTATAAGAATTTTGCAAACGTGATCATTTTAGATGAAGAACTTGCTAATAGCCTTTTTGGTTCTGCACAGGAAGCACTCAATCAGATTGTGGAAGTAAATGAAATCAGTTACCGTGTTATTGGTGTTTATGCAAGTAAAGAAGCCAAGGCTGTAAAAGCCTTTGGAGTCGGAGGACTACCAATTACGACCAATATTTCCTTGGCAGCTAATTTTAACACAGACGAGATTTCAAATATTGTCTTCCGTGTTAACGATACGAGCCTGACTCAGACTTTAGGTCCAGAATTGGCAAGAAGAATGACGGAGATTGCAGGTCTCCAACAAGGGGAGTATCAGATAGCAGATGCAACGGAAGCCTTCAACGAAGTGCAACAACTCTTTGGCTTCATAACAACGATTATTAGTGCCATTGCGGGGATTTCCCTTTTTGTTGGTGGTACTGGTGTTATGAACATCATGCTTGTTTCGGTGACAGAGCGTACTCGCGAGATTGGTCTACGAAAAGCACTGGGAGCTACACGGGCTAATATTCTGGTTCAATTTTTGATTGAATCCATGATTTTAACCTTATTAGGTGGATTCATTGGTCTACTGCTTGCTGCAGGGGTGACTATGCTTGCAGGTGTTCTTCTTCAAAACATGATTGCAGGAATCGAAGTTGGTGTATCCATCCCAATCGCTCTCTTTAGTCTAGCGGTCTCAGCTAGTATCGGTATGATATTCGGTGTTCTACCAGCCAATAAAGCCTCTAAGCTGGATCCTATCGAAGCTCTTCGCTATGAATAATTTAAAAGATAAAAAACGAGATGGACGCTTGTCTATCTTGTTTTTTTGTATGGATTTCTCTATCGAAAATCACTAAAAATGTGGTATAATGAAGTGTTAGAAAAACAGGTTTCATTAGCCTGGAAAGGAAATATTATGTCTGAAAAGAATTTTTATATTACAACACCGATTTACTATCCATCTGGTAAACTTCATATCGGTTCTGCCTACACAACCATCGCTTGTGATGTCCTAGCTCGCTACAAACGTCTGATGGGCTACGATGTCTTTTATCTGACAGGTCTTGATGAACATGGTCAAAAGATTCAACAAAAAGCAGAAGAAGCTGGCATCACACCTCAAGCCTATGTTGACGGTATGGCAGTTGGAGTTAAAGAACTCTGGCAATTGCTTGATATCTCATACGATAAATTTATCCGTACCACAGATGACTACCATGAAAAAGTAGTGGCTCAAGTCTTTGAACGCTTGCTTGCTCAAGATGACATCTACCTTGGTGAATACTCTGGTTGGTATTCAGTTTCAGATGAGGAATTCTTTACAGAAAGTCAACTTGCGGAAGTTTTCCGTGATGAGACTGGCAATGTAACAGGTGGTATCGCTCCATCAGGACACGAAGTGGAGTGGGTATCTGAAGAGTCTTATTTCCTTCGCCTAAGTAAATACCAAGACCGTTTGGTCGAATTTTTCAAATCTCATCCTGACTTCATCACTCCAGATGGACGTCTCAATGAAATGTTGCGTAACTTCATTGAGCCAGGTTTGGAAGACTTGGCGGTTTCTCGTACAACCTTTACCTGGGGTGTACCAGTCCCATCAAATCCGAAACACGTAGTATACGTTTGGATTGATGCCCTTCTTAACTATGCGACAGCTCTTGGTTATGGTCAAGAGGATCATGCTAACTATGATAAGTTCTGGAATGGAACAGTCTTCCATATGGTTGGGAAAGACATCCTTCGTTTCCACTCGATTTACTGGCCAATCCTTCTTATGATGTTGGATATCAAATTGCCTGACCGCTTGATTGCCCACGGTTGGTTTGTCATGAAAGACGGCAAGATGTCTAAGTCTAAAGGGAATGTCGTTTATCCTGAAATGTTAGTAGAGCGCTATGGACTGGATCCACTTCGTTACTACCTCATGCGTAGCCTTCCAGTTGGTTCAGACGGAACCTTCACTCCAGAAGACTATGTAGGTCGTATCAACTATGAATTGGCAAATGACCTTGGAAACCTCCTCAACCGTACGGTTTCCATGATTAACAAGTACTTTGATGGACAAATCCCTGCCTATGTAGAAGGTGTAACAGACTTTGATAATGCACTTGCTCAAGTAGCAGAACAATCAATCGCTGACTACCACACCTATATGGAAGCAGTTGACTATCCACGTGCGCTTGAAGCAGTCTGGACTCTTATCTCACGTACTAACAAATACATCGATGAGACAGCACCTTGGGTTTTAGCTAAGGATGAAGCGCACCGTGACCAATTGGCAAGTGTCATGAGCCATTTAGCAGCCAGCCTTCGTGTCGTAGCGCACTTGATTGAGCCATTTATGATGGAAACTAGTCGTGCAGTTTTGACTCAACTTGGTCTAGCAGAAGTTTCTAGCCTTGAAAACTTGAGTTTAGCTGATTTCCCTGCAAATATCACTGTAGTTGCTAAAGGAACACCTATCTTCCCACGTCTTGATATGGAAGAAGAAATCGCCTATATCAAGGAACAAATGGAAGGCAACAAACCTGCAGTCGAAAAAGAATGGAATCCAGATGAAGTTGAACTCAAACTGAACAAGGAAGAAATCAAGTTTGAAGACTTTGACAAGGTTGAAATTCGTGTTGCTGAAGTCAAAGAAGTTTCTAAAGTGGAAGGTTCTGACAAATTGCTTCAATTCCGCCTAGATGCTGGTGATGGTGAAGATCGTCAAATCCTATCTGGTATTGCGAAATTCTATCCAAATGAGCAAGAATTGGTCGGCAAGAAAGTACAAATCGTTGCCAACCTCAAACCACGTAAGATGATGAAAAAATATGTCAGCCAAGGGATGATCCTCTCAGCTGAACATGATGGCAAATTAACTCTTCTAACAGTTGATCCAGCTGTACCAAACGGAAGTGTGATTGGATAAGATTAAAAGAACCAGTTTGAGCTGGTTCTTTTCTTTTGTGAGGTGTCAGTTGATAAAAGAGACATTCTGCTTTATAATGAAGAAAAACGGAGGAAAAAGCCATGAAATACATTTCATTTGGACAAGATAAAAGAGAACTATCAGAAATTGTCCTCGGCATGATGCGAATCAGTGACAAATCGGTTAAAGAAGTGGAGGAGCTGGTTGAAACAGCCCTATCTGTCGGAATCAATGCCTTTGATTTGGCAGATATCTACGGTGGAGGTCAATGTGAAGAATTACTAGGTCAAGTGTTGAACAATCGTCCTGACCTACGAGAAAAGATGTGGATTCAGTCCAAATGTGGGATTCGCATAGAAGAATTTACCTTTTTTGATTTTTCAAAAGATTATATTTTAGAGTCAGTTGATGGGATTCTACAACGATTGCAGGTTGATTATCTAGATAGCTTGCTTCTCCATCGTCCAGATGCCTTGATGGAAGCTGACCAAGTGGCAGAAGCTTTTGAAATCTTACACAAACAGGGCAAGGTTAGAGATTTTGGTGTATCCAATCAAAATCCTATGATGATGGAATTGCTGAAGAAAGAGGTCAAACAACCTCTAATGATCAATCAGTTACAACTAAGTGCAGCTTTCACGCCTGGTTTTGAGGCTGGTTTCCATGTCAATATGGAAGGTAATAAGGCAGCTTTGCGTGATGGTAGCGTCTTTGAATACTGCAAACTGAATGACATGGTCATTCAGGCATGGTCAGTTTTACAGTTTGGTTATTTCAAAGGTAATTTTGTTGGCAATGAACAATTCCAACAACTGAATCAAGTTCTCAATCGACTAGCCCTTAAATATGGAGTAAGCCCATCAGCTATTGCCATCGCTTGGGTGTTACGCTATCCAGCTAAGATGCAAGCAGTAGTAGGAACTACAAACCCCAAACATCTATTAGAGGCAAGCAAAGCAAGTAACTTGACTCTAACACGAAAAGAATGGTATGAGATTTACCTAGCAGCAGGAAATGATTTGC
This sequence comes from Streptococcus infantis, assembly GCF_047464715.1. Lineage (GTDB taxonomy): Bacteria > Bacillota > Bacilli > Lactobacillales > Streptococcaceae > Streptococcus > Streptococcus infantis_S. The sequence continues at coordinate 251,170 of NZ_JASHBJ010000001.1, forward strand.
CATAGAAATTAAAACGAAATCCATTCAAGAGCGAGGTTCTATCTCACTCTTTTTGTTTAAAAAAATTTATATAATTGTTTGAAAATACAAACTATAAATGATAAAATGGTATAAAATAACAATATAATAAATATTTTAATAATTTAGGAGAATATAGAATGAAAAAAATAGTTTTGACTTCTGTTGTTTTTCTCTCGCTGCTGACATCAGTTGGTTGCTCGAAACATAAGGAAGAGGCGAAAGTAACTGAACCTGTAACGACTGAACAGACCACGCAGGATAATACAAAATTGTACAAGGAAGCTGGTTTACTTACTTTTAGAAACGAAAAGCAGCTGGAACTTGGGGAACTCGATTCCAAATCTCGTGCAACCTATGCTCATATTCAATTGAAAGATAGTGATGAACCTAAAGAAAAGAGAGAAGCTAAATTAACCTTTGATCCAGTTGGATGGCATAACTATAAATTTTACTATGGTGATGGTACAAAAGAAGCCTGGTTAATGAATCGCGGTCATTTAGTTGGTTATCAATTTAGCGGACTAAACGATGAAGGTCGTAATCTAGTTCCTATGACAGCCTGGTTAAATACAGGGGCCTTTACTGGAACAGATGACAAAAATCAAAGTAGCATGCTTTATTATGAAAATGGACTAGATTCATGGCTTGTAAATCATCCAAACTATTACCTTGACTATAAGGTGACAGCAGTTTATAAGGATGATGAATTGATTCCGAGACAGATTATCTTACAGTACGTTGGAATTGATCAGGATGGTAAGTTACTTGAGATTAAATTAGGTAGCAGTAAGGAAAAAATTGATAAGTATTCTGTAACCCATGTTGCCTTAGATAATGTTTCAGAAAATGCTGAAATAAATTATGCGGATGGTACTGCAAAAAATACAGTTAAGTCAGCTGAAGAACGTGCAGCTGAACTTAAAGCAGCCGAGGAAAAAGCCAAGAAAGAAGCTGAAGAAAAAGAAGCACAAGAAAAAGCTAAAAAAGAAGCAGAAGAGAAGGCTAAAGAAGAACAGAAACAGCAGGAAACTCAAGCACCGGCACCAGCAGAAGAAGAATCACAAAATAGTAATACAGGTGGTTACTTTAGAGATAGAAAAGGAAGATGGCACCGACCAAATGGGAAATATGCCTCTAAAAAGGAAATCAGAGAAGCTGGTTTGCAGTGGTAATCTACTAAGACTTAAGAAATCATGAAAAATAATTGTCAAAAAGCCGTTGGAAAGCGGTTTTTTGTTATAATTAAATTAAGGTATTTAGAAAATAAAGGAGAAAGACATGACATTTGAAGAAATCCTGCCTGGACTAAAGGCAAAAAAGAAATACGTCCGTACTGGCTGGGGTGGGGCTGAAAACTATGTCCAGCTTTTTGATACCATCGAACAAAATGGAGTTGCTCTTGAAGTGACACCTTATTTCCTCATCAACGTCTCTGGTGAAGGGGAAGGTTTCTCTATGTGGAGTCCAACTCCTTGTGATGTCTTAGCGACAGACTGGGTGGAAGTTCATGACTAAACGTGTACTGATTACAGGAGTTAGCTCAGGGATTGGCCTAGCACAGGCTCGCTCATTTTTACAAAATGGTTATCAAGTTTACGGTGTGGATCAGGGTGAAAATCCTGACTTGCAGGGCGACTTTTTCTTTCTACAACGTGATTTAACACTTGACTTAGAACCAATTTTTGACTGGTGCCCTCAGGTGGATATTCTTTGTAACACAGCAGGGGTATTAGATGACTACAAACCCTTACTAGAACAAACAGCCCAAGAAATCCAAGAGATTTTTGAAATCAACTATGTGACTCCAGTAGAGTTGACGCGAAATTATCTGACTCAAATGCTGGAAAATAAAAAAGGAATCATCATCAATATGTGCTCCATCGCTTCAAGCCTAGCTGGCGGTGGTGGTCACGCCTATACCTCGTCCAAACACGCCTTAGCTGGTTTTACCAAGCAATTAGCTCTAGATTATGCTGAAGCTGGTATTCAGGTCTTTGGGATTGCTCCTGGAGCAGTCAAGACTGGTATGACCGCCTCAGACTTTGAACCAGGAGGATTGGCGGACTGGGTGGCAAGTGAAACACCTATCAAACGCTGGATTGAGCCAGGTGAAGTTGCTGAAGTTAGCCTCTTTTTAGCAAGTGGAAAAGCGAGTGCCATGCAGGGACAAATCCTGACTATTGATGGTGGATGGTCTTTGAAGTAATATAGTTGATACTCAGTGAATATGTGGAGGTAAGCTATGAAAAGAGATGAGTTTGGATTTGTCTTGCCCAATCTCTACTATCAGTTTTTATCAGAGTGGGAAGAGATTGACCCCTATGAAATTGGAGATTCAGGCATCTGTTTGTACGCTAAGGAGGATCTTCAAGAGCGAAATGAGACTTATCAGATTGAGGAAGTAGAGCCAGATTACTTTATGATTGGACAGGAAGGAGATTTGGCTTACTTTATCAAGAAAAATTCTGATGATTGCATTTATGAAAATGATTTGGGAGCTTTAGGTTCCTTAGAAATGCAAAAAGTTGCTACAAATGTCTATGACTTTATTGACAAGGTCTTGGAATAATGGCTGTAAAAAAGGAAGAGATTAATCATGTTTAGAGTGCTAGATGCAGATTCACCGATTTCAAAAGAAGAATTTTTGCAATTTGAGGGGATTCTTGGAAAGAAATTGCCAGAAGCCATGAAAAATTTTTATCTCAAGCACAATGGTGGTCAGCCCCAAGTAAGTGGTATCCACGATGAACATCACCTCTTTCCCTTCAATTCCTTTAATTCACTTGAGGAAATGTGCCAATCTCTTACATGGTATGACGATGAGGCTGTGCCTGCAGGATTTAGGGCTACAGACCTTCTCCATTTCGCCTATGATCCTGGTTCTGGCAACTATACACTTTCTCTAAGGTCAGAGGATTATGGCAAGGTGTATTTCTATGTTTTAGAAGAAAAAGCTGAGATCTATGGTCAATGGGCTTCTTTTGAGGAATTTTTGAACTCTTTTGTTGAAGAGTGAGATTAAAAAGGAGACGGGATGCGAAAACACCAAGAACTTTCACTAGAGCAGATAATTGAGCAGGTGCGCGTAGATCAATTGGTATCAGATGATTTTTGCCTCTATGGCAAGGAGGATGGAGAACTGGCACTGGAAAAGCTCTATTGGGTATCAGATTATCCAGATGTTGTGGAAGACCGTGATGTCTACCCAGCTGATGCAACGGATCAACATCTCCAGCTAGTCTACTATGGAGAGCAGTTGATTGATGTTCTCACCGTAGCGATTGAAGAAAAGCCAGATGCAAGTCTCCAAGACTTGGTTGATGCTTTGAATTATTATAATCAGCATGATAGCTTTATGCCTTTTGATGCTGAGTAGATCTACTAGATTTATGAAGTCCTGTTACCAATAAACGCGTTCCATAAGGAGTTTAAAAATGATGGATTACAAAAAAATAAATGTAAAAATTGCCCCTTTTAGCCTGCTTGTATATGATGAGGATCCTAAAAATGTTCGAGGGTCGCTCATTTATTACCCTGATGGAGAATACAGACAGGAAGTGTTTGACACTCGAGAAGAGGAGGGATTTGAAGGAAACGGCTACGATTGGGCATCCCTAGCTTGGGTATTTTTGGAGGAAAAAATGCCTGAATTAAGCGATGCTATCGACTTTGATCCTGAAGGAAGTATGTTTTGCGCCTATTCTTCCAAGGTGGACGCCTTGGCTAAATTCGCTTTAGAATTTAAAGAATTTTGCGATGATATCGAAGCTATGAAAGACTTGTTCAGTCGAGCAGAGTTGGATTAGTTGACTAAAATCTCTTTAAATTTTTTTAAAAAGAATAGAAAGGATTTCAAATGAAGCTACCAGAAGTAGTTGAACAACTGGAAAAACATCCAGACCTACATCTCTATTTAGATAAAATTTTAAAAAAGAATAAGAAAACTCAAGCTAGCTATCTCGAATCGCTGAATCATCTGGCCTATTTACTTTATCTGGATGGTCAAGAGGAAATGACTAAAAAATTATTAGATAGGATCATACAAGTTCCATTTGAAGGGAATTATAACATTTGGACCTTTGTTGATAGCTCTCTGGTTTTATTGGCCTATCTGGAAAGAGAAAAAGAAAATCAGGTACTCGTCTATAAAAAACTCCTTTTGTCTCCGTTAGAACAAGGGGAGGAATCCACTCAAAAAATAAGAAGGAGGGTTCATCAGAGATTTTTGAATGGCGATAGCCTGGAGCAAAAGCTTGCAAAAGTCGAGCAAGCTTCAAGTTCTGAATCAGAAATGGAACGTCGTTTGCTATACTTGACAGATCTATTGAAGATTCACCTCTTTATTGCTGAGTCAACGTTTGAAGAGACAGATATCCAAGCAAAAATAAAAGAGAATATGGAGATACTGAAGAAGTATATCAAAGAGTATGAAATCTATAGCCTCTTTCCTTTTAAGGGATAAGGTGAGATAACAATCTTGGAGATTAAGAAAGAATAGAATATGGAAATCAAAAATCACTTTGGTGTATATGGAATCTGTCTTCAAGACGGGAAATTGCTTTGCATTGAGAAAACGAGAGGACCTTATCAGCATCGTTTTGATTTACCGGGTGGTAGTCAAGAACCAGGTGAGGGGCTGACAGAAACCCTCAAGAGAGAGGTTCTGGAGGAGACAGGCTATACGCTTAGCCGTTATTCAAATCCTAGGATGTATGATGTGCTGGTTCAAGAAGAAGGGAAAGACTTCGCAGTACACCATATTATGGCCTTTTATGATATAGTACTTGATTTCGAGAGCTCTCAACAATCCCTTCCTCAGGAGGTTCTTGATGGAAGAAATGATTCAGCAAATGCAATTTGGGTCCCTATTGAGCAGATGACCCAAGAAAATGCCTCGCCTATAGTATTAAAAGTGAGGGCAGAGTTACGAGGATTTGCAGAATTGGATATGACAAGCTATAAGAATTGGAAGGTGAAACATGCAAAACCAACTTGCTCTTAGTGGCGAAAAAATTGTTGAAAAAGTTTACCCTCAATTATTGCATCATGTTGGTATGATTCGTGGGGAATATTTGTTGAGAGAGCTTAATCAAAACATCCTATTAGCAAGTTGTCAGCAATTTGTAAAAGATTATCTAGATACCATTTGCTCCTTGTACTCAGATGAGGAGGTTTGGTATCGTTTTTCAGAGTTAACAAATACAGAAGCTAATTGTTTAGAGGGGACTAAAGAGCATTTTGATGAAAATCATCCCTTGTTTGGATATAGAGGGACAAGGCGCTTGCTGACTTGTCCGGATGAATTTCAGGCTGAGGCAAATGTCGTTACAGAAGTTTATCAAACAAATCCCAATCTATCTGTTATTTTTCCTTTTGTCAATGATGCCGACCAATTAAAACAAGCTATTACAGTATTGCGTCAGTATGGTTTTACCGGGAAAGTCGGCACGATGATTGAATTACCGTCAGCTTATTTTGACTTGGATAGAATACTGGAAACGGGCATTTCAAAGATTGTAGTTGGAATGAATGATTTAACTTCTTTTATTTTTGCGACTGTGAGAAACAGTCAATGGCATGATATGGAAAGTCCGATTATGTTAGACTTACTCCGACAAATGAAGGAAAAAGCAAAGGCTAAAAAGATTGATTTTGCTGTAGCAGGCTATCTGAATACTTCTTTCATACAAAAAATGAATCAGATGGGTATCGAATGTATTCTCCATTACAGCTCTATTCCAGAGATTTTTGATATAGAAATTGACCATCGAGACCATCTTAAACATATAAAAGAAGAAAGTAAAGAATTACAAAGGAGAAAAAATGACACCTCAAGAAATGTGGAATGCCTACAAGCAAATCAACCCCTTGATTGGAGATGAAATAGACGCCTGGGCTTTTGGAGTGGAAGCTGATCTCTTGGCTGACTTGGTTCTAAGAGGCGAAAAAATAGCAACAGCCTCAGCTTACGACCTCTACGAAGTAGAGGACGAACCCCTGCCACAAGAAGGGACTTTCGATGTCATTTTAGACAGTCAAGATCAGGCTGTCTGCATTGTTGAAATTACCAAGGTTTCTGTTGAGCCTTTTCAGCAAGTGTCAGCAGACCATGCCTATAAGGAAGGGGAAGGGGACAAATCTCTGGCCTATTGGCGGCAGGTTCATGAGGAGTTTTTCACGGAGTGGCTGGAGGAAGCGGGGGTGACTTTTACCCCTGACAGCAAGGTTGTTTTAGAAGAATTTCGTAAGGTCTATCCTCTGTAGACTACTAGTAGGAAGAAAGTTTTAGAAATCGCCGTCCAAAGCTTTTTTCTGACTTTAAATGATAAAATAGCTAAACAAAAAGCGGACATGATTGTCCGCTTTTTTTGAATCTAGTAAGTAAAGTTACTGGATAAAGTCTTTCAAAGATGTGTATCTTTTGAATCCCTATTCACGTCACTTCTACATTGGTTGATTATTTTTTACGATAATGTAAAACTGTTCCTACAGCTACGATAAGCATTGCAACACCAGCAACAGAAACAATTAAGCTATTACGTTCACCAGTATTTGGAAGTCCTGGTTTGTCTCCAGTTGTTGAAACTGTTGTAGGTCCTCCATGAGTTGTAGTTGTTGAACTATTAGATCCAGGAGCTGTTGTCTCTGAAGTTGATTTCTCTGTAGTTGTAGAGCTTGATTTTTCTTCACTACTATTCTGGCTAGTTGGCTCTTCTGGAGTCGTAGTAGAAGTTGTAGACTCAGTAGTTGTTGTAGTTGTAGAGCTAGTTTCTTCTTCGCTACTATTTTGACTAGTTGGCTCTTCTGGAGTCGTAGTTGTAGTAGTTGAAGTCTTAGGCTCTTCAGTCGTAGTTGTAGTAGTTGAAGTTGTAGACTTAGGCTCTTCAGTCGTAGTTGTAGTGGATGAAGTTGTAGACTCAGTAGTCGTAGTTGTAGTGGATGAAGTCGTAGACTCAGTAGTTGTAGTAGTAGATGTCGTAGTCGTTGTTGAAGTTATTGAAGTTGTTGTGGTAGTAGATGTAGTCGTTGTTGTAGTTGTTGTTGTAGTTGTAGTTGTTACATCACTATTGTAGACTTGTGCATCTGCTGAAGCAGCTTTGTTAACCCAAGTGTTTTCTTTGGTTACAGCTGTTTTGTGTTGATCGCTTGTAAGAGAAGCAACGTTTGTTACGCTCTTGATTTGATCAGCATGTTGTAGAAGTGTTTGATATGATAGGGTAATTTCGTCTGTAGATGCAACTTTAAATTGGTCGCTGACCTTAGTCAAATCAAGTTTAAATCCATGTTCTGTCCACTCAATGTATGGTTCTAATGCAAGACCAGACATTGATACTCCGTTGACAACTAGAGTTTTACCATTGACTTTCAAGTCAAATGATGCTGGAAGGTAAGTTCCACCTTTGAAGTATTGAGACACATCTTGACCTTTAGCAGATTTAATACGGCTATAGTCAAGTGCAGGAAGGTTAGGCATTTGGTCAGTAAAGACGATGCTTGAAGCAGCTTCTTTCTTGTCAACAGCATTGTTTACTGAGATGTGCCAGAACAAGAAACCATCAGTAGTCTTATCAGTTACTTCTAGGGTATCTCTCCAGTCTGGAATTCCTGTAGGTCCCCAAATTTTTTGAGCATGTTGCAAGTTAGTGTTATCTGTACCACCAGAATTATACTTCTTAATCGGAAGTAGGACTGGTACTGGACCTTGTCCAGAACGTCTGACAATTGCAGATTCTGAACCGATTTTAATGGAGCGTTCTTGGTCTTGACCAGTGGTGTTATCTCCATCCCATTTATACCAGAATGATACGTTTCCTTCAGCCCCTTTATTTCCTCCTTTTACAAAGGTAATAGTCAGAGTCTTACCGTCATCTGATACCTTTCCTGTTGCAATTTCTTCGCCACTAGCATTTTTCATTGAGCTAAAAGCGGAAGAAGCAAACTTAACGTCCTCTGGCATAGAAATTGTGAATGTATCACCGACTTCTACGCCACCGTCAATTTCCCAGTGATATGAAATCTTTTCGCCTTCAGTTGTCACTTGAGAAATTTTCACTTGGCTGGTTAATTCTTTTGCTTGCGTTCTATATGCACCGATAGAAATTAGAAGTGCAAGGGCCGCAAACGCAGAAAAAACAGCAAAAAATAACTTTTTCATTGTTCCTCCTTTTTATAGTTTTTATAGTTGATATACCAAACAAGACAATTTTATCACTAACATATTAAGCGGTCAAATAATACGACTTAATAATTTTTATAAAACATCTTTAGAGTAATGAAGAAATGAAAATATTGTAAAAATCATTTCAATCCTTCTTTCTATTTAAAAATATGATAAAATAGGTATGTTTGAACTAGAGCATTTGCTCATAAATTTAGAATAGGAGAATATGATGCAAGCAGTAGAACATTATATCGAAACATTTGTTCCTGAACATTATGATTTATTTTTAGACTTGAGTCGTGAGACCAAGACGTTTTCAGGAAAAGTAACCATTACTGGTCAAGCTAAAAGTGACCGTATTTCCCTTCACCAAAAAGACTTGGAAATTGCTTCAGTTGAAGTAGTAGGACAAGCTCGTCCATTTACAGTTGATAACGAAAACGAAGCCCTTCATATCGAACTTGCAGAAGCAGGGTCAGTTGAATTGGTTATTGCTTTTTCAGGTAAAATCACAGACAACATGACAGGAATCTATCCATCATACTACACAGTTGATGGTGTCAAGAAAGAAGTTTTATCTACGCAGTTTGAAAGCCACTTTGCCCGCGAAGCCTTCCCATGTGTGGATGAACCAGAAGCGAAAGCAACCTTTGATCTAGCTCTTCGTTTTGACCAAGCAGAAAGCGAACTTGCCTTGTCAAACATGCCGGAAATCGATGTTGAAAACCGTAAGGAAACTGGCATCTGGAAGTTTGAAACTACACCTCGTATGTCTTCTTACTTGTTAGCTTTTGTGGCTGGTGATTTGCAAGGGGTAACTGCTACAACTAAAAATGGTACTCTCGTTGGTGTTTACTCAACCAAGGCACACCCACTTTCAAACCTTGAATTTTCATTAGATATCGCTGTTCGTTCTATCGAATTTTACGAAGACTATTACGGAGTTAAGTATCCAATTCCTCAATCTCTTCATATCGCCCTTCCTGACTTCTCAGCTGGTGCTATGGAAAACTGGGGTCTCGTAACCTACCGTGAAGTCTACTTGGTTGTAGATGAGAACTCTACCTTTGCCAGCCGTCAACAAGTAGCCCTTGTCATTGCCCACGAACTTGCTCACCAATGGTTCGGTAACCTCGTAACTATGAAATGGTGGGATGACCTCTGGCTCAACGAAAGCTTCGCCAACATGATGGAATACGTCTGTGTGGATGCGATTGAGCCAAGCTGGAATATCTTTGAAGACTTCCAAACAAGTGGAGTGCCAGCCGCACTTAAACGTGATGCGACTGATGGTGTTCAGTCTGTTCACGTTGAAGTTAAACATCCAGATGAAATCAATACACTCTTTGACTCTGCTATCGTTTATGCTAAAGGAAGCCGTCTCATGCACATGCTTCGTCGTTGGCTAGGAGATGCTGATTTTGCTAAAGGTTTGCGTGCTTACTTTGAAAAACACCAATACGGAAATACCATTGGTCGTGACCTTTGGAATGCCCTTGGTCAAGCATCAGGCCGTGATGTAGCAGCCTTTATGGATTCTTGGTTGGAGCAACCTGGTTATCCAGTTTTGACTGCTACAGTTGAAAATGATGTTTTGAAGATTTCACAAAAACAATTCTTCATCGGTGAACACGAAGACAAGAACCGTCTTTGGGTAGTACCCCTTAACAGTAATTGGAAAGGTTTGCCAGATACACTCGAAACTGAAAGCATCGAAATTCCAGGTTATGCAGCTCTTCTTGCTGAAAACAAAACAGCTCTTCGTCTTAACACTGAAAATACTGCCCACTACATTACTGACTATCAAGACGAATTATTGGATGCTATCCTTTCAGAATTAGTAGAACTTGATAATACAAGTAAGCTTCAAATCGTCCAAGAACGTCGCTTGCTTGCTGAAGCAGGACATGTATCATATGCAGACTTACTTCCAGTCCTTGATAAACTTGCCAAGGAAGAATCTTACCTGGTTGTTGCTGCAGTTTCTCAAGTTATTAGTGCCCTTGAGCGCTTTATTGATGAAGGAACAGAAGTTGAGAAAGACTTTAATAACCTCATTGCTAAATTGGCTCGTCACAACTATGAACGACTTGGTTTTGAAGCAAAAGAGGGTGAATCTGATGAAGATGAATTGGTTCGTCAATTAACCATTTCTATGATGATTCGTTCAAATGATGAAGAAGCTAGTCAGGTAGCAAGTCAAATCTTTGCAGCCCATAAAGAAAATCTTGCAGGACTTCCAGCAGCTATTCGTGCTCAAGTCCTCATCAATGAGATCAAACATCATGAGACTAAGGACTTGGTAGCGACTTATCTGGATCTTTACACTCATGCAACAGATGCAGTCTTCAAACGTCAATTAGCAGCTGCGCTTGCATATTCTACAGATGCAGAAAACATCCAAACCCTTCTTGCAACTTGGAAGGACAAATTTGTTGTGAAACCACAGGACCTTTCAGCATGGTACCTCCAATTCCTTGGACACCAAGCTACCCAAGAAACTGTTTGGGTTTGGGCGCGTGAAAACTGGGATTGGATCAAGGCAGCCCTTGGTGGAGATATGAGCTTTGATAGCTTTGTCATTTTCCCATCACACATCTTTAAAACAGAACAACGTTTGGCAGAGTATAAAGCCTTCTTTGAACCACAACTTTCTGACCTAGCTCTTAGCCGTAATATCAGCATGGGTATCAAAGATATCGCAGCACGCGTTGAATTGATTAAACGTGAGAAAGCAGCAGTTGAAGCAGTTGTTGCACAATATGGCAAGGCTTAAAAACTTCTTGACTAAATAGAATATAAAAACTCAACTTTCTCTTAGAAAAACAAGGAAAGTTGAGTTTTTTTTAAGATAATTTTGCTATAATGGATATAATAAGGAGGAATTTTTGATGATTAAAATTCTATTAGTGGAAGATGACCTAGGCCTGTCAAATTCAGTCTTTGATTTTTTGGATGATTTTGCAGATGTCATGCAGGTATTTGATGGCGAAGAAGGTCTCTATGAGGCTGAAAGTGGCGTCTATGACCTGATTCTATTGGACTTGATGTTACCAGAAAAAAATGGTTTCCAAGTTTTAAAAGAATTGCGTGAAAAAGGTATTTCAACTCCAGTTCTGATCATGACGGCTAAGGAAAGCTTGGATGATAAGGGACACGGATTTGAACTTGGGGCAGATGATTATCTGACCAAACCTTTCTACTTAGAAGAACTCAAGATGCGTATCCAGGCTCTTCTCAAACGTTCTGGGAAATTTAACGAAAATACCTTAACGTATGGTGATTTGACAGTCAATCTGTCTACCAATGAAGTTAAGGTACATGATGCTGTTGTGGAGTTGCTTGGTAAAGAATTTGAACTCTTGGTTTATTTCCTCCAAAACCAAAATGTCATCTTACCTAAAACTCAAATCTTTGATCGATTATGGGGATTTGATAGTGACACAACTATTTCCGTTGTAGAAGTCTATGTATCAAAAGTTCGTAAGAAATTGAAAGGTTCAGTCTTTGCTGAGAACCTTCAAACCTTGCGTAGTGTTGGGTATATTTTAAAACATGTTTAATAAACTAAAAAAGAATTGGTATGCAGAAGATTTCAGCTACTTTATCCGTAATTTTGGAGTATTCACGCTGATTTTCTCTGCCATGACCTTGATTATCCTGCAGGTTATGCACTCCAGTCTCTATACGTCAGTGGATGAAAAACTCTTATCACTGAGCAAAAATCCCCAGGACATTATTCAATTAGCGGTAAATCGTGCGACTGAAGACGTAAAGGATTTAGATGGTGGGAATGTAGCTCCAGCTTCTGATAAAAAACCAAATGTGAGTTCCAATACTGAAGTGATTTTGCTGGATTCGAATCTCAATCAATTGGTGACTGGCAATCGCTTTTTGGGATTAGATAGAATCACCTTCAATAAAAAGGATTTAAACCATATTCGCCAACTTCATGTTGTCAATAGCTACGGTCAGGATGAGATTTACCGTGTTGTCTTGACGGAAATAAATATTGATTCGGTTTCGACCAATATTAAGTATGCTGCTGTCCTGATTAACACGAGCCAACTAGAGCAGATCAGTCAAAATCACGAGCAGTTAATTGTGGTGGTCATGGCAAGTTTTTGGATTCTATCGATCATAGCCAGTCTCTATCTTGCTCGTGTCAGTGTTAAACCCTTGCTTGAAAGTATGCAAAAGCAGAAGAGCTTTGTGGAAAATGCCAGTCATGAATTGCGTACTCCCTTAGCAGTTCTTCAGAATCGCCTGGAAACTCTTTTTAGAAAACCAGAAGCGACCATTATGGAATCAAGTGAGAGCATCGCTTCGAGTTTGGAAGAAGTTCGAAATATGAAGTTTCTAACGACAAATCTTCTCAATCTAGCACGTAGAGATGATGGTATTAAGCCTGAGTTTGGAGAGGTAGAGCCAGACTTCTTTAATACAACCTTTACTAACTATGAAATGATTGCATCCGAAAACGATCGTGTCTTTCGTTTCTCGAATCGTGTTCATCGCACTATCATCACAGATAAACTCCTCCTCAAGCAATTGATGACCATTCTGTTTGACAATGCAGTCAAATATACAGAAGAAGAGGGAGATATTTATTTTGAGATTTCAACGACAGAACGTAGTCTTTATCTAAAGGTAGCAGATAATGGAATTGGTATTTCTGCAGCCGATAAAAAGAAAATCTTTGATCGATTTTATCGGGTTGATAAGGCACGTACACGTCAAAAGGGTGGTTTCGGATTAGGTTTGTCATTGGCCAAGCAAATTGTTGATGCCCTTAAGGGAACTATCAACGTTAAGGACAACAAACCAAATGGAACTATTTTTGAAGTCAAGCTAACTATCTCAACACCATCCAAACGAAAGAATAAATAAAAAAACATAGGATTGTTCAGTTTGAGGAAAAATCAAATACAATTGAATACCTATAAGAATGAAAAGGTTAATCGGTAGAATCGTCTACTGATTAACCTTTTTCTTTTAATTATGATAGAATAAAGTTAATGGTATTTTAGGTACTTTGTAGTTTAGAGGTATCATGACAGTTACGTACAATCAATGATGGCAGGCCTTTCATATTGATTTACGACTTAAGTAAATAGTATGTTATCGGTATCACTGAAATAGACGCTTTAAATAATAGCAAGGAGCATACATAAAATGAGTACAATCCTCACAAAAAAAGAAATGACAGAAGAAGACATTAAATTTCATTATATTAGCCCTGCTATTGTCTCTAAATGGGATAAAGATAAGATAACTATGGAGACAAAAATAACAGATGGTAAAATTAATCTTCGTGGGAATTTGATTTCGAGAGAAAAACCAAAGAAAGCAGATTATGTACTCTATCTAAATCCAAATAAACCAATTGCTATTGTAGAAGCAAAAGACAATAAGCATAGTATATCTTACGGCTTACAACAAGCCATGACCTACGCTGAAATGCTTGATGTTCCTTTTGCTTATAGTTCCAATGGAGATGGTTTTTTTGAGCATGATTTTTTAACTGGGAAAGAACGAGAACTTTCTTTGGATGAGTTTCCTACTGAAGAAGAGCTCATAAATAGATATAAGGCGGAATCGAATGATGGAGAAGGGCTAAGTTCGCAAGAAGAAAAAATCATTGAACAGCCTTACTTCTCAAGTATGAACTCATACCCTCCTAGATATTATCAAAGGGTTGCAGTAAACAGAACTGTTGAACAAATCGCGTCAGGAAAAGATAGATTACTGCTTGTGATGGCGACTGGAACAGGAAAAACCTATACTGCATTTCAAATTGTCTACAGACTGCTTCAAAGCGGGATGAAAAGAAAAATCTTATATTTGGCGGATAGAAATATCTTAGTCGATCAGTCTATTCAACAAGATTTTTCTCCTCTTGAAAAAGTCATTCATAAAATCAATGTAGCTAAGGATGACCCGAACACGATTACTTCTCATCAGGTCTATTTTTCACTTTACCAACAGTTAGTTGGGGAGGACGATAAAGAACATTTTTCTGAACTGTTTAAACCAGATTTCTTTGATCTCATTATCGTAGACGAGTGTCATCGCGGTTCTGCTAAGGAAGAATCTAGATGGAGAAAAATCTTAGAATACTTTTCTTCTGCTACACAAATTGGGATGACCGCAACACCAAAGGAAACAAAATATGTTTCGAATATCAATTATTTTGGAGACCCGATTTATACCTACTCTCTTAAAAAAGGAATTGAGGACGGCTTTTTAGCACCATTTAAGGTGATCAATATTAAAACTGATATTGGTGAGGGTTGGAGACCAGTCAAAGGACAAAAAGATAAATTTGGAAACCTCATTGAAGATAGAGAATATAACAATACAGACTATGATTACAACATCATCATAGAAGATAGAACCAATCAAGTAGCTAGTGAAATTACAAAATATCTCAAAGCGACTGACCGTATGGCAAAAACAATTGTTTTTTGCCCAACAGAAGAAGCTGCTGAAAGGATGAGAATTGCCCTAGTCAACCATAATGCTGATATGGTAAAAGAAAATCCAGACTACTGTGTTCGTATTACAGGAAGTGATGATTATGGGAAAAGTAAGCTAGATTACTTTATATCTGTATCTGCAAAATATCCTGTTATTGCCACAACATCTAAACTTCTATCCACAGGCGCAGACTGTAAGATGACAAAACTGATTGTTTTAGATGAAATGATTGGATCGATGACAGAGTTTAAGCAAATTATTGGTCGTGGTACCAGACTTCGTGAAAAAGAAGGAAAGACCCACTTTGTCGTGATGGACTTTAGAAATGTCTCAAGACTCTTTGCTGATCCAGAATGGGATGGTCCAATTGAAATTGATGATGACTTTGACCCTGAAAATAAATCTAAAGGTGGTAACAGAAAGAAAGGTGGAGGTCTTACCCCACCAAATCCTCCTGCAATAAAACCAATTGTTGATAGAAATGGATGCAGAGTTGAAATCATTCACAAAACAGTATCTGTCTACGATACAAATGGTAAGTTGCTAAGACAGGAAAGTATTGTCGATTATACCAAAGAAAATATTCGGGGTGAATACGCGACATTAGACGCCTTTATTCGTGAATGGAGAAAAGACCCCAAAAAAGACAAGATACAAAGTATACTCTTAGAGCGTGGGATTGACATCAAACAACTCAAAAAAGAACAGGCTATGGAAGAAGTCGATGATTTTGATTTTATATGCCATATTGCCTTTAATCAAAAACCACTGACTAGAAAAGAACGAGCAGAAAATGTAAAGAAACAGGATTTCTTTAGTCACTATAATGGAGTTGCTAAAGAAGTGTTAGAAGCACTACTTGATAAGTATATGAATAAAGGAATTACAGAAATTACGACTACGGAAGTTTTGAGATTAGATCCTTTTATGAAACTAGGTAAGCCATCTAAAATTGCTAGTTACTTTGGAGGAAAAGATGGCTATAAACATGCTGTAGAAGAACTACAAAATGCAATTTATAACTAAGGAAGGATTTAATAATGAGTAATCTATCAGGATTTATAAAACGATTACGAGATATTATGCGGAACGATGCAGGTATCAATGGAGATGCCCAAAGAATTGAGCAAATCACATGGATGCTCTTTCTAAAAGTATACGACGCAAAAGAAAGTGACTGGGAAATGAACGAGGATGATTATACCTCCATTATTCCCAATGAATGCCGATGGATTAACTGGGCGCATGATGATAAGACTGGAGTTGCTCTAACGGGAGATGATTTATTGAATTTTGTCAATAACACGCTCTTTCCAACACTAAAAAACTTAGCAGTCACTCGTGAGACACCAATCAAAAAAGCGATTGTTCAGACAGTTTTTCAAGATGCCAATAACTACATGAAAGACGGAGTCCTTCTGAGACAAGTTATCAATGTCATTGATGAAATTGACTTTGGAGATTATAATGAAAGCCACGCCTTTGGAGAAATCTATGAGACCATCCTAAAAGAACTACAAAGTGCAGGATCTAGTGGTGAGTTCTATACACCTCGTGCAGTAACGGACTTTATGGCCAAGATGATAGAGCCGAAGATCGGTGAAACCATGGCGGACTTGGCTTGTGGTACAGGTGGCTTTATCACAAGTTGGCTCAAAGAGCTTCATCAAAAGGTAGAGACAGTTGCTGATGAAGAAGCCTATTCTTCGTCTATCTATGGAATTGAAAAGAAACAATTTCCCTATATGCTGGCGGTTACCAATATGCTCCTTCATGATTTGGATGTTCCGCAAATCTACCATGACAATACGCTACTGAGAGATGTACTCGACTATACAGATGATGACAAATTTGATGTTATCCTGATGAACCCTCCTTACGGTGGTTCCGAGAAAGCAGATGTCAAAAGTCATTTTCCGGCTGATTTAGCAAGCTCTGAAACGGCAGACCTTTTCATGTCGGTTATCATGTATCGTCTAAAAGAAAAGGGACGAGCAGCTGTAATCCTGCCAGATGGATTTTTATTCGGTACCGATAATGCCAAGGTCAATATCAAAAAGAAACTCTTAAATGAGTTTAATTTACATACCATTATCCGTTTGCCGTCAAGTGTCTTTAGTCCCTATACTTCGATTACGACCAATATTCTTTTCTTTGCTAAGACAGGTCCTACAAAGGAGACTTGGATTTATCGACTAGACAAACCAGAAGGCTACAAGAACTTCTCAAAAACAAAACCCATGAAGTTAGAGCACTTTGAACCGGTTATCTCTTGGTGGCATCAACGAGAAGAAATCCTAGTAGACGGTTTTGACAAGGCTAAGAAATTTACCAGAGAAGAGCTAGAGGAAAAGTACGGCTACAATCTCGATCTATGTGGCTACCCACATGAAGAAGAAGTCATACTAGCCCCACACGACCTGATCCATGAGTACCAAGAAGAGAGAGCCAGCCTCAATGCAGAAATTGACCGAGTCCTAGAAGAGATAGAAAAACTGTTGGGAGGTAAGATTCAATGACCCCCCAACAATTAAAAAATGCGATCTTGCAGCAGGCTATCCAAGGAAAACTAGTCGAGCAAAGAGCAGAAGAAGGCACAGGTCAAGAGCTTTATAAAGCCATCCAAGACGAAAAGCAAAAGCTGATCCAAGAAGGTAAACTCAAGAAACAAAAAGCCCTCCCTGGAATCACAGAAGAGGAAATCCCCTTTGAGATACCTGAGACCTGGAAGTGGGTGAGGTTGGGGGACTTATCCAAATCGGTACAATATGGGTATAATGCTCCTGCAAAAAATGAAGGGCGAATCAAAATGGTTCGTATAAGTGACATTCAAGACGATTCTGTATGTTGGGATACAGTGCCATATTGTGATATTCGTGAAGAGGAAATTGAGCAATACTTACTAAAAAATAATGATATTTTATTTGCTAGAACAGGCGGAACTGTTGGGAAATCATTTTTGGTAAAAAATATAAGTGAAAATGCAATTTATGCAGGATATCTTATTAGAACACAATATGGAAAAAACATTGTTCCTCAGTTCTTAAAATATTTTATGGGCAGTGAACTATATTGGTCACAATTACGTATTGGTACGATTGCTACAGCACAGCCGAATTGCAATGGGCAAACTTTGTCAAAGATGATACTCCCCCTCCCCCCTCTCGCAGAACAAAAGCGGATTGTCGAGAAAATCGAAGAACTTTTGCCCCTGGTTGAAAGATATGAAAAGGCCTGGAATAGACTAGAAGAACTCAACAAAAAGTTTCCTCTCGATATGCAAAAGGCTATCCTCGGACAAGCTATCCAAGGAAAACTAGTCGAGCAAAGAGCAGAAGAAGGCACAGGCCATGAACTTTATAAAGTCATCCAAGACGAAAAGCAACAGCTGATCCAAGAAGGAAAACTCAAGAAACAAAAAGCCCTCCCTGAAATCACAGAAGACGAAATTCCCTTTGAGATACCTGAAACTTGGAAGTGGGTGAGGTTAAGGGAAGTAGTGTATAATCATGGACAAAAGAAACCATCTTCAACTTTTTCGTATATAGATATAGGTTCTATTGATAACGAAAATCAGAGATTAAATGAAAATGAGAACATTATAGAAGCAGAAAAAGCCCCATCCAGAGCAAGAAAAATAGTTCATATGGATGATGTGCTATATGCAACAGTTAGACCATATCTCCACAATATGTGCATTATAGATAAGGATTTTGTTTATCCACCTATTGCAAGCACAGGTTTTGCGGTAATGGCTTGTTTCAATAATTTTTATAATAAATATTTATTTTACTATCTCCTTTCACCGACCTTTGATAGATATGCAAATTCAATTGAAAATTCTAAAGGAGTTGCTTATCCTGCTATTAATGATGAAAGACTCTATAAGGCAATAGTCCCCCTCCCCCCTCTCGCGGAGCAAGAGCGGATTGTAGAGAAAATCGAAGAGCTTTTGCCCCTGGTTGAAAAACTAAAATAATCTTGACCAAGACATCCAACTTGCTGGGTGTCTTTTTAAAGTACCTTAATGGATTTTTGTAAAACGTAGAAAATCTCCAAGTCAAGATAGCTATCTCAACACCTTCTAAACGAAAGAATAAATAAAAAAACCTTCGATTCATCGAAGGTTTTTATTTGAATTTTTTCTTGATAAAAGTACGCTGAAATTGCAATGCTACAAGACTAAGGCCGATAGCCAAAGCAAATGATAAGACAGTGTTTACTTTTAGTGATAAGAACAAAAAGCTAAAAATCGCTAAAAAGACGCAGAAACATGCGATGTTTACAAAAAATAGAACTTCCTTTACACTAGCGACAGAAGCATTTTCTGGAACATAATCTTGAAACTGAGCAGTTTTTACACTTTCTTGTTCTAACTCATACGGGTGTAATTTTCTAGCGGGCATATTTCTCTCCTTAACAATACATTACTATTTTATCACTTTTTAAAGAGAGAATTATTACAGAATGGTTACAAATTGCATAAAATCTGTTATCAAGAGAAATTTCGTAAGTGGTAAGAGTTTTTAGAAAATCAAATAATTCAATATTTTTAGGAGAACAGAGAAATCTGTTCTCTTTTTTGTTCGCTTAAAATTCTATTTGAAAGGAGTTCAACGATGTTAGGATTAGAGATTGTAATGAATTTAGACACGTTAGAAATCTTTGACGTTATCGATCATGATAAGAATGGAAACAGCGAACAAGCGCCTACAACCATCCAGTTAAGCTTATTTGACTCAATGACGTGCATTTAACAGAAGGAGATATATTAGGATGGACAGAGAAGCGCTATACAATGAATTAATTCAAAGCGAACCATTAGGTTTCATTGATCCCTTTTCTGACCTTGGGGAATTCGATCCTCTTCAGCTGAAATTTAAACAACCCGTGAAGGACTTAGTGAATCGATATTCAGGGCAGCCTTACAGTTTGGCCTGGCAACATAAAATTATGGAAATGCGGAAGTTGTTTATTGATTATCAGATAGCATTAAATGAAGAAGATAAGCAGATTAACTTTCAGCGAAGAACAAGAAGCGAAGAGTCCAAAGAACATGCTACTACTATTGTAACAACATATTTGAAGTTGGGATTTAGTTTTAAAGAAATTGAGAAGCGTGTTTCTTTATCTTACAAACAACTTCGTAGAGGCTGGAGAAGAAGTGACCATGTAATGACAAGTAGTCCTGAATTTTATAGCAAAGGGGACTTATCTGAAGGTTTCTGCTTACCGAGTAAAAAGCTACCTAAAAGCATGAGAATAAACGAGGGATAGAAAATGGAAACTGGAATTTGTAGACGATGTGCTTGCAACTGGGTTACACCTTGTATCGATGAAAAGTATGGTCCTTGCTGGTGGGTAGATAAAAACAGAACGCTGTGTAGTCACTGTTTTTATGGATTTAATGATGAATCTTGTCAGACAAAAGTTTATTACAGACCAGGTTGTTATCAGAAGAATTGTTGAATAAATGAGAATGAACATAGGAGGAAATTATATGATTTTGTTGTTTATTGTATTGTTTATTATAGGAGTGTGCATTTCGTTCAATGGAGTATTTATCATAGCTAAAAATACAGACATTAGACTTGGCTGGAGTGGTGAGAAAGATTTCTTTTTGTCTCTAAGTCCTTGGGAATGGATGTTAAGTATATTTTTAATTTTGGTAGGAGGGGCAATGATTTACTTCTCATATAATGAGTTGGCGCCATATATTATAAGTGTACTTGACTTCAAACTATAACTAGTGAAGGGATATGAGTGTCCTAAAAACCATGAAAAAGATTGATTTATTAAAATGCTTATCCATCATCACAAAAGACGGATTAAGAACACAAAAATTTAAGAATAGTCATCTACAGCTCATCTCTTCAGCTGAAGAAGGAAGACGAGGCTCTGTATTTGCTTATCGTTCAAAAGCGAATATGGTGAAGGCACGTGGTGTTGTTTTAACCTCCGTCGAATCATTGCTAGAGAACCAGGATCAGTTCACACACTGGACCCCTAACGTATATTGCTATGGAAGCTATAGCGATGCTGGTCGACGGATTACACGTGGGCACTCTGAAGATAATCTTAGACAGATTAACACATTCTACATTGACTTCGATATTACCTCTGCAGCTGAAGAAATGACGACAGGAGATATTTTAACCGCTTCTCTGGAGCTAGGTTTTATGCCAACGTTGATTCTAAAATCTGATAAGGGATTTCAAGCCTATTTTGTCCTATCAGGATCAGCCTATGTTACAGCTCATTCCCAATTTCGAGTGGTAAAGGTGGCTAAAGCTATCTCTCAAAATTTGAGAAATTACTTTGCTCAAACTTTACCAGTAGATTTGACTTGTAACCATTTTGGGATTGCTCGGATTCCTCGAACCGATAATGTCGAATTCTTTGAACCTGACTATACCTATTCATTCCAGGAGTGGTTAGATTGGTCAATGAAGCAATCAGAACTTCCTTTCCCAAGTAAAAAGCCCAATTTGACGGTTATTTCGGGCTCTGAAGGGGTGAAACAGATTGATGAGCCCTGGTATCAATTGCTGATGAGAGAGGGGAATATCAAAGGTGGAAAAGCCTTGATGGGAAGAAACAACGTTCTTTTCACGCTGGCTTTAGCCAACTTCTCTTCAGGAATCGATCAGGAAGAGTGTGAGGAGGTTCTTTCTAGTTTTAATGCGAATCTAGACGAGCCACTCTCTTCAGCTGAATATCATAAGATTATCACAAGCGCCTACTCAGGAAAATATGAAGCTGCTAGTCGTGATTATGTGATGACTTTATGTAAAGCATGGGTCAATCAGGAACTCAAGGCTTCAGATCTCTTTGTGAAGCAACGTTGGTACAAATTTAAGAAGAAACGTGCTGACAGGAAGAATAGTCATCTCTATGAATGGAAAACAGACGTAATGGCTTATTTAGAAGGTTTCTATCAATCCGAGGATCCATTTATCCAGACGACGAAAAAAGAGATACGAGAGAAGTTGAACATTCCTGAGCGCTCATTAGACAAAGTATTGAAGGTTCTCAAAACAGAACAAAAGATCTTCTTCACAGTCAAACACGGCCGTGGAGGAGGCATCAGATTAGCCTCTATCAAAGCAATCTTGCTTTCCCTTATCAAGGTGAAGAAAGAACGTCAGGAGGCTTATATGGCCAATATTGCTGCTTTCTTTGAAGAAAGTATAGAGTTCACTCAGAGAGTGATAGAAAGGGTTAAAGATGGCTTTAAACAAACACAACAACTATCTTTATTTGAGCTTGATATTGGATAATTTTAAAAACCCGCAATCTGCCTTACATTTATATCTACGATTATTGCTCAGATATAAATGTATATAAAATAATCTATGGAGGAATGATATGATTTTGATTTTAGTTGGATTCTTTAGCCTTATATTTGTAGGAGGACTTTTCTTAGTTCTCTCACTTATAGGGATTCGTCAACAAGTTCGTTTTGAAAACGGATATGATTCTGAATTAGAGACAGATCGATTGGCAATGATTGGCCAAAATAGAAAGTGAGAAGAAGAATGAAGTACGTAATTTTCAGTTTTGAATTAGGTGACTATATTTGTAATGGGGAGAATAAAGTTTTAGTTTTTGATACCTTGGGACTAGCTTTTCAGTATCTTCAAAAACATTACCGTAAACCACTTCCTGAACAAAGAAAAAAGAGATTGATTCACTATCCTGACGTGTATCAAGCTCCGTTTAGACTTTTAAAAGTTTGTTAGGAAGGTGAAAGGTCGATGTCAGAGTTATTCAAAATCATTAGAGGATACTACCTAACAGGGGTTGGTCAGGAACCATTGGCTTATTATTTTAAGCTTTCATCGGATAATTTAAAATTTGAGTCTGTTTCTGCAGGGGATGTGGCTTTAACTTTTTATCAAAACGAGGAGAGTATTTCTAGCATTCCAGCGATCATTAGAGTAGATAGTGTTATCTCGAATGATAAAATGATTTCAGATTACCTGCAGGAGGAGTTGAGAGATCATTATCCAATGTTGCCAATTGTCCGTGTATTGGATTCCGAGGAATTTGATCCTTTACTCTTTCAAGAAGTGATGACAACGTTCACTAACTTGAAATTAGAAATAAAAGAATTGGCCAAGATTGATTATGTTCAAGGTTCCATATTTGATTTTATGGATGAGGAGGAGATAGGATGAAAGAGCTTTTTACGCATGTTAAGTTAGCTCTAGGGACTCTTCTTGTCATTTTACTTGTGAGTCTCGCAGTTTTAGGAGGATATAGGCTGTATAAAGATTATTTTATCTTAGATTATGATCCTCACCTTACTCAGAAGGAATACCAGAATACTGTACTTGATCAAAATGTAAATCTAGTATTTTATAAAAAAGATTGTCCTTACTGTCAGGTTGGAAAAAGTGTGGTTGTAGATGCAGCCAATAAAGGTTCCTATCCTACATTTTACATTGACACTCAGACAGAAGAAGGTCAAAAGTTGGTAGAAAAATACCAGGTTGAAAAAGCTGCAACTATCATTAAGATTCGTAAGGGAAAAATAAAGAAATATCTATATGCTTCAAGAGATTCAGAGGAAAAGATTGTAGCAGATGAGAAAAGTATTCAGGAGGCCATAAATGACTAAAAGGGTAAAGCTAAGTAAATGGGCCGAGACAGCCTTTCAAAATGATTGTGAACTATGGCGTACTAGGACAAATGAAGGAATGGTTGTTTTAGGAAAATTATCAGATGGAACGTTTACCCTACATCGTTTTAATGATGAGGGAGGAAGACTAACACATATTTCTCAAGATGAGGCTCTTTGGCTAACATTGGATTTGGCACCTGAAAAGTTAGGTTGTATTTAAGGAGACAGTATGTATCAAATTTTAAATGCTATTGCGCATGGCGTGGTTGGAACTATCTTGATTGCGATCTGGTTTGTACCGCTCTTCAGGATAACTATATGTGATAACTTTGGAAATGAAATTAAAACGAAAAGGCTGCCATTAGCGTTCTTAATGTTACTAAAAAGTGTTTGGCCGAAAAGTAAGGTTTCATTTATTTGGAAAGGATATAAGAAGCATGGGAATCAGAGATAAGCCATTATTATAAAACCATAAATAGATACTATGTAGAATTAGAAAGGTGAAAATAAGAATATGGAACAAAAATATTACGCTGTTCTTATGCAAATCAATGTTGGAAAAAGTGTCTGGTTAGTCCAACAAAAAAATGGTCAATTAGCTTGGTCAGACGAAATCAGCGGTACAAGAGTTTTTAATAGTTTTGAGGAAGCTAGGGAAGCTGTTGAAAATCATTTTCTAGAGAATTTTAGATTTATTGGTTCATACAAAATTATAGAGTTCACTTATCAAGAATTGTTAGATTTTGAAATATTAACTGATGACTAAATAGTCCAAAATATCTTCATAGCTTACGTCGGGATTAATGTATTTCTTAGAACTATGCTTAACAAACTTTCCAAAGTAAAATAGTTTAAGAGGTTGTTTATCTTTTGATGCTTTTTCTAATATTTTCAGCTTTCCTTTAACTCCATGATGGCTAGCGAGGCTTTTGTTAATCGTTATAGTTGGATAATTAGAGTCTTGTTCAATTGTGCATAAACTATGGAATCTAACTAAAAAATAACTTTTTTCAGGGTTCTCTTTGTTGTCAATAGACTTTACTGTTGCAGTATCATAATAGATATGAACATCTTCTAGGTTTATTCCTCTTTGGTTTGCTTCTTTTAGATTGACAAAGTATCTTTCGAGTTGGATTTCTCTTTTATATTTATCATAGAATGTATACTTCTCTCCAGACTGGTATTCTAAAAAATAATTGACTAAGTCTCTGAGTTGTTTCACATGGCTACGGAAAGTCCTCTTGTCCTCATCAGTACGAGAGGAATGAGAGCTCTGACGATGAATTTCATCTTTATTTGACTCAGAAGAAAAATTGGATTCGTCTTTCTGTCTAGGTTTAGTTATAGTAGCCAAGCTCCCTTTAACAAGGTCTAAGTCAATAATCAGTTTATTTTTCTCACGATAAAAAGAGATATGATTTTCAGACGTTACTTCTTGTTCCCTTTGTTGATAATGTTCAATCATACGTTGACAATTATTAGGGTCATGTTTTTGATTTCTTGCCCCAGGAGTAAAATAGGGAGTTTTATTAAAGTCTGGATTATTGAAGTTAGCTAAGGTTAATTTGAAGGAGCATTTTTCTCCACATTGAAATTTTTTGGCATCAGTTAAATGATTAGGAGTTCCGATTAGAGAACAGGAAAAATCAAAGGCTTCTTTTGGAGTTACGTGTTGTTTTAATTCTAAACTATAAGCAGATTGAAAAGACATAAATAATTACCTCACTAATAATTTTTATTTTATTTTATCATTATTTCACATAGAATAGAAAGGATAAATCTATCATGATAGAGACAGCAAAACGATGGATTGAAAAGATAAAATCTAGCCCAATTTTGAAACCATTTATTAAGATTAAAGTTTGGTTTCAAGAGAATAT
This sequence comes from Streptococcus infantis, assembly GCF_047464715.1. Taxonomy (GTDB): domain Bacteria; phylum Bacillota; class Bacilli; order Lactobacillales; family Streptococcaceae; genus Streptococcus; species Streptococcus infantis_S. Next base: position 276,338 of record NZ_JASHBJ010000001.1, read on the forward strand.
TATTAAGAGAAAACTAGTTATTTTCTCAATGTTGTTTGTGACCTGGTTGACCCTTTTGATGGGAGCAATTTTCTCGCCACAAAGACAAACTTATACTTCAGAACAACTCAAAACAAAGCAGATTTTTGCGAATGGCAGTGGTGAGATGAAACTGGTCAGCCAGGAATATTCACCAGATACTGGAATTATTGTTTTACAATTTGAGACGAAAGATGCTACGACTTCGATAGATCGGGGCATCGATGCCAAACGATTGAAATGGAAACTTTATGCGCAACATAAAGATTCAAAAATAGAAATGGATGTTGTCCCAATCATTGATAATAAAGTATCAGTTATTATTAAAGGAGTTCCGAAAAATTTTGGTGCATTTGCGATCGATGTGACAAATCAGACAGTCGCTTCTAGTTCAATTGATGTGAATATTTCATCGCCATCCAGTGATTCTAAAAAGGTTTCTCAGAAGAAATCTGAAGAAGATGACACTGTACAATTTTTTGTAACTCCTCAAAATACTCAGCTTGAAATTAAAGCTATTGAGGTTGTCTCCAGAGAAGAATTTACTCTTCAGGAAATAGAAAAAGAGATCAATTTCCAGAATGAACAGTCTCAAAAATTGACAACCTCAATTGCTCAATTAAAGGAATCAATTGAAGATGATAATTCACGAAAAGCGAGTCTTCAAGCGGAAGCAAAATATCTAACAGGTGATGATCTCGAAGCCAATCAAAAGAATATTGCTACGCTGGATACCAATATCGAAACGAAGAACAGAACTATTGAAACAGCTTATAAAAACATTGAGAAGTTAAAGGCTAAATTAGAGTCTTTGGATAAGAAAAAACAGGCAGTCAAAGATGGAACATTTGAATTTTCAAATCCTATTGAAACTGTAGAAATGAATTAAAAAAGTGAAACAAAGAGCGCATTTTCGATGATGAGCGAGTTTGTGTTTACCAACAAATAGCAGTCAAAAATCTCCTTAATTTTTGAATTAAGGGGATTTATTTTTTATGATTGTCCCTTTAAAAAATAATTTGAGATTTTCGGTTACAATTGGATTAATTAAATAAAAAGGAGAAGTAATCATGGCTAAAAATGATTTAACAAAAATTGATAATCAACTAGAAGAGGCAAAGAAAAAAGTTGCCCTTTTGGAAAAGGAACGTAAAGAAGCAGAAGAGAATCTTCAAAAACAAATTGGTAAAATCTATGTTCAAATTCAATTGAAGAAAAATAAAAATCAGTCGTATGAATCGATTTTTGAAGAGTTAAAAATGGAACTAGGTCTCATCAAAGAAGAGGAAAAAGAACAACGTTTAGCAGCGAAGAAAAATCGTGAAGAAGGCTCTCTTCCAGCTGAAAATCAGTCTTAATTTTTGAGTTTTGAACTTCTAAATAAAGTCAAAAATGGTGTATGTAAAAGTATGTAAAGAATAAAAACAGTGTAAGTATAACACCTATAAAGTGTGTAAAGGTAAGTATAGCTTGTGTGTGTAAGTAGGTGAAACCGAGAAAATTGATATCATTGGAAACGTTGATACTATCAACATATCACGGAACGTGATATCAGTTTCCCTTATGCTCTTTTCTACCACAACACACCTAAAAAGGACCTTAGTCCCTCTGTGTGTGTTAGTGTGTTGAAAAACCGCAAAAATAGAACCGTATCGGTTCGTGATGTTGCGAGGTTGAAGTTTTCTTTTTTGCTTCTTTTTGCTTTTGCTTCGACAAAAGAAAAAAGAAGTCCTGCTTTTGGGACAATAAATAATAAGATGGAGGATACAGATGGACATTCTCATTAGAGGATTAACACAGGAAGAGGTTAGCTATCTAAAAGCTCTAGCTAAGAAAAATAAAGCCAAGTCATTTAATGATTTTCTGCTCTCAATCTGTCGTGAAAAAATTGAGTATGGAAAATTTAATCGTGCTCAAGATTTGTATGTGGCTCATTTAGAAAATATGAAATTAGCTTCTGACCATGTTCTGAAACAAATGAAAAAACAGACAAGGATACTATCTGAATTTGAAGAAAAAATGGATCGTTATGGCAATCATATTTCACGTTGGTTAGAGTATGAAGGGGAGGTGGAAAGTGATGACTAAAAATTTTTTAATTAGAAATGTTCCTGGTGATATGTTTGAACAACTTCAGGCTATTTCAAAAAAATATAACTATTCAAGTTTCAATGAGTTTATGTTATCGCAAATTCAAAATATCGTAATGAATGACGGATTGAATTTGTACAATAATCAATTTGCAGAAACATTATCTGATATCAAACAACAACAAAGTCAGATTTTAGAATTGATGTTGAAGAATGAAATTTCTCTTTCAGCTTTAAATGTTAAACAAGATATTGTAAACGAACTAACCACAAATTGGTTACATTTTATGGATGATGTATCAGCACTTGAAGCTGAACGACGGTCAGGTGGTGTTTGAAAATGAAGAAGAATAAATCACTGTTCATCATTCTCATTTTTCTTGCGATCTTTATCGTACAACCTAACAATTTTAATGCTATCAAATCTGGCTTGACACAAAATGATATCCCAAATCAATTGAACATAGCCGATTCAGCTGAAGAAAAAAATTCCAACTCAAATTTGAATCCTACTCTGAAAAATGATGATTTGAAATCGAAGGAGTATGATGAAAAAAATCAAGTGATTATCGTCAATGAAAAATCACAATTTACAAAAGACGAATTGAGTTTAGAAAATGGCAGCTGGGAAAAATATTCTGATCTAGATTTTTTAAACCGTGTAGGAATTGCTGAAGCGATGTTGGGAAAAGATTTGATGCCAACTGAAGATAGAGAATCTATTTCGTCTATTACACCAACAGGATGGAAAAATAAAAAAATAATTTTCAACGGAAAAGAAGATTATTTATATAATCGTTCTCACTTAATCGGTTTTCAATTAAGTGGAGAGAATGCGAATGCTAAAAATTTATTTACAGGTACACGTGCTTTAAATGCAAATTTTGAAGATGAACAATCATCAATGGTTTACTATGAAAATAAGATTGCTAACTACATAAAAAATACGAACCACCATGTCCGCTATCGAGTAACACCTATATTTAGAAATGTGGAATTAGTTGCTAGAGGAGTTCGTATGGAAGCACAGAGTATTGAAGATGATGAGATCTCATTTGATGTATATATCTTTAATATTCAACCAGGATACAAAATCAATTATTTGACAGGATCATCTCAGAAAAATTGAGGAGGGAAAAATGAATCCAAGACTTAGCTTATATTTTAGCGAAGAAACACATGAAAAATTTAAGGAAATAAAATCCTACTTGAAAGAATCGTCTGCTTTGCAGAAACAGTATCGAAATAATTCAGCAACGCTTGTCACTTTGATTGAAGTTTTTTATAAACTTTTTATTGAATTAGGAGAAGGAAAAAATTTCTATGAGCGACTGACTCAGCTGGAAAAAAATTTTGGGGATGCCTTTGATTCTGGAAATGATAACAAGGCAATTCATCGTCAACTTGATCAAATTCTCTATCTAACGCTAACCAACTTTCATGCTATTACGAAAGATGATTTTGATGTTCAAGAATTGGAATCTATTCATTCACGATTGGATCCTACACAGCATGAATTGATGGCAAGAATCAACGATGTCATTCAAGAAGATATTGCACGTGGTCAAACTATCAAACATTCTCATTGAGGTACAGTAAATGGTAGATATTGTTGAAATCTATTTAGAAACAGGAGATTTTCATGAAGCGGTGAAACAGTCAGGCCTGCCTACTCATATAGCTCATTTGAAATTAATAAAGAGTGGCTGCCTTAAAATTCAAGATAAAATTCAGTATGGTTCTAGGACAGCTAAGCTCGGGGGAATGGCCGAGGAGCTTTTTCAAAAATATGTTCCAGATGCAACGGATGCGAATAAGTATTTCAAGAAAAATAATCCAGTATATGATTTTTGGCTAGATGGTCTAACGATTGATGTAAAATACAGCTCATTGTATAAAAGGAAAAACGGGAACTCTCATCACTGGCAATTGAGGACAAAAGGAAATCAAGATTTTATTGTCGCCTTTTTAGAACGAGAAAGTGGTTCAGAGTTAGAAGAACCAAATATCTTATTGATTCCCATGCAATTTATTGAAGAGCAAAAAGAATTACACATTTCTCAATCAGGACGGTGGATCAATGATTTTCAAGTTGAACCTGAAGAATTACAACCGTTATTAAAAGACTATGCTCTTTTAAGAAAAAATGGACTATTTTAATTCAAAGAGAGGAAAATAATGAACGTATCTTCTAGTCCAAGTATTACCTTCATGCTGCAATATACAGAAGCAAATAGTGGGTTTGTAGACTACACCAATAGAGACGAAGCTGTCGAGGTTGATAATGAATTAAATTTAGAAACGCACAGACAAAATATTGAGTCTCTAACTGAAGATGAACTACAAAAAATCCAAGCTGAAGTTCCAGAAACAAAACTTAATTTCCAGGAGTACATCGATTATATGAATCGTTCTTATGCTACTGAAAACCAAAATGAAGAGATGACAGCGATTTTTACAAAAGAGGCCAATTACTTGCAGCGTAGCAAAGTAACTGAATTGAAAAGTAAGTTAGAACAGGCTTATCAAAATGGCTCTCTTCTATGGCAGGGTGTTATCTCTTTTGATAATGATTTTTTAGCCAAAGAAGGATTATATGATTTGGAAACTGGGAAAGTCGATCAGCAAGCTATCAAGTCTGTCATACGTGAAGCATTGCCAAGGTTGATTGAAAAAGAAGGCTTATCTGATTCATCATTTTGGTGGGCCAATATTCACTTGAACACGGACAATATTCATGTGCATTTTGGTTTATCTGAAGTTGAATCTGCAAGAGAAAAAATTTTCTATCGACCTCGTGGACGAATGGAATTTAGAGGAAACTTTTCCCAGAAAACTATTGAGCGTTTTAAAAGTGATGTTTTTCATGGTCTGTTGAATGAACAGACTAGAGGAATGATTGTTCGACGAGAACAAATCTTGGCGAATATCAGAAGTGAATTGATTAATTCTGTATTTAGAGATCAGAAGGTTCGTTCTTCGGCTGAAAAAAATTTTTTGGAGCAGGCTTACAACCATTTGCCAATGGATAAAAAATGGCGTTATGGATCAAATGCAAGAGATTTTGCAGTCAGTAAATTCTTCCTTGACCGCTATCTGGACTCCTATTTAGAAAATGATGGGAAAGAGCTCTATCAAGAATTTCTAAAAGAAACGAAGAACTTTCTAGAAACCTATAGAGGAGCTTATTCAGCTGAAAAAAAATCAACCTACGAGAAGATTCGGAAAGTTGATGGTCGTTTTGAGAAAACACAACAGGAGGCTGCAGGCTATCATCTGCAGCAATTAATAGCGAGTCGAGAGAAGGAATTGAGAGAACGACTAGCAAATAAGATCTTGCACCTATTTCGTGAGAATGCTCCTGAAATAGCTGACGTTCGGCTGGAAAAAAATTTGGCCAATTTCTCAGTAAAGAACCAACAAAGGATTTTAGAACAGGATCCAAATGCAAGTGTTATCAAAACACTAGATTCCTGGAAAAAACTGGGTTATGATTTGAAAGATGGGGCAAAACCCATTGAAATTACAAAACCAGTCTATGCTGCTTATGACAAACACGGAACAGGTTTGGGACGTCCTGAATATGTTACGGAATTAGTTTATGATGTGAGTCAGATGAAAGAAGACTTACTGAAGAAGCAACTTGGTTTACGAGACTTATCGCTATTTTCTTCGGCTGATTTGAAAGATCTTGTAGAAGCAGCTAAAAAGAAAAGTGATCGATCATTAAAAGAGCGCCAGGAGTTAGGAACATTTCGCTATGCTTTAAAATTGAGTTTATTGGAGGAAAAACAAAGTAGTTTATTAGTTCGTAAAACTCTTTTTGATCAAATTCAACCACTTGAAACGGATCAGCCATTTGTTGAATTGAAAAAGAAGGAGATTCTTCAAAGACTGAAGCTGACTGAATTGCAACTGACTCCAAATTATAAACTAGGTGAAGCAGACCAATCTTTAAAACAATCTCTTGCTAACCAATTTGAAGATAGTGTTTCTTTTTCAGTAGAAAAGGCTGATTCATTAACAATTCAAGCACCTATTAAACGTCTGAAGGGAGAATTAGCGGCAGTTCAACCTCTTCAAGATGAAGGAGTGCTGACTATTCTAAAGGGCTATCCTGTTACGAAAGATAGCTATATAGAAGAACTACAGACCCATATCTCAATTTTTCAGCTGAAACATCAGATTTACAGTCGAAACAAGGAAATTTCACAAACGACTGATCAAACGACTATTCAAAAATTAAAACGGGAGAATGCGAAAGGATTTTCTGAACTCAAATCACTCTATCAAAAAATATTGCCAGAGGAAGAAAGCAATCAGAAAAGTCAGTTAGCTCAAGCTGTTTCACATAAAATGCAAGAAAGGAAGAACTTGCAAAGAAAAAACGTCCAACAATCCCAAGGCAAAGCAATCATCAATACAGATTTTATGAGAAATTTGACCAATTCTCTTCAAAGGGCCCAACGTGCAAATAAAAAAGCCCTTATGGAACGTGAGAGAAGTGATGAGAGGCAAGAACTTGAGGAAAAAGGACAAAGTATATAAGAGTCATTGTAAAAGCAATGACTTTTTTGTTGAAAATGGAATTATATTGTCCCTTTAACTGTGATTTTTCGATTATTACATAGAATAGAAGGATAAAAAGAGAAAGGAGAAGAAAAATGGAGCTAGTATTTCCAGATGTAGCAGTTGAAGCCTTTGACTTTTCAGCTGAATGGTTAATTACGGCAATGAATGCCGATAATAAGCAAGTGCATTTTGAGGGTCAAGGAAGAAATTCTGATTTAGAAATGGTTCTAGATTTTAAGGAAAATTCTGAGCTATTTGAATCTTTTTCAGTAGGGGAATTGGTTCACTTAGATCCAGAAACGTTTCTACAAGCAGAGAAAGAGCCGTACAAACCACAGTATGAAGGATTTTAAGGAGATTTTATATGACAGAACAAGAATCAAGACGTGGGAAAAGTCGTAGAGAACGTGTTGAATTTGCACGTTCTAGAGATATTTTGGATGTTGCAAACGAGCTCCAGATGGAGCTGGTTCAATCTGGACGAGACTATCGATGGAAAGAACATGATAGCCTAGTTATTTCACCTGATAAGAATTTATGGAAATGGTTTTCTAGAAATACAGGTGGAGATGCGATTTCTTTGGTTGAGACAATAAAGGAAGTAGATTTTAACCAATCGGTAGATTTTTTAAATGATGGAAATTTTAAAGAGTTTCAAATGGTTGAAAGGCCTCAAGAGGATTTTAAATACTATCTTGAGAAATACGAGCAGCCGTTATCAGCTGGACGAGACTACTTACGAAATCAACGTGGGCTATCCGATGAAACGATTGATTATTTTTTGGAACAGGGCGTTTTAGCCCAAGCTAATGCCAAACTTGACTACTTTGCGGAAGGTAATAGCGGAAATTCAACAAATGCGATTGAGCCAGTCATTGTATTCAAGTCCCTTTCTTCTTCAGGTGAAGTTGTTGGAGCCTCTTTACAAGGAATACAGGAAAATTGGGAGAAGTGGCCAAAACATGGATATGCTAAAGTGATTATGAAAAACTCCGATCCTATGACTGGTATTCATGTTGATATTGGCAGTCCAAAACGATTGATTTTCACTGAGAGTCCAATCGATTTAATGTCCTACTATGAATTGCACAAGGATAGTCTTCAGGACGTCAGATTAGTTTCTATGGATGGTTTGAAAGAATCGACTATTGGGCGTCATCTATCTCAAATTCAAGCTGAAATTTCAGGAAAACCACTAAGATGGACACCTGAACAAATGGCAGACGGGCTTCAAGTAGCTATTGATCATCACTTTTTTGAAGATGGGAAAAATGCGGATTTAATTACCCTAGCTTTAGATAATGATAAAGCAGGTAGAACATTCATTCAAGAATTGGAAGCAAAAGGAGCTGTTATCAATTCGGATCTACCAGAACTAAGACCAGGGCAAGATAAAACAGACTGGAATGATGTTCTAAAGAATAAACAGGAAGAAAAATCTGATAGTCGAGAATCAGAATTTGAAGAAAAGGCTGAAGCAACTTTATCAGAATCAAGTCCCTTTCCTGATACCAGCCACCTTTCTCCTGAAGATGCAACATGGTTGAAGGAAAATTGGAATAATATCTCTTTTTCTGTTCAGTCGACTAGATCCTCTGAAACAGATCTGACTATGGAAGACAAACATATTCCAAGCAATCAAGAATCTATTGCCAATACAGAAAAGAATGCTGAAAGATTGATGAGCTACGAAGAGGTAAAGCAGGAAAACGAAGCATTAACTAAGAGATTAAATAATCGGATTCAATCTGGAGAATTATCAATCGAATTTGCACCAGATTTCTATCTGTATGATGTCTTTGCGAAGTTAGGAAATAGCCATCCTACTAAATACCTCAACGCTAAACGAATGGAAGTATTGTCTCCTATTCATTCACTTTTAACCTCTATTGATGATCGAACGGTTGATTTATACAAGAAAAAAGGGACTTCTGAGCAGGATTCTTTGTATCAAGCATTGAAACCTCATCAGAGAACTTTGGGAGTAGATATTTCAACCCAGTTTATTGGTGAACTTGCAATAGCAGCCTACAATAGTAACAAGCAGATAGAAAGCCTTTCAAGTGACAGTTTTGGCGTCTATTTTGGTGAAAGAACCCTTGATAATCTATCACAATCGATTGAGCGAATGCTGGAGTATCCATTGATTGAATCGGGTAAAAGAGATTTTACCTATGGTTTTGTGGTAACTCCAAATACATTGTTCCACTATCTGGAAGGGCAAGAGGGAGAAGTGGTTTTAAATCATGAATTGTTGGATAACTTGATGTCACGTCTTGAGACTCATCCTATTAAGATAATGGAGACTTCAGAAGAAAAAGCCCCTGAGAAATCTCAAGAGCTAGATGTGATTTTGGAGCAACAAAAAAATGAGAGGACCAGTGGTAGTCTGGGGTCTTTACAGCCCGAAGCTGAAGGCAGTCCCACACCCGTACCAAAAGTTGGCACCTTTGAACGCTCTGTTACCAGTCGTCCTACGACATCCTCTCATTTACTTTATTTTACCATAAATGAAGAGTTTCAGTCAAGTAATGATGGCTACTATCACTCTATTTCCTTGGATGAATTAACTAAATTAAATCGTCCAATCCGTAGACTAGCTTTGCAAAATGCAGCACAATATTATTTGGATGAGTTGGCAAACTCAAAGATTTATTATGTTACCCCTGATAAGACTGTACAAGTGCATTTTGAAGAAAAGCACTTCATGCACCTAACAGGAATTAAGCCAATTGCATTAGGGCAGACACCTGAGAAAACTTTACATGATTTTGCAGAAGGAAATGGGCATTTTGACAATATTTTATTGGCTAATAATGATGCGGCTTTTGACAAACTAAAGGTCTTATCAGATCTTTCAGTCGCAACAGAAAGTACTTCGTTCTATTTTGATGATTTAACTAATCTTAGGCGATATGGTGGACGTTTTGATAGTCTTATAAAGTCTGATGATAAAGATATTATCTTGTTATTCAAAGAGTTAGAGGAAGAAAACTATATTCCAATATCAGTTTTTAAGTCTCGGACAAAAATTACCAAGGAACTAGATACGGTAGATAAAACACCTATTCTTGGTGTGTTCCGTGAACGTGATGGCCAGATTGAACAGCTATCGATTAATGATGAATATGTTAAAGATGGTGGCGAGGAAATGTTATCTATCTTAAAAAATAAGAAGTATGAGGAGGTTTCTGATGAACCTGAACTACCAGCTCCAGAGAACACACTGAATAAAACCTCACTTGATTCAGCTACCTTTACTCAAGTCTTAGATACTGTCTATAATTTAGGTGTGCCAGGTGACATTTCAAAAACTCCAGAAGAATTTCATCAAGCCTGGAATCAGTATCTTGACTATGCGAAACAGTACAATGATAAATTTGATCAGATTGTTGCTGCAGCTGGGAAAGATCATCTCCTAGATACAAATTCAGATTTTTATAAAGAATGGACACAAGATCATATTTATAAGGAGAACTACCATGTACGCCTTCAATGGTCTGAGGATCGCCCAGGTGGCCCGAAATTGCCATTTAAAGAGACAGAGCTGATATCTTATCAAGATTTTGCTAGGGAGCTATATAAGGCCAATCAGGACTTTTATCCAATTCATCAAGAAGGAATAAAACAAATAACAGCAGGCAATACTGAAGGCTATATCCCTCCTACCAAAATTAAGTTTGATGTTTATGCTCCAGGTGGTGAATTGATTAAGGAGGGAATTCGTTATGATATTGGAGATGAGACTACACCAATTTCACAAATGCTAGGGTTAGGATATCGTCGACTCAACGGTCAATCTGAACTAGCATCGATGGATGAAGAAATTCTTTCTCAGCTGGAAAATAGAGTGGTGAATAAGGAAATTTCCCTGGAAGCGAATGAATCAGCTCGATTGATAGAAGAAGGAGAGGGTCAAACTCCTGATACAAGAAAAACGGTAGCTTTTCAATCTTCTAAGCAAGAAACTAAAACTAATTTGCTTCAGCGTGTAGAGGAGATTCTGAAAGAGGAATCTATTTCGGATTTGGAAACCCCTGAAGTAAACTCAAGTAGTATTGATTATGCTACTTTAACGCCTCATGAATTGAGTGAAGTTGCTTTTCAAAAAGTGAGGGAGTACACAGAAACACCAGAACGGTTAGAAGAGTATCTGAATTTTATGAGTAAGTTTCCAGAACTTTCTCCTAGAAATGTAGCTTTGATTCAGGAACAGTGGCCAGGAGCGAGTGCAGTCGCAACCTATAATCAATGGCAATCGATGGGGGAAGTTCTTGGGATTACTTCAGATCAGGTATTTGAAACTAGAAATACCTATACCAATAAAAAAACAGGTCGAACAAGAGAAGTTGTCCATAACAATCTTTCGGTTAAGACAGGAGAAAAATCACATATTACCTTGTTTAGACCTATGATGGTTGAAATGATTCCTGTATTGGATGAAAATGGGAACCAGGTAAAAAATGGAAAAGGCAATCCAAAATATAAAAGACTTTCTGAAGCGACACCTGAAGAAAAGGTTTTAAAGAAAGAAGGAAAATTGAAATCTCGCTTCTTCCAAGAAAGAGATTCAAATACAGGCTTAGCTAAATTCGCTACGTATAAAGTATTTGAGTTGTCCCAAACAACCTTGAAGCCTGAATTTTATCCCAAAGCGATGCCAAATCGTCACTATAACTTTAATATGGATCATATTCGTACAAAAGAGGTGCTTGAAGGACTTTCAGACTATGCTAAGAATATTGGGGTCACAATCTATCAAGACGATGCAAAAGAGTTGAGGAGTGCGAAAGGAGCTTTTTATCCAGATGAACAAAAGATACTTTTGAATCCAGATAATACTCCTGGAGAAGTCGTTGCAACCACTATTCACGAGTTGGCGCATGCTAGTCTACATAATCCTAAATTTGCTAACTCGTATAAGGAAGAAGTCTCAAAAGATCGTAGAGAACTTGAAGCTGAGATGACAAGTTATCTCGTTTCTAACCATTTTGGATTAGATACCTCTGAGAAAGCCATTCGCTATATGGCAATTTGGACTGATAATTTGACCTCTCTTGATGATCAACAACTAGCGCAATCTATGAAACGGATTCATGGAACAGTATCTAAGATTGTAAAAAGTGTTGAACAACATACAAAGCCTTATCAGTTGAATAGACAGGTGGGACAAAATCAAAATTTTATCCAAAGCCCAAAAAAGGGGCTTAAAGTATAGAAAGAGTGCTCTTTATGAGCCTCTTTTTTGTATAAAAAGTTATATAACTTTTTGTGTTGTTCTTTGATATGAACTCGTTCTACTCTGTGCCAATGTCCCTTTACAAAATATTTTTTAATTATAGCTTACAATGACAGAAAATGAAGTAGAAGGAGAATGATATGGTTATAGTTATTCTGGCTGAAAAAGAGAAACAGGCAGAAGCTTACGCTACAGCTTTAGGACAATTTAGTAAAAAGAAAGGTGTCTATGTTATCAGGCAACCACTCTATTTTCCAGCTGAAGTTCATGTGGTGGCTGCTGAAGGGCACCTATTTGAATACAGTGAACCAGACAACTGGTCACTTGATAAATTACCTCTGACAAATGTTTCATTTAAGCAACATCTCAAAGAGGACAAAAATTCAAGAGAAAAATTCAAGAGAATTTATGATGAAGTGGTAGCAGCGGATCAAGTGATTATTGGGACGGATGCTGATAGAGAAGGAGAGCGGATTGCGTACTCTATTTTATCGCATATACCAGGAGGCAAGGAGAAAATTTGGAAACGTCTTTGGGCAAGCTCCATGACAAAGAAAACTCTTCAAAAAGCTTTTCAGGAATTGAAGGAACCTTCAGAAACCTATAATTACTATTTAGAAGCTGAAGCACGTGCACAAAGCGATTGGTTGGTAGGCATGAATTTATCACCTCTTGCAACGATTGATCTTCAAGCAAGAGGGCAACTCCCTCGAACAAAAGGTAGCCATCTATCTGTTGGCCGAGTTCAAACACCAGCGGTCAGACTAGTTTGTGAGAATGATTTAGAGATTCGCAACTTTACTCCAGAAAAATATTGGAAGCTTCAGTTGGAGGATAAGAAAAATGGGGTATTTTTCACCACAAAAGACAAAACTAAGGATAGTGAGGCTATTTTAGCCTCTTCAAGGGGATTATCAACCACCTCTGTTATTTCTTCAGTTGAGGTAGAAAATCATCAGAAATCAGCTCCACAATTATTTACCTTGTCTGCATTACAAAGTTTTGCAGCAAGCGCTTGGAAATTTGACTCAGATAAAACAGAGAGCATTGTTGAGGGACTGTATTTGGAAGGATTTCTATCCTATCCACGACCAGATTCAGAATACATCAATCAATTTGAGTTTAACGATTTAAAAGAAAATCTATCTGCCTATCAAAAAGCTATTAATTGTCATTTTCAGCCAGCGTTTTTGGAGCCTAGAGAAGATTATGTCAATGATGAAAAAGTATCTGGTACAAGCCACTCAGCCTTGATTCCGACTGAAAGAATTCCAAACCTTTCAAATTTAAAAACTGACCAACGACTGATTTATGAAGCAGTTGTGAAGCAGGCAATCTTGATGTTTGCGGATGATTGTTATTATTCAACCAAAACAATTGAAGTAGAAAATAATGGTCTTGTTTTTAAAACAAAGGGTAGAACGCTTCATAAATTAGGATGGGCTGAATGGAGTTCACGAAAGGTACGAGGTCCAGTTGAAGTTCCTGATTATCAAGTGGGAGATAAAATTGATACGCAGGTTCAGATTGTAGGGGGTGAAACGAAACCACCTAAAAGACTAACTGAAAGCCAATTGATTGGCCAAATATTTCCTAAATATGGCTTGGGAACACAAGCCACTAGAGGAGAAATCATTAAAAAAATTCAAAGTAAGGGTTATGTTGTTAAAGATAAAAAAACAGGTCAACTAACTCCCACCAATAAGGCCTATCTACTTATCAATTATCTCTATGACAATGAATTCTCTGATCCAGAGACAACAGGAGGCTGGGAAATGTTTCTATCTCAGATTGGAGAAGGGACAATCAATCCACGAGAATTTGTGGATGCGATAAAAGATAAGCTCACTCTTCAAATCAAGGAAGTAAAAGAAAGAGGTGACTAAGTGTGACTACTGAAGAAAAGAAAAAAACACCCTATTTAGATCGTTATACAGATAATTTGACAGAAAAAGTTTCAAAAAAAGCGGAAGATTATCAGGTGTACGGACGTGATAAAGAAGTAGAAGCTGTTCAGACCACTCTTCTCAGGCGAACTAAGAATAATCCTATTTTGGTAGGAGAAGCTGGAGTTGGAAAAACAGCTATTGTTGAAGGATTTGCTTTAGCCATTTTAAGAAACCAGGTATCTCCAAAATTAAAAAATTTGACCGTGCGTTCTCTGGAACTATCTAGCTTAATGTCAGATGAGGATGGAGGATTTATTGTTAAGTTTAAAAAAATTATTGAGGAGATGGTAGAAACCAAAGGAGAGAATCTTCTCTTTATTGATGAATTTCATACTATTGTTGGTGCTGGTGGTTCAGATAAGGGCGCTTTAGATGCTGGAAATATTGTAAAGCCAGTTTTGTCACGTGGTGAGATGCAATTGATTGGCGCAACTACTTTAGATGAATTTCATGAGTATGTCGAACAGGATCGAGCGCTAGAGCGAAGGATGCAGCCAATTATAGTTGAGGAGCCAACAACTACTCAAGCGATTGAAATTCTTGAACAAGCTAAAACTATTTATGAAAAATTTCACCAGGTGTCTATTAGTTCCGATGCTGTAAAACAAGCTGTACTTCTATCTGTTCGCTACATACCTGATCAATTTTTACCTGATAAAGCCTTCGACTTAATAGATGAAGCAGCGACAATTTGTTCTACAAATGGGTTAGGCCATGTAGGTAAGCAAGAAATTGCAGAGGTGCTGAAAAATAAAACAGGTATTCCTGTCACGACGATTTTAAAAGGTGACAAGGAAAGGCTAGATGGTTTAAAAGAAAAGCTGTCACGACGTGTTAAAGGCCAAGATGAGGCTGTAGAAGCTGTTGTGAACGCTATAACTGTTGCACAAGCTGGCTTACAGGATCAAAGAAAGCCCTTGTCTTCCTTCATGTTTTTAGGAACTTCAGGAGTTGGGAAAACAGAGCTTGCCCTGGCATTGGCAGAGGGGATGTTTGATGATGAGGATGCAATCATTCGCTTTGATATGTCTGAGTATAAACAAAAGGGAGATATCACAAAGCTGATTGGCGATCGTCAAACTAGAACGAAAGGTCAATTGACTGAGAAGATTAAACAGAAACCTTATAGCGTTATTCTGATCGACGAGGTGGAGAAAGCACACTCGGAAGTTGTAGATTTATTTTTGCAGGTGCTTGATGCAGGACGTTTGACTGATTCAACTGGAAGGCAAGTGAGCTTTAAGAATACGATTGTCATTATTACTACGAATATTGGTTCTCAAAAAATTATTAAGCAGTACGAATTGAAAGGGAATTTTAAAAAGCTAACCGATAGGGATAAAATTCAGTTTGAAAAGAGCATGACGTTGGAATTGGAGACTAAATTCCGACCAGAATTTCTCAATCGAATTGAATATAAATTGATTTTTAACATGTTAGACGAGGAAGTGAATAAGGAAATTATTGTCAAACAGCTATCAGAAATTCAAGAAAGAATGAAGAATAAAAAGTTGACTCTCTCTTACGAAGAAAGTTTGGTTACTTATTTATTGGATGTAGGAACAAATATAAAGGACGGTGCACGACCACTTGAAAGAGTGATTAAGCATAAAGTACTTCCTTTAATTTCTAAAGAGTTTCTGAACTTATCTGATCCCAACCAAGAGTATCATTTCCATCTTTGGGTAGAAGGTGATGCACCAGATGAGTATCACCGTGAAGACAAAAGAAAAATATTATTCGAGGTCGAAGCTGAAAATACGTCATTTGGTGAAGCTTTATTTTCTTAAAACTCACCTTGAAAAAAATGATTGTCCCTTTAAAAAATTTTTTTCAATTATCTATTATACTAACGTTGTCAAAAAAACAAAGGAGGATTTCTATGAAAAATTATTTGACAAGACAAATTCAGCAAGTAAAAACAAAATCACAGATGTTTTTATTGAGCCTTTCCCTATTCCTAACAGGATCTACCGTGTATGCGGACGATCCATTTGTTAAGTCGGATAACTTGGCAAAACAAGGAATTACAAAAGTTCAGCTAGTCAGTGTTGCGCTATTTGGTCTAGCTGCCGTTGTCACCTCGCTCATTTATGCGTTTGGTGGACGGGAGTTAAAAGCCTCAATGAAAAAACATTGGGTATCAATTGCAATTGCAATTATTGGTGTTTCAGCGGGACCAAGTATTATTGAATGGATTTTTGATTTCGTGAAAAGTTAAGGGGTGGTGATTTATGGCTTTTTCACTCTTTAATAAAGGTCGCTGTACGATTACAGATGATCTATTTCTAGAAATTACCTGGGAAGATGGAAGAGGTCCAGAGGATGATAGTGAGTTACTTGCTATCATCGAGGTATTGGATCATAGTTCAGGTTATTCTCAGCGGATTTCAAAAAATTTCCCCTACCTAACATTTCAACAGGCAGAGTTGTTATTTAGAGAGTTGAAACAGATGTATGGTCAGTTTCAGCTGAAAAAAGTTGCCATCGCCCATCTGGAAGGGAAAAGCGTGGTAACAGAAGGAGAGGTTTATGCTAGTCCGTTCCTTATTACTGAAGACTATGAAAACCTCTTGCTTCCCCTCATTCAATCGATACTTACTCGCTCTGAATTTGCAAATTACAGCTATCAAGAAAAAAGGGAGTATTTTGAGAACCAGATTTATCCTGTATATAAACAAAGTATGGGATTGTCTGATTCTTCTCTTCCTATTTTCCCAGCTGAAGGTGAGACGATGGCTGTTTCACAACCTAATCGCTTGCCGCCTGTTCCAAATGCAAGGAATCAAACAGATGTTACGGCTCCCGTATCTCAAAAGCGGTCAACTTCTCTGAAGAAATTTTATCTATTTTTAGGTGTTTTGGGAGTGTTGTCAGTAATAAATATCATTTGCGTATTTTTTGCTTTCGCTCAACTATCAAACCAGTCTGAAAAAGTAAATTTCTTATATCAGGAACAAAAAAATACTCAACTTATCATTTCAACAAAAAATGAAGTTGATGTATTTAGCCGTTATTTCTTACCTTCTTATTACTCGGGCAAAAAAGAAAACCTAGTAGATTTTCTTTCTGAAGGTGATGCAAAATTTACCAAACCAAAAGAAGGGATTTTACAGTCCGTTATTTTAGAGAAATTGAATTATGATTCAGAAACTCAAAAATATACGGTTTCCTATATCCTGTCTGTCAAAAGAGGTGATAAATCATCTAGCGTTAGATTAACTTTTGATGTAAAAGCTTCTGATTCTTCAAAATATGGATTTGTTGTAGAAACAGAACCAAAAGAATCAAATTATCTTAAAAATTAGAAAAGGAAAAATTAAAATGAACAAGAAACAAGTTTTAGCTACACTAGCACTTTCAACTATCGCACTTGCACAAGCTGGTTATGTATCAGCAGACGAGCTTGCACCAATTGATTCTTCTGCTCCAGCGACAGAAGTTGTTACGCCAACAACACCTAGCGCTTCAACAGAAACAGAGGCACCAGCAACTCAGCCAACAGAGCCTTCAGTTACTCCAGTTGACCCAACAACGCCAAGTGTACAAGACAAAGACAACGCAGGAAGTCTTGACGGGGTATCAACAGATAAACCAGCAATTTCTGATCAGCCACAGGACAAGGATAATGCAGGTAGCCTTGATGGTGTACCAACACCATCAGATAAACCACAAGACAAAGACAACGCAGGAAGTCTTGACGGAGTGACAACAGATAAACCAGCACCTTCAGACAAGCCACAGGACAAGGATAATGCAGGTAGCCTTGATGGAGTCCCAGCTGAAAAGCCAAAAACAACTGATCAAGCGAACCAGCAAGGTAAGTCACAAATTGGAACTACTTCAAGCTCAACAGGACAGGTGGTTCACGATGTGATAAAAGATCCTGTTGAAACAAATACAGGAGTTGCAATTGTCAGCACTCAAAATGGTAACGTAGTCCTTTCGGATGGTTCTGTAGTGGCTCCAGAAGAAGTTGGCGGAACAGTTAACGAAGATAAGACTATCTCTGTTACTGACAAAGATGGCAAGCTCAAAACACTCCCAAATACAGGGACAGCAGAAAGCATTCTGGGTGCAATCGGTGGAATGTTGTTGACAGCGGTTGGCTACTTCTACAAGAAGAAATTATTTTAATTAAGTGAAGGAGAAAGAAAAATGACAGAAAAAACACAAGGACACGGATATTTCCGTAAGAAAAAATGGGCTAAAGGCCTAGTATCAGGAATTGCAGTTGCAGGTATTGTAGCCTTCTCTGCAGGTTCAGCATTTGCAGATGAAACAGTGCAACCTGAAAGCAAAAACGACAATAACATTTATGCTACACAAGCTGGTAAAGCAACAGGAAGCCAGTCTGTAGCGATTGATAATGGAGCAGTTACAAAGGCTGCTGAAAAAGCAAAAGAAGCAGGGGTGAACGTTTCTGAAACTCATATTGTTGATAAGGGAACAGATACCACTGCTCCAAAACTTGAACAGTCTAAGTCTGAGATTAAACAAGATCAGGACAAGCAAGTCAAGGAACTTGAAGAAGCGACTACAAAACAAGTTGAAAACAATACAGCCTTCAAGGAAGCGCAAAAAGCTATTCAAGCTAACAATCAATTTGTAGCTGATGAAAAAGCCAAGCATGAAGGGGAAACAACTGTCACAGTGACGAATGACAGTTCGACTGCTACAGATGGTTCAGCAGACAAAAACAAGAAAGCTACTCAAACAGCTAAACAGGTCTTGTCAGAGAACCAACAAGCCGTAACAAAATACCAAGATGAAAAATCTAAGTATGATGCTACTGTTGAGCAAGCTACTGCTCTGAACAAAGCGGTAGAAAGCGCATCTGAACAGCTGAAGAAAGAAAAGGTTGACGTTAAAGTCGTTACACGTACAGTATCTTCAGTTGCAGAAGTAGAAGCATTGAAGAAACAAAATGAGCAGGCTATTGCAGCAGCAAAAGGCAAAGTGGAGCTTAACAAAGCTATGATGGCTGCCTACACAGAGAAGAAGAATGCTAGTGATCAAGTCAACCAAGATGCTGATCGTAAATCAACAGATTTGAAAAACTCTGGTGTACTTTTAACCTCTAAAACTCAAGAAGTTTCTTCAGCTGATGAAGCTAAGCAAATTGGGAAACAAAACCAACAAGCTTATGATCAGGCTAAGAAAGCACAAGCAGACTGGCAGAAGAAGTACGATGAACTTCGATCTAAAACAAGCACGGAAGGCTACACAAAAGAAGTAGTCTTGCAAGCTCTCAGTCTTGCAACAGCTAATCCAAATGCTAACGTAAAATCTAGTGCTTCTGGCGCTAAAGAATTGACTACAAGCTATGTCGCTTCTTCAAGTGGAAATTCTGGATATGGTCGCATTCTTGATTCTACCAAAGTCTTGAAATACAAGGATGTTGGCACTGGATGGAAAACAGAAGTTGACTACACTAATCTGAAAGGTTTGACTGTTTCAACTGCGGATGGTAAAAAGCATGATATTTCTCGTATCCATCGCAAATTCGAGATTCTTAATCAAGGGAAGACAGGATTGAATGATGTCTACGTCTTGAATGATCCAACAGAAGGATTCGTAGTAGCTCGTAATGATGGAGCTGGTTGGGCAGCGGACTACATGAATTTCTTGGTTACGGATACCTACTACTACAAGGTGGATGGGAAAGAAGTAGCCTTCAAAGCAAGTGAAAAGACACCTGCAACTTTGACCTATTCCTCACTCAATCACAACCGTGTTGGTTGGGAAGGTGCAAAAGCCATCAATGGTACCCACGTTGAAATCAATGGCTCAACTGTAACCTATAACAAAGATTATGGTTATGTTTACTCTGAAGACTATAACCGTGAGGAAGAAGTGGGTCATCTTTGGGATACCTCTGACTCACCTTATCAATACAAGGGAGCTGCACTTGGTGTCTTTAAGGAAGGGACAGCCTTTACATCTGAATTCATTCAATGGGAAGGCGCTGCAGAGTCAAATGGTCAAACTTACTGGTTCGCTTTGAATACGAAGGTTGTAACGCCAGTTGTTGAAGTTCCAGCTACTGCAACCATTACTAAAACAACCGTGAAGCCAGTTAAGCCAGAACCTGTATTTGCTGAATTGGTCAAAGCGAAGAATCCAGTTAAGCCAACCTTGGCGCTTAAAACTCTTTCTGAAACCAAAAATCAGAAATTATCTGCAAGCTATCACGGCTATAAATTGCAGTATAAGCCAGTTGTCCGCAAGTCTGTAGCAGATACAGATAAGACTAACACAAACGGTCAAACCGTAGCTAAAAATGCTACTCAGCTTTATACATTGCATCATGACAATATTTATGCGAACCTTAAAAAAGGTGACAAGATTACCATCATTGATCCACTCGAAGCTGGAGCAGTTCCTGATGTTGCCGTTACAAAGGCAGCTGCAGAGAAAGCAGGATGGGGCGTTGCTTACGATGCAGGAAAGAATACCTACACCTTTACTGCAACCTACGAAGGGAAGCGTCTAGCAGCTCCTGTGATTACCTGGAAGCCAATCTATGATAAAGGTTTTTATGACAACACTTATAAAGTGTTAGTGAATAAATACGAGGTGTACTCAAACACTGTTACCACCAAAACACCAAAACCACCAAAACCAGTCAAAGCTGTTTTGGATCGTTCTGGTAAGGATATCAACGGTGCAACAACATTTGATCGCAACGTGACCTTCCGATTGGTGACTGATTATAGTCCATACACCAAAACTCTTGCTTCAGCACAAGCACTTGGTAAGAAGTTTGGAATCCTGGATGATGTTCAAGATGGTGCATTCTCAGTTTATCAAGGCAATATCAAAATGACTGCAGCAGGTCAAGACGTGAAAAATCTCTTTGATATGTATCACGTGCTTTCAGACAAAGGACGTACAGATGCAATCAAGAATATCCTGAAGGAATTGAACTTGAATCCTAAAGGTGAGTTCTATCTCTGGGTAGCCAAGGATTCTAAGAGTTTCTACCAAAACTACGTGAAACAAAATAAAAACGTGACGATTGATCTTCCAGCTAAGCTCCTGGTTAAAGCAGGGGAGAAAGTCGAGAATAACTTTAAACAAATCGACTTTGGTAACAGCTATCAGTCAAACCTTGTGACTGTTGAAGTACCAGATGTGAAGCCAGAGAAACACGCTTTGGACCAAAAGGATAACAAGAAAGTCCTGGACGGTCAAGAAGTACAGATTGGCCAATATATTCGCTATCTACTCGATGGTGTAACCGTTCCGACTAAACACGATAGCATCTTCCAATATGACGGTATTGATCAGTTGGATGTGGTTCATGATCGATTCACAGGTAAGTGGGAAGGTATTTTCAAGGGCACAGAGTACACAGCTTCGAAAGACCTTATCTTGCCTTATGATGTCATCCTGAAGGATGGTAAAGTAGTCAAGGCTGGTGAGAAGATCGTCAAAGGTACAGCTTATGCCTTCTTGTTTGAAGTGAACCAGGATACGGATCCTAACTTCCTCAAGAAAATCGTAACCGTTAAATGGGACGAAAAAGCTGGCAAATGGTCTTACGTTATCAACCAGGATTTCCTAAACTCTTTAGGAGTTAAGGGTAGCTTCGATGCGGACTTCTACATCGAAGTAGAGCGAATCGCAGCTGGGAAGGTTGAAAATACCTTTATCAATACAGTAAATTCACAAGAGATGACGGCTAAAGTGACAACCACAACGCCAGAGCCACCTAAACCTGAAGAACCTGGAAAACCAAATCCCCAACCATCACTTCCAAATACAGGATCAGCAGCAAGCATGCTTCCAGTTGTGGGAATGATTTTGGGATTGTTGAGTCTTGCAGGCCTTCGTAAGTCGAAAGAAAACTAATTTGACGAACTAAAATGAAATGATGACCACAAGTTGAATAAAGACTCTCTTGTGGTCTTTATTGAAAGGAGAAAAAATGCAAGTATTTATCGCTTCTGGACGTGTTGCATTCATTCCAAATGATGCAGTGGGCCGAACTCCAAACGGTCACGTCAGTTTCAAATTTGAATTTGTTTGTGATTCGAGTATGACTGATGATACAAATAAACCAATCCCTAGTTTCTTCCATGTACAAGTTTATGGAAAACAAGCGGAATTGATGGCTCAGAGCCTATCTAAGGGCTCTCCAATTCTCTTAAAAGGAGAAATTATCCAACGACCATATAACGATGAACAAGATCAACGTCGGACGTATCAGTTTATTTCACCAAACCAACAAGGAGGAATCACTTTCCTTGAAAATAAGGAGGCATCTAACCGACGTAAGCAGGAACAACAGGGCTTTTCTCAGCCGACACCAAGTTCTAATCCTCCATCCTATCCTGAACCAATAGATGTGGATTCCCCGTTCTAAAGGGATTGAAAGCATACAAGGACACTTGTGTGCTTTTTTGTGGTTTTTTATTGTATAAAAAGTTATATAACTTATGGTATAACAATATCTTTTGTCCCTTTAACAAAGAATTTGATATTATCCCTTAGAATAGAGGGGAATTAAAAAATAATAAGAAAGGAGTGCAACAATGGCAAGACAAAAATACAATTATCTGTCTGATGAATTGATTGCAGAATCTCTTCAGGTGACCAATTACTTAGAACAAAGTCGATCCAGTCGATTGAATGTTCTTCAGTTGGATGGAGAGAAATGGTTAGAAAGTTACTTTCACCGTTATGAAAAAGCCTCTCCAAGGCTACAGTTTCACATATTTCTCTTTTCGAGCTTCTATACTCGAAAAATGGAATGGTTCTTGGAAGGTGTGAGGGGGTAGTAGTTTGTTTGAGTTATTTGAAGTAGTATTTTACACCCTTATCCAAGTGATTCGAGCCAGTTGGTTCAATACCCTCCTTTTTCTAGGAGTTGCAGGTTATTACCTCTTCAGACTCTTTCAACCTTACTTTTTAAGGCAGTATCAGCGGTTACTAAAAAGCAAGAGTTTTCTTCAGCAGATTTTTAAAAGAGGTTGGAAAGGTCGCAAAGCGATTGATTGGGAACAGGTATGGAAGCAATCAGCCAGAGGGCTGTTCAAATGGGTAAAGTTATTGATTCCAAAAATCATTGCGCTTGTCTCCCTCATTCTTTGGAATATTCTCTTTCGAATTGTTTATATGATTCCCTTTGTAAAACGGGAACGAAAACGGTTTGATAAAGAAATGAAACCGATTCTTTATTTTAAAAGTTATCGCAGCTTCGTTTATATGGGATTAGGTTTTAGCTTTATTGCTTTTATCTTAACCAATTACCTGGTTACTGTTTTGAGAGCTACAATCCGCTTTCTCTATTTTAGTGCCTGGTCGTTTAAAGATGCTAGTAAGGCCGTAAACTTTGACTTAAACAGCCTCTTATTTCAAAGTTTATTGAACGCTAAAGTCTTCTTAATAGCACCAATTTTAGCATTTCCAATCTTTTTACTGGGATTAGTTTTCGCCTGGAGATCTGCCTGGGTGAACTTCGAGCAGTTTCGAGACTATAACAACAATGAAGAAGGAGATGACCGATTTGTGACGATCAATGAAATTCGTCGTCAATACAAAAAGATCCCCAATAAAGATTTAACTTATCCAGGTGAAGGTGGAGCTCCTGTACTTCATGAACTGACTCATGATTTAGCAGGACAAACACTGAGAACTCAAATGTTATGGCAAAATAGAAAAATGAGCCGATACGTGACAAATGCGGAGCGGATTTTAGGCATGTTAGCTTTTCCTTCTGGATATTATTACATTGAAGATAAGCCGACGAATCTGTTAGGAATTGGGATGACTCGTTCAGGTAAGGGTGAAGGTCATATTACTCCAGCAATTGAAATCAACAGTCGTGCTGAATTGCAGCCATCGATGGTACTAGCAGACCCGAAAGGGGAACATTATCAAGCCTCCTACAAACTCATGAGGCAACGTGACTATGATGTCAATGTTCTTTCTTTCCAAAATATGGATTGGTCTATGTCTTTCAATCCGCTAGCTCTAGCCATCGCTGCCGCAAAGAAGGGCTACTATGAGAAAACTCAAACCTATGTCAATGCAGTCGCAGAATCAATTTATCCGAAACAAAAAGGTGGAGAGAAGGGGAATGCTGAATACTTCCGTAAGTCATCTATATCCCTGTTTAATGCTCTTACAATGGCTTTGATGGATCGAGCTAATGAAACCGTTCAAAATGGTGAAGACGATGCCTGGGATACCATTACGATCCCTAACGTTGCGAAATTCTTGGCGACAATGGGGTCTGAAGAAGTCTTTGTAGATAGTGCTGGAGAAATCGTCGAGAATCCAAGCAGAGAACAACAAGTGTCGAAAAAGTCAAAAATCACAGTCTATTTTGATAATTTGAGACAAGTCAATCAACAACAATTCTCGAAATTTAGACAAATGGCTGATATCGAATTTCGTGCTTCAGACTTTGGTGGTGATGAGACTAAAGGGAATGTCTACTCTAGCATGATGACAGGAATCAACCTGTTCTTGCAAGACAACGTGGCCAAACTGACTTCTAAAAACTCTATTGATTTAGAGTCTGTTGGCTTCCCACGTCGATTGTCTGTCAAGTTGAGATCAAGCACCAATAGTCAACTTAAAAATGAGTTCAAGCACAAAACTGCTAAAGTAACGATTACAGGATTGAAGAAGTGGGGTAAAGTCGAAAAGAAAGTCGATTATATAAAGCAAGCGACGGCTTTAGTTGACGGGGAAGGCTATCTTACTTATGCCATTGAGCCTAAACTTCCAGATCAGTTTACGGTAACGATTGATTTCAATCATAAGAACAATGGGCATTCCCCTGTTCGAGATCAAATCTTTCAATTTTCAGCTGAAAAAGTCTATCGAAGAAACGGAGATAGTCTGGAACTAGATGAGTATAGCAAGAAGCCGATTTTAGATCATATCGATATAACCGTCCTTAAGAATAAAGAAGATACCAAAAATCTTCTTCAGGAGTCGGATATTGAACTGGTCTATTCAGATAAACCGAAAGTCATCTACCTGGTAACACCGCCAAACCGAACAGAGTATAATGGTATTGTTTCGTTATTTTTAGATCAGCTATTCAATGCTAACTATGAGCTTGCTCTCTCAAGTGGTCGTAAATGTATTAATCGGATTCTCCATATCTTAGATGAGTTTACAAATATCCCTGCGATTCCTCACATGGATACAAAAATATCTATTGGATTGGGACAAAATATTCTCTATTACCTATGGATTCAAAATCTGGAGCAATTGGATGATAAATACGGCCAAAATGTTGCTCGAACCATTATGGACAACTGTTCATTGAAGGTTTATGTTAAAACAACATCTTCAGATACCAATAAGAAATTTAGTGCTGACCTGGGTACACGTACCATCACCAGAAGACGGCGCTCCAGCAATATCTTGGACGAAGCCAATCCAAATGTAGCTGTCGAGAATCCAAAACAAGAGTTGTTGACACCAACACAATTGGCCAAGCTCCAGGAAGGAGAAGCGGTTATCTTACGTGGAGTCAAGGGACGGGATAATGCTGGACGTAAGGTCACAACGGATCCAATCTTCGCACATGATAAGAACAGCTTCCCTTACAAGTACATGTTTTTACAAGAGGAATTTGATACATCGATGACTCTTGCGGATATTCCAGTCGAAAGTGCGCACCGTGAGCTAGAACTTCAGGAAATCGCAGTTGATGCAGGTACAGCCTTCAACAACATCATAGACTGGAGGCAACGTTTGACCATGCCTCTCCTCAGCAACAATGGAGAAACTCCTAAACTATCAGGTCGTCATAGTAAAGGACAAAAGGTACAATCCCAATCATTTACTTCCACAGATGAACTATTTCAGGCAACTGTAGCTAATGTCATTCAAGGCGACTATGATTATTATGATGATGGAGACGACTTCTTTGCGGATGAAGTTATCTAAAAAGATATACAATAAGTTATATAAACACTTGCAAGAAAAAAAGCTGTTTGCTATAATAAAATAAACAATGGTTAGGAGATTAATGATGAAAGCAAAGTACTTTTTAAGAATTGTTTTAGTAGGTTTAGCCTTGATTATACTTGGAGCTTGTGGTCAAAAATCACCTGATTCTATTGCAAAAAATGTGCTAAAAGATAGCTATACAGGCTTTTCACAAGAAGATGGTTATGAGAGTCTTGATTTTAAAGGTGGAGTAGGAACTACCTTAAAATTTGACAAAGAAAAGCGAACTATTTCAAATAACGACGGTGAAAGTATTAACTACAGTGTGCTTTCAGAAGAACAAGTAAAGTCGATTCCAGCCTCTTTCAGGGGAACTATTGTTAGTTTAGAAAGTCAACTGAAAGGAAAAGACACTTTTACAATCGCTGTTGATTATAGGGATATAGGTAAGCCTGAAGAAGCAGAGGCTTATTATCAAGTCGTCTTGACCGAGGGTGGTAAAAAAATCCGAATCATTGAGCTACGTCGTGGCTATAAAGAAGACAATGCTTTCTATGATTTTAATGGAACAGCAGATTAACTTACAGAAAAGTCTCAATTACTTGAGGCTTTTTTGTTGTCAGAATTTCATTGTCCCTTTAAAAACGATTTTGTTATTATCGAATATGATAGGGGTATCTTAAAAAGAAAGAAGGTACCTTTAGTGCACTATCAAACCTTTTCAGATTTGATGAATGAGGTCAAGGATCTCAATGGTGAAATCACAGGCGAGAATGCAAAAAAACTGGCGGAATTCTATTCCTACTGGGGAAACTATTTAGAACCGACTCCTGCATTTATGGCATTTCTAGCCTATTTGCCAGGAGGGATTGCCAAGGCTCTTTATCAAATCACTTCCAGCCTAGAACATGTTTTTAATAATATGTTCAAGCTCTTTGGGCTTTTCGGATATTTGGGAGATCAGAAGACAGTCATTGGTCAATTTTTTTACTGGTTTCAGATATTAGGAACGTCCTTGTTTACTCTGATTTTGGTTGTGTCGGTCGTCGTAGGAGTCTTTACTAAGCCAGTAAAGTATAAGGGGGTGATTATTAATTTCCTTTTGGTAACTGCAGTAACCTCGGTTTTGCCTTTAGCTTTGACCACCATCTCAACAGCAGTGGCACAGGATGCCATGTCTATCCAGACAGTCTCCAGTGAAGCGCCATCTGGTAGTCAACCAACTTCCTCCTTGGCTCTTCAACCTATGAAAAATAATGTGGTAGACCTAAAAGTCTTAATATACAAAGATTTTTCTACAGAGTTGTTTCCAATGGATGATTATGGCTATATCAAGCCTGTTCAGGAGGGTTCTACCCCTGTCAATAATATCACGGATAATTCTGACCAACGTGATACGGCAGATTTTGCGACCAAGATTGATTTTGGAGCAAACTATGGTACGACAAATCCAAAAATGTTAGATGATATACAGAAAAACGACAAAGTAGCAGGAATTAAAGGATTGTTCCTACATAAGTTAAATTCCAATAATACTGGAGTTGAAAGTATTACAGAACACCGAGTCATTAATCAATTGAGTGCTTTTGAATCCGTTTATATGCGCTATAAAGTCAACTGGATAGGGATGTTCCTCCAGTATATTATCCTTGTTGTTCTATTGGTCAGCATGATCATTAAGCTCGTTAAATCAATCTTTGATATTCTGATTGAAGCAATGATTTCTCCAATTCTTGGATATAGTTCTCTATCAAATTCAAAGAAATATAAAGAGTTGTTAAGAACCATTGGAGGTGCCTTAGCAGGAATCTTCTTTGAGGTTATTATTATGCGTGTAACACTTGAGATTTTCAGAGATTTACCAATCCTTTCTGTTTCAGCAGTATCTAAGCTTTCAGGCGGATTCTTTGATGGGCTGAACATGTGGGAGCAGTGTCTTGCAGCTGCCTTTGTCTATATTGGAGTATTCTTTGCGGCAATGCAAGGAGTGGCCATGATTGAACGCTGGCTTGGAGTTTCAACAGGACATAGCGAAACAGCTCAACAATTGCTTGGTGCTATGATGATGGGCAATGCCTTTGCGGCTGGAGCAGGAGGTGTCTTTAATGGCGGTATGGCGCTTGGTCAATTTGGTATGGATATGGCTAAAAAAACTCCAGATGCCCTGTCTAAAGGCAGTCAGATTCTGGGGAATAGTCTTGCCAGAACTGGAGGTGGTATTCAAGGTGCTTTGAACTCTATAAAAGACCAGGGCTTGATGAATGCGGCCAAAGGTGGTGTAAGTAATATGGTTGATTTAGCAGAATGGAAAGCATTTGAAGCCATGCAAAATACGAAAGGTGCAGTTGGCAATGCTTTAAATAACTTGGATGATAAAGCCGCCTCTGCTCAAAATGCGACCTATAACGCTTTGAAAAACGATGCGGTTCCTGGAATTGATCAATTTGGACCAGTTGACATTCCTGAGCCACCAATCGCTCCAGGAACAACGGATGCACCTACTGTTGATTCAACTACTTCAGCTGAAGAAATAGGGTCCCCAATTCAAGATTCACCTCATCTAACTGGAGGAACGGAGCCACCAATCCAAAATTCATCTCATCCAACCGGAGGATCAGCATCACCAACTCAAGATTCATCTCATCTAACTGGAGGAATGGAGCCACCAACCCAAGGTTCATCTCCATCAGTTGTAGAATCGACACAAGCACCGAAACAACCAGACTCTTCTCAACAAAAGTTTCAACAGAGCATGAGTCAAATGAATTACATGAACCAACAGATGCAACAAGCAGGACAGCGTATGCAGGGAGGACGTCATATCACAGGTGCTGAAAGTCCTGAAGAGGAGGAATAGGATGAATTATGGATTTAACAGGGAAGAATATTGTTATCACAGGAAGCTTACGTCCTCTAACTAGAGAAGAAGCCATACGATTTTTAGAAAGTAAAGGGGCTGTCGTGCAAAACTATGTGTCTTCTAGGACAGATATATTGGTTGTAGGACACAAGCAGTTGAATCTTTTTGATCCAGATAAAAGTTCTAAGAAGCATGATGCAGCGCTTAGAAGACTATCAGAAGGCCAATTGATTACTTTTCTTTCTGAAGAATCATTCTTTGATTTAGTTAAGAAGTCTCAAGATTGAGGCTTCTTTTATTGTGCAAAAAAGTATATAACTTTTTGTGTAATTACTTCCTGAAAGATAATGGCAAAAATGCTATTGTCCCTTTAAAAGATATTTTCGATTATTCATTATAATGTGAGTGTCAAAACAAATATAAAGGAGAAATTCATGTACGGTGAAAAATACGGTGTACCTAGAGATATCTATGCCAAAATTAAGATTATAGGCCTTCTTATCCTAGATATTGCTTTTGTAGGAATTACTGGAGTAATCGCTTTGAGCGTTGGCTTAAAAATCTTTCCTAAAAGCCAGTGGATACAGATGTTCGCATTCATTTTTTTAACACCAGTTCTGAGTTTGTATCTGGTGTTACCAGCTAACGGTGGCAAAAAGAATTGGCACAGCATGTTTCTTTTCTTCAGACGAAGAAGAAAACGTTATATTAGCTTGAATTATATCAGAAGGAGAAAACCATAATGGCGATTAAACAAATTCAACCTCCAAAAAATGAGAAACGTCCGCTGGGACGTATTCAAGAAACAAAGAAACAAACGCAGGAATATTTTGATTTGCATTCTTGCGTTGAGTTGTTGGATGTAAAATCAATCATTCCAAACAGCCAGGCTTATATCCAGTTAGTTGATTATGGCTACTTGCAGCTGATGGAGATACCAGGTAAAGATCTAGGTTCGATGTCTTATAACGAAGTTATGAGAACCATTGAAAATTTTGAAACCTGGTTGACTCGATTTGGACCGAATATCCAAGTGGAGACGACAACTTTGCCAACAAATACAGACACGCAAATTTCTGACTTGCGCCATCATTTGGATTTAGTGCGACAAGATAT
This sequence comes from Streptococcus infantis, assembly GCF_047464715.1. Classification (GTDB taxonomy): domain Bacteria; phylum Bacillota; class Bacilli; order Lactobacillales; family Streptococcaceae; genus Streptococcus; species Streptococcus infantis_S. Next base: position 306,104 of record NZ_JASHBJ010000001.1, read on the forward strand.
GTCCAAGTTATCAGTAAACGATAGACGTTTTTTACAACTCAAGGATCGTGAGATTTGGCTTCAAAGCCAAATTAAAGTTGAAGAAAGCATCCGACAAGAAGTCTATAATACAGAGTTTATACTGTGGCTATTTGCACCTACAACAACTGAATTGGACGAATTGGTTCGGAAGGCTAAAACCTATGGAAATAATGATTTTGTTCCACAAAATATCAGCTACAGGAAGAAAATTCAAATTATAAAGCAATACAACAATATGAATGAGAAAGTGTAGGAGGGATAGCATGCCTGATTTATCAAAACGTAGACAAAGACAACTAAAAAATGAAGGATATGACCTTGCTTTTCTTAGCCAGATTCAACCGCAAGGAAATATTGATTTTCAAAAGGATGACCGCTCCTGGATAAGTGGAGATGGGCACCATACGGTCTTACACTATTATGAGTATCCAACTGAAGGGATGGATCGTTTTTGGCTTTCTGAATTGTTGTTGATTCCTGGTACACGTTCCTTCCTGTCACTGTACAAGGAGGATAACAGACAGCTTCAAAAAGAGATTGAGGACTCTATTGAAGAGAAGTCAACACGGATTACAAACAATAGTAAACTAACCAATAATCGGAAAGAACTAGATGAGATTGATAATCTTAATAAACTAAGCCGTGAAATTGATAAGCGAAATATAGCTATGTATGGGATGTATATTCGTGTCTTTGTGTTTGCATCAACAAAAGAAGAATTATTTAAGAGGGTTGAAGAAGTCAAAGACAAAACGTCGAAATTCAAATCCACTATTCTATCTGGAGAATTAGATTTTGAATACCATGCTCCATTTATTCCAGCCGAATATCAGATTGATTTGCCCAATCATCGAAGAGGGATACCGACTCCAGCTCACTCAATAGCTGGTGGATATTTCTTTAATCATACGAAGCTAGAAGATGAGAAAGGCTTCTATCTTGGATGGACTCCAACAAACGGAGCAGTAAATTTCAACTTTCTAGAACGTGACGAGAAAAGAACACGCTCCTTTATGATCCTATCGGGAAATCCAAAGATGGGACAACGATCTTTTCTTATGAAACACACAGATGGTCTCTATGCGAAGGGTCATTATATTCGTAACTTTGATGCTACTGGCCAGTTTCTTGATCAGACACGAAAACAACATGGATTGATTCTTGATTTATCAGGAGAGGCTAACCGTATCAATATCTTCCAGGTATTTCCAACAGTAACCAATGAAGCAGGAACTGAAATTGATAAGAAGAAATCTTACAACCTTCATATCGAGAAACTGAAGAGTATCTATAAACTCCTGAATAATGAAGTGACAGGAGACGATTTAATTACATTTGGAACTCTCCTGAATGATTTCTATATTGAGGAAGAATTGTGGGCTCGAAATCCTTCGTTGAATCCAGAAAAACTGAAAGCGACGGATATTGTGAAGGAAGAGTATCCTATTCTGTCTGATTTTATTTTGTTTGTTGATGCCTACAAACGTCGGCTGGAACAAACTAGTGCGGATGAAGCCGAACACAAGGCTGTTAAGCGTATTTACAATACGTTTAACGAACTATTGACAACAAACGCAGAAATTTTCGAGGGAACAACCGAATTTCAAGATATCTCTTCAGAGCAAGTTGTAACATTTGACTTCTCAGGGTTGAAGAACGCCCCTCATTTGTTAAATGTTCAGATATTCTCTGTTCTTTCACTTGTCTCAGCTGATATTGTCAATAACGGAAAACGCTGTAAGCAATTACTGAAGAGACGTCCTGACTTAACGGAGATGGATATGCAGCACTATATTGTCAATATTAGTGGGGCACAGACACTCATTGACCCTAAGCATGAAAGTAGTGTCAACCTTCTGGCTGATATGATTGATACAATGGGCGAAAACTTTGCTGGTGTTGTATTGTCTGTTAATTCACTGCGAGGGATTCTGTTTGAGACGGGGATTGGCACTCATAAGGATCCGTACGTAACGGCAGTCCAGAGGATTTTTGGTCTAATGCAATATAGAGTTTTTGCTCAGACGGACGAAACCAGTGTTCCTCTACTAGCTAACGCCTTATCTGGATCAATGAACCAGTCTGAACTAGAGACTTTGCCTCGTCTGGCGAAAGGACAGTTATTCATGAATATTGCAGGGGTAGGAAATCTGGTCTTTAACCAACAGCTGTTAGCCCCTGAAGTTGAGCGCTATGGCGGTATTGAGTAAGAAAGGAAGGTAAACCAGAATGGCCAAAAATAAACTAGGAATGATTGCCAGGACTAAGCAGAGATTTGATCAATACGTATTGATTCGTAAATATCGCATGCAACAAGAAAGAGATTATTTCGCTTCAGAGGGAGAATCTGATCCAAAACGCCTGGAAGCACAAAAAGAACGAGATAAGGAGTTTTTGAACGGTCTCAAGAAGATTGGAATAGGATTTATTGTATTTTTAGTTTTTTATGGAATTTTGCGAACAATATTAGGATTATGGTAAATAAGCGAGGTATCCATGAAAAAAATATTTAAACTGAAGATCCTCATTCCTTTTGTGGCTCTCCTATTAATTATCAATGTTGGGATAACCATGTTAGTTGGGATAATGGGAGCTGTAACCAATAATGGAAGAAATGATTGTGGTGCTGTAGAAACAACATCTTCAACTGGCGACTCCACAGTTTCTTCAGCTGATGGTTCCATCGATGACTTTGTAAAAAAGCATAAGGAAGCCTACATCCTATCTTGGAAGGCAGGAGGTTTCCTACCTTCAGCCTCTATCACTCAAACAATGATAGAGAATGGCTTCAATTTTACGAATCCTAATGGTACTTCTTTCTGGCAAGCTCACAATATGGGAGGTGTTAAAACCTCTAGTAAAAGTAATTTTCCAGTTACTCTTGCGACGTATGGTGAAGATAGTGTTGATTTAAGTGGGACAAAGCCTGGAGCGAATGTCGGAGACGGTACAGGAGGAGCTTATACTTGGTTCTCTAGCTACGATGCAGGGATCGTAGGGAAAGCTGAGTTTATGGCTCACCAGACACTCTATAAAGGGGCTATAAACAATACAAATGGTATTGCTAGCCTATCTGCTATAGCAGATGGTGGATGGGCCACAGATGGCACTTATAAGAGCAAACTAACTGATATGTACCAAAAACTAGGTACGAAGTATCAGTGGCTTGATAAGGAAGCTATTGCTGCTCATGGCGAGAAGCCTTTTGAAGGATCCAGTACACAAGATATCAGTTCTTCAGATAGTGCGGTGTCTTCTTCAGCTGAGAGAAGTGGATGTGGTGAGTCAGGTAGCAGTACCGATGGAACGGGAACTGTCCCTTCAGATGCGACTGCGTGGGGGTACAAACCAGAAGACTTACCAGATAGCTTGAAACCATTCATTATTGATCCTAAGAGCTTAGGCATGGATTATGCTAAGTCTACAGGATGGTATAATCCTGGAAGTGACGAGTATGCTGGACAATGTGTGAATCTTACAATTAGTATTGGAAATCACTTATGGGGGCATTCTGGTTCAGTTCAAGGTAATGGGAAAGATCAGGCAGCAGCATGGGCATCAATATTTGGAAATTCAGTTAAGGCTACACCCAAAAGAGGCGCTATTTTTTCTACACAGGTAGGAGGTGGAGGATATGGTCATACTGGAATTGTATGTCATGTTTTCGAGAATGGCTCTATCTTATTTGTAGAACAAAATACACCTCTGAGTGGTTGGGATCAGTTCAAAACTCCATATACATGGAATTATCGTATTTGGACTAAATCACAACAACAAGAACAGGTAATCTCTTTTGCTTATCCAGATGACAGAGAAGCTAAATTAAGTTCAAATTAAAAGGAGGATATAAAATGATTGATTGGATAAAGGAGAATATGGTTGTATCGATTGTAGTAGGTATTCTATTGATTTTGGCAGGAATAGGGATTGTATCGAGTTTCAGGCCATCTCAACAAACTAAAATAGAAGAAGCTGCACAGGTGAGTTCTTCAGGAACCACTCAAAACGAGCCGTCTTCCAAAGAAGAAACAGCAGACGAGAAGAATTATCGGACAGCTAAGTTAAAACTAGAACGCCCCTACGCAGAGGCAAGCTCAGAAGACAAAAAAGAAGTGTTAAAAGCCTTTGAAGAAGCGGTAGCAGATATAAAAAAGACGAATTTTCTGCCAAATGTCAAGGGAACAATCGAGAATCATTTATCTATGACACAGAATGCGATGGTTCAAACCTTTGCGATGGCTCTTCTGACGAATCAGTATGATTTTCAACCTAAACAATTGGAAGTGATGCCAACTGAATCAGATGATGTGATTCAATTTTTGGTTGTTCTAACTAAGAATGGAGAAGAGAACAGCTATTTCGTTGGAAATTTCAATACTACGGTTCAACAAATCCAGCTAAAAGCCTATGTTGGTGGAAATATAGGTGGTACATACGGATAACAAGTTGCACAAAAAGTTATATAACTTTTTGTGCTTTTATATTGACAAGTAAAGTTGTTTTAGGTATAATTAAGTATATAAAAAGTTATATAACAAAATATACAATTATCCAAGGAGGGAATCATGAAGATTCAGACAACAAACTTAGGAAAAGGTGGCGGTGGTAAGACTACAGATACCTTTAATGAAGGGGATTGGTTGGCACGTGTTAAGGGGCTTAGAACACTACTCATTGATGGAGCTTGGGAATGCAATTTGACAAGAACATTTGATGTAAAATGTGAGAAAACCGTCTATGATATATTTACGACTGGAGAGTACGAAATTGTTCCAATATCAAAAAATCTCAGTTTGATTTGTGGTGATGAGCGTTTGACAGATGAGCAGTTAGATCTGGCTAGTCGAAACAACAAATATCTCCAGTTGTTTATGTGGTTTAGCGAACATTACGAGGAGTTAGAAGCACAATTTGATGTCATTCTGATTGATACGCACAATGACGAGAGCCTAGTTACAGCTAATTTTATAGCCGTATCAGATATTGTCTTAGCTGTTTCTGATGCCTCTCTTAATGGTTTTCGTGCCTGGTTATCTTTGAAAAATTTTGTAGATTTCATTAAGAGCGAAGCTATCGAAGTTATTACTAAGAAAAGCTATGTTAAAGCAGAACCTTATCTTATTGGGAATAAGATTAAGTACGTTGGAAACAATGTAACAGACACCTGCAAACAATTTTTAGAAGTTGTTGAAGAAGATCAGGCTTACCTGGGTTCTATCCAGGAGAAAGAGCTCATGGCCAAGAGTCTTGTGATCAGTCAGAGTGTCTTTGAGCAGTATGAAGAGATGACAGCTAACCAAAAAGAGACACATCAAAAGTTTTATGATAATATAAACTACGTATATGAAAATATTTTGAATGTGTTAGAAGGAGAGGTAGCATGACAGAGAATCGATTCGCACAAGTAAAACAAACATTCCAAAGTACACCAAAGAGAGAAAAGACTCTTTCCTCGAGGAAACAAAATCAGGAGGCTAGAAAGTCTCCTGACAGCTATAATAAAAAGCAACGTTTTCCTTTCTCTCTGCATCATAATGTTCGATATGATATGTTAGATGCTTTAGTAGAGTATCACGGTGAAAAATCAGCTTCATCTTATATTGAGAATCTGATTATAAGAGAATGGGAAAAGATGGAGAGAAAGAAAAAATAGCGTTCTATAGGGTATCTTACCAAAAACTATTTAGCCTCCACATATAAGGAGATAATAAATTTTAAAATATTACTGATGAAGTAGGAGGAATCTATGATGATTTTCATTGATATTAAAAGACTTGTTCAGCTGTTCTTTATTTTTATCGGAGCTATAGCAATCTATGTGTTCTATAAAACATTTGGACTTAGTATGGTGTTTATAATTGTTTTAGGGTTGGCCGTTTTAAAATTCGCTCCAGCTTTCCTTCCAGTTGTATTATTACTGTATTTGGGACTTCACTTTACAGGTGGTTTTTCCTTTATTGCAGATGGAATTGTGACGGTTTTATGGAGTATTATTTTGATTCCTATGGGGATAGCTACTATTGAAATGAGCAAATCCTATTTTAGTAAAAAAGAGAAACCCTGGTATGACAAGTAAGAGTTTATCTGAAAAGATAGGCTCTTTTTTTGTCAGAACAAAGGATTATTTGAACATTCAGGTCAAAATTTATTAAAATAAGCGTAATTTTAATAAGGGAGGATTCTGAATGGCTTTCTTTGATGAGAGAGAATTAAAAAATCAATTGCTGTTTCAAAATGCAAAAGAATTTTATAACTTTGTTTCTAGGTATGATGAGGAGATGATTCCAGTCATGAAAGCAAAGGGCTATACCTGTATTCATTCAATGGAGCGAACCGTTGCTTTTACATTTGGTGAGTTTACTTTCAGAAGAAGACGTTGGAAAAAGGGAGATCATTGGGTCATTCCAGTAGATGAAAAGTTAGGGCTTCAGAAGAACGTCCGCTTCTCCTGGGAATTTATGTATCAGGTGGCCAAATTATCTACTTTGATGCCATATGATAAAGTAACTCAGGTGATTCAATTGACTTATCACATCTCTATCACAAAGCCAATTGTAGTAAAAGCTGTAAAAATTTGTGAGAAGTTATTGGAGGAAAGAGAAGGCTATCGATATTATGAAGAGAATAAAGAATTTCGCAAAAGAAAAGCCCAGGTTATTTATATTGAGGGTGATGGTGTGATGGTTAAAGCACGTGATACACAAAAGGATAATAAACATTATGATTTATCCCATTTTGTAGTCCATACGGGAAGCCAGAAAGTTGGCAGCAATCGATTTGAACTCCAGGACAAAAAAGAATTTATTGGCCTTGACAACCGCTTAGTGAGGGAACAGGTGATCGATTATCTATTCAATAATTATGAAGTTACGGATAGGACTTTATTGATTACGAATTCTGATGGAGGTCATGGATATACACCCTATGTTTTCAAAGAGATTGCGAAGGTTTTGCGAATTAAACGCCACGAACATTTCTGGGATGAGTACCATGTAAATAAAGAGTTAAAGAATTATCTAAAATTTTACTCTGAAGATCTATTAGAGAGAGCTTTCCAGGCGATTAAGCAACATGACAAGCAGTTAATGAGAACTGTCCTAGATACAACTGAAAGTTATATCGAGACAGAAGAAGAACAAGAGTCATTTGAGAAGTTCAAGAGTAAAATATTGAGAAATTTCCAATTCACTAAACCAGCTGAACAAAGGGGATTCAGTCATGCAGGAATCGGGATAATGGAGAGTCAGCATCGTAAGGTCACTTATAGAATGAAAAAAAGAGGAATGTACTGGACACTTGCTGGAGCTGAAACGATGAGTCGGATAATTGTTTTGAATTATGAGGATTCCTTGAGAGAATTATTCTTTGGCAACTGGAGAGAAGATTATGAAAAATTTATTTCTTTAGAGGAAATTTCTGCTTATACCATTAAAAAGAGAATGAGTAAAACGGATAAAGAAAATACATCTAGATATCAATGTTACCCTGATAGTAAAAGATTATCCTACTTCCGAAAACAATAGAAGTACATAATAAAGTATATAAAAAGTTATACAACAACAACCTTTGAAAAAAAAGGTCTTTTTGTGCTACAATCAAACATAAAATGCTTGCACGGTGTGTAAAAATGTGTTATAATCTACTTAAATTAATCGAATAAAAAAAGACGAAAAGTGCGCTAACACTTCTCGCCTTACCGAGTAAGAACTCGTCCTTCTTACTCAGTCTTTAATTAATGATACCTGATAAGTGTATCAATGTCAAGACTGAGCAAGAAATTTGTTCAGTCTTTTTTTAAAACTCGGTGATGTTCTCCTAAAAAATGTATGAATTTAGGCGTTCTAAAAAATTCTACCGCATACAGAAATTTCAGTTTTCTTGACATGCTGATGGGAAAATGATAGGATGAGTAAACCGTTTAAACTTTATTATTTTTCTCTTATTTCAACGAGGGGAAATTTGATAGTTGAAACGAATAAAAATCATACACAGATGCAAATAAATTCAATTTTGAAGTAAGGACAGGATTCTTTTAAATTGATTCTAGTTGTTCATGATTTATGTGATGAATGACGGACGACTTGTAGAAAAGACACAAGCATAAAACGAAAAAGTGAACTGTTATTGATACGGTTCACTTTTTTTAAAATTTGGACTAACAAGACCCACTTTTCTATATAGCTGATTTTTTGGAAATGTGGTATAATTTTCTCTATGGAAAAGATTATCATTACAGCAACTGCTGAAAGTATTGAACAAGTAAAACAGCTACTCGAGGCTGGTGTCGACCGCATTTATGTCGGTGAGAAAGATTTTGGTCTTCGTTTGCCAACTACCTTTAGCCATGAAGAATTGCGCGAAATCGCAAAAATCGTTCATGATGCAGGTAAGGAATTAATCGTTGCGGTCAATGCCCTCATGCACCAAGACATGATGGACCGTATCAAGCCATTCTTGGACTTTCTAGAGGAAATCAAGACCGACTACATCACTGTTGGAGATGCAGGGGTATTTTATGTGGTCAACCGTGATGGCTATTCTTTCAAAACCATTTATGATGCGTCAACCATGGTCACTAGCAGTCGTCAGATTAATTTCTGGGGACAAAAAGCAGGAGCGTCAGAAGCAGTTTTGGCGCGTGAAATCCCATCTGCAGAACTTTTCAAAATGCCTGAAATTTTAGAAATTCCTGCTGAAGTCTTGGTATACGGTGCTAGTGTTATCCACCATTCGAAGCGTCCGCTCTTGCAAAACTACTACAATTTCACACAGATTGATGATGAAAAATCTCGTCAACGTGACTTGTTCTTGGCTGAGCCAAGTGACCCAGAGAGCCATTATTCTATTTTTGAAGACAATCATGGAACTCATATCTTTGCGAATAATGACCTTGATTTGATGACCAAGTTGACTGAGTTGGTAGAACATGGCTTCACTCATTGGAAGCTTGAAGGTCTTTATACACCTGGCCAAAATTTTGTAGAAATTGCCAAACTCTTTGTCCAAGCGCGTAACTTGATTCAAGATGGCAAGTTTACACATGACCAAGCCTTCTTGCTCGATGAAGAAGTTCGTAAGCTTCATCCTAAAAATCGTTTCCTTGATACTGGATTTTACGACTACGACCCTGATATGGTTAAATAAGCATCAAAAACCCGAAATAAAATGTTCGGGTTTTTCTGATATTTGGATGAATTTGAAGCCTATTCATGATATAATAGAAGTAGCTCTATTTGGAGGTATATAAGTGGAAAATCTGAAAAAAATGGCAGGGATTAAGGCTGCTGAGTTCGTCAAAGATGGTATGGTTGTCGGACTTGGAACAGGCTCAACTGCCTACTATTTCGTAGAAGAGATAGGTCGTCGGATCAAGGAAGAAGGCTTGCAGATTACAGCTGTAACGACTTCTAGTGTGACCAGCAAGCAGGCAGAAGGACTCAATATTCCTCTTAAGTCTATTGACCAAGTGGACTTTGTTGACCTGACAGTCGATGGTGCGGATGAAGTAGATAGTCAGTTTAATGGCATCAAAGGTGGTGGAGGTGCGCTTCTAATGGAAAAGGTCGTCGCAACTCCATCCAAAGAATATATCTGGGTTGTTGATGAGAGCAAACTAGTTGAGAAACTCGGAGCCTTTAAACTTCCAGTAGAGGTAGTTCAATACGGTGCCGAACAAGTCTTTCGTCGATTTGAGCGAGCTGGCTATAAACCTAGCTTCCGTGAAAAGGATGGCCAACGTTTTGTGACGGATATGCAGAACTTTATCATTGATTTAGACTTGAAAGTGATTGAAGATCCAATTGCTCTTGGGCAAGAATTGGACCACGTCGTTGGTGTCGTTGAGCACGGTTTGTTCAACCAGATGGTTGATAAGGTCATCGTGGCTGGACAAAATGGCCTTCAGATTTTAACTTCAACAAAAGCAAAATAATTAAAACAATAAGGAGACACACTATGCCAAAATTTAATCGTATTCATTTGGTAGTATTAGATTCTGTAGGAATCGGTGCAGCACCAGATGCTAATAACTTTGTCAATGCTGGTGTTCCTGATGGTGCATCAGACACGCTTGGACACATTTCAAAATCAGTAGGTTTAAATGTACCAAATATGGCAAAACTTGGTCTTGGAAACATTCCTCGCGAAACACCATTGAAGACGGTTCCAGCTGAAAGCAACCCTACTGGTTATGCGACTAAGCTAGAGGAAGTTTCTCTTGGAAAAGATACCATGACCGGTCACTGGGAAATCATGGGACTTAATATCACAGAACCATTTGATACTTTCTGGAATGGATTCCCTGAAGAAATTATTACAAAGATTGAAGAATTTTCAGGACGTAAGGTTATTCGTGAAGCTAACAAACCTTATTCTGGTACAGCTGTGATTGATGATTTCGGACCACGCCAAATGGAAACTGGTGAGTTGATTATCTATACTTCAGCTGACCCAGTTCTTCAAATTGCAGCCCACGAAGACATCATTCCTTTGGATGAATTGTACCGTATTTGTGAATACGCTCGTTCCATCACTTTGGAACGTCCGGCTCTTCTTGGACGTATCATTGCTCGCCCTTATGTAGGGGAGCCAGGAAACTTCACACGTACGGCCAACCGGCGTGACTTGGCTGTTTCACCATTTGCTCCAACTGTTTTGGACAAATTGAACGAAGCTGGTATCGATACTTACTCAGTTGGTAAGATCAGCGATATCTTCAATGGTGCTGGTATCAACCACGATATGGGCCACAACAAATCAAACAGCCACGGTATTGACAACTTGATCAAGGCTATGAAATCAGAAGACTTTAAACATGGCTTCTCATTTACCAACTTGGTAGACTTCGATGCCCTTTATGGACACCGTCGTGATCCACATGGTTACCGTGATTGCTTGCATGAGTTTGATGAGCGCTTGCCTGAAATCATCGCTGCTATGAAAGAAGATGATCTCTTGATGATCACGGCTGACCACGGAAATGACCCAACTTACGCTGGTACAGACCATACGCGTGAATACATCCCATTCTTGGCATACAGTCCAGCCTTCAAAGGTAGTGGCTTGCTCCCAGTTGGGCACTTCGCCGACATCTCAGCAACAATTGCGGATAACTTTGGCGTTGAAACTGCCATGATTGGTGAAAGTTTCTTAGATAAATTAGTTTAAGATGATTCGTTACGCTCTACTTGTTAGAGGCATTAATGTCGGTGGAAAGAACAAGGTAGTCATGGCTCAGTTGCGTCAAGAATTGACGGAGTTGGGATTAGAAAATGTAGAAACCTACATCAATAGTGGCAATATTTTCTTTAATAGCATTGTGCCTAGAACTAAATTAATAGAGAAATTACAGGCTTTCTTTGAAAGACGTTATCCATTTATCCAGAGTTTTTCCTTGTTGTCTAATCAAGACTATGAAAAGGAGCTTAGAAATCTTCCTGATTGGTGGAATCATGAGATGGCTCGAAAGGATGTGCTCTTTTACACTGACGGCTTGGATAGGAAATCCGTAGAAGAAAAGTTGCTCGCTTTGAAGCTAGGAGATGAACTGCTTCATTTCGGGAAACTGGGAATCTTCTGGGGCAAATTCTCAGAAGAAACCTATAGCAAAACAGCCTATCACAAGTACCTGCTAAAGATGCCTTTTTATCGTAATATTACGATTCGAAATGCAAAAACCTTTGACAAAATCGGTCAATTTTTAAAAGATTATAAAGGAGACAGATAATGACATTATTAGCAAAAATCAATGAAACAGCTGCTTTCTTGAAAGAAAAGGGAGTTGAAGCCCCAGAGTTCGGCTTGATTCTTGGATCAGGACTTGGAGAACTGGCAGAAGAAATCGACAATCCAGTTGTTGTAGACTACGCTGAAATTCCAAACTGGGGTCGTTCAACAGTTGTTGGACACGCTGGAAAATTGGTGTACGGTGAACTTGCTGGACGTAAGGTTTTGGCTCTTCAAGGACGTTTCCACTTCTACGAAGGAAATCCTCTTGAGGTCGTTACTTTCCCAGTTCGTGTTATGAAAGTCTTGGGATGTGAAGGTGTGATTGTAACCAACGCTGCCGGTGGTATCGGATTTGGTCCAGGTACCTTGATGGCTATTTCAGACCACATCAACATGACGGGTCAAAACCCATTGATTGGTGAAAACTTGGATGACTTCGGTCCACGTTTCCCTGATATGTCTAAGGCTTACACCCCAGAATATCGTGCTACAGCGCATGCAGTTGCTGAAAAACTTGGTGTTAAACTTGACGATGGTGTTTATATCGGTGTAACTGGTCCAACTTACGAAACTCCAGCTGAAATTCGTGCGTATAAGACACTTGGGGCAGATGCTGTCGGGATGTCAACAGTTCCTGAAGTCATCATTGCAGCTCACTCTGGCCTAAAAGTTCTTGGTATCTCATGCATTACTAACTTTGCTGCAGGTTTCCAAGAAGAACTCAACCACGAAGAAGTGGTAGAAGTGACAGAACGAGTTAAGGGCGACTTCAAAGGCTTGCTTAAAGCTATTCTTGCTGAATTATAATAAACATTAATAAAAGAAAGGTAGAGCGTGTGTTCAGATTTGAATACGAGCAAAAAGCTTTTCTACAAACAAAAAATGAAAGGATGGGTAAGCCGTATTCGCTGAACTGAATACTGTTTACTCTCCTCTAAATCATAAAATTTAAGAAAGAAAGGAATTGAACCCACCCTAAAAGCAGTGGGAAAAAGATAGTTGGTCTAGCGAGTATCGCTCACTGCGCCCAACTCCTGTTTTCCCTTCGCTTTTTGACGGGTTTGGTATCTTTCCACGTATCACTTTTAGAATAAAGAAAGGTAGAGCATGTGTTCAGATTTGAACACGAGCGGAAAGCTCAGAAAATAGATAATCTGATTGAGAAATCAGGATTTCTCGTCAGATTCCTAATTTTCAGTCGCTTTCTGGTCGCTCTTTGTATCATAAACTATGTCTATCCATATTGCTGCTAAGCAAGGTGAAATTGCTGATAAAATTCTTCTTCCTGGGGATCCTCTTCGTGCGAAATTTATCGCTGAGAATTTCCTTGAAGATGCTGTTTGCTTTAACGAAGTCCGTAACATGTTTGGTTACACTGGAACTTACAAGGACCATCGTGTATCTGTCATGGGAACAGGGATGGGAATGCCATCAATCTCCATCTATGCGCGTGAGTTAATTGTTGACTACGGTGTGAAGAAATTGATCCGTGTGGGAACGGCTGGATCTTTGAATGAGGATGTTCACGTCCGTGAATTGGTCTTGGCACAGGCTGCTGCTACTAACTCAAACATCATCCGCAACGACTGGCCTCAATACGATTTCCCACAAATTGCAAGTTTTGACTTGCTAGATAAGGCTTACCATATTGCTAAAGACCTTGGCATGACTACACATGTCGGCAATGTCTTGTCATCAGATGTTTTCTACTCAAACTACTTTGAAAAGAACATCGAGCTTGGTAAATGGGGAGTCAAGGCTGTGGAAATGGAAGCAGCAGCTCTTTACTATTTGGCAGCTCAACACCATGTTGATGCTCTTGCCATTATGACCATCTCGGATAGTTTGGTCAATCCAGATGAGGATACAACAGCTGAAGAACGCCAAAATACCTTCACTGATATGATGAAGGTTGGTCTAGAGACTTTAATTGCAGAATAAGAAAAAAAGGTTTCCTTAACAGGAAACCTCTTTTTTATGAAGAAAGGCATCTAGTTCTTTTTGATTAGTGATTATGGTTACCTTGTCGGCATAGTCTGAACAGATTTTTTGATAATGTTCTTTGTGAGAAGAAGTACGTCCATCCCAGAGAATCCAACGAATAAATTCCCAATTAAATTGTTCTTGACACCCATCCGCCATACTTTCTCTAACTTTTCCTCTGTATTGTAGATAGCGTTTTAAGGCTCTTGCTAAACAATTCCAAGCTGAGAAGTTTAGAAAGATAATTTGGTCAGCTTGCTCCATCCTTTCCTCATAGCAACACCAGCTATAGTTGCCGTCAATAACCCAATCTTCATGTTCAGTAAGGAAAGTCGCCATCTCCTTTAACATCCAATCGCGATCGCTATCTTGCCAACCAGGCTGAAATTGCAATCGGTCTATATGGAGCTTTGGAATTGAGTAGTAGCTGGAAAGCTTCTCTGCCAGAGTAGATTTACCTGATCCTGAATATCCTATAATAGCAATTTTCATGATAACCTCCAGAAAAATGTGCACAAAAAAAGCTCCGAAGAGCTCATTTTGTATGCGGTTCTTGATTAACCAAGTTTAGCTGCAAGACGTGCTTTATCACGGTTAGCTTTATTCTTGTGGATCAAACCTTTAGTTTCTGCTTTATCGATGGCTGAGCTAGCAGCACGGTAAAGTTCTTCAGATGGGTTTGCTTCAAAAGCTTTGATAGCAGTACGCATAGCTGATTTTTGAGCTGAGTTCTTTTCGTTTTGTTTAACGTTCAATTCAGCGCGTTTGATAGCTGATTTAATGTTTGCCAATGTTCTTACCTCCATATTTACTAACTATACCATTATATCTGAAAACTATTATTTTGACAAGGGGAAATCACTTTTTTAAATAAATTTCATCAATTTCATGATTTTTAGATTTATGAAGAATGACTTCAGCCCGATTTCTAGTCGGTTCAATATAGTTTTGTAGATTGGTTAAATTAATACTAGTCCAAACCTGATGAGCAAAATCTTTGACTTCACTGATTGGTTGTTGGGTGAAGCGATAGTAATAGTTGCTTGGATCATCTTGTGCAAAACTGAGGAGTTTTAAGAAACGGTCCAAATACCAACTCTCGATATCCTCAACTGCAGCATCTACGTAGATTGAAAAATCAAAGAAGTCTGTAATATAAAGACGGCTGTTATGAGGGGTTTGAAAGACGTTGATACCCTCTACGATGACAAAATCCGCCGCTTGAACTCTTTGTGTTTTATCAGGTACGATATCATAGATTTCGTGAGAATAAACAGGAATGTCAACATCTTGCCCGTTTTTAAGTTGGTCAAGAAAATTAAGTAGAGCTTCCATATCATAACTCTCAGGGAAACCTTTTCTATTTAGAATGTTGCGCTCGTTTAAGATGCTATTAGGATAGAGAAAACCATCAGTCGTAACTAATTCAACACTTGCTTCTGGAAAAATACGAGAAAGCAGAATTTGTAAGAGTCGACTAGTAGTTGACTTTCCGACTGCTACACTACCTGAAATCCCGATAATAAAAGGCTGATTTTTACTCTCTCTTTGGAGAAAAATTCCTTTTGAAAAGGCTAGATCTTCCTTGGAACGTTTGTAGATTTGAATAAGGTGAGCCAGCGGTAGATAAATATCTGTTACATCTTGGAGACTGATCTGGTCATTGAAACTCTTAATAGAATCTAATTCCTCCTCGGTTAAAGGAGGTGTTGTCTTACGATGTAATGATTGCCAAGTTCCTCGGCTGATTTTTTCATAATGTAAAAATTCTTTGGTCATAAAATTTCCTCGTTTGATATCTCAGTATACCATAATTTACAGAGAAAGACATCTGAATCATTTGAGAAAAAGCGCTTTCTTTGTTAAAATATAAGTAGTATAGCAATCAAAAGAGGTGATGTTATGAGACTAGTAGTGAGTGATAGATTTATAAAACTGACTAGCTTACTGGTTGTGATTCTGTGGTTATCTCCGACTTTGATTGAGTTTACTGTGAGTTTAGGAAGTCAAACCTATAGTTGGTCTGCTTTTGTCTTGTTATTCTTGCTACCAATTATTGGTTTTATTTACTTGATTCTCGCCATTTTAACAAGAAAATGGTGGCTTTTCTTGTTTGGTCTAGCCTGTATTTTTTCCTTTGCTATCACTATGGCATTGGGTTCTTACTTGCTTGGCCCCTAAGGGATTAGGTAACTTATACTATTTTTTAACAAATCGATGTCAAAGAAAAGCCTTTGTTGTCATGTAGACGATTTACAATTAACTTATTTATGTGGTAAAATGAAACTATGAGTAAAATGTATTATGCAGAAAATCCAGATGCGGCCCATGATGTTCATGAACTAAGAGTGGAACTACTTGGAGAAAAGATGACTTTTTTGACGGATGCAGGTGTCTTTAGCAAAAAAATGATTGATTTTGGAAGTCAGTTATTGCTAAGATGTCTCGATGTTGAAAAAGGTGAAAAAATTCTGGATGTTGGTTGTGGCTATGGTCCTATTGGCTTGTCTTTAGTCAAGGCATATGGTGTACAAGCGACTATGGTGGATATCAATAATCGTGCCCTAGACTTAGCCCAGCAAAATGCAGTGAAAAACAAAGTTCAAGCGACTATCTTCCAGTCCAATATTTATGAGCAGGTAGAAGGGCAATTTGACCATGTCATTTCGAATCCGCCTATTCGTGCAGGTAAGCAGGTCGTTCATGAAATCATCGAGAAAAGTATTGATTATCTTGTTGATGGCGGAGATTTGACCATTGTTATTCAAAAAAAACAAGGAGCTCCAAGTGCCAAAAACAAGATGGAAGAAGTCTTTGGTAATTGTGAGGTCGTGAAGAAAGACAAGGGATATTATATCCTTAGAAGTGTGAAAGAATGAGAGCAGTAGATCTAATCCAGAAAAAAAGAGACGGCCAAGAACTCAGCTCTAGTGAAATCCAATGGCTGATTGAAGGATATGTTGCAGGAACAGTTCCTGACTACCAGATGTCTGCCTTTGCTATGGCTGTTTATTTTAAAGGCATGACCACTAGAGAGATTTCCGATTTGACTATGAACATGGTCAAGACAGGTCAGGAGTTTGATTTGTCTGCTATAAATGGTGTGAAGGTTGATAAACACTCTACGGGTGGTGTTGGTGACAAGGTAACTTTAATCCTAGCACCCTTGGTAGCTAGTTTTGATGTTCCAGTTGCTAAGATGAGTGGTAGAGGTCTGGGGCACACCGGAGGTACTATCGATAAATTAGAATCTATCAAAGGTTTTCAAGTCGAACGCGGTCAAGAAGACTTTATCAAACAGGTTCAGGATATCGGGGTTTCAGTTATTGGTCAATCTGACCAACTAGTCAAAGCGGATAAGTTACTCTATGCACTGCGAGATGTGACTGCGACAGTTGATACGATTCCCTTGATTGCTAGTTCTGTCATGAGTAAAAAGATTGCAGCTGGAGCGGATGCTATTTTGCTGGATGTTACTGTCGGTGAAGGTGCATTTATGAAGACAGTCGACGAGGCGCGTGAGTTGGCTCAAACCATGGTGAATCTCGGGAAAGCTGTTGGTCGTAAGACAGTAGCAGTCATTACGGATATGAGTCAACCTTTGGGACGTGCCATTGGGAACCGCTTGGAAATTATAGAAGCACTAGAAATTCTTCAAGATAAAGGACGCGAGGATATCAGCCACTTTATCTGTGAGTTAGCCCAGGTTATGCTATCTTTGGCAAATGTTGAAAAAACAGTCGAGGAAGTAAGGCAACATCTTGAAAATGGTCAGGCACTTAAGAAGTTTGAAGAGATGGTCCTCGCTCAAGGTGGAGATTTAGAAGATCTCTATCGTCCGGTAAAAGTTGACCATATAGTAAATATTCCTGCTCAGGAAGATGGTGTCATTGAGGCGCTGCCAGCCATGGAGTTTGGTCTTTTCGCCATGAGATTAGGTGCTGGTCGTGCAGTTAAAACAGACGCTCTTGACTATGAGACAGGGATCGTTTTTGAGAAGAAAGTTGGAGAATCAGTCAAAAAAGGTGAAATTGTTGCAAAAGTATATGCAAATGGCAAAATTTCTCCGGAACTAGTTACAGATTTCCAAAAATATGTTAAAATTAAAATAAGTGATGAAGCGATAAAAACGCGTGAAATCATTGAAATTATCTCCTGATTTAAGGAAAATCCGAAATGAAATTAAATAAATACATTGATCATACACTTTTGAAGCAAGATGCGACCGAGCAACAAATCGATCGTTTGCTATCTGAAGCAAGAGAGTACGATTTTGCCAGTGTTTGTGTGAATCCATGCTGGGTTTCTCATGCAAAAGCTGGTCTAGAAAATACTGATGTCAAGGTTTGTACAGTTGTAGGTTTTCCTCTTGGTGCTACAACTTCAGCTGTTAAAGCTTACGAAACCAAAGAAGCCATCCAAAATGGTGCTGACGAAATTGATATGGTTATCAATGTTGGCGCACTCAAATCAGGAAATGCTGCATTAGTTGATTCAGATATTCGTGCTGTTGTTGAAGCAAGCGGAGACAAACTTGTTAAGGTTATTATTGAAGCTTGTTTGTTAACGGATGAAGAAAAAGTTCTGGCTTGCCAACTTGCTCAAAAAGCTGGTGCAGACTTTGTTAAGACTTCTACAGGCTTCTCAACAGGTGGAGCGACTTTGCCAGATGTTCAGTTAATGCGTCAGACAGTTGGACCTGATATGGGTGTTAAGGCTGCTGGTGGAGCTCGTTCTTATGCAGATGCAGTTGCCTTTGTTGAAGCGGGGGCTACACGTATCGGGACATCTTCTGGTGTAGCAATCTTAAAAGGAGAGTTAGCTGATGGCGACTACTGAGATGATTGACTTAGCGATTGAGACTAGTAAAAATGCCTATGTACCCTATTCACACTTTCCAATTGGTGCCGTATTGGTAGCCAAGGACGGAAGTATCTATACAGGGGTTAACATTGAAAACGCTAGCTACCCCTTGACCAACTGTGGCGAAAGAACTGCAATCTTTAAGGCGGTTTCTGAAGGACAACGAGACTTTTCAGAATTGATTGTCTATGGTCAAACTGAAAAACCAATTTCGCCTTGCGGTGCTTGTCGCCAAGTCATGGTCGAATTTTTTAAACCAGATCTAAAGGTGACTCTAGTCGCCAAAGATAAAACGACGGTCGAGATGACGGTCGGGGAATTACTTCCATATTCTTTTACAGACTTGCAATAGTCTGTGTCACTCTCTGAGTGGCAAGGGTCCTAGTGACCTATTTATCTATACTTGCAACTTAGTTGCGCATCTTATTTAGGAGGTTCAGTAATGAACAAGAAACAATGGCTAGGCCTTGGTCTAGTTGCAGTAGCAGCATTTGGACTTGCTGCATGTGGTAATCGCTCTTCTCGTAACGCGGCTTCATCTTCTTCTGATGTGAAGACTAAAGCAGCTATCGTTACAGATACTGGTGGTGTTGATGATAAATCATTTAACCAATCAGCTTGGGAAGGTCTTCAAGCTTGGGGTAAAGAACACAACCTTTCAAAAGACAATGGTTACACTTACTTCCAATCAACAAGTGAAGCTGACTACGCAAACAACTTGCAACAAGCAGCTGGAAACTACAACTTAATTTATGGTATTGGTTTTGCGCTTAAAAATGCAGTTGCTGATGCTGCTAAAGAACATACAGACTTAAACTATGTTCTGATTGATGATGTCATTAAAGATCAAAAAAATGTTGTAAGTGCTACTTTTGCTGACAATGAAGCAGCTTACCTTGCAGGTGTTGCCGCAGCTAAAACTACTAAGACAAAACAAGTTGGTTTTGTAGGTGGTATGGAATCTGAAGTTATTTCTCGTTTCGCAGCTGGTTTCAAAGCTGGTGTTGAGTCAGTTGACCCATCTATCAAAGTTCAAGTAGACTACGCTGGTTCATTTGGTGATGCTGCTAAAGGTAAAACAATCGCTGCAGCTCAATACGCTGCAGGTGCAGACGTTATCTACCAAGCAGCTGGTGGTACTGGTGCAGGTGTTTTCTCAGAAGCTAAATCTTTGAATGAAAGCAAAAATGAAGACGAAAAAGTTTGGGTTATCGGTGTAGACCGTGACCAAGTAGATGAAGGTAAATATACTTCTAAAGATGGTAAAGAAGCTAACTTTGTACTTGCTTCTACTTTGAAACAAGTTGGTACAGCTGTAAAAGACCTTGCCAACAAAGCTGAAAAAGGGGAATTCCCTGGTGGTCAAGTTATCGTTTACTCATTGAAGGATAAAGGTGTTGACTTGGCAGTGACAAACCTTTCTGAAGAAGGTAAAAAAGCTGTTGAAGATGCAAAAGCTAAAATCCTTGATGGTAGCGTAAAAGTTCCTGAAAAATAATTGAAGGAAGTCATTTCTTGGGAAGCGACCTAGGGTCGCTTCTTTAAGAATTGAGACAGATTATTTTGTCTCAATAGAGCTTGCTAAGTTTCTTTAGTAGGTTTTATTGAAACAAAATAAAATTCTGAAAGGAAGAGCACATGGCACACGAAAATGTCATTGAGATGCGTGAAATTACCAAGGTTTTTGGCGAATTTGTCGCTAACGACAAGATTAACCTCGAACTGCGCAAAGGTGAAATTCATGCACTTTTAGGAGAAAATGGAGCTGGGAAGTCCACTCTTATGAATATGCTGGCAGGGCTTCTAGAACCAACTAGTGGTGAAATTGTGGTCAACGGTCAAGCTGTGAAACTAGACTCGCCATCAAAAGCCGCTAGCCTAGGAATTGGAATGGTTCACCAGCACTTTATGTTGGTAGAGGCATTTACAGTCGCTGAAAATATCATTTTAGGAAGCGAATTAACCAAAAATGGTGTCCTAGATATTGCTCGGGCAACCCGAGAAATTAATGAATTATCTGAACGCTATGGATTAGCGGTAGATCCGTCTGCCAAAGTAGCAGATATCTCTGTCGGTGCTCAACAACGTGTTGAAATCCTGAAGACACTTTATCGTGGTGCTGATATTCTCATCTTTGACGAACCTACTGCCGTATTAACGCCGTCAGAAATTGATGAATTGATGGCTATCATGAAGAACTTGGTCAAAGAAGGCAAATCCATTATCTTGATTACCCATAAGTTGGATGAGATTCGTGCTGTATCTGACCGTGTTACAGTTATCCGTCGTGGTAAATCTATCGAAACAGTCGAGATTGCTGGTGCGACTAACGCTGACTTAGCTGAGATGATGGTAGGACGTTCTGTTTCCTTTAAAACTGAGAAACAGGAAGCTCAACCAAAAGAAGTTGTTCTGTCTATTAAAGACCTAGTAGTAAACGAAAACCGTGGTGTCCCTGCTGTTAAAAATCTCTCACTCGATGTTCGAGCTGGTGAGATTGTCGGGATTGCTGGGATTGATGGTAATGGTCAGTCAGAATTAATTCAAGCAATCACAGGTCTTCGTAAAATTGAGTCTGGTAGTGTGGAATTGAAAGGTCAATCCATTGTAGGTTTACACCCTCGCCAAATCACAGAAATGAGTGTTGGTCACGTTCCTGAAGATCGCCACCGTGATGGTTTGGTTTTGGAAATGATGATTTCTGAAAACATTGCCCTTCAAACTTACTACAAAGAACCGCTTAGTAAGAAGGGAATTTTAAATTATTCCAACATCATTAACTATGCGAAAAAATTAATGCAGGAGTTCGATGTTCGTGCCGCTAGCGAGATTGTACCAGCTTCAGCTCTTTCAGGGGGGAACCAACAAAAAGCTATCATTGCTCGGGAAGTTGATCGAAATCCTGATCTCCTCATCGTCAGCCAACCAACTCGTGGTTTGGACGTCGGTGCCATTGAGTACATTCACAAACGCTTGATTCAAGAACGTGATAATGGGAAAGCTGTCCTTGTTGTCAGCTTTGAACTAGATGAGATTCTAAATGTCTCTGATAGAATTGCTGTTATCCATGATGGTAAGATTCAAGGAATTGTTACACCAGAAACAACCAACAAGCAAGAGCTTGGTGTCTTGATGGCTGGTGGTGAATTGGAAAAGGAGAAGAGTGATGTCTAAAAAATTACAACAAATTTCTGTTCCCTTGATTTCTGTTATTTTAGGGATTTTACTCGGAGCCATCGTCATGTGGATTTTTGGCTACGATGCTATTTGGGGATATGAGGAGTTGTTCTACACAGCATTTGGTAGTGTTCGTGGGATTGGTGAGATCTTCCGTGCTATGGGGCCATTAGTTTTGATTGCTCTAGGATTTGCAGTTGCAAGTCGTGCTGGCTTCTTTAACGTTGGTCTTCCAGGACAAGCGCTCGCTGGTTGGGTTATGAGTGGTTGGTTCGCTCTTTCTTATCCAGATTTGCCACGTCCCTTGTTGATTTTTGCAACGATTGTCATTGCCTTAGTTGCTGGAGGAATCGTTGGTGCTATTCCTGGTATCTTAAGAGCCTACCTTGGGACATCTGAGGTTATCGTAACAATTATGATGAACTACATAGTTCTTTATGTGGGAAATGCCTTTATCCACCACTTCCCTAAAGAAATCATGCAAAGTACTGACTCATCCATTCGTGTTAGTGCAAATGCAACATATCAAACACCATGGCTTGCTGAGTTAACAGGAAACTCTCGTATGAATATTGGGATTTTCTTTGCTATCATAGCAGTTGCAGTTATCTGGTTCATGCTTAAGAAAACAACTCTTGGTTTTGAAATCCGTGCAGTTGGTCTCAATCCAAATGCTTCTGAATACGCAGGTATTTCAGCCAAACGCACCATTATTCTATCAATGATTATTTCTGGTGCCCTTGCAGGACTTGGTGGAGCAGTAGAAGGACTTGGTACCTTCCAAAACGTCTACGTTCAAGGTTCATCATTGGCAGTTGGATTTAATGGTATGGCGGTGAGTCTACTTGCTTCAAACTCACCAGTTGGAATTCTATTTGCAGCCTTCCTTTTCAGTGTTCTTCAAGTTGGAGCCCCTGGTATGAATGCTGCACAAGTACCATCTGAGCTTGTAAGTATCGTTACAGCCTCAATTATCTTCTTTGTCAGCGTTCACTACATCATCGAACGCTTTGTCAAACCAAGAAAACAACTTAAAGGAGGTAAATAAGGATGTCGATTACAACAATGTTAACCCTTATGGTTTCTTCAATGTTGATATACTCAGCACCACTTATTTTCACAAGTATCGGAGGAGTTTTCTCCGAACGTGGTGGGGTTGTTAACGTTGGTCTTGAAGGAATCATGGTCATGGGTGCCTTTTCTGGAGTTGTTTTTAACCTTGAATTTGCACAAGATTTAGGAGCAGCGACTCCTTGGTTTGCTCTTCTAGTTGGTGGATTGGTCGGAGCTATTTTCTCGCTCATTCACGCGGTGGCTACAGTTCATTTCCGTGCTGACCATGTTGTCAGTGGTACCGTACTTAACTTGATGGCGCCAGCCTTGGCAGTCTTCTTGGTAAAGGTTCTTTATAACAAGGGCCAAACGGACAACTTAACGCAAACTTTTGGGCGTTTTGATTTCCCTCTTTTGGCTAATATCCCTGTTATCGGAGATATCTTCTTCAAGTCAACAAGTTTACTTGGTTATATTGCAATTGCTTTCTCATTCCTAGCTTGGTTTATCCTCTTTAAGACTCGCTTTGGACTGCGCCTTCGTTCAGTTGGTGAACACCCACAAGCAGCAGATACTTTGGGTATCAATGTTTACAAGATGAGATATCTTGGAGTTGTGATTTCAGGCTTCCTTGGAGGAATCGGTGGAGCTATTTACGCTCAGTCAATCTCCGTCAACTTCTCAGTTACAACTATCGTAGGACCTGGATTTATCGCTCTTGCAGCCATGATCTTTGGTAAATGGAATCCTGTTGGTGCTATGCTTTCAAGTCTTTTCTTTGGGCTATCACAAAGTTTGGCAGTTATCGGTTCTCAGCTTCCTTTCTTGCAAGGAGTACCAGCCGTTTACTTGCAAATCGCACCATATCTCTTGACCATTGTCGTCCTAGCAGCCTTCTTTGGTAAAGCTGTTGCGCCGAAGGCAGATGGTATCAACTATATCAAGTCTAAATAACATAAAAAACGTCAGTTTCAACTGACGTTTTATTTTTTTGGTTCTTGGTGCGTTAGGTTAAGTCCCCAAGGAATGAGATTTTCTGTTTTATTTTGTATACGTTTGATATTGTCCTTGTGGCGTACAATTACTAGACTTGCAAGACCAATAATAATCACAGTAAAAAGTAGGTCATAACTAGTTAAAATAAATCCAAAGAGAGGAAACAGAAGGACTCCAATAATTGCAGCAATAGCAGCTGAAATACTAGAGAGGGAGATCATACTTCCCAGATATAGGATTCCAAAGAAAATGACTGCAAGGTAAAGGCAAAAGAGAGGAGCAAAACCAAAAATAACTCCAGCACTGGTTGCAACAGCCTTACCACCCTTGAATTTTGCAAAGATAGGGAAGGTGTGGCCAATGACTGCTAAAAGCCCAAAGACGATTGGTGAAACTCCCTGCACATGGAAGATTAGTGGAAGTAGAGTGGCCAAAGTACCTTTAAAGAAGTCAATTACAAAGGTTACCATTCCAGCTTTTTTGCCTAAGATTCGGAAGGTATTGGTCGTTCCAGTATTCCCAGATCCATGTTCTCTTAGATTGATGTTAAAGAATATTTGTCCAATCCACAAGCCTGAAGGAATTGAACCCAATAAATAAGCTAAAATTAATAATACTATTGTCATCATGCTCCTATTATACCATGAAATAGGAGAGAAACGAAACTGAATCTGTTTACTAGCTGTGACATCTGATACTTTATTAAAGTTGATAAGTTTATCATGAGTACCATTTTTATTCAAAAATAAAAGCTAAAGTTATAAAAATTCATGAAAATTTCTGAAAAACTTGATTTTGTGTTTATTTATGCTATAATAGGAACAATCATTTTTAGGAGGTGGAATATGTCTTACTTATTTGAGATATTACCTAGTTTATTGAGCGGTGCGACAATGACTTTACAAGTATTTTCACTGGTCTTACTCTTTTCAATTCCTTTAGGTATTTTGGTTGCCTTTTGCTTACAGGTCCATTGGAAACCCCTCCATTACATGATTGATGTTTATATCTGGGTGATGCGTGGGACACCCTTGCTCTTGCAGTTAATCTTTATCTATTATGTTTTGCCAAGTATCGGGGTTCGACTTGATCGGGTACCAGCAGCGATTATTGCCTTTACGCTTAATTATGCAGCCTACTTTGCGGAAATATTCCGTGGAGGGATTGCAACCATTCCTCAAGGACAATATGAAGCAGCTAAGGTTTTGAAATTCAAACCTATCGATACCGTCCGCTATATTATCTTGCCACAAGTAACCAAGATTGTTTTACCAAGTGTATTTAACGAGGTTATGAGTTTGGTTAAAGATACTTCTTTGGTCTATGCACTCGGTATTTCAGATTTAATCCTAGCTAGTCGTACTGCAGCCAATCGTGATGCGAGTTTGATTCCAATGTTTTTAGCAGGAGCTATCTATCTTCTCATGATTGGTATTGTTACGATTATAGCTAAGAAACTTGAGAAAAAGTTTAGCTACTATAGATAGGAGGTTATCCATGTTAGAGTTAAAAAATATCAGCAAAAAATTTGGAAAAAAAGAAATTTTATCCAATTTCAGTTTAACAATTCCTGAAAAGCAGATTTTGGCTATTGTTGGACCTTCTGGTGGTGGGAAGACTACCTTGCTCAGAATGTTGGCTGGACTTGAAACCATTGATTCAGGTGAGATTTTTTATAATGGAGAATCCTTACCTTTGGATGAACTTGAAAAGCGCCACTTGTTAGGTTTTGTGTTTCAAGATTTTCAGCTTTTTCCTCACTTATCCGTTATGGAGAACTTGATTTTGTCACCCATCAAAACTATGGGAATGTCTGAAGCAGATGCCAAGAAGAAGGCGGTCGACTTATTAACTCGTCTAGGACTCGAAGCTCATGCAGATGCCTATCCATACTCATTATCTGGTGGTCAAAAGCAACGGGTTGCCTTAGCACGCGCTATGATGATAGATCCCGAAGTGATTGGGTATGACGAACCAACTTCAGCCCTTGACCCTGAGTTGCGTCTTGAGGTTGAAAAACTGATTCTACAGAATCGAGAATTAGGCATGACTCAGATTGTCGTTACTCACGATCTCCAGTTTGCAGAGAATATTGCTGACCAGATTCTCAAAGTAGAGCCTAAGTAGGAGGTATCTATGAATCGAAAGAAAATCAGCCTTGTTTTGGTATTCTTTCTGGCTTTTTTCCTGGTAGGATGCACACAAAAAGCTAGTGATCCCAAAATCGATAATTGGGACAAATACCAAGAACAGGGTACAATTACCATCGGGTTTGACAATACCTTTGTTCCCATGGGCTTTGAAGAAAAGAATGGCCAATATGTCGGATTTGATATTGACTTAGCACAGGCTGTTTCTGAGAAACTTGGTTTCAAGGTACAGTTTCAACCCATTGATTGGGACATGAAGGAAACCGAACTTCAAAACGGCACCATTGATGCTATCTGGAATGGATATTCAGCGACTGATGAACGCCGTGAGAAGGTTGCTTTTACCATTCCTTACATGGAGAATCAGCAGGTTCTAGTCTCTAAGAAATCTCAGAATATACAATCAGTGTCTGATATGACAGGCAAGGTTTTGGGTGCCCAGGCAGGATCTTCTGGTTATATAGATTTTGAAGCCCAACCAGAACTCTTAAAAAATATCGTAAAAGACCAAAAAGCCAACCAATATCAGAGTTTTAACGAAGCCTTGATTGACTTGCAAAATGATCGGATTGATGCTCTTTTAATTGACCGTGTTTACGCCAATTATTATCTTGAAACTGAAAGAATTTTAGATCAGTATGAGATTTTTCCTGCTGGTTTTGAGAGTGAGTCTTTTGCAGTTGGTGTGAGACCAGCTGATAAGACCTTGTTAGCAAATTTGAATAAAGCTTTTGTGGAACTCTATCAAGAAGGTAAATTCCAAGAAATAAGCAAGAAATGGTTTGGTGAAGATGTGGCTACAAACCAAATTAAAGGAAAAGAAAACTAAGATTTTTATCTTGGTTTCTTTTTTTGAGGAATAAACAATTGAGTGTAGATCTGCTCAATTAGAAAAACTTTGCAAAATCGCTAGAAAACCTGTAAAATAGTAAAGATGAACAAATAGGAGGTTCCTTGTGTCAAAAAAGGAAATCAATATTAACAATTATAATGATGACGCCATTCAGGTGCTAGAAGGGTTGGATGCGGTCCGTAAACGTCCAGGGATGTATATCGGATCGACTGACGGTGCTGGTCTCCACCACCTTGTCTGGGAAATCGTCGATAATGCTGTCGATGAGGCCTTGTCTGGATTTGGTGATCGGATCGATGTGACAATCAATAAAGACGGAAGTTTAACGGTTCAAGACCACGGACGTGGAATGCCGACTGGAATGCACGCTATGGGAATTCCAACGGTTGAGGTTATCTTTACCATCCTTCACGCCGGAGGAAAATTCGGTCAGGGTGGTTATAAGACATCAGGAGGTCTCCACGGGGTTGGATCTTCTGTCGTCAATGCCCTCTCTAGTTGGTTAGAGGTAGAAATTACTCGTGATGGAGCAGTTTATAGACAGCGTTTTGAAAATGGAGGCAAGCCAGTTACAACTCTAGAAAAGGTTGGGACTGCACCTAAGTCTAAGACAGGTACCAAAGTGACCTTCATGCCAGATGCCAGTATCTTTTCTACGACAGACTTTAAGTACAATACTATTTCAGAGCGTCTCAATGAGTCAGCCTTTCTATTGAAGAATGTAACCTTGTCATTAACGGACAAGCGAACAGATGAAGCAATCGAGTTTCATTATGAGAATGGGGTACAGGACTTTGTTTCTTATCTTAACGAAGACAAGGAAACCTTGACGCCAGTTCTATACTTTGAAGGGGAAGACAATGGTTTCCAAGTAGAAGTAGCCCTCCAGTACAATGATGGATTTTCAGATAACATCTTATCCTTTGTCAATAACGTCCGTACCAAAGACGGTGGGACGCATGAGACAGGACTTAAGTCAGCCATTACCAAGGTTATGAATGACTATGCACGTAAGACGGGTCTTCTCAAAGAAAAAGATAAAAATCTTGAAGGTTCAGATTACCGTGAAGGATTGGCGGCCGTTCTTTCTATCTTGGTTCCTGAAGAACATTTGCAATTTGAAGGACAGACTAAGGACAAACTAGGAAGTCCACTAGCTCGTCCAATCGTTGATAGTATTGTTGCTGAAAAACTGACTTTCTTCCTTATGGAAAATGGAGAATTAGCTTCAAATCTGATTCGTAAAGCTATCAAGGCGCGTGATGCCCGTGAAGCGGCTCGTAAGGCGCGTGATGAGAGCCGAAATGGTAAAAAGAATAAAAAAGACAAGGGCTTACTTTCTGGTAAATTAACGCCAGCCCAGTCTAAAAATCCAGCTAAGAATGAACTCTACCTGGTCGAGGGGGACTCTGCCGGTGGATCTGCCAAACAAGGACGTGACCGCAAGTTCCAGGCTATTTTGCCTCTTCGTGGTAAGGTCATCAATACAGCCAAGGCCAAGATGGCAGATATCCTCAAAAACGAAGAGATCAATACCATGATTTATACCATCGGTGCTGGTGTTGGGGCAGATTTCTCCCTTGAAGATGCTAACTATGACAAGATCATTATCATGACTGATGCGGACACCGATGGTGCCCACATTCAAACCCTTCTCTTAACCTTCTTTTATCGCTACATGCGTCCACTAGTCGAGGCAGGACATGTCTATATCGCCCTTCCGCCTCTTTATAAGATGTCCAAAGGTAAAGGAAAGAAAGAAGAAGTGGCTTACGCTTGGACGGATGGTGAACTGGAAGAACTCCGTAAGCAGTTTGGCAAAGGAGCTACTCTCCAACGCTACAAGGGTCTTGGTGAGATGAATGCGGACCAACTCTGGGAGACAACCATGAATCCAGAAACTCGAACTCTCATTCGTGTTACGATTGAAGACTTAGCACGCGCAGAACGTCGTGTCAATGTCTTAATGGGTGATAAGGTCGAACCACGCCGTAAATGGATTGAGGATAATGTTAAGTTTACATTGGAAGAAGCGACTGTGTTTTAAAAACTATAAAATTAATATAGAAAATCTAATGGAGAAATAAAAATGTCTAACAATATTAACGAAGAACAAGTAAAAGAAGCTCTTGAAAGTGGCTATGCGCAATCTGAGGCCTTATTAAACGATAAAGATGAATTAGATGATTTTTTGTACCGTTTGGAGCAAAAAATTAAAGAGATGCCATTGGTTGGTAAGAAATTTACAATGATCCCAGTCATGATTTCTTTAGTGAAAAATTATGTTCAAGGGAAATACACAACGGTTCCTTATGGGACTATTTTAGCTGTTTTAAGCGCACTTATTTATTTCCTTTCCCCAATTGACATTATTCCAGATTTTATTCCGTTAGCAGGCTACTTGGATGATATGGCTGTTCTAGGACTTTGTATGAATATGGTCAGCATTGATATCGAAAATTATGATAAATGGCGTCAGTCTCAAGGATTGATCTGAAAAATCGTCTATATTTCTTAATCTTAGCTCTTTAAAAGAGGTGTACATCATGATAAGTTTATTGTATCATACTCCTTTTCTTGCGATAGTTTTAGCTATAGGTGCAGTTATGTTTATAACAGCTAAACAAGGAAAACCTGAGAAAATTCGCTTTCTTGAATTCTTACTATTAGCTATAGTAACCGCCTGTGTCTTTTTATTTGATAATCCTTTTAGATCCAATCCTTATGCAGGTTTGCTATTCTATACTTTTGACATTTTTATTTTCACACCAGCTAGCTTAGCTTTTGGATTCACAGCTATTTATAAGAGCAATAAACATCTCAAACATTATCCTAGTAGTTACTCAAAACTTCTTAGGCTAAATGCTTGGTTTTTAGAAATATTTTCAGTTATTAATTTCCTATTTTTAATGCTGACGGAAGAAATGGGAATTATGTTGCTGCTACCTTTTTTTGGAATTAGTTCTATCATTCAATTTATAGTCGGAGAGCTTGAAAGAAAAAGAGTTCAGAAGCTTCTTCAGCAAAGAAATGAAGATGCTGTTATTCAGAACCTAGAGACCACTGAGGAAGAACCACATGAGAACTGACCAGGAAATACTTGAACTAATTTTAGAAACAGCTAAAAAGTTACAAGTCGATGCTGTCGCCATGTCCGGTTCGCGGACAAATTCACAAGCTCCAAAAGACGAATTTCAAGACTATGATGTTGTTTATGTCGTGGACGACTTAGATAATTTGACGAGTGACCTTGCTTGGTTGGACCAGTTTGGCACACGTATCATTGAGCAACATAACATCCTAGGCAACCGTCGTCTCTATCTCATGCTATTTGAAGATGGCAATCGGATTGATTTAACCCTCTGCCCCAAAGACCACATTCAAGAGTGGGTAGAAAGCGAAGCGGATTTCACGGTGCTAGAGGACACTAAGGGCTTGTTTGAGACCTATTCTCCAAGTCCAGATCGTTACTGGATAACCCCAGCTAGTGCGATTGATTTTGAAAAAGCTTGTAATGAATTTTGGTGGGTTTCCGCCTATGTGGTTAAAGGAATCTGTCGCAAGCAAGTCTTCTATGCCATTGACCATCTTTATGGTATTTGTCAACAAGAACTCTTGAAAATCTTAGTTTGGCAGGTGGCAAGTGATAGAGAAGCAGTCGACATCGGTAAAAACTACAAGTATCTCTTTAGCTACTTGACTGCTGAGAAGGAGAAGGAATTCTCTTCTCTCCTTGATTTTTCAAGTATAGAGAAAATCACTCAGTCATTATTGGCTACTATGAGTCTCTTTCATAGAGAAGCGCAAGATTTAGCCAAGAAGATGGGCTTTGACTACGATAAAGAAGTAGCTGAGAAGATGATTAAGTATGCTGAGGAAAAACTTCTAAATCACTAAGAAAATAAAGAACACAATTCAAAACTTTAAATTACAGAGAGGATAGTTTAGTTATATAAAGTAACTGAACACTTTCGTCTATAAAAAACTACTCTATATTCTTTGAAAGGAGTTGAACACGCCCTAAATACTGTGTGAAAACTCCTGCCGTATCTTTTAAAACGTATTTTAAACTACAGAAAGGATAGTTTGGTTACTAGAGGTAACTGAACACGGGACTAATTTCTTAGGAAAAAAGACAAATCTTCTTGGGTATAACGAACCCTGCATCGATTTCCTATTTTTCTACAGAAATTTTCGGCAAGCCGAAGCGTCCCTTTGTATCTTATATGAGTAATATCCAAAATATGTCCTTGGAGGACATCATGGGAGAGCGCTTTGGGCGCTACTCCAAATACATCATTCAAGACCGGGCTTTGCCAGACATTCGTGATGGATTGAAGCCGGTTCAACGCCGTATTCTTTATTCGATGAATAAGGATGGCAATACTTTTGATAAGAGCTACCGTAAATCAGCCAAGTCTGTCGGGAACATCATGGGTAATTTCCATCCACACGGAGATTCTTCTATCTATGATGCCATGGTCCGCATGTCTCAGGACTGGAAAAACCGTGAGATTCTAGTTGAAATGCATGGGAACAACGGTTCTATGGACGGGGATCCGCCTGCGGCTATGCGTTATACCGAGGCCCGCTTGTCTGAGATTGCAGGCTACCTTCTTCAGGATATCGAGAAAAAGACAGTTCCTTTTGCTTGGAACTTTGATGATACTGAAAAAGAGCCAACTGTCTTGCCAGCGGCTTTTCCAAACCTTTTAGTCAATGGTTCAACTGGAATTTCGGCTGGTTATGCCACAGATATTCCACCGCATAATTTGGCCGAAGTTATTGAAGCTACGGTTTATATGATTGATCACCCGACTGCTAAGGTTGAAAAGCTCATGGAATTCTTGCCTGGGCCAGATTTCCCTACTGGTGCCATTATCCAAGGTCGTGATGAAATCAAAAAGGCCTATGAAACTGGTAAAGGGCGCGTAGTTGTTCGTTCTAAGACTGAAATTGAGAAGCTAAAAGGTGGTAAGGAACAAATCGTTATCACTGAGATTCCTTATGAAATCAATAAAGCTAACTTAGTCAAGAAAATCGATGAAGTACGTGTCAATAACAAGGTAGCAGGCATCGCTGAGGTTCGGGATGAGTCTGACCGTGATGGTCTTCGTATTGCTATTGAACTTAAGAAAGATGCGAACACAGAGCTTGTTCTCAATTACCTTTTCAAGTATACTGACCTACAAATCAACTACAACTTCAACATGGTGGCTATTGACAATTTCACCCCTCGTCAGGTTGGAATTGTGCCTATCTTATCTAGCTATATTGCCCACCGTCGTGAAGTTATCTTGGCGCGTTCTCGCTTTGATAAGGAAAAGGCTGAAAAACGTCTTCATATCGTGGAAGGTTTGATTTGTGTCATCTCTATCCTGGATGAAGTTATTGCCCTTATCCGTGCTTCTGAAAATAAGGCTGATGCCAAGGAAAACCTCAAGGTCAGCTATGAATTTACAGAAGAACAGGCTGAGGCCATCGTTACTTTGCAACTTTATCGTTTAACGAATACAGACGTTGTTGTCTTGCAGGAAGAAGAAGCAGAACTTCGTGAGAAGATTGCGATGCTTGCGGCTATCATCGGTGATGAACGAACTATGTACAATCTCATGAAAAAAGAGCTTCGTGAGGTCAAGAAGAAGTTTGCTACACCACGTTTGAGTAGTTTAGAAGATACTGCTAAAGTGATTGAGATTGATACAGCTAGTCTTATCGCTGAAGAAGATACTTACGTCAGCGTGACTAAGGCAGGCTACATCAAACGTACTAGCCCTCGTTCCTTCGCAGCTTCAACACTGGAAGAAATTGGTAAACGGGATGATGACCGCTTGCTATTCGTCCAATCTGTCAAAACTACTCAGCATCTCTTAATCTTTACAACGCTTGGGAATGTCATTTACCGCCCTGTCCATGAGTTGGCAGACATTCGTTGGAAGGATATCGGGGAGCACTTGAGCCAAACGATTACAAACTTTGAAACCACTGAAGAAGTGCTATACGTCGAAGTGGTGGATCAGTTTGACGATGCGACGACCTACTTTGCAGCGACTCGCCTTGGACAAATCAAACGAGTAGAACGCAAAGAATTCTCTCCATGGAGAACCTATCGTTCTAAATCTGTTAAATTCGCTAAGTTGAAAGACGATAGAGACCAAATTGTAGCTGTTGCACCAATCAAGCTTGATGACGTTTTATTGATTAGTAAAAATGGTTATGCCCTTAGATTTAATATCGAAGAGGTTCCAGTTGTTGGAGCCAAGGCTGCAGGGGTCAAAGCTATGAATCTGAAAGCAGATGATGAGCTTCAATCTGCCTTTATCTGCAATACTTCATCCTTCTATCTGTTAACCCAACGTGGAAGCTTGAAACGTGTTTCAACAGAGGAAATTCCAGCAACCAGTCGTGCTAAGCGTGGCCTTCAGGTTCTGAGAGAATTGAAGAGCAAACCACATCGCGTATTTGTGGCTGGTGCGGTTTCTGAACAAGGATTTATCGGAGATCTCTTCAGTACAGAAGTAGAGGATGGAGAACAAACTCTAGTTGTTCAATCAAATAACGGAACAATTTATGAGTCAATCCTGCAAGATTTGAATCTATCAGAACGTACTAGCAACGGAAGCTTTATCTCAGATACTATTTCTGATGAAGAAGTTTTTGATGCATACATCAAAGAAGTCTTTAAAGAAGAAAAAGAAGATTAAAAATCAGTCCTAGTGACTGATTTTTTATAAGCAAAATTTTCAGAAAATTACAAATAATACTTGAATTTTTAGGAGAATAGTGTAGAATAGAACACAAAGCTTGATTAGAATAAAGGAGAAATGGATGACAGTTACAATCGATTGGGAAAATCTCGGTTTTTCCTATATGAAACTACCTTATCGTTATATCGCTTATTATAAAAATGGACAATGGACTCAAGGAGAATTAACCGAGGACTCAACTCTTCACATTTCAGAATCATCTCCAAGTCTTCACTATGGACAGCAAGCATTTGAAGGATTAAAAGCCTATCGTACCAAGGATGGCAGTATTCAACTCTTTCGTCCAGATGAAAATGCCAAACGTCTGCAACGTACTTGTGATCGTCTTTTGATGCCTCAAGTTCCAACAGAAATGTTTGTAGAAGCATGTAAAGCAGTTGTTCGTGCCAATGAAGAATACGTGCCACCTTATGGAACTGGTGGAACCCTTTACCTCCGTCCACTTTTGATTGGTGTTGGAGATATCATTGGGGTAAAACCAGCAGATGAGTATATCTTTACCATCTTTGCCATGCCAGTTGGAAATTACTTTAAGGGTGGATTGGTTCCAACAAACTTCTTGATTCAAGATGAGTATGACCGTGCTGCACCAAATGGAACAGGGGCTGCTAAGGTCGGTGGTAACTATGCCGCTAGTCTTTTACCAGGAAAAATGGCTAAATCCCGTCATTTCTCAGATGTTATTTATCTAGATCCCTCAACCCACACCAAGATTGAAGAAGTAGGCTCAGCAAACTTCTTTGGAATTACAGCTGATAATGAGTTTGTAACCCCACTGAGTCCATCAATCTTGCCATCGATTACTAAGTATTCTTTGCTTTACTTGGCAGAGCATCGTTTAGGCTTGAAGCCTGTTGAGGGAGATGTACCAATTGACAGCCTTGATCGATTTGTAGAAGCAGGTGCCTGTGGAACAGCAACAGTAATCTCACCTATTGGGGGAATCCAACACGGTGATGATTTCCATGTTTTCTACAGTGAAACAGAGGTTGGTCCAGTGACTCGTAAACTATACGATGAATTGACAGGTATCCAATTTGGTGACATTGAAGCACCAGAAGGCTGGATTGTAAAAGTAGATTAAACATTATTATAGGAGATCTTTATGAAAACGAAAAAGTGGATGTTAACAACAGGAGTTGTCCTGAGTACAGCAGTTCTTCTTGTGGCTTGTGGTAAAGCTGACAAGGAAGCAGACGCACCTACTACCTTCTCTTATGTCTATGGAGTAGACCCATCATCTTTGGACTACAGTATTGCAACTCGTACTTCAACAACGGATATCATCGGTAACGTTGTTGATGGATTGTTGGAAAACGACGAATATGGAAATTTGGTTCCATCTCTAGCTGAGGATTGGAGCGTCTCACAAGACGGTTTGACTTATACTTATAAACTTCGTAAAGGAGTTAAATGGTATACCTCAGAGGGTGAAGAATACGCTGAAGTAACTGCACATGACTTTGTTACTGGGTTGAAACACGTAGCAGATGGCAAATCAGACGGTGTCACTCTTATTCAAAACTCCATCAAGGGCTTGAATGAATATATGACTGGTGAGACTAACGACTTCTCAACAGTTGGGGTTAAGGCGTTGGACGATTATACAGTCCAGTACACTCTTAATGCACCTGAAAGTTTCTGGAATTCAAAAGTGACTTCAGCGACCATGTTGCCGGTAAATGAAGAATTCCTCAAAGCTTCTGGTAAGAACTACGGAGCAGTCAGCCCATCTGGAATCCTTTATAACGGTCCATATATCTTGAAGACTTTGACTTCAAAATCGTTAATCGAATACGAAAAGAATCCAAATTATTGGGATAAAGAAAAGGTTAAAATTGAGAAAGTTAAATTGACCTACTATGATGGTTCAGACCAAGAATCATTGATCCGTAGTTTCTCTTCAGGTGTTTATACAACAGCTCGTATCTTCCCAAGTAGCTCAAACTTTGCTTCTACTTTGGAACAATACGGAGACAAAATTACATACAGTCCACAGGATTCAACTAGTTACTACTTTACCTTTAACGTAAACCGTCAATCATACAATAAGACAGCAAAAACAAGTGAAGAACAGAAAACTTCTACAAAAGAAGCAATGTTGAACAAGGATTTCCGTCAAGCAATCAACTTTGCCTTCAACCGTCATTCTTATGCTGCACAGCTCAATGGTGAAGATGGTGCGGATAAGATTATTCGTAACAGTCTAGTTCCAGATAACTTTGTACAATCTGGCGGTAAAAACTTTGGTGACATCGCTCAAGCAGAATTGGTTAACTACGGCGACCAATGGAAAGGCGTTGAGCTTGTAGACGGAAAAGATACCATCTACAATCCTGATAAAGCCAAAGCTTCGTTTGAGAAAGCTAAGAAAGAATTGGAAGCAAAAGGTGTAACTTTCCCAATTCACTTGGATGTTCCAGTTGAGCAAACAGATACAATTGCAGTTCAACAAAGCAATTCCTTTAAACAATCAATCGAGTCAACTCTTGGTTCTGAAAATGTCGTGATCGATGTTCTTCAGATGACTGATAACGAGAAGGAAAGTATTACATCTCAAGCACGTGTTCCTGCTCAAAAAGACTATGACTTGAACAGTACTGGTTGGGCTCCAAGCTATCAAGACCCAGCAAGTTATCTAAATATCATGGATCCTAAAACTGGTTCTGCTATGAAACACCTTGGTATTACGAAAGGTAAAGACAAGGAAGTAGTAGCTCAACTTGGTCTGGACGAATACAAGAAACTCTTGGATGATGCTGTTTCTGAGACAAACGATTTAGACAAGAGATATGAAAAATATGCCAAAGCGCAAGCATGGCTTACTGATAGTTCTCTCTTGATGCCAACAGCTTCATCAGGTGGTTCACCAGTAGTCAGCAACATCGTTCCTTTCTCTAAACCATACTCACAAGTAGGTATTAAGGGTGATCCATACATCTTCAAGGGTATGAAATTGCAAAAAGAGATTGTTACGGCTAAAGAATATCAAGCAGCTCTTGAAAAATGGCAAAAAGAGAAATTGGAATCAAACAATAAATACCAAAAAGAACTAGAAAGTCATGTCAAATAAACCAGACTAGTATTTTGGAAAAGGGGCCTATATGGAATGGATTAAACTAATAGGGATAGTTATCATTGTGATTGGTTTTATCTATAAATTAGATACCATTGCAACGGTAGTCTTAGCTAGTTTAGTTACAGCTCTAGTTTCTGGAGTTTCTCTTGTTGAGTTCTTGGAAATTTTGGGAAAAGAATTTAGCAATCAACGAGTTCTAACGATTTTTATGGTAACCTTGCCCCTGGTAGGTTTATCTGAAACTTTTGGCCTCAAGCAACGGTCGATTGATTTGATTCAAAGGATAAAGGGGCTGACCGTAGGAAGTTTTTATACCGTTTATTTCTTTTTTCGGGAACTTGACAGCTTCTTTGCCATTCGTATCGGAGGACATCCGCAGTTTGTGAGACCCTTGGTTCAACCCATGGGACAGGCAGCAGCAGAGTTACAATTAGGTAGAAAATTAACAGAGCAGGAAAGCGAAGCGCTAAAAGCGCGTGCAGCAGCAAATGATAATTTTGCAAATTTCTTTGCTCAGAATACTTTCGTTGGTGCAGGTGGTGTCCTCTTAGTTGGGGGCACTCTGGACCAATTAGGTTACGAAAGTAATTATGCAGGCATCGCTTCGGCTTCACTTATTATTGCAGGAGTTGCCCTTATTGTAGTAGGGATTTACAATTACTTGTTTGATAAAAAACTGCTAACTAATAAGCTTAGTAAAGGGAAAGAAGAATGACCAATCTAGCAAGACAGTTATTAGAGTTGACCTATATTGTGATTGGTTGTCAATTCCTTCATACGGCTTATTGTAGCTATAGAGATAAAACAAACCCAGTTCGCTTTGGAACAGCTGGGTTTTGGGCTTTATTGGGTATCAGTTTTATTGGTGGTTCCTATTTACCATCGATCTTGATTGGTACTATTGTAGTGCTCTTAGCCCTACTGACGCTCTTTAAACAGATTCGTATCGGAACCTTGCCGTCTCTGGATGAAGTCAAGGCAAATATTGAAGCCAAACGATTAAAGAATAAAATTTTTATCCCAGTCATGTTAATGGCTTTGATTGCTTTAGTATTAGCAAAAGTAATTCCTGAGTTTAGTAAGATAGCTATCAGCCTTGCAGCATTTTTTGCAACCCTGTCTCTTCTTTTCATTACCAAGAGTTCTCCTAAGAGCTTATTAGCAGAAAACAATCGAATGGTCCAACAAGTTTCAACCAGTGGTATTGTTCCTCAGCTTTTAGGAGCTTTGGGTGCGATTTTTACCGTAGCAGGAGTGGGAGACTTGATTTCGCATTTGATAAGCGGTCTAGTGCCTTCGGGTAGTCGTTTTATGGGAGTGGTAGCTTATGTCCTTGGGATGGTTCTATTTTCCATGATAATGGGGAATGCATTTGCTGCTTTCACAGTCATTACAGCTGGGATTGGTGTTCCCTTTGTATTTGCCTTGGGAGCTGATCCAATCGTAGCTGCTGCCTTGGCAATGACAGCTGGTTGTTGTGGAACCTTATTGACTCCAATGGCTGCCAATTTCAATACTCTACCTGTGGCCCTTTTGGATATGAAAGATCCAAATGGCGTTATCAAAGCGCAAATAGGAGTAGCTACTGTCATGATTATCATACATGTATTTCTGATGTACTTTTTGGCATTTTAGTAAAGGAAATAAAATGAAAATATTAGTTACAGGATTTGATCCTTTTGGTGGTGAACAGGTTAATCCAGCTCTAGAAGCAGTTAAATCATTACCGTCTGTAATTCATGGAGCTGAGATACGCTGGGTAGAGATTCCAACTGTCTTTTATAAATCAGCAGAGGTTTTAGAAGCAGAAATAAATCGATACCACCCAGATGTGGTGCTTTGCATCGGACAAGCAGGAGGAAGAGCGAGTTTAACTCCTGAGAGAGTTGCAATCAACCAAGATGATGCTAGAATTCCAGATAACCAAGGAAATCAACCGATTGACACTCCAATTCGCCTTGATGGAGAAGCTGCCTACTTTAGCACACTCCCTATCAAAGCAATGGTACAAGCCATAAAAGAAGAAGGGCTACCAGCTTCAGTATCCAATTCAGCAGGAACTTTTGTTTGCAATCATCTGATGTATCAGGCTCTCTATTTAGCGGATAAGAAATTTCCACATATGAGAGCAGGTTTTATGCATATCCCCTATATGACAGAACAAGTGGTAAATAAGCCTAATACTGCATCCATGTGCTTAAGAGATATTGTCCGAGGTATCGAAGTTGCTATTGGTGCTATCGTAGACCATAAAGATAAAGATTTGAAATTAGTCGGAGGGGCGACTCACTAATGATTCAATTTTCAAATTAAAAAATTTTCTATTTTATTCCTTAAACTCTCTGTCAAGATAAGCATGATAGAGAGTTTTTTCTTGCTAGATTAAGGAATTTCTTGTAAAATAGAAAAAGTGAAAAGAGGTATGGTATGAGCAAAAAAGATAAAAAAATTGAGATTCAATTGTCAGATGCTAAAGTAGTAGTTGGAAAAGATAAGTACGCTGGTTACACATTAACAATTGGTAAAAAGTTAATCGGTGAAATTGCCGAACTAGATGACCAATTTGCAATCATAAAGAATGGAAATGTCGATAGTTTTTACAAGAATCTTGAAAAAGCTGTGGAAATATTGATTGAGAACTATAATTTAGCAAAATAATGCTTGTTTTTTGCAAATTTTCATGATATAATAGTTTTCGTTGATTGTCGGAGAGATAGCGAAGAGGCTAAACGCGGCGGACTGTAAATCCGCTCCTTCGGGTTCGGGGGTTCGAATCCCTCTCTCTCCATATCATCAATGGGGTATAGCCAAGCGGTAAGGCAAGGGACTTTGACTCCCTCATGCGTTGGTTCGAATCCAGCTACCCCAGTTCTTAGGTAATAAATTCAAGATAAAAAGAAAAATATCTTAGGGTATTTTATTTTTATAATTGAAGGACGTTCGAGATGTTCATGTCGTTGCGGGTGCTTAGGAAAAAAATTATAAGTATGTCAAGTTAAAAAGACTTGATTGTTGGAGGATTTTTTAGATGAATGAATTTGAAGATTTGCTAAATAGCGTTAGCCAAGTTGAACCTGGTGATGTTGTTAGTGCTGAAGTATTGACAGTTGATGCTAATCAAGCTAACGTTGCAATCTCTGGAACTGGTGTTGAAGGTGTCTTGACTCTTCGCGAATTGACAAACGATCGCGATGCAGATATCAATGACTTTGTAAAAGTAGGTGAAGTATTTGATGTTCTTGTACTTCGTCAAGTAGTTGGTAAAGATACTGATACAGTAACATACCTTGTATCTAAAAAACGCCTTGAAGCTCGCAAAGCATGGGACAAACTTGTAGGACGCGAAGAAGAAGTTGTTACAGTTAAAGGAACTCGCGCTGTTAAAGGTGGACTTTCAGTAGAATTTGAAGGTTTGCGTGGATTTATCCCAGCTTCAATGTTGGATACTCGTTTCGTACGTAACACTGAGCGTTTTGTAGGTCAAGAATTTGAAGCTAAAATCAAAGAAGTTGACCCTAAAGAAAACCGCTTCATCCTTTCACGTCGTGAAGTTGTAGAAGCAGCTACTGCAGCAGCTCGTGCAGAAGTTTTCGGTAAATTGGCTGCTGGTGATGTAGTAACTGGTAAAGTTGCTCGTATCACAAGCTTCGGTGCTTTCATCGACCTTGGTGGTGTTGATGGATTGGTTCACTTGACTGAATTGTCACACGAACGTAACGTTTCTCCAAAATCAGTTGTAACTGTTGGTGAAGAAGTAGAAGTGAAAATCCTTGACCTTAACGAAGAAGAAGGACGTGTATCACTTTCACTTAAAGCAACAACACCTGGACCATGGGATGGCGTTGAGCAAAAATTGGCTAAAGGTGACGTTGTAGAAGGTACAGTTAAACGTTTGACTGACTTCGGTGCATTTGTTGAAGTATTGCCAGGTATCGATGGACTTGTTCACGTATCACAAATTTCACACAAACGTATTGAAAATCCAAAAGAAGCTCTTACAGTTGGTCAAGAAGTTACTGTTAAAGTTCTTGATGTTAATGCTGATGCAGAACGTGTATCACTTTCTATCAAAGCTCTTGAAGAGCGTCCAGCTCAAGAAGAAGGACAAAACGAAGAAAAACGTGCTCCACGTCCACGTCGTCCAAAACGTCAAGAAAAACGTGACTTTGAACTTCCTGAAACTCAAACAGGATTCTCAATGGCTGACTTGTTCGGAGACATCGAACTTTAATCAATCAGAACTAATTATAAATCCTTTGTTGTAAAACAAGGGATTTTTCTTTTTTCAACTAGTATTTTTTGATATAATGGATTTATGTTACATTCCGAAAAAAAATCAATTTACCAAATTGTAAATGAACAACTCTCTAGTCTTTTAGAAGGTGAGACCAATGTGTTGGCTAATCTATCAAATGCCAGTGCTCTCTTAAAAATGAACTTTCCTCGTACTGTCTTTGCAGGTTTCTATTTATATGACGGAAATGAGCTTATTTTAGGCCCTTTTCAGGGTGGAGTCTCATGTGTTAGAATTGCGCTCGGAAAAGGAGTTTGCGGTGAGTCAGCGGCTGGCCGTCAAACAGTCATCGTTGGTGATGTCAAGACTTATCCAAACTATATTTCTTGTGATAGTAGTGCTCGTAGCGAGATCGTACTTCCAATGGTAAAAAATGGACAGCTTCTAGGTGTATTAGATTTGGACTCATCTCATATTGATGATTATGATGAAATGGATCAGAAGTATTTAGAAGAGTTTGTGTCCATTTTACTAGATAAGACAGAATGGAAATTTTCAATGTTTGAGGAGAAGGCATAATGTATCAGGCGCTTTATCGAAAATATAGAAGTCAAAATTTTTCACAGTTAGTAGGCCAGGAAGTTGTTGCTAGAACTCTTAAACAGGCTGTAGAACAGGATAAGATTAGTCACGCCTATCTCTTTTCAGGGCCTCGTGGAACTGGTAAGACTAGTGTGGCTAAGATTTTTGCTAAGGCTATGAACTGCCCTAATCAAGTAGGGGGAGAACCTTGTAATAACTGTTATATCTGTCAAGCTGTTACGGATGGAAGTTTAGAAGACGTTATCGAAATGGATGCTGCTTCTAATAATGGTGTTGATGAAATTCGTGATATTCGTGATAAATCAACCTATGCTCCAAGTATCGCTCAGTATAAGGTTTATATCATTGATGAGGTTCATATGCTTTCGACTGGTGCCTTTAATGCTCTTTTGAAAACACTGGAAGAACCAACTCCAAATGTAGTCTTTATTTTGGCAACGACTGAGCTTCATAAAATTCCTGCAACTATTTTGTCTCGTGTTCAACGATTTGAGTTCAAGTCCATTAAGACTCAGGATATTCGAGATCATATCTTTCAGATTTTAGAAAAAGAAGGGATTGATTACGAAACAGAAGCTGTTGAAATTATTGCTCGACGAGCTGAAGGTGGGATGCGAGATGCCTTGTCAATTCTAGACCAGGCATTAAGCTTAACCCAAGAAGCTACATTGACAACTGCAGTCTCAGAAGAAATCACTGGTACCATTAGTTTAAGTGCTTTGGATCATTACGTAGCTGCTTTAGCTCAGAAGGATGTACCGGGAGCCCTTCAAAATCTTGATCTGATTTTTGAGAATGGAAAGAGCATGACACGTTTTGTAGTCGATTTGCTGCAATATCTACGTGATATCTTAATTGTTCAAGCAGGCGGAGAAAATACACATCATAGTGATGCGTTTGAGAGAAACTTAGCTCTTCCGCAGGATGTCTTGTTTGAGATGATTAGTCTTGCTACTAAAAGCCTAGCTGATATTAAGGCTAGCCTACAACCTAAAATTTATGCCGAAATGATGACTATTCGTTTAGCAGAAATCGATTCTCAACCAGAACTTTCAGGTGAGGTGGCTGAGGAATTGTCTTCTCTTCGAGAAGAAGTTATACGATTGAAACAAGCTCTTGCCAATGTTGGTTCTAATCCCAAACAAACTGTTTCTACACCAAGTCGTCCGACTAACAGTAAGTCAATCTATCGTGTAGACCGAAATAAGGTGCAGTCTATTCTTCAAGAAGCAGTAGAAAATCCAGACTTAGCTCGTCAAAACTTAATCCGTCTTCAGAATGCTTGGGGAGAAGTCATTGAAAGCTTATCTGGTCCAGATAAGGCACTCTTGGCTGGTTCTAAACCAGTTGCTGCTAATGAACATCATGCGATTTTGGCTTTTGAATCGAATTTCAATGCTGGTCAAACCATGAAACGAGACAATCTTAACACCATGTTTGGGAATATTCTTAGTCGTGCTGCTGGATTTTCTCCGGAGATTCTTGCTATTTCTATGGAAGAATGGAAGGAAGTTCGAGCTGCATTTTCAAGCAGAGCCAAAGGTTCTCAAGAACAAGTCAATAAGGAAGAAACCGAAGAGTCCCTACTTCCTCAAGGCTTTGAATTTTTAGCAGATAAAGTGACCATAGCAGAAGACTAAAAGGAATTGGTGGTAAAAGACTATGAACAGACAACAATTTATTATCATGGCCTTCTTTACTGCTGCTGAGACTTATTTCTTTAATGAATCCATCATGGAGCAACGGTATATCGTGGCCTTGCTTTGGGCTATTTTGATCCTGAGAAATTTTCGCGTGAGTTATATCATGGGTAAAATTGTGAGCGCTATAGATGATCATTTTCAAGGGAAGAAGTAGCTCCTAGCTTCTAGACAAAATCAAAGCCTTTTAGGCTTTTTTTTGTTATACTATTAAGGTATATTTATTGACATTTTACTTTGTTTTTCTAGGGATTTAAAAAGGTTAAATTTCAGGTAAATACAGTAAAAAGGATGAAAAGAAAGGAACAATCATGTCAGTATTAGAGATCAAAGATCTTCACGTTGAAATTGAAGGAAAAGAAATTTTAAAAGGGGTCAATCTGACTCTTAAAACAGGAGAAATTGCAGCTATCATGGGACCAAATGGTACCGGTAAGTCTACTCTTTCAGCTGCTATTATGGGGAACCCAAACTATGAAGTCACTAAAGGTGAAGTCTTGTTTGACGGTGTAAACATCCTTGAATTGGAAGTGGATGAGCGTGCGCGTATGGGACTTTTCCTTGCCATGCAATATCCATCAGAAATTCCTGGGATTACAAATGCTGAGTTTCTTCGTGCAGCTATGAATGCTGGTAAAGAAGATGATGAGAAGATTTCAGTTCGTGAATTTATCACTAAGTTAGACGAAAAAATGGAATTGCTCAACATGAAAGAAGAAATGGCAGAGCGTTACCTCAACGAAGGTTTCTCAGGTGGTGAGAAAAAACGTAACGAAATTCTTCAACTCTTGATGTTGGAACCAACTTTTGCCCTCTTAGATGAGATTGACTCTGGTCTTGATATTGACGCCCTTAAAGTTGTCTC
Organism: Streptococcus infantis; assembly: GCF_047464715.1. Lineage (GTDB taxonomy): Bacteria > Bacillota > Bacilli > Lactobacillales > Streptococcaceae > Streptococcus > Streptococcus infantis_S. Next base: position 350,175 of record NZ_JASHBJ010000001.1, read on the forward strand.
TAAAGGTGTAAATGCTATGCGTGGTGAAGGTTTTGGTGCTATGATCATTACTCACTACCAACGTCTTTTGAACTATATCACACCAGATGTGGTACACGTTATGATGGAAGGTCGTGTTGTTCTTTCTGGTGGTCCAGAATTGGCTGCACGCTTGGAACGTGAAGGATACGCGAAACTAGCTGAAGAACTTGGCTATGACTACAAGGAAGAATTGTAATTCCCTCGTATCTTTTAGGAGAAGTAAATGACTAAAGAAACTATTAAACTTTTTTCAGAAATGCACGCTGAACCAAGCTGGTTGTCAGACCTCCGTCAAAAAGCTTTTGATAAGATTGAGAGTTTGGAATTGCCAGTCATTGAGCGTGTCAAATTTCACCGTTGGAATCTTGGTGAAGGTACCATCACAGAAAGTGAACCATCAGCAAATGTTCCCGATTTCACTGCTTTAGATAATCACTTGAAATTGGTGCAGGTTGGAACTCAAACTGTTTTCGAACAAATTCCAGTTGAGTTGGCTGAACAAGGAGTTGTATTTACAGACTTCCATTCAGCTTTAGAAGAAATCCCAGAACTCGTAGAAGAATTTTTCATGTCATCAGTAAAATACGACGATGATAAATTGGCAGCCTACCACACAGCTTACTTTAACAGTGGTGCTGTTCTCTATATTCCAGACAATGTCGAAATCACAGAACCAATCGAAGGAATTTTCTATCAAGATAGCGATAGCGATGTGCCATTTAACAAGCATATTCTGATCATTGCAGGTAAAAACTCTAAAATCAGCTACCTCGAACGTTTAGAATCACGCGGTGAGGGTAGTGCTAAGGCGACTGCTAATATCACTGTTGAAGTTATTGCACGTTCTGGTGCTCAAGTGAAATTTGCTGCAATTGATCGTCTTGGTGAGAATGTTACTGCCTACATTAGCCGCCGTGGTAAATTGGGCAACGATGCAAGTATTGACTGGGCCATCGGTGTCATGAACGAAGGAAATGTTGTCGCTGACTTTGATAGTGACTTGATTGGTAATGGTAGCCATGCAGACCTCAAGGTCGTAGCTCTTTCAAGTGGTCGTCAGGTGCAAGGGATTGATACTCGAGTAACTAACTATGGTTGCAACTCTATCGGTAATATCCTTCAACATGGGGTTATCCTTGAAAAAGCAACTTTGACTTTCAATGGTATTGGCCACATCATCAAGGGTGCTAAGGGAGCAGATGCCCAACAAGAAAGCCGTGTTCTCATGCTTTCAGACCAAGCACGTTCCGATGCCAACCCAATTCTTTTAATTGATGAAAATGATGTTACTGCAGGGCATGCAGCGTCTATCGGACAAGTGGATCCAGAAGATATGTACTACCTTATGAGCCGTGGATTGGACAAGGCAACTGCAGAACGTTTGGTTGTTCGTGGTTTCCTTGGATCCGTTATCGTTGAGATCCCTGTCAAGGAAGTTCGTGATGAAATGATTGCGACGATCGAAGAAAAATTGTCAAAACGCTAAGGGGAAGCCTATGTTAGATGCAGAAGCTATTCGCAAGGATTTTCCAATTTTAGATCAGATTGTCAATGACGAACCTCTGGTTTATTTGGATAATGCTGCGACGACACAAAAACCACTAGCTGTTCTGGAAGCCATTAACCGCTACTATGAACAGGATAATGCAAATGTTCACCGAGGGGTTCACACCTTGGCAGAGCGTGCGACAGCATCTTATGAAGCTGCTCGTGAAACCATTGGTAAGTTTATCAACGCAGGTTCGACAAAGGAAGTACTCTTCACTAGAGGAACTACGACTAGTCTCAACTGGGTGGCACGTTTCGCTGAGGAAATCTTGACTGAGGGAGACCAGGTCTTGATTTCAGTCATGGAACACCATTCCAATATTATTCCATGGCAGGAAGCTTGCCGAAAGACTGGGGCAGAGCTTGTTTATGTCTATCTCAAAGATGGAGCTCTGGATATGGGTGACTTGCGTACTAAATTGACTGACAAAGTTAAATTTGTTTCACTAGCTCACGCATCAAACGTTCTTGGAGTGATTAATCCTATCAAAGAAATCACACAAATGGCTCACCAAGTTGGAGCCATCATGGTGGTAGATGGTGCTCAATCTACGCCTCATATGAAGATTGATGTACAGGATTTGGATGTGGACTTCTTTGCCTTTTCAGGTCACAAGATGGCTGGTCCGACTGGTATTGGCGTCCTTTACGGTAAAGAAAAGTATCTGGAACAAATGTCTCCAGTAGAATTTGGCGGCGAGATGATTGATTTTGTTTACGAGCAATCTGCTAGTTGGAAGGAATTGCCTTGGAAATTCGAGGCAGGAACTCCCAATATGGCTGGTGCTATTGGACTTGCAGCTGCCGTGGATTATCTTGAAAAGATTGGCATGGATGCCATTGAAACCCATGAACAGGAATTGATTGCATACGTCTTTCCAAAATTGCAGGCAATTGAAGGTTTGACCATTTACGGTTCGCAAGATGTGGCACAACGTTCAGGTGTCGTTGCCTTTAACCTTGGCGATCTTCATCCTCATGACCTTGCAACTGCTCTGGATTATGAAGGAGTAGCAGTTCGTGCGGGTCACCATTGTGCGCAACCTTTGCTCCAGTATTTGGAAGTCCCTGCAACAGCTCGCGCTAGTTTTTATATCTACAACACCAAGGCAGATTGCGACAAGTTGGTAGATGCCCTACAAAAGACAAAGGAGTTTTTCAATGGCACTTTCTAAACTAGATAGCCTTTATATGGCAGTGGTAGCAGACCATTCGAAAAATCCTCATCATCAAGGAAAGTTAGAAGATGCTGAGCAAATCAGTCTCAACAATCCAACCTGTGGTGATGTCATCAATCTATCTGTCAAGTTTGATGCAGATGATCGTTTGGAAGATATCGCTTTTCTAAACTCTGGTTGTACGATTTCAACTGCCTCTGCTAGTATGATGACAGATGCAGTTTTAGGAAAGACCAAGCAAGAAATCCTAGAGCTTGCGACCATTTTTTCTGAAATGGTTCAAGGTCAAAAGGATGAGCGTCAAGACCAACTTGGAGATGCAGCTTTCTTGTCAGGAGTTGCCAAATTCCCTCAACGAATCAAATGCGCAACCTTAGCTTGGAATGCTCTCAAAAGAACAATTGAAAATAAAGAAAATCAGTAAGACAAGTTTCTTTTGTCTTATGAATCAGTAGAAATGAAGAATGAAAGAAAGGATATTATGGCTGAAGAAAGAGTAGAACCAAAACCAATTGATCTTGGTGAATATAAATTTGGTTTCCATGATGATGTAGAGCCTGTCCTATCGACAGGAAAAGGATTGAACGAAGAAGTCATTCGTGAGCTATCAGCTGCTAAGGGTGAACCTGAGTGGATGTTAGAATTCCGTTTGAAATCTTATGAAACCTTCAAAAAAATGCCCATGCAAACATGGGGAGCAGACTTGTCAGAGATTGATTTTGATGACTTGATTTACTACCAAAAACCATCTGATAAACCAGCCCGTTCTTGGGATGAAGTTCCTGAAAAAATCAAAGAAACCTTTGAACGTATTGGGATTCCTGAAGCTGAGCGTGCTTATCTAGCTGGAGCTTCTGCCCAGTATGAGTCAGAAGTGGTTTACCATAACATGAAGGAAGAATTTGAGAAGTTAGGAATTATCTTTACAGATACAGATTCTGCCCTCAAGGAATACCCAGATTTGTTTAAACAATACTTTGCTAAGTTAGTACCGCCGACAGATAACAAGTTAGCTGCCCTCAACTCAGCAGTATGGTCAGGTGGAACCTTTATCTATGTACCAAAAGGTGTTAAAGTGGATATTCCACTTCAAACTTACTTCCGTATCAACAACGAAAATACTGGTCAGTTTGAACGTACCTTGATCATCGTTGATGAGGGAGCAAGTGTCCACTATGTTGAAGGATGTACAGCACCTACTTATTCAAGCAATAGCTTACATGCTGCCATTGTAGAAATCTTTGCCTTGGACGGAGCTTACATGCGTTATACAACCATCCAAAACTGGTCTGATAATGTCTATAACTTGGTAACAAAACGTGCAAAAGCCTTGAAAGATGCGACTGTTGAGTGGATTGATGGAAACTTAGGGGCCAAAACAACCATGAAATACCCATCTGTTTACCTTGATGGAGAAGGTGCGCGTGGAACTATGCTTTCGATTGCCTTTGCCAATGCAGGGCAACACCAAGATACTGGTGCTAAGATGATTCACAGTGCACCACATACAAGCTCGTCAATCGTGTCTAAATCCATCGCTAAAGGTGGAGGAAAGGTTGACTATCGTGGACAAGTAACCTTTAACAAGAACTCTAAGAAATCTGTTTCTCACATTGAGTGTGATACCATTATCATGGATGACTTGTCAGCATCAGATACCATTCCATTTAATGAAATCCACAACTCACAAGTAGCTTTGGAACACGAAGCTAAGGTTTCTAAGATTTCAGAAGAACAACTCTATTATCTCATGAGTCGTGGCTTGTCAGAATCTGAGGCAACCGAGATGATTGTCATGGGATTTGTAGAGCCCTTCACCAAAGAACTACCAATGGAATATGCAGTTGAGCTTAACCGCTTGATTAGCTATGAAATGGAAGGATCTGTCGGATAAACATTATAAATAAAAACTGAACAAATACAAATTTGTTCAGTTTTTTATATACAATTTTATAAATATTCACAAATTCCATTTTTTATGGTAAAATAAAACAATTATTGTTAGTGGAGATGAATTATGAATATTTTTAGAACCAAAGACGTAAGTCTAGGTAAAACAGAGATGCATCGTCATCTGAAATTATGGGATTTAATTCTCTTGGGAATTGGGGCCATGGTGGGAACAGGTATTTTTACCATTACAGGAACAGCTGCAGCTACATTAGCAGGTCCAGCCCTTGTTGTATCTATCGTTATCTCAGCTATCTGTGTTTCCTTATCTGCTCTCTTTTTTGCAGAGTTTGCATCCCGTGTTCCAGCAACTGGTGGTGCTTATAGTTATTTATATGCAATTTTAGGAGAATTTCCTGCTTGGATAGCTGGCTGGTTAACCATTATGGAATTTATGACAGCTGTTTCTGGTGTGGCTTCAGGTTGGGCTGCTTACTTTAAAGGTTTGCTTAGTCATTATGGAATTTCTCTGCCTCAAGCTCTAAATGGGACATTTAACCAAGCACAAGGTAGCTATATTGATCTCCTGCCAATTTTAGTCATTCTTCTTGTTACTGGTCTTGTCTTATTAAATTCAAAAACAGCTTTGCGCTTTAATTCCATTCTAGTAGTCTTGAAATTTTCTGCTCTTGCTTTATTCATCTTAGTTGGAGTCTGGTACATTAAACCTGAAAATTGGTTAGACTTTGCTCCATTTGGTTTTGGGCAGATTTATGGTGGAAGCACTGGGATTATGGCAGGTGCTTCGCTCATGTTCTTTGGATTCTTAGGTTTTGAGTCCATTTCTATGGCAGTTGATGAAATTCAAAATCCTCAGAAAAATATTCCACGTGGAATTGTTTTATCCTTGATGATTGTAACCATTCTCTATGCTTTGGTTACCCTAGTATTGACTGGTGTTGTTCACTATAGCAAGCTCAATGTTGATGATGCTGTGGCTTTTGCTCTTAGAAGCATTGGTATTGGTTGGGCGGCTAATTATGTTTCTCTGGTTGCTATTTTTACTTTGATTACAGTATGTATTTCAATGACATACGCCTTGTCTCGAATGATTTATAGTTTGGCTCGTGATGGGTTGTTGCCTAAGACTTTTAAAGAAGTGACTAAGACAAGTCGTGTTCCAAAGAATGCGACCATTTTAACAGGTCTTGTTTCAGCAATTGCAGCTGGGATCTTCCCTCTATCAAGTATCGCAGCCTTTCTAAACATCTGTACTTTAGCTTATCTCATTCTCCTAGCTTATGGAATTATCAAATTAAGAAAAGACAAGGGAGAACCTAAAGAGGGAGAATTTAAAACTCCTCTGGTACCTTTTTTACCAATCTTGTCTATTCTGATTTGTCTGTCCTTCATGCTTCAATATACTCTTGAAACTTGGATAGCATTTGTATTAGCCTTAGCAGTAGGAGTTATTATTTACTTTACTTATGGCTATAAAAACTCTACACTATCAAAAAATCAATAAAGAAAAAATCGCGATTTCTCGCGATTTTTTTATAATTTTTCATTTACAAATCGAACAAAACGATTCCACCATACTTTTAAGAAAAAGGCTTTTTCAACATTTTTTTCAGCAACCATATCAAAGGTTGGATTATCAGTAGTAATATAACCTTGACCAACTAAGTCTTTGTCTTCATAAGTCAGATGACCAACCACTGTACCTGCCTCAAGTGGTGCAGTATGCTCAGTACTATCAGGTGTATAAGTAACAGATGACTGTGCTCTACTGCCGAGACGTTGAACGATTTTTATATCTTCTTTAGCGACTGCTGTAACAGTATCTTGCTTCCCGTCATAAACTGGAGATTTGCTATCTTGATAGCTTTCCCCTTGATTGACGATTGTTTGAAGAGCGAAATTTGATGAGATATAATCTAGAAGAGCTGAAGTTGCAGTGAAACGAGCATAAGGATTACTATCTTGGTTGTCAGCATTCAGAACGACTGTGATGATACGCATTCCTTTTTCTACAGTCGTACCGACAAAAGAAGCTCCTGCTTTATCAGTTGTTCCAGTCTTAAGACCATCTATACCACCACGATAGGCAGGCATTCCATCTAACATATAGTTTGTAGAATGAATGGTCACCCCAGCGAAAGTAGAAGAAGGTTTCTTAGTGATTTCTAGAACCTGAGGATACTTGAGGATAAGATTACGTGCAACGACAGCCACATCATAGGCACTCATCTTGTTTTCGTCATCTTTCTTAGAACCAGGATAGATATTATTCCCAAGAGTTTCATTATTTAGACCAGTTGTATTGACTAGGGTCGCATCTTGGATTCCCCATTCAAGCAGTTTAGCCTTCATCATGTCAACAAAGTCTTTTTCGGATCCAGCAATCTTTTCTGATAAAGCGATAGCTGCACTATTGGCACTAGATACCAATGTTGCTTCAAGCAATTCTTCAACAGTATAGTTACGAGCTTCCATAGGAACGTTACTTGCTTCGGAGTTAGTCGTGAGCTGGTAAGGATAATCAGATATTTCTACCGGAGTGGAAAGAGTGATTTTACCTTGTTCTAGGGCCTCATATACCAAGTAAACAGTTAGCAACTTACTGATAGAGGCAATCTCTACAGGTTGAGTAGCATCTTTTTCATATAAAATCTTACCAGTATTAGCTTCAACAGCGATGGCGTGTTTTGCAGCAACATCAAAATCCTGAGCAAATACAGTTGTAGTCGAACCAAATGAAATAAGTGTTAGTATTGTTAAAAATATTTTCTTCATAGTAATTGTATTCTATCATAAAGACAAAAAATATTCTTGTTTTTATAATGTAGGTTATCAATCTTTTTCGAAATATGGTAAAATAGGAAAAAGAGGAGGTGGCTTATGTTTCGGAGAAATAAATTATTCTTCTGGACCACTGAGATATTATTAATAACCTTAATCTTCTACTTATGGAGAGAAATGGGTGCTATTATTACACCATTTGTAAGTGTCGTAAATACAATCATGATTCCCTTTTTATTAGGAGGATTTCTCTACTACTTAACAAATCCAATCGTTATCTTTTTAGAGAAAGAGTGTAAAATCAACCGAATTATTGGGATTTTGTTAACACTTTGTGCTCTCTTCGGGTCCATAGTGATAGCTGTCGTATATCTCTTACCGATTTTAATCAATCAGTTGAGTAGTTTGATCAATTCCAGCCAAGGCATCTATGGTCGACTCCAAGATTTGGTGATAGAATTATCAAAATACCCTGCTTTCCAAGAACTTGATATTCAACAAACAATTCAACAATTAAATCTTTCTTACGTTGATATTTTACAAAATATCTTAAATAGTGTGACAAATAGTGTAGGAAGTGTTCTTTCAGCTCTAGTAAGCACTGTTTTAATTATTATTATGACACCAGTTTTCTTGATTTACTTCCTTCTAGATGGGCATAAATTTTTGCCGATGCTAGAAAGAACTATTTTAAAACGAGACAAACTTAATATATCTGGTTTAATAACAAACTTGAATGCGACGATTTCCCGTTACATAAGTGGAGTATCAATCGATGCATTCATTATCGGGTGTTTGGCTTTTATCGGTTATAGTGTGATTGGCTTAAAATATGCCTTAGTTTTTGCTATTTTCTCAGGTTTAGCGAATCTGATTCCTTATGTTGGACCGAGTATTGGATTAATCCCGATGATTATTTCAAATCTGTTTACGGATCCTCAAAAGATGATAATAGCAGTTATCTATATGCTGATTATCCAACAAGTAGATGGGAATATCCTATACCCTCGAATTGTGGGTGGTGTCATGAAGGTTCATCCGATTACAATTCTCGTCCTATTATTGTTGTCAAGTAATATCTACGGTGTCGTTGGTATGATTGTTGCCGTTCCTACCTACTCGATTCTCAAAGAAATATCCAAATTCCTAGTTCGACTTTATGAAAAACATAAAGAAGTACAAGAAAAATAAAGATTTTCAAAAAGAAACAGATTCATCTGTTTCTTTTTTTATCTTTTATCAATAAATCGAGTACCGAGAAGAAGAATAAGAATAATTCACAAAATCTTTGTAAAACACTTGCAATTTAGCTAAAATTTGATAAAATAGTAAGGAAAGTTAGACTGTATTGCCTACTGTCTATCTATAAAATATATTTTATTGGAGGCTTTTACTCAAATGGCAAAAGAAAAATACGATCGTAGTAAACCACACGTTAACATTGGTACTATCGGACACGTTGACCACGGTAAAACTACCCTAACTGCAGCTATCACAACTGTTTTGGCACGTCGCTTGCCTTCAGCAGTTAACCAACCTAAAGACTATGCGTCTATCGATGCTGCTCCAGAAGAACGCGAACGCGGTATCACAATCAACACTGCGCACGTTGAGTACGAAACTGAAAAACGTCACTATGCTCACATCGACGCTCCAGGACACGCGGACTACGTTAAAAACATGATCACTGGTGCCGCTCAAATGGACGGAGCTATCCTTGTAGTAGCTTCAACTGACGGACCAATGCCACAAACTCGTGAGCACATCCTTCTTTCACGTCAGGTTGGTGTTAAACACCTTATCGTCTTCATGAACAAGATCGACTTGGTTGACGACGAAGAATTGCTTGAATTGGTTGAAATGGAAATCCGTGACCTTCTTTCAGAATACGACTTCCCAGGTGACGATCTTCCAGTTATCCAAGGTTCAGCTCTTAAAGCTCTTGAAGGTGACTCTAAATACGAAGATATCATCATGGAATTGATGAACACTGTTGATGAGTACATTCCAGAACCAGAACGTGACACTGACAAACCATTGCTTCTTCCAGTCGAGGACGTATTCTCAATCACTGGACGTGGTACAGTTGCTTCAGGACGTATCGACCGTGGTACTGTTCGTGTCAACGACGAAATCGAAATCGTTGGTATCAAAGAAGAAACTTCAAAAGCAGTTGTTACTGGTGTTGAAATGTTCCGTAAACAACTTGACGAAGGTCTTGCAGGAGATAACGTAGGTGTCCTTCTTCGTGGTGTTCAACGTGACGAAATCGAACGTGGACAAGTTATCGCTAAACCAGGTTCAATCAACCCACACAGAAAATTCAAAGGTGAAGTTTACATCCTTACTAAAGAAGAAGGTGGACGTCACACTCCATTCTTCAACAACTACCGCCCACAATTCTACTTCCGTACTACTGACGTTACAGGTTCAATCGAACTTCCAGCAGGTACTGAAATGGTAATGCCAGGTGATAACGTGACAATCGACGTTGAGTTGATCCACCCAATCGCCGTAGAACAAGGTACTACATTCTCTATCCGTGAGGGTGGACGTACTGTTGGTTCAGGTATGGTTACAGAAATCGAAGCTTAATTCGATTTAGTTCCCAGAAGAACAATTATTTAAGTCAGACATTAAAAGAATCTTGCTATGCAAGGTTCTTTTTTCTAGCTATACGAAGGCAAAATAAGACAGTATGGTAGTTGATTACGAATATAGAAACTTAATTAAATAATTATCTACTTTATTAACGAATGTATATCCTAGTTTTTCAGAATAAATTTTTATTAGGTTAAAAAGCTTTTCACAAATGCCTCTTTTTTTGATAAAATAGAAGGAAGAAAAAAAGAAATGAGTTTGTCATGTCAAAAGGATTTTTAGTCTCTCTAGAGGGGCCAGAGGGAGCTGGGAAAACGAGTGTGCTTGAAGCTATCCTTCCTGTGTTAGAAGAAAAAAATATTGAGGTTTTAACAACACGTGAACCAGGTGGAGTATTGATTGGTGAGAAGATTCGAGAAGTTATTTTAGATCCTAGTCATACTCAAATGGATGCCAAGACAGAGCTTCTACTCTATATTGCTAGTCGTAGACAACACCTAGTGGAAAAGGTCTTACCAGCACTTGCAGCAGGGAAACTGGTCATCATGGATCGTTTTATTGATAGTTCCGTTGCTTATCAAGGTTTTGGTCGTGGTTTAGATATTGAAGCTATTGATTGGCTCAATCAATTTGCGACAGATGGTCTTAAACCAGATTTGACACTTTATTTTGATATTGAAGTGGAGAAGGGGCTTGAACGAATCGCGGCAAACAGTAATCGTGAAGTCAACCGTTTGGACTTGGAAGGCTTAGACTTGCACAGAAAAGTTCGTCAAGGATATCTTTCCCTTCTTGAAAAAGAAGGTGAACGCATTGCAAAAATCGATGCCAGTTTACCACTAGATCAAGTGATTGAAAATACTAAGCAAGTCTTGTTTGACAGAATGGGGCTGACAGAATGAATCAAGAGCAATTAAAAGCTTGTCAACCTCAGCAATTTGAGCGTTTTGTTCACATTTTAGAGCAAAGACAGCTGAATCATGCCTATCTCTTTTCAGGTTATTTCGGAAGCATGGAGATGGCCTTATTTCTGTCTAAGAGTTTGTTCTGTACAGAAAAAAAGGGTGTCTTGCCTTGCGAGTCTTGTCGAAACTGTAAGTTGATTAATCAAGAAGAATTTCCTGATGTCACAATTATTCGTCCCATTAATCAGATTATAAAAACAGAAAGAATTAGAGAACTAGTTGGACAATTTTCGCAATCAGGGATTGAAAATCAACGGCAGGTTTTTATCATTGAACAAGCTGAAAAAATGCATGTTAACGCTGCTAACTCGCTACTAAAGGTTATCGAAGAACCTCAAAGTGAAATCTATATTTTCTTCTTAACCAATGATCAAGAACAGATTTTGCCAACCATTCGAAGCCGGACACAGATTTTCCAATTTAAGAAGCATGTTGAAAGACTTAGGAATCAACTTGAACAAGCAGGATTGGTCAAAAATAAAGCAAGGCTTTTAGCTGAGTTTAGCCAATCGCAAGCAGAAGCTGAAAAACTGACAAATCAAACAAGTTTTTGGACTCTAGTTGAAGAAAGTGAACGATTTTATTCTTGGTTAGATGCTGGGAAAAAGGAATCTTATTTACAGGTCGCAAAATTAGCTAGTTTAGCAGATGACAAAGAAAAACAAGACCAAGTCTTTAGAATTTTAGAAGTATTAGCAGGTCAAGAGATTCAAAAAAATGCAGCACGTACAATATTGCAAAACCTTCTCGAAGCCAGAAAAATGTGGAAAGCAAATGTGTCTTTCCAAAATTCTTTGGAATACCTAGTTTTACAATAAAATGAACATGAAAACAGAAAAAGAAAGGGCTGTTCATGAACAAGAAAGAATTATTTGATGCCTTAGATGATTTTTCTCAACAGTTGTTGGCAACCTTGGCAGATGTCGAAGCTATCAAAAAAAATCTCAAGAGTGTTGTAGAAGAGAATACAGCTCTTCGTTTAGAGAACGATAAATTGAGAGAGCGCTTGAATGAGGAAGAAGAAACAGCTCCTACTAAGACCAAGCATGTTAGAGAAAACGTGAGCCGAATCTATGACGACGGTTTTCATGTGTGTCGCGATTTTTACGGTCAACGTCGTGAACAAGATGCAGAATGTATGTTTTGTGATGAATTGTTGTTTAGGGAGTAAGCATGCAGATTCAAAAAAGTTTTAAAGGTCAGTCACCTTATGGTAAGTTATATCTTATCGCAACTCCAATTGGAAATTTAGAGGATATGACCTTTCGTGCTATTCAGACTTTAAAAGAAGTGGACTGGATTGCTGCCGAGGATACTCGTAATACTGGTCTATTGCTTAAGCATTTCGATATTTCAACCAAACAAATCAGTTTTCATGAGCACAATGCCAAGGAAAAGATTCCTGATTTGATTGATTTGTTGAAACAAGGACAAAATATCGCTCAGGTATCGGATGCGGGTCTACCTAGCATTTCTGACCCAGGTCATGATTTGGTCAAGGCGGCAATTGAAGAGGATATTGCAGTTGTCACAGTTCCAGGTGCTAGCGCAGGAATTTCTGCCTTGATTGCCAGTGGTTTAGCACCCCAACCTCATATTTTTTATGGATTCTTACCTCGAAAATCGGGTCAACAAAAGCAATTTTTTGAATCGAAAAAAGATTATCCAGAGACCCAAATTTTCTATGAATCTCCACATCGCGTGGCCGATACGCTGGTGAATATGTTAGAAGTATACAGAAATCGTTCGGTTGTCTTGGTTCGAGAGTTGACCAAGATTTATGAAGAATACCAACGAGGAACAATTTCAGAGTTACTAGTAAGTATTTCTGAAACTCCTCTCAAGGGTGAGTGTCTTCTCATTGTAGAGGGAGCTAGTCAAGAATTAGACGATAAGGATGAGGAGGACTTGTTCTCAGAAATCCAAGAACGTATCCAACAAGGAATCAAGAAAAATCAAGCCATTAAGGAAGTCGCTAAAATTTATCAGTGGAAAAAAAGCCAGCTCTACGCAGCCTACCACGAATGGGAAGAGAAACAAGAAAACGACTAAACAGGGAAGTTTTCCTTCTTCCCTTTTTTTGTTATACTAGTAAAAGAAAAAATAGAAAGATTTGTGGGTGTCAAACAGTCCAGTGATTTTTGAAATGGACTTATGTTACATCCAAAGAGGTATTAGTGTCATGTCTCAATCTTATATCAATGTTATCGGTGCTGGTTTGGCAGGTTCGGAAGCAGCTTACCAAATCGCAGAACGTGGTATTCCTGTTAAACTTTATGAAATGCGTGGTGTCAAGTCAACACCACAACACAAAACTGACAATTTTGCAGAGTTGGTCTGCTCTAACTCTTTACGTGGGGATGCTCTTACAAATGCTGTCGGCCTCCTCAAAGAAGAAATGCGTCGCCTAGGTTCTCTTATCTTGGAATCGGCAGAAGCAACGCGAGTTCCTGCTGGAGGTGCTCTCGCAGTTGACCGAGAAGGTTTCTCTCAAATGGTTACTGAAAAGATTGCCAACCATCCCTTGATTGAAGTGGTTCGTGACGAAATCACAGAATTGCCAACAGATGCTATCACAGTTGTAGCAACTGGTCCTTTAACTAGTGATGCCCTTGCTGAGAAAATTCATGAACTCAATGGTGGAGATGGTTTTTATTTCTACGATGCTGCAGCTCCAATCGTAGACGTCAATACCATTAATATGAACAAGGTTTATCTCAAATCTCGTTATGATAAGGGAGAAGCAGCCTACCTTAATGCTCCAATGACCAAGCAAGAATTTATGGATTTCCATGAAGCCTTGGTTAATGCAGAAGAAGCACCTCTTAACTCTTTTGAAAAAGAAAAATACTTTGAAGGATGCATGCCAATCGAGGTCATGGCTAAACGTGGTATTAAAACCATGCTCTATGGACCTATGAAACCAGTTGGCTTGGAGTATCCAGACGATTACACAGGTCCTCGTGATGGAGACTTTAAAACTCCTTATGCGGTCGTTCAGCTTCGTCAGGACAATGCGGCAGGCAGTCTTTATAATATCGTTGGTTTCCAGACTCACCTCAAATGGGGAGAACAAAAGCGTGTCTTCCAAATGATTCCAGGTCTTGAAAACGCTGAGTTTGTTCGCTATGGAGTCATGCACCGTAATTCCTACATGGACTCTCCAAATCTTCTTGAGCAAACATATCGTTCTAAGAAACAGCCAAATCTTTTCTTTGCTGGGCAAATGACAGGTGTAGAGGGCTATGTTGAATCAGCAGCTTCAGGATTAGTAGCAGGTATTAACGCAGCTCGACTTTATAAAGGAGAAAGTGAGGCTATTTTCCCAGAGACAACAGCTATCGGAAGTTTAGCTCATTACATCACACATGCTGATAGCAAACATTTCCAACCCATGAATGTCAACTTCGGCATTATCAAGGAATTAGAAGGTGAACGAATCCGCGATAAAAAGACTCGTTATGAGAAAATCGCGGAACGTGCCTTGTCTGATTTAGAGGAATTTTTATCTGTCTAATTTTTTTGAAAGAATCGCTCATGATACTATAAAAATCTTTCAAAATGTGATAAAATAGGTAGGATGAAAAAAGGAGAGAGAAAATGGTAGAACCTAAGTATAAACGTATCTTAATCAAGCTATCTGGTGAAGCCCTTGCTGGCGAACGTGGTGTCGGGATTGATATCAAAACTGTTCAAAGTATGGCCCAAGAAATCAAGGAAGTTCACGAGCTAGGAATTGAAATTGCCTTGGTTATCGGTGGTGGAAACCTTTGGCGTGGAGAACCTGCAGCAGAAGCTGGTATGGATCGTGTTCAAGCGGATTACACTGGAATGCTTGGGACAGTCATGAATGCTCTTGTGATGGCAGATTCATTGCAACAAGCTGGAGTTGATACTCGTGTACAAACAGCCATTGCTATGCAACAAGTAGCAGAACCTTATATTCGTGGACGTGCCCTTCGTCACCTCGAAAAAGGTCGTATCGTTATCTTTGGTGCAGGAATCGGTTCACCATATTTCTCAACGGATACTACAGCAGCTCTTCGTGCAGCTGAAATTGAAGCAGACGCTATTTTGATGGCTAAGAATGGTGTAGACGGTGTCTACAATGCTGATCCTAAGAAAGATAAAACTGCTGTTAAATTTGAAGAATTGACTCACCGTGATGTCATTAATAAAGGACTCCGTATCATGGATTCAACAGCTTCAACTCTATCTATGGATAACGATATTGACTTGGTAGTCTTTAATATGAACCAACCTGGCAATATCAAACGTGTTGTATTTGGTGAAAATATCGGTACAACTGTTTCAAACAATATCGAAGAAAAGGAATAAGAAAAATTATGGCTAACGCAATCGTAGAAAAAGCTAAAGAGAGAATGACTCAATCTCACCACTCACTTGCTCGTGAATTTGGTGGTATCCGCGCAGGTCGTGCAAACGCAAGCTTGCTGGACCGTATTACTGTTGAATACTATGGTGTCGAAACACCTCTGAACCAAATCGCTTCTATCACAATTCCTGAAGCGCGTGTTTTGTTGGTAACACCATTTGATAAATCTTCATTGAAGGATATCGAGCGTGCTTTGAACGCTTCAGACCTTGGTATTACACCAGCTAACGATGGTTCTGTTATTCGCTTGGTTATCCCAGCTCTTACAGAAGAAACTCGTCGCGATCTCGCTAAAGAAGTGAAAAAAGTTGGTGAAAATGCTAAAGTAGCTATCCGTAATATCCGTCGTGATGCTATGGATGAAGCTAAGAAACAAGAAAAAGCTAAAGAAATCACTGAAGATGAATTGAAGACTCTTGAAAAAGATATTCAAAAAGCGACAGACGATGCTGTTAAACACATCGACGAGATGACTGCCAATAAAGAAAAAGAAATCTTGGAAGTCTAAGAAATAAACAGAAAAACTCAGTTGGCATTGCTGGCTGAGTTTTATTCGAAAGAAGGAAACATGAATACAAATCTTGCAAGTTTTATCGTTGGACTTATCATCGATGAAAATGACCGTTTTTACTTTGTTCAAAAGGATGGTCAAACATACGCTCTTGCTAAGGAAGAAGGTCAGCATGCGGTTGGTGATACGGTCAAAGGTTTTGCTTACACAGATATGAAGCAAAAATTACGCTTGACAACTCAAGAAGTGACTGCAACTCAGGATCAATTTGGCTGGGGTACAGTAACAGAGGTTCGTAAGGATTTGGGTGTTTTTGTTGATACAGGACTTCCTGATAAGGAAATCGTTGTGTCACTTGATATCCTGCCTGAACTCAAAGAGCTCTGGCCTAAGAAGGGCGATAAACTTTATGTTCGTCTAGAAGTAGACAAGAAAGACCGTATCTGGGGAGTTTTGGCTTATCAGGAAGACTTCCAACGTTTAGCACGTCCAGCATACAACAACATGCAAAATCAGAACTGGCCAGCAATCGTTTATCGTCTTAAGTTATCAGGAACTTTTGTCTACCTACCAGAAAACAACATGCTTGGATTTATCCATCCAAGTGAGCGCTATGCAGAGCCACGTTTGGGGCAAGTGTTAGATGCGCGTGTCATTGGTTTCCGTGAAGTTGACCGAACTCTTAATCTGTCACTAAAACCTCGCTCTTTTGAAATGTTAGAAAATGATGCACAAATGATTCTGACTTACTTGGAAAGTAATGGTGGCTTCATGACCTTAAATGACAAATCATCACCAGATGATATCAAGGCTACCTTTGGTATTTCTAAAGGTCAATTTAAAAAAGCACTTGGTGGTTTGATGAAGGCTGGTAAAATTAAACAAGACCAGTTTGGTACCGAATTAATTTAGGGAGGCTTATGAGAAAATCATTTTATACTTGGCTCATGGCAGAACGAAATCCTAAAAGTAATAGTCCCAAAGCGATTTTAGCGGATCTTGCCTTTGGGGAGTCAGCCTTCCCAAAACATACGGATGATTTTGATCAGGTGAGTCGATTTTTAGAAGAACATGCCAGTTTTTCCTTTAATATGGGAGAATTCGATCGTATCTGGCAGGAATATTTAGAACATTAAAAAGGGCTAAGGTGTTAAGGATAGCAATTTCTATATGCCTTTGCTATAATAAAAAGAAATTAAAGAGTTAGAGAGGTTCTTTATTTGAAGGAACATTCAATAGACATTCAGTTAAGTCATCCAGATGACCTGTTTCATCTTTTTGGTTCCAATGATCGCCATCTTCGCTTGATGGAGGATGAGTTAGATGTTATCATCCATGCTCGTACAGAGATTGTACAGGTCTTGGGAGAGGAGTCTTCTTGTGAAGAAGCACGGCAAGTAATTCAAGCCTTGATGGTCTTGGTTAATCGTGGCATGACTATCGGAACTCCGGATGTGGTGACAGCCATCAATATGGTTAGAAACAATGAAATCGATAAGTTTGTTGCCCTCTATGAAGAAGAGATTATCAAAGACAATACTGGTAAGCCGATACGTGTAAAGACACTGGGTCAAAAACTTTATGTTGATAGTGTTAAGAACCATGATGTTACCTTCGGGATTGGGCCAGCTGGTACGGGTAAAACATTCCTAGCAGTGACCTTGGCTGTTACAGCTCTTAAACGTGGTCAAGTCAAGCGTATTATCCTGACTCGTCCAGCAGTAGAAGCTGGAGAAAGCTTGGGATTTCTTCCAGGAGATCTCAAGGAAAAGGTAGACCCTTATCTTCGACCTGTCTATGATGCCTTGTACCAAATTCTTGGGAAGGACCAAACAACTCGTCTCATGGAGCGAGAAATTATTGAGATTGCCCCTTTGGCCTACATGCGTGGACGTACTCTGGATGATGCCTTTGTCATTTTGGATGAAGCGCAAAATACAACCATCATGCAGATGAAGATGTTTTTGACTCGTCTTGGATTTAATTCAAAAATGATTGTCAATGGTGATATTAGCCAGATTGACCTGCCGCGTAATGTTAAATCAGGTCTGATTGATGCCCAGGAAAAACTTAAGAACATTCACCAGATTGATTTCGTTCATTTTTCAGCCAAGGATGTGGTTCGCCATCCAGTCGTTGCTCAGATTATCAGAGCCTATGAACCTCGACCTGTCAAAGCTGAAGAAAATCAAGAAGAAACAGAATAAAAAAAGAGCAGTTGAAAAACTGCTCTTAATTTTTTGAATATCTTATTAGACAAGTTCACTGATAGGTATGAAGTCGCGTTCTAAACCTTCAGCAACTGGTTGACTAGTAAGTTGACCTTGGTAAGTTGTAACCCCTTCACGCAAACCAGCATCTTCAAGGATTGCTTTCTTAAATCCTTTACCTGCCAAGGCTTCGATATAAGGAAGAGTCACATTTGTAAGGGCGATGGTAGAAGTACGGGCAACTGCTCCAGGAATGTTGGCAACCGCATAGTGAAGGACACCGTGTTTTTCATATACAGGTTCATCATGGGTTGTCACACGGTCAGCTGTTGCAATAACACCACCTTGGTCTACAGCAACGTCTACGATGACAGAACCAGGACGCATTTGTTGAACCATGTCATCTGTTACTAATTTTGGAGCTTTAGCACCAGGAATCAATACTGCACCGATAACAACATCAGCTTCACGCACACTTGCTTCAATATTAAATGGGTTAGACATCAAAGTTTGAATTTGGTGACCAAAGACATCTTCAAGTACAGAGAGACGTTTAGCACTGATATCAAGAATAGTTACTTGAGCTCCAAGACCAAGAGCGATACGGGCTGCGTGTGTACCAACGACACCACCACCGATGATGGTTACTTTTCCTTTTGGTACACCTGGTACACCACCCAAGAGAACTCCAGAACCACCAGCTTGTTTCGTCAAGAAGTGAGCTCCGATTTGGACAGCCATACGACCTGCAACCTCACTCATTGGAACCAATAGAGGAAGTTGACCTTCAGTATCGCGTACAGTTTCATAAGCAACACCAGTTGTTTTAGCTGTAAGCATAGCATCTGCCAATTCAGGAGCAGCTGCCATATGCAAGTAGGTGAAGAGAAGTAAGTCTTCACGCAAGAATTGATATTCACTAGCAAGTGGCTCTTTTACTTTGACCACTAATTCTGCAGCCCAGGCTTCAGCAGCTGTAGCTACAATCTCAGCTCCTTGATTTTCATAGTCAGCATCAGCAAAACCAGATCCAAGACCCGCATTTGTTTCGATGAGGACACGGTGACCACGACCAACAAGACTCTGTACACCAGCAGGTGTCAAAGCCACACGATTTTCATTATTTTTAATTTCTTTTGGAATTCCAATTAACATAGAGGTTTGCTCCTTATTTTAACATCTAGGTTCTAATACTAAATCATCACAGGAAGAACCCAGCCTTTTCTTGTGATGTTTATATTTTATATGAAACCGCTATAAATTGCAAGAAAAACTTGTAAACCTATTTTCAGAAATCTTAACTAAGGAAGATTATTTTGCAAATAAGTAAGCAGTTGAAAAGATTTTTCAGCTGTTTTTTCTTTCTCTTACGAATAAGCTAAGAGAGGAGAAAATATGGAAGAACTTATTGAGAAAATCAAAGATTATAAAATCATTGTCATCTGTGCTGGTTTGGGTTTGGTCTTAGGCGGATTTTTCCTCCTAAAGCCAGTCGGTCAAACACCGGCTAAGGAAAGTAATTTGCAGACAGAATTTACAACTGTTTCGAAGGATTCAACGGATGGAAAGGAGGATGGGAATCAGAAGGAAGAAGTGGTAGAGCAAGATCTAATTACTGTCGATGTCAAAGGGGCTGTTAAATCGCCAGGGATTTACGATTTGCCAGTTGGAAGTCGTATCAATGATGCTGTTCAAAAAGCTGGTGGACTGACAGATAATGCAGACAGTAAGTCTATCAATCTTGCCCAGAGAATTAGTGACGAAACACTGGTCTATGTTCCGACTAAGGAAGAAGCTACTAGTCAAGAGGCGCAGTCAAATGCTTCCAACACCAAAGAAAAAAAGAAAGTCAATCTCAATAAAGCCAGTTTAGATGAGCTGAAACAAGTCAAAGGATTGGGAGCTAAACGTGCTCAGGATATCATTGACCATCGTGAGTCCAACGGTAAGTTCAAGTCAGTTGATGAACTCAAAAAGGTTTCTGGTATTGGTGCAAAAACAATAGAAAAGTTAAAAGAGTATGTTACAGTGGATTAGTCGCTTTCCTTTCTCGAAAATCTATCTCAGTTTTCTTTTACTATGGCTCTACTATGCAATCTTTTCAGCAAATGTATTAGCACTTTTGGGCTTTGTCTTTTTACTCCTCTGCCTCTTTTTACAATTTCCATGGAAGACTGTGGTCAAGGTCCTATTGGTGTGTGGACTATTTGGTAGCTGGTTTTTATTTCAAAAATGGCAACAAGAAGAAGCGAGTCAACATCTTATTGACTCAGTTAATACGGTACGAATCTTGCCTGATACTGTCAAGGTCAATGGAGATAGTTTATCCTTTCGTGGAAAGGCTGATGGTAGACTCTTTCAGGCCTATTATAAACTCCAGTCAGAGGCTGAAAAAGAAAAATTTCAGCAGTTATCTGAACTGCATGAGATGGTGGTAAAAGGAAAGCTAACTAGTCCTCAAGGAGCCAATAATTTTGCTGGATTTGATTATCGAAACTACCTTAAAACTCAAGGAATTTATCAGACCTTGACCATATCGGAAATTGTCGAATTAAGGAAAACATCCAGTTGGGATATAGGAGAAAATCTGTCCAGATTGCGGAGAAAAGCAGTTGTCTGGATAAAAAGGAATTTTCCTGACCCCATGCGCAATTATATGACAGGTCTGTTATTAGGGCACTTGGACACAGACTTTGAGGAAATGAATGAACTCTATTCAAGTTTAGGGATTATTCATCTCTTTGCCTTATCTGGTATGCAGGTTGGTTTCTTCATGAATGCTTTTAAGAAATTATTTCTGAGAATGGGCATGAGACAGGAGACATTTAAATGGCTTGCCTATCCCTTCTCCTTAGTCTATGCAGGTTTGACAGGATTTTCAGCCTCTGTTATTCGTAGTCTCCTCCAAAAGCTATTGGCTCAGCATGGCTTTAAGTCACTAGATAATTTTGCTTTGACGATTCTTATTCTATTTCTTATTATGCCGAACTTTTTCTTAACAGCTGGAGGGGTTCTTTCCTGTGCTTATGCCTTTATCCTGACAATGACTGGTGAGGAAGTAGAAGGGATAAGAGGTCTGGTTCGAGTGAGTTGTATTATTTCCTTGGGAATTCTGCCAATTTTATCATTTTATTTTTCAGAATTTCAACCGTGGTCCATTCTCTTGACATTTGTCTTTTCATTCTTATTTGATATGGTCCTGTTACCGCTCTTATCGATTCTCTTCTGTCTGTCATTTATATATCCCATCACCCAGTTCAACTTTCTCTTTGAATGGCTTGAAAACATCATTCGCTATATTTCTCAGCTATCTACGAGGCCTCTTGTTTTCGGTCAGCCGAGTCTTTGGATTTTAATTCTTCTTTTGATTACTTTAGCTCTCATCTACGATTATCGAAAGAATTTGAAAAAAATATCTATGCTTGTCATAGTTGCTATCTCACTCTTTTTAGTAACCAAACATCCACTGGAGAATGAAATCACAGTCCTAGATATGGAACAGGGGCGGAGCATTTTTCTAAGAGACATGACAGGAAAGACCATACTACTGGATGTCGGAGAAAAATCTGAACGTGACAAGAAAGAAGCCTGGCAGGAGAGGATTTCCTCTAGCAATGCCGAACGAAGTTTAATCCCTTATCTAAAAAGTCGAGGAGTTGCAAAGATTGATCAGCTTGTGCTAACGACTAGTGATACTAAGAAGTTAGATCATGTGTTAGAAATCAGTAAAGCCTTCGAGCTTGAAGAGATTCTAGTAAGTGAAGAAACTTTATCTAAAAGAGAATTTATGGATAAGCTGAAGAAAAGCAAAGTCAAGGTAGCTGCTATCAAAACAGGACAGCAGTTGTTTATTTTTGGGAGTGGTTTGGAAGTAATCACTAGCCAAAATAGCGATAAAAAGGATTCAATGGTCTTGTATGGAAAGCTACTAAACCAAACCTTTCTAGTTACTGGAGATATAGAGGATAAGTTCTTAACCAAGTCTTATCCAAAACTCCAAGCAGATATTGTGATAACTCATCAGCAAGCATCAAATAAAAAGACAGATGTAGAAATCCTCAAAACCTTACAACCTAAAGCCACTATCATTTCAGTAGACAAGAAGAAAAAATTCAAAGAAAAAAATGAGGAAAGTAACCAAGAACTCGAGAATTCAATTTACAAGACGGACCAAAAGGGTGCCATTCGTTTTAAAGGTTGGAGTGCTTGGCAAATAGAAACAGTTCGCTGAGCTTAGCTTTTCAAGAAAATTAAAATTGTCTAAACAATCAATCAAAACTTGATTTTAGAACATTTTTGCTATAAAATGGTAAAGATTAGTGTCAAACTTTTATATTGCAAATAGGAGAAAACATGACAAAAACTTTGAAACGTCCTGAGGTTCTATCACCTGCAGGAACACTTGAAAAACTAAAAGTAGCTGTTCAATATGGAGCAGATGCTGTCTTTATCGGTGGTCAAGCCTATGGTCTTCGTAGCCGTGCAGGGAACTTTACTTTCGAACAAATGGAAGAAGGAGTTCAGTTTGCGGCTAAGTATGGCGCTAAGGTTTATGTAGCGGCTAATATGGTTATGCACGAGGGAAATGAAAAAGGTGCAGGAGAATGGTTCCGTAAATTGCGTGATATCGGAATTGCAGCGGTCATCGTATCAGACCCAGCCTTGATTATGATTGCGGCAACTGAAGCACCAGGTCTTGAAATCCACCTTTCTACACAAGCTAGTGCGACTAACTATGAAACATTAGAATTCTGGAAAGAACTTGGTTTAACTCGTGTCGTTTTGGCGCGTGAGGTTTCTATGGAAGAGTTGGCAGAAATCCGCAAACGTACAGACGTTGAGATTGAAGCTTTCGTTCATGGAGCTATGTGTATCTCATATTCTGGCCGTTGTACGCTCTCTAACCACATGAGTATGCGCGATGCCAACCGTGGTGGATGTTCACAGTCTTGTCGCTGGAAATATGACCTTTATGATATGCCATTTGGTAAAGAACGTAAGAGCCTCAAGGGAGAAATTCCTGAAGAATTCTCTATGTCTGCGGTTGATATGTCTATGATTGACCATATCCCAGATATGATTGAAAATGGTGTGGACAGTCTTAAGATTGAGGGCCGTATGAAGTCTATCCACTATGTTTCAACAGTAACAAACTGCTACAAGGCTGCTGTTGATGCCTATCTTGAGAGCCCTGAAAAGTTTGAAGCTATTAAGCAAGACTTGATTGATGAAATGTGGAAGGTTGCCCAACGTGAGTTGGCTACAGGTTTCTACTACGGAACACCATCTGAAAATGAGCAACTTTTCGGTGCTCGTCGTAAGATTCCAGAATATAAGTTTGTTGCTGAAGTAGTAGCTTATGATGATGCGACACAAACAGCAACTATTCGCCAACGTAACGTTATCAACGAAGGTGACCAAGTTGAGTTTTACGGCCCAGGTTTTCGCCATTTTGAAACTTATATCGAAGACCTTCATGATGCTAAAGGTAATAAAATTGACCGTGCACCAAATCCAATGGAACTTTTAACCATCAAGGTTCCTCAACCAGTAGAAGCTGGTGATATGGTACGTGCTTTGAAAGAAGGCCTGATCAATCTTTACAAAGAAGATGGAACAAGCGTCACAGTTCGTGCCTAGATAAGGAAAAATTAATGGTTCAAGCTCAGGGCTTACTAGTAGATCATGAAAGCAGATGTGTTCATTACCATAGTGATAAGGATATCGTAGCCTTACAGTGCTATGAGTGTCAGAAATACTATGCCTGTTATCAGTGTCATAATGAACTGGAGTCTCACATATTTTCTCCCTATCCTTTAAATCTGAAAGAAGATAGACCTATCTTATGTGGATCCTGTGGGAAAACACTAACGTATGAGGAGTATACAGAGACGGGCACTTGTCCATACTGTAAAGCTGCATTTAATCCAGCTTGCCAGAGTCATCATTCATTTTATTTCAAATAAGAAAAGGTAAATCCAGGTTTTGAAACTTGGATTTTTTCTTTTCAGAAAAATAGGAAAGATAAGGAAAAATATATGAAATGACATTAAAAATTTCTATATGATTGTCTTGAAAATCGTAAAAATGGAAATAAATGATTCAAAACGCTTCCATTCCTAGTAAAAAGTTGACAAAAGCAAATTTTAGGACTAAACTAGGAAGGTAAATTTAATTTAAAAAAGGAGAATTCATCATGAATTTAACATTTTTCGGACTTTGTCTTGCCTGTATGGGTGTATCTCTTGCAGAAGGATTTTTGATGAACGGTTTGTTCAAATCTGCAGCACGCCAACCAGATATCATTCCTCAATTGCGTAGTTTGATGATTATGGGGATTGCCTTTATCGAAGGAACATTCTTTGTAACCCTAGCGATGTCATTTGTCATTAAATAGACAACTCTATTTAGAAATGGAGGTGTCAAACCATGGAAGAAAGTTTGAATCCAACCGTTAATATTGGACCAATATCCTTTGATTTGACCCTGCTTGCCATGTCTCTTGTAACTGTTTTGATGGTTTTTGCCTTTGTCTACTGGGCAAGTCGAAAAATGACCATCCGTCCAAAGGGCAAACAAAATGCTCTTGAGATGATTTATGACTTTGTGATTAGTTTTGTAAAACCAAACATTGGAGATTCATACATCAAGGACTATTCCTTGTTCCTATTTTCTCTATTCTTGTTTATCTTGGTTGCCAATAATATTGGCTTAATGGCAAAAGTACAAACAACAAACGGTTATAACTTGTGGACTTCTCCAACAGCCAACCTTGGATACGATTTATCCCTCTCATTATTGATCACTTTGATCGCTCATGTAGAAGGAGTTCGTCGTAGAGGCGTTAAAGAATATTTGAGAGCATTTGTTACACCTGGCTTCATGACTCCGATGAACATTTTAGAAGAGTTCACCAATTTTGCCTCCTTGGCGATTCGGATATACGGAAATATTTTTGCCGGTGAGGTTTTAGCAGGATTGCTATTGGCCTTGTCACAACATGCCTTGTATTGGTATCCTTTTGCCTTTATTGCAAACATGTTATGGACAGCCTTTTCGATTTTCATTTCATGTATTCAAGCTTATGTATTTACCATGTTGTCATCTATGTACATTGGTAAAAAAATAAATGAAGGGGAAGAGTAAGTAGAGGAGGATTAGAAGATGGATTTAACTATTAGTACCATTATTGGTGACTTTATTCTGATCGCTGGTTCCTTCCTTTTATTGATCTTTTTAGTGAAGAAATATGCTTGGGGAAATATTACCAGTGTCTTAGATGAACGCGCTGAAAAGATTTCTTCAGATATTGATGGTGCCGAGGAAGCCCGTAAAAAGGCAGAGGAACTTGCTAGCAAACGCGAAGCTGAGTTAGCAGGAAGCCGTACCGAAGCTAAAACTATTATCGAGAATGCAAAGGAAACAGCTGAGAAAAGTAAAGCTGATATTTTGGCTGAAGCTAAACTTGAAGCAGGGCGCTTAAAAGAAAAAGCCAATCAAGAAATTGCTCAAAACAAAGCTGAAGCTTTACAAAGCGTTAAGGGAGATGTAGCTGATTTAACAATTAGTCTAGCTGGAAAAATCATCTCTCAAAACCTTGACAGTCAAGCCCATAAAGAACTCATTGATCAGTATATCGATCAGCTAGGAGAAGCTTAATGGACAAAAAGACTCTAAAGGTAATTGAAAAATACAGCATGCCTTTTGTCCAATTAGTGATTGAAAAAGGAGAAGAAGATTCTATTTTTTCAGACTTGTCTCAAATCAAGCAAGTATCTGAAGAAACAGGCTTACCTTCTTTTTTAGCTCAGGTGGCAGTAGATGAGTCGGATAAAGAAAAAACGGTTCGTTTTTTCCAAGACTCTGTGTCATCTTTAGTGCAAAACTTTATCGAGGTTCTACTTTACAATCACAGATCAAACCTATTTTATGATGTGATTGTAGATTGCTTGAATCGTCTTGAAAAAGAAACCAATCGTTTTGAAGTGACTATTTTGTCTGCACATTCTTTGACTGATGAACAGAAAGAACGACTAATTCCTCTAATCGAGAAAAAGATGTCTCTAAGAGTTCGTAGCATTAAGGAAAAAATTGACGATAGTTTAATCGGTGGTTTTGTTATTTTTGCCAATCACAAGACAATTGATGTGAGTATTAAACAACAACTTAAAGTTGTTAAGGAAAATTTGAAATAGAAAGTGGTGTTCTTTTGGCAATTAACGCACAAGAAATCAGCGCTTTAATTAAGCAACAAATTGAAAATTTCAAACCCAATTTTGATGTGACTGAAACAGGTGTTGTAACCTACATCGGTGACGGGATTGCGCGTGCACATGGACTCGAAAACGCCATGAGCGGTGAGCTGTTGATTTTTGAAAATGGCTCTTATGGTATGGCGCAAAACTTGGAATCAACAGACGTCGGTATTATCATCCTTGGGGACTTTACAGATATTCGTGAAGGCGATACAATTCGTCGTACAGGGAAAATCATGGAAGTTCCAGTTGGTGATAGCTTGATTGGACGTGTTGTCGATCCACTTGGTCGTCCTGTAGACGGACTTGGTCCAATCAACACAGATAAAACTCGTCCAGTTGAAGCACCAGCTCCTGGTGTTATGCAACGTAAGTCTGTATCAGAACCATTGCAAACTGGTTTGAAAGCTATTGACGCCCTTGTTCCAATCGGTCGTGGCCAACGTGAGTTGATCATCGGTGACCGTCAAACAGGGAAAACAACTATCGCTATTGACGCTATCTTGAACCAAAAAGGTCAAGATATGATCTGTATCTATGTAGCGATTGGACAAAAAGAATCAACAGTTCGTACACAAGTAGAAACACTTCGTCAGTACGGTGCCTTGGATTACACAATCGTTGTGACAGCCTCAGCTTCACAACCTTCACCATTGCTTTTCCTTGCACCTTATGCAGGGGTTGCTATGGCGGAAGAGTTCATGTACCAAGGGAAGCATGTGTTGATCGTTTATGATGACTTATCTAAACAAGCGGTAGCTTATCGTGAACTTTCTCTCTTGCTTCGTCGTCCTCCAGGTCGTGAAGCCTTCCCAGGGGATGTCTTCTACCTTCACAGCCGTCTACTTGAGCGTTCTGCTAAGGTTTCAGATGAGCTTGGTGGTGGATCTATCACTGCTCTTCCATTTATCGAGACCCAAGCTGGAGATATCTCAGCTTATATCGCCACAAACGTAATCTCTATTACGGATGGACAAATCTTCCTAAGTGATAGTCTCTTTAATGCGGGTATTCGTCCGGCTATTGATGCAGGTTCTTCTGTATCTCGTGTTGGTGGTTCTGCTCAGATTAAAGCCATGAAGAAGGTTGCTGGTACTCTTCGTATCGACCTTGCTTCATACCGAGAGTTGGAAGCCTTCACCAAATTTGGTTCAGACTTGGATGCAGCTACACAGGCTAAATTGAACCGTGGTCGTCGTACTGTAGAAGTATTGAAACAACCTGTTCATAAACCACTACCTGTTGAGAAACAAGTAACCATTCTGTATGCCTTGACTCATGGATTCTTGGATACTGTATCAGTAGATGATATTGTCCGTTTCGAGGAAGAGTTTCATGCCTTCTTTGATGCCCAACATCCTGAGATTTTGGAAACTATTCGTGAAACAAAAGACTTGCCAGAAGAAGCAGTCTTGGATGCTGCGATTACCGAGTTTCTCAATCAATCCAGCTTCCAATAAGAATAGAGGTGTCAGATGGCAGTATCTCTAAATGATATTAAAACAAAAATCGCCTCAACGAAAAATACTAGTCAAATTACTAACGCCATGCAGATGGTTTCTGCAGCTAAGTTAGGTCGTTCTGAAGAAGCTGCACGCAACTTCCAAATCTATGCTCAAAAAGTTCGTAAACTCCTTACAGATATCCTTCACGGAGATGGTGCTGGCGGATCAACGAATCCAATGTTGATTAGTCGCCCTGTCAAAAAAACAGGCTATATCGTCATTACATCTGACCGCGGTCTTGTTGGAGGATATAACTCTTCAATCTTGAAGGCTGTCATGGAACTGCAACAAGAATACCATCCTTCAGGTGATGATTTTGAAGTCATCTGTATCGGTGGTATGGGAGCAGACTTCTTTAAAGCTCGTGGTATTCAGCCAATTTATGAATTGCGTGGTCTAGCCAGTCAACCAAGCTTCGATGAAGTTCATAAGATTATTTCAAAAACCATTGAAATGTATCAAAATGAACTTTTCGATGAGCTCTATGTTTGCTACAACCACCACGTGAATACACTGACAAGTCAAATGCGTGTTGAGCAGATGCTTCCAATTGTCGACTTGGACCCAAATGAAGCAGATGATAACTACAGCTTGACTTTTGAGCTTGAGACAAGTCGTGAAGAAATCTTGGATCAGCTATTGCCACAGTTTGCAGAAAGTATGATTTACGGTGCTATTATTGATGCCAAGACAGCTGAAAATGCTGCTGGGATGACAGCTATGCAGACAGCGACAGATAATGCTAAAAAAGTTATTAATGATTTGACAATTCAGTATAACCGTGCCAGACAGGCGGCGATTACACAAGAAATTACAGAAATCGTAGCAGGAGCTAGTGCTTTAGAATAAAGCATCTTGCTCAGAGAAATGAACTTAGGACCTAGTCATACTAGGAACCGATAGTATCTTATACAGAATAGGAGAAGTAGATGAGTTCAGGTAAAATTGCTCAGGTTATCGGTCCCGTTGTAGACGTCATGTTTGCAGCAGGTGAGGAACTACCAGAGATTAATAATGCACTTGTCGTCTACAAAAATGACGAAAGAAAAACAAAAATCGTCCTTGAAGTAGCCTTAGAGTTGGGAGATGGTATGATTCGTACCATCGCTATGGAATCAACTGATGGCTTGACCCGTGGTTTGGAAGTATTGGACACAGGTCGTCCAATCTCAGTACCAGTTGGGAAAGAAACTCTAGGACGTGTCTTCAACGTTTTGGGAGATACCATTGACTTGGAAGCTCCTTTTGGTGAAGATGCAGAGCGTCAGCCAATTCATAAAAAAGCACCAACTTTTGATGAATTGTCTACCTCTTCAGAAATTTTAGAAACAGGAATCAAGGTTATCGACCTTCTTGCTCCTTACCTTAAAGGTGGTAAAGTCGGACTCTTCGGGGGTGCCGGAGTTGGTAAGACCGTATTGATTCAAGAATTGATTCACAACATTGCCCAAGAACACGGTGGTATTTCTGTATTTACTGGTGTTGGGGAACGTACTCGTGAAGGGAACGACCTCTACTGGGAAATGAAAGAATCAGGCGTTATTGAGAAAACAGCCATGGTATTTGGTCAGATGAATGAACCACCAGGAGCACGTATGCGTGTTGCCCTTACTGGTTTGACAATCGCTGAATACTTCCGTGATGTAGAAGGTCAAGACGTTCTTCTCTTCATTGACAACATTTTCCGTTTCACACAAGCCGGTTCAGAAGTATCTGCCCTTTTGGGTCGTATGCCATCAGCCGTTGGTTACCAACCAACCCTTGCGACAGAAATGGGTCAATTGCAGGAACGTATCACGTCAACTAAGAAGGGTTCTGTAACCTCTATCCAGGCCATCTACGTGCCGGCGGATGACTATACAGACCCAGCGCCAGCAACAGCCTTTGCTCACTTGGACTCAACAACTAACTTGGAACGTAAATTGGTTCAATTGGGTATCTACCCAGCTGTTGACCCACTTGCTTCAAGCTCACGTGCCTTGGCACCTGAAATTGTTGGAGAAGAGCACTATGCAGTAGCTGCTGAAGTGAAACGTGTTCTTCAACGTTATCATGAATTGCAAGATATTATTGCCATCCTTGGTATGGATGAACTTTCTGACGAAGAAAAGACTTTGGTTGCTCGTGCACGTCGTATTCAGTTCTTCTTGTCACAAAACTTCAACGTTGCGGAACAATTTACTGGTCAACCAGGTTCTTATGTTCCAGTAGCTGAAACAGTTCGTGGCTTCAAAGAAATTCTTGACGGTAAACACGATCATCTTCCAGAAGATGCTTTCCGTGGAGTAGGTTCAATCGAAGACGTTATTGCTAAGGCTGAAAAAATGGGATTTTAAGAGGTGATCTATGGCTCATTTAACTGTCCAGATCGTGACACCAGATGGCCTCGTCTATGATCACCATGCCAGCTTTGTATCGGTACGAACTCTGGATGGTGAGATGGGGATCTTGCCACGACATGAAAATATGATTGCGGTTTTAGCGGTTGATGAAGTAAAGGTCAAACGCATCGATGATGATACTCATGTGAACTGGATTGCAGTAAACGGAGGAATCATTGAGATTGCTAATAATGTGATTACCATTATTGCTGACTCTGCTGAACGTGCACGTGATATCGATGTTAGTCGTGCTGAACGTGCTAAACTTCGTGCTGAACGTGAAATCGAAGAAGCACAAGACAAACACTTGATTGACCAAGAACGCCGTGCTAAAATTGCATTGCAACGTGCTATTAACCGTATTAATGTCGGAAATAAATTATAAAATAAAAAAGAACTTGATCTTTATTCAAGTTCTTTTTTTTGTTAGTTATGAAAACTAATGCAGACCGCTTCAGGTACATGAAAGTCATTCGAAAGTTCTGCAAGTCGACCAGTTTCAGGATTGCGTTTAAAGACTGTCGCATTATCAGAATCCTGGTGAACAGCGATGAGGAACTCCTGGTCAGGTGATAAATCAAAATCACGTGGATTTTTCCCATGTGTTGGAACAATCTCTAATAACTCCAAGCTACCATCTGCTAAAACGCTATAGACAGCAATAGAATCATGTCCTCGGTTAGAAGCGTAGAGGAATTTACCATCTTTTGAGAGACGAATAGCGGCAGTTCCATTGAAACCATCATAGTCATCTGGTAAGGTTGAAATGACCTGCATTTGTTCAAATTCTCCGACACCATCGTAAATCAATACTTCAATCGTACTATTGAGTTCACAAATGAGATAAGCAATCTTGTAGTGGTGGTGGAAAACAAGGTGGCGAGCTCCAGCACCAGGATTAGAATTGTAGCTTGCTAATTTCTTTAATTTTCCTTCTGGACTGACATCGTAGGTAGTAACTTGGTCAGTACCTAAGTCACAAGTTACTAAATATTGGTCTGGTGTTAAATCTGTGTAGTGTACGTGAGGAGAAGTTTGGTTTTCATGTGGACCATGGCCGGTATGTTGAGCAATATCAGCTAATTTAAGACTGCCATCTTCTTTTCGTTTATAGACTAGCACCTGTCCTTTATGGTAGTTAGCGCCATAGACTAGCCCTCGTTTCTCATCAACTGCAACATAGCAGTGAGGTGCCCCTTCTTCAACGACGTGATTAAGTAGAGTCCCATCAGTCTGATAAGCTGCAATTCCCCCTTTGCCATCATGGCTTCCAACTGTGTATAAATGCTGGTCTTGATCAAAGGCCAAATAGGTTGGACTTGGTTCTGCTGCAAAGAGCTCTAGATTTGAGAGTTTGCCTGTTTCTGTATCAAAATCAGCCTTGTAGATCCCTTGAGAAATACGGCGTGTATAAGTTCCAAAATAGACTGTTTCTTTCATATTCATACCTCTAGAAAAATATACTTCAATTATAACATAAAAAGGTCTACTAGATGAAAATTCTAATTCATAAAACGGTCCTGGACTCTTGCCAAAAAGCTAAATTTATCCTTTTTTAAAACACTATAAAAACCCCTTATTTTTCTTAAAACATGGTATAATGTTAGGACAAAGGAAAGGAAGAAAAAATGGAACAAAAAGAGAAACACTTTACCTTATCTTGGTTTTTTAAATGGTTTTTAGATAATAAGGCTGTTACTGTATTTTTGGTGGCCTTGTTACTAGGTCTGAATATTTTTATTCTCAGTAAAATCAGCTTTTTATTTATCCCTGTTATAGACTTTTTATCAGTAGTCATGTTGCCGGTTATTTTATCGGGACTACTTTTCTACCTCTTGAATCCACTAGTAGATCTGATGGAGAAGTACAAGATTAACCGCGTCTTAGCCATTAGTATTATCTTCGTCATTATTGCCGTACTCTTGATTATTGGTCTAGCTGTTGCAATTCCAAACCTTCAACGTCAAGTAGTAATTTTTGCGCAAAATGTCCCAAGTTATCTCGAAGATGCTGATAGAGTTATTGATGACCTTGTAACCAAGCGTTTGCCAGATGACTTTAGACCTCAACTGGAACAGGTTTTAGCGCAATTTTCAACTCAGGCAACTGCATGGGCAAGTAATATTTCTTCTAAAGCTGTCAACTGGGTGAGTGCTCTTATTAGTGGAACGTCACAAGTGATTGTTGCTCTAATTATCATGCCATTTATGCTCTTTTACCTCCTTCGAGACGGTAAAGGGCTAAGAGACTATATCACTCAGTTTTTACCAAATAAATTAAGAGAACCAGTAGGTAAGGTTCTATCAGATGTGAACCAACAACTTGCTAATTACGTTAGAGGACAAATTACAGTCGCTGTAATCGTAGCTATCATGTTTATTATCTTCTTTAAGATAATTGGGCTTCGATATGCAGTAGCGCTCGGTGTTACTGCAGGTGTATTGAACCTTGTGCCTTATCTTGGAAGCTTCCTTGCTATGCTTCCAGCCCTTGTGTTGGGTCTCATTGCAGGTCCTGTCATGCTCTTAAAAGTTATTATCGTCTTTATTGTTGAGCAAACCATTGAAGGACGCTTTGTATCACCATTGATTTTAGGAAGCCAATTGAATATTCACCCAATCACAATTCTTTTTGTTCTATTAACTTCAGGATCCATGTTTGGTATTTGGGGTGTATTGCTAGGTATTCCAATCTACGCTTCTGCAAAAGTAGTGATCTCAGCTATTTTTGATTGGTACAAAGAAATTAGTGGACTTTATGAACCAGTAGAGGAGACTAATCGTGAACAATAGTCAACAAATGCTCGAGGCTTTAGAACAACAAGATTTGCCCAAAGCAGATTCCTATTTTCAAAAAGCAATAGAGGAAGATTCAGATGAAGTTCTTCTTGAACTTGCTGCATATCTCGAAGGGATTGGTTTCTATCCACAGGCAGCACAAATCTATGAGAAACTAGCACCGAAATTTCCAGAAGTCTACATCAATCTAGCTACAATTGCTGGTGAGGATGGATTGATTGAGGAAGCCTTTGATTATTTAGAGAATATTGGTCCTGAAAGCGAATGGTATGTATCAGCTCTTGCCTTAAAAGCTGATTTATATCAGATGGAAGGACTGACTGATGTTGCGCGTGAGAAGCTC
The DNA here is from genome assembly GCF_047464715.1 of Streptococcus infantis. GTDB lineage: Bacteria > Bacillota > Bacilli > Lactobacillales > Streptococcaceae > Streptococcus > Streptococcus infantis_S. The sequence goes on from NZ_JASHBJ010000001.1 coordinate 383,579, forward strand.
TTAGAAGCTCGTAGCTACTCTAATGATTCTCTCTTGATATTTGGACTAGCAGAATTAGATAGCGAGTTAGGAAACGATTTAGAGGCTATTCAGGGCTATGCCCAATTAGATAATCGTGCTATCTATGATCAAACTGGAATTTCGACTTATCAGAGAATTGGTCTTGCTTATGCAAGACTTGGAAAGTTCGAATCTGCTATTGAGTTTCTAGAAAAAGCCTTAGAGTTAGAATATGATGACCAAACAGCCTATGAACTTGCCAGTCTCTATTTTGATCAAGAGGACTACCAAAAAGCAGTCTTATACTTTAAACAAATAGACACCATTTCCCCAGATTTTGAAGGATATGAGTACGGCTATAGCCAAGCCCTTCATAAAGAACACCAGACAGAAGAAGCTCTGAAAATAGCGCAACAAGGATTATCAAAAAATCCTTTTGAAACCCGTCTCTTACTCCTTGCATCTCAGTTATCTTACGAGTTACACCAACCTGAACAAGCAGAAGCTTATCTACTACAAGCTCAAGAGAATGCTGATGACCAGGAAGAAATTTTATTGCGCTTAGCGACTATGTATCAGGAACAAGAGAGATACGAGGATATTCTTGATTTAGAAGTTTATGAGCCTGAGAATCTCTTAACTAAATGGATGATTGCCCGAAGCCACCAAGAGACTGAGGAATTGGATTCAGCCTATGAACTCTATAAGGAGCTTGCTACAGATCTGAAGGAAAATCCTGAGTTCTTGGAACAATACATTTATTTATTAAGAGAACTAGGGAAGTTAGAAGAGGCAAAAACATATATTAAAGCTTATCTCAATCTCGTTCCAGACGATATGCAGATGCAGGAATTATATAACTATTTAATGTAAGATATCTAGAATAATCGCCTGAAAAGGGGCGGTTATTTTTTATAAACTATTTTAAAAATAATTAGGGAATAAGCCCTTAAAATAAATAGATATTGTATGAATTTTTGATAATTTTTTGATATAATTGATATTGTTAAGTTGAATAATTAAAATTCATGAAATAGAAAGATTTGAAATATGACAAAAGTAAAAATTGTAACGGACTCTTCTGTTACTATTGAACCAGAAGTAGTCAAAGAATTTGATATTACTGTCGTTCCACTATCAGTAATGATTGATAGTGTCCTTTATTCGGATGCAGATCTTGAAGAAGGAGAATTTCTTCGCTTGATGCAAGCTAGTAAAAATCTTCCTAAGACTAGTCAACCACCAGTTGGACTCTTTGCAGAAATTTTTGATGATTTGGGTAAGGATGGTAGTCAGGTTCTAGCTATTCACATGTCCCATGCTTTATCAGGAACAGTAGAAGCGGCTCGTCAAGGAGCAAGTCTATCAACAGCAGATGTCACTGTTTTGGATAGTTCATTCACAGATCAGGCCTTGAAGTTCCAGGTTGTAGAGGCTGCTAAACTAGCTCAAGAAGGAAAAGACCTTGAAACTATTCTAACTCATGTAGAGGACGTAAAAAATCACACTGAACTCTACATCGGTGTTTCAACTTTAGAAAATCTAGTAAAAGGTGGTCGCATTGGCCGTGTTACTGGTTTGCTGAGCTCTTTACTTAATATTCGAGTTGTTATGCAAATGAAGGACCATGAACTTCAACCGATTGTGAAGGGACGTGGTGCCAAAACCTTTAAGAAATGGTTGGATGAGTTAGTAGCCACTCTAGCAAATAGATCAGTAGCCGAGATTGGTATTTCTTATGCAGGTACAAATGAATGGGCAAATGAGATGAAAGCTGTTCTACAACCTTATGTTGAGAAGCCGATTTCAGTCCTTGAAACGGGCTCAATTATCCAAACTCACACCGGAGAAAACGCCTGGGCAATCTTAATTCGATATAATTCCTAAAAAAATTGAGAAAAATCTATAAAAACGTGTTTTTGACTTGACCTAAAAGGAAATTTAGGTTATGATTATAAGTGTTAATTAGAAATAATTTTGGAGGATTCATTAACATGGCAAACAAACAAGATTTGATCGCTAAAGTAGCAGAAGCTACAGAATTGACTAAGAAAGATTCAGCAGCAGCAGTTGACGCTGTATTCGCAGCTGTAACTGAATTCCTTTCAGCTGGTGAAAAAGTTCAATTGATTGGTTTTGGTAACTTCGAAGTTCGTAAACGTGCAGCTCGTAAAGGCCGCAACCCACAAACTGGTAAAGAAATCAAAATCAAAGCTTCTAAAGTTCCAGCATTCAAAGCTGGTAAAGCTCTTAAAGAAGCAGTTAAATAATGATTTTATAAAAAGCCCGTCATATCAAGCATTTGAGCTTGTGTGACAGGCTTTTTTTGTGTATAAAGAAAAAAAGTAGCAGGAGATATTAGAATTGAACGTTTAGTAGCTTGTAGTAAAAAATTTTCAATGATTACTAGAAGTGAAAGAAAGAAAAAAACAACTCCTAATCGGAGTTGTTTTCGTTCAACCTTATGCAAGTGATGCGGTTGATTATTTGAGACCGTATTTTTTGTTGAAACGATCCACGCGTCCATCTGCTTGAGTGAACTTTTGACGTCCAGTGTAGAATGGGTGTGAGTCTGATGAAATTTCCACACGGATCAATGGGTAAGTTTCGCCTTCGAACTCAACTGTTTCGTTAGAGCGTTTTGTTGAACCGCTAAGGAATTTGTAACCAGTAGTTGTGTCCATGAAGACAACTGGGCGATATTCTGGATGGATATCTTTTTTCATTTTGCAATATTTCCTTTCTGCCATGGTCTCTTTGCGAGCCATAGATTGTTACCATACTAGTCTATCAGATTCTGAAAAGTTTGGCAAGCTTTTTATCTATTTTTCAGTAAGTTTTTTAATTTTTGGTAGATAAGCTCATTCTCTTCTAAACTATAGGAATTTGCTCCGCTGGCAAGTGGATGTCCACCGCCGTCATGTTCTTTTGCGACTTCATTGATTGGAACAAATTTACTACGAAGACGTACGCGGTAGTGACCATCTGCTTGTTCCACAAAGATTCCCCAAAGGCTGACAGTATCGATACGGCCTGGAGCCCCTACGATAGCTGCTGTTTCTGCATCAGTAACTTCATATTTCTTCAAAATTTCTTGAGTAAGAATAACACGAGCAGCACCATTTTCATCAACTTCTAAGTGATCATAAACATAACCTTGAAGTTTGGCAATCTTAAAGCTCATAGTATCCATTTTACGTGTCAATTCGGCGTAGTCAAAGTTGTGTTCTCTGAGTTGACTTGCTACTCGAAGTGTTCGTACAGAAGTAGACGGATAAAGGAAACGGCCTGTGTCGCCAATAATCCCAGCGCAGAGCATTTTTGCAGCATAGTCGGATAATTCAAGATTAGTCGCTTCAGCAAAGAGAGCAATCATCTCACTCGCACTACTAGAATTTGTGTCTACCCAAACAAGATTTCCATATACTTCATCATTTGGATGGTGGTCAATCTTAATAATGGTATCAGCTTGAGTATATCGTTTATCATCGATACGTGCTGTATTTGCTGTGTCACAGATAATCGCAAGTGCACCTTGATAGTCTGTGTCATCTACTTGATCCATTTCGGCTAACCAAGTTAAGGTTGGTTCATTGAAACCTACAGCTTTGATAGTTTTTTCAGGAAAATGATGCTCAAGCAAGGCTTTTAATCCTATCTGGCTTCCTAAGGCGTCTGGATCTGGTTTCATATGACGGTGAATAATAATAGTATCGTATGCTTTAATTTTTTCTAAAATTTGGTGACAAATTTCCATAATGAACCTCAATTCTTTCTCATTTCATTGTAGCACAAGAGTTTTTATTTTTAAAATGAAAAAGATGTGATATAATGGAGAAAGATTAATTGAGGAGGACCTTATGGCATTAGCAAAAATTGTATTTGCCAGTATGACCGGTAATACTGAAGAAATCGCAGATATTGTAGCAGATAAATTAAGAGAATGTGGTTTAGATGTCGATGTTGATGAGTGTACAACAGTTGATGCTTCTGACTTTTTAGAAGCAGACATCGCCATTGTGGCAACCTATACTTATGGTGATGGAGAATTACCAGACGAAATGATGGACTTCTACGAAGACCTAGCAGATCTTAACTTGAGTGGTAAAATCTATGGTGTAGTCGGATCAGGTGATACTTTCTACGATGAATTCTGTAAAGCTGTTGATGACTTCGACCGAGTATTTGTAGCGACAGGAGCTGAAAAGGGTTCAGAGTGTGTCAAAGTAGACCTATCTGCCGAAGAAGAAGATATTGAACGCTTGGAGCAATTCGCAGAAGAATTAGCTGCTAAAGTTGGATAATATAATGTTGCACTGATTGGGTAAGTCAGTGCAGTTTTTATTAACCAGGATTAGGATTTTACTAGCCTATTTAGTGCTTTTTTGGTACAATAATTCAAATAAAAAGGAGACATTATGGACTTAGATATTATTAGACAAGAAATTGACCAAATCGATGACCAAATCGTCCAACTTTTAGAAGAAAGAATGCATCTAGTTGAGGGTGTCGTTGCTTATAAAAAGTCTACAGGAAAACCAATTTTGGATACTAAAAGAGAAGAAGCTATCTTTGAAAAGGTTAGAAATCGCGTCAGCAATAAAAAGTACGAAGAAACGATTGTTGAGACTTTTTCAGATATTCTCAAACGTTCGCGTGATTATCAGGATAAAACAATCAAATGAAAAAAGAAAAATTTTACCCTTTAGGAATCTTTCTAGCTGGTATGCTGGGAGGAATTATGCGTTTTCAGATTTCGAGATGGTTGCCATCTAGTACAGACTTCCCTTGGGGAACGCTTCTTGTCAATTATCTAGGGATTTTCTGCTTAGTCTATCTTGTGAAAGGTTATCTGGTTTCTAAAGGAAGTAGTAAAGGTGTCGTTCTAGCGCTTGGAACTGGGTTCTGTGGTGGATTAACGACATTTTCTAGTCTTATACTAGACGCTGTGAAAATGCTGGACACAGGACGATACATTAGCTTGCTTGTGTACCTAGTTTTGAGTGTCGGAGGAGGACTTTTATTAGCTTATTGTCTAGGGAGGAAGAAATGGTAGTAATCTATCTAGCGTTTGCTTGTGGACTGGGTGCCCTTGTCCGTTATTTCTTTTCTCGCTATAATCAAGGATCAGTGCTACCACTTGGAACACTCATAGCTAATCTTCTAGGTTGTTTTTTGATTGGATTATGCTATAACCATGTGGAGTCCAAGGAAGTCTATACCATCCTAGCTACAGGTTTTTGTGGTGGCTTGACCACGTTTTCAACCTTGAATGATGAACTCCAAAGACTACTTAGTAACAAGAAGGCATTTTATAGCTATTTATTATTAACCTACTTGCTTGGTTTTTTGGCGATTTTTTTGGGAATTTTGCTTTAAATTTCTTTACATTTTCTAGGAAATTTGGTAAACTGTATCTTGTGTGTAATGGACGCACAAAAATACAGTTTATCCGCTGAGGAAGTTTCCTCAAGATTGACAAAGATAGGAGAATAAAATGAATCCATTAATCCAAAGCTTGACTAAAGGTCAACTTCGTACAGATATCCCTTCATTCCGTCCTGGTGACACTGTTCGTGTACACGCGAAAGTTGTCGAAGGAAACCGTGAACGTATCCAGATTTTTGAAGGTGTTGTTATTGCACGTAAAGGTGCTGGCATCTCAGAAAACTACACAGTTCGTAAAATCTCTAACGGTGTAGGTGTTGAACGTATCTTCCCAATCCACACTCCACGTGTTGAAAAGATCGAAGTTGTTCGTTACGGTAAAGTACGTCGTGCGAAATTGTACTACTTGCGTGCTCTTCAAGGTAAAGCAGCTCGTATCAAAGAAATCCGTCGTTAATTCGATGATAAAAAACTCTGCTCATACGGCAGGGTTTTTCTCTAGCTCCCTTAGTTCAATGGATATAACAACTCCCTCCTAAGGAGTAGTTGCAGGTTCGATTCCTGCAGGGGGCATTATAAGAAGCGTAAAGAAGCATAAAGAATATTTAAAGGTTTTATTTATAGGCAATCATCACAAATTATTTTTTAAAAATAGGATAGTATATTTATATTTTTTGACCAAAACTTGACCAAAATTTGACCAAATTTTGACCAAAAATTAGATTTAAGTTAATGGATATAGAATAAAGTAGATCAGGAAGCTGGTCTATTTTGTTTTGTATTTTTTACTTTGATTTTTTTAGTATTTGTGAATATACTGAATGAAAGTTCTAGTTTAAATATGATATAATTACAAGATAATGAAGTTATATAAAAAATGAAAAAAATAGACTTGTTGCCCCTGTTCTTAAATGGGTAGGGGGAAAAAGACAGTTAATTTCGGACATTGAACCTTTAATACCAAAAAAGGATTTCTACTTATGTAGAGCCTTTTATTGGTGGTAGTGCAATATTATTTCATCTTCAACCAAATAAGGCGATTATCAATGACTATAATCAAGAATTGCTGAAGGATTTTAGATAAAAGTATGGGGGAGTAAGTGAACAGAAGAGTTGCTTACTCCTTTTTAAAATTTATATATGCTTTTTGTTTTACAAAAAAAATAGAGTAATTATAATTTGGTTATTTTTTAGTATTAGAATTGATTACATAAGAAACGGAGGAACATTATATGGAAATTATGCTTGAAACAAGAAATTTAACAAAGAAAATCAAAGAACAAATGGTACTTGAAAATATATCAATTAAAGCAGAAAAAGGAAAGATATATGGACTATTAGGACCGAATGGTGCTGGGAAATCAACGCTATTAAAAATAATTACTAAAGTTATGAATTGTACATCAGGGGATATTTTTTTTGAAGGAAAAAGCATGTGTACACAAGATTTAAAAAAAGTTGGAGCTATCATAGAGCATCCTGCCATCTATCCAAATTTAACAGCATACGAAAACTTAGAAGTTTTAACAGTATTATTAAATATTGATAAAAGAAGAATTGATTATGTGTTAAAAACAGTTGGGTTAGAAAACACAAATAAAAAATTGGTAAAAAATTTTTCATTGGGGATGAAACAAAGACTTGGAATTGCAATGACACTAATAAATAATCCAGAATTATTGATACTTGATGAACCAACTAATGGACTAGATCCTTTGGGAATTCAAGAGTTAAGAGAAATGATAAAAGAGTTTTCTAAAAAAGGGATTACAGTCATTATTTCAAGTCATATTTTGAGTGAGATTCAACAGATAGCAGATAGGATAGGGATTATTAATAATGGGCATCTCATTTATGAAGCTAATAATTCTGATGAGATGGATTTGGAAAAATTGTTTTTAGAAATGATAAAAAAGGATGTGAAAAATAATGATTAGTTATATTAAAACAGAGTTAATGAAAGAAAAAAGATCTGCTAACTTAAAGTTAGGAATTATTGTGCCGATAATTTTTGTTTTATTTAATATAGCTATGATTAGTTTGATGGGGGAAAGCCCAGAAGGAAAAAGTTACATATTGGCAACTTCTTTTAATTGGTATCCACTTTTAATTCTCCCAATAGTTTTGAGCTTACTAGTTGTGAATATAAATGGTAAAGAAAAGAGCGAGCATATTGTTTTACAAAAAAGCAAAAATCTAAGTTTTACAAAAATAGAATTGGCAAAAAATATTATTATTGTAGCTGAATTATTTATTATTCTACTAATATCAACAATATTAATATTTACTGTTGCGACATTTTTTCTAGGTGAAAAAATATCGCTAAGTCAATTAATTATAGCTACTATTTGTCTTTTTATTGGAAGTTTACCGATTGTTGCTTTATCTTTTTTGATATATGGACTTACAAAAAAGAAAGCTGTTCTTATATTGTTGAATTTTGTGTTGACATTCCCATCGGCTGTGATTGCAGTAACAAAAAATTGGATTTTATTTCCATGGTCATATAACTTGCGAATGCTTAGTCCAGTTGTTGGAGTACATCCAAATGGTACTTTTCTTGAGACTGGCTCTACACTAATGAATATGGATGCAACATACTTAGGATTGATTTTAAGTATTGCGGTCTATGTAGTCGTATTAACATTAAGTCTTCTAATTAACAACAAAAGGAGTAAATGAAGTGTATAATATGATATCATCATACTGGCTTAGAAGTAGAAGGACACCAGTAAGACTAATGACTTTTTTATGCCCAATCCTATTTTCTTTGATTTATGGTATTTATTCGATTAATTCAAAAGGATTAATAGGGAAAGAAATGGGAGTGTTCTTTTGCACATATATAATTTTAGCAAATTTTTCAATGTGTTTTTATATACCAATGATATATGAGGTTGATAAGGTAGCTGGGAATTTTGCAAATGATTTAAGGACTGGGATTAGTAGGAATAAAATATTCTTTTCTAAATCTATTTATATCTCTATATTACTATTTATAATTGAATTTATATCTATCTTGGTAATGATATTAATAGGGTTTGGAAAAGTTGAGTTTAATTATATAAGTACAGTTTTATGCTTTTTGATTGGTACAATTATGCTGATGCCAATGATTCCTGTTTATCAATTTTTAAGTTTGAAATTAGGTTTTTCTGGTAGTATACTAATCGGAATTTTTTTAACATTATCAGGTATTTTGTTAGGTACCACAGAATTAGGCGGTAATATTTGGTATTTATTACCTTTTGTTTGGCCGATAAAACTTATTTTTGCTTATACAAGTCATGAAGTTACAAGTCATGTTATTTTGATGTTTTTAGCATTATCAGTAATTATTACTGTATTGTTTATAGGCGTATTTAATATTTGGTATAATAGATGGGATGGTATTAATAAAATGGAGGAGTAGAATGAACTTATTAATCATAGATGATGATAAAGATTTATTACGACTTTTAGAGTTGACTTTTAAAAAAGAATATAATGTCGACCTTTGTGATTCAGCTGAAAAAATTGTTCCTGAACAGCTGGTTAAATATAATTTGATTATTCTTGATGTCATGATGGATAAAATGGATGGATTTGAGTTTTTATCACGATATAGAGAATTGATAGATGCACCGATTATCTTGTTGACGGCTAAAAGTTTTGAAAAGGACAAGATAGAGGGATTTGCCTTAGGCGCAGATGATTATGTTACAAAGCCATTTTCTGTATCTGAAATAAGGGCGAGGGTTGCAGCACATATTAGAAGAGAAAATAGAGATAAGCATAGTAGAATAATTGATTATCCAATTTCTTGTGACTTATTGTCTAAAAAAATATATTTCAAGGAAGATGAAATTACTCTTACCAAAAGTGAATATGAAATATGCGAATTACTTTTAAAAAATAGAAACCAGGTTTTTACTAAAGAAAAGATTTATACAACAATTTATGGATATGATGCTGAAGGTGATAGTTCAACTTCTATTACAGAAAGAATAAAAAAAATAAGAGAAAAATTTGCTGGATTTCATATAGATCCAGTTAAAACTATTTGGGGAGTAGGTTATCAATGGGAACTAAAAAAAGTTTAACCTATTTAATTAGTAAATTTGCAATTTTAGAATTGTTTTTTGTACTATTTATGAGTTTATTTTCCTATATGCCTCTAAACGTCTTAATTAACACTGGGGTAGTATATCCTGCAAATTATGCTGAAAGACATTCTGATACAGTAAAATATGAGTTTCAAAAAGAGAATTGGGAAATTGATAAAATACCATTTTTTTATGAATATCAATTAAGAGATAATGGAGAAATTATAGAAAATACGATTGATGAACGCTATAATCAAAAAATAAGTGAGGCATTGCAAGAAGGAAAATCTTCAAAGGAACACATAATAGGTTCAGATGTATTTAAGGCTTTTAAAAATGGTAATAAAGATTTGATCATAAAATATAAAATTAGTGCTATACCTACCAATCCAAATGTATACAAAATAATTGGAAATTTTGAATTGGTGTATTTTACAAGCATGTTTTGTCTGTGGCTAATTGGGTTTATTTATTTAATAAGTAATTTGACAAGGAAATTAAGGAGTGAAATTAGAAAGATATCCAAGGCTAATGAAAATATTGAAAAATTACAATTAGAATTTGAAAGAGAGTATTCTGATTATACAGAAATTTCAGGAGTGTTAGATTCTATAGATAGTATGGCAAGGAGCTTAAAGGCATCATTAGAAAAACAATGGAATATGCAGATGACACAAAAAGAAATGATTCAATCGATTACTCATGATGTGAGGACTCCGATTACTCTAATTAAGGGGAATATAGAATTATTAAAAGAAGATCAAGAAAATGTTCTTGAAAGAGCAGAAGATGCTTTAAATGGAGTGGAGAGATTGGAATCTTTTCTAAAAAAACTAAATGATTTTTCTGATTTGATGGAAGCTCCAAAGGAAGTTGTATCAAAAGAAGTTTTAGACGATTGGATAAAAATTGTGACTAGTATTTGTAAACTTAAGGGTTTTAGCTTGTCAATTCTTTCACATGATGCAAGTAATATTAAATTAGATAAAAATTCAATTTCTATTGCGTTACAAAATTTAGTAAATAATGCAATTGAGAATTCTTCAGTGGGTTCAACTATATTTATCGGTTTTTATGATGATATAGATGATTATACTATTGTTGTCAGGGATCAAGGCGATGGATTTAATGATGATATTCTTTATGATCTAAGGGAAAAATATGTATCAACAAAAATGTATGATAATAATATACATGGTTTGGGACTTTCAATTGTTACGAAAATACTTGAAACTAACAAGGGACAATTGTTACTAAATAATTACGATGGTCAAGGTAATGGTGCTGAAGTTAAAATGGTATTTAAAAAGTAAGCATATTTTAAAAAATTAATAAATCTGGTTACCAAGAGGGATAAATTTTCACTATTAAAGTGTAGAGGGAAATTTATCCTTTTTGCTTTTGAGGTATAAGAAAAATCTATTCCGTTATTAAGCAAAGAATCCTACATAGCAGAAAGCTAATTGATTTTTGACAACTGAATAGACCAAGGTGGGACGTTATCCATTTGTGGAGAATTATGATCTACGCCAAGACTTTTTTGCTTAGAAATTGGTTTAAATGAATACTGATAAGTGCCAAGAATAAAAGAAAAAGAGCGATAAATAGGAATACATAAAGAATAAAAGTATATTTTTTAATAGTTAATAATATACTTTTTAAACCAATAAATTGTTAGTTTCTGTTTAAATATTTGTTTAGTAAATATAGAATAAAGTAGATCAGTAAGTTGGTCTATTTTATTTTGTGTTTAATAGGTACTAAAACTCGAATTGTATATCTAAAAGTGATACAATAGATATACAAGAGTAAAAGGAGAATTGATATGTCACAAATTGCTGTTAGAGTAGATGATGATTTAAAAAAAGAAGCAACTGCGATTTTTAATGAATTAGGTTTGGATATGTCAACTGCTGTAAAATTATTTTTAAAACAAAGTGTTTTAACAAAAAGTATTCCCTTTAAACTTGCTTTAGATGAATATTCAAAAGATGAAGTAGAGCAAGCAAAGAAAGATATTCAAAGGTTAGTAAATGAAAAATCAGAAGTTGTAAAACTTGATTTTAAAAGAAAAGAAGATGTTGATGTATTTTTTAATGATTAGGAGATAGAAAATGGAAATAAAAAATGTGAGTTATTATAATTCTGTACCTCAATTTCTAAAACCAAAATTGAATTATTTTTTAAGAGATTTTTTAAATGATTATTCAGATCAATTAGATGAATTGGAAGCTGGTTCAGAATTTGATTCTGAAATTGAATATGAAGGAGATTTAGAAATATATTTTGTTAAATTTGTATTTAATAAAAAAGGTGGGGGAATTTTTGGTAATTCTGAAAGTGAGTTAGATATTTATTGCAATAATGAGCTCTGTTTAACTGCTAAATTGGGATAAAATGAAAAAAAACACTATCATTAGATAGTGTTATTTTTTTTGTTTTCATTATAAAATTGTGTTGCTATTTCTTTAACGTAGTTTTCATATTTTGAAGGAATATCAGCATTTTTGAGATAGTCTTGATAATTGAAGCTATCGTCTATTGGATATTCGCTATTAACTAAACTCATAAAATCAAGAATTCGTCCTTTTTCGCTATTATTTTCTATGTGTTCTTTGAAGGTATCTATTTGAGATAGTGAGTTGTTACAATCATCATTGATTAGATGGTGTTTCTCATGTAGTAGAACGTTTATTTTTTCGATCTCTGATGTATCGGCATTTTTAGAAATGTAAAGAAAGACAAAGAAAATTTAAAATGTTTATTTGAAGGCAATTATCACAAGTTCATTTTTAAAAATAATTTAGTATTTTTAATTTTTTTGACCAAATCATGACCAAATTTTGACCAAAAATTATATTTTGTCAATGGCTAGAGAATAAAATGGAGAAGACTCTAATGGTTCTTCTCCATTTTTTTATCTAATTGGTAATGTTGAAAATCGGAAGTGAAATGATACTTTCAAAGAATTCATTTTGGACACTAGCAAATGAAATAGAGCCCTGATGCAAATCAACAATTTGTTTTGAAATTTTTAGCCCAATTCCAGTCGTTCTAATTTTAGAAATATCAATGTTTTTAAAAGATAATTCATTAAGTTCAGCAATTTTTTCTGGTGAAGCTCCCTGTCCATTATCTTTGATTTCGACAATTACATTTGTATCTTTTTTGTATAAGTGGATTCTTATTGTGCAACCCTTTTCGTTATGTAAAACAGAGTTGTAGATGATATTATGGATAACTCTTGTGATTAAAAACTGCTCAATCATGATAGATTGATTAACAAGTGAATAATCGTAATCAAATTCAAATTCAAATTCATTCCAGATTTCTTGATTTAAAATATGGATGAGAATGTCTTTGAAGAAGGGGATAATTTTTGTTTCAGTCTGATTTAATTGAAGATGACCGGATGAAAGGCGAGCTACTATATTTAAGTCATTTAAAACATTTTGGATGTAATAGGATTCCGTCAATATTGGACGAATATGTTTTTTAGACTGTGTATCTAGTTCAGAATCATTTAACAAGGACGCGTTAGAAATGATGACAGAAAGAGGTGTTTTGATATCGTGTGCAATACCTGAAATCCATTGCTCTTTAAAGACTTCATTCTCTTTGAGTAGAGTATCGGTTTGATTAATTGCAGTTGTAAGATATTCTAGTTCTGATATAGAATTTATTGGATTTTTTAAACCATATGGGAGATTCTGAATAGCAGTTACAAGAGGCACAATTTTACGATTGATATGCGTCACGCCATAGTAGTAAAGAAGAGCGAAATAAAGGCAGTTGAAAAGCAATACTCCAAATGCTATTAGTGGAAACAGGCGAAGACTATCTATATCTAAGTAATTAAAACTATAACGAGCAATTTTATCTTTTGGAAAACCAACAACAATGATGTATCCACCTTTTATCTGACTAAAAACAGGATAATCTGAAAGATAATAGCGAGAAAACTGTAAAATGTCCCCGTAGTCAAATTGCGAAGGAACTTCTGTAGGTTTATACTGTTCGTACACTTGTTTTCCAGTCTGCTTATCCAATACCATGAGCCATAACTTTTGTTCTTTTAGACTAGAAATATCATTTTCAGGTATGTGGACGTTATTATTTGTGATGGTAATGTGTTCAGAAATTATTTTCACAGTCTCAGTAGCAGTTTGCTTTTTACTAATGTAGAAAACAAAACTGGCAATTAGAATAATATTGGTAATAAAGATAATGATGGAAGAAAAGATAAATTTCTTTAGTGAATACCTTAAAATTTTGGTTTGATTCATAATCATGATAACAATTTATACCCTAGCCCTTTAGCTGTCTTTAAATATTGAGGTTTTGAAGGATTTTCTTCTATTTTTTCTCGAATTTTCCGAATATGTACAGTCAAAGAGTTTTCATAACCAAAGCTATCCACTCCCCAAATCGTATCACAGAGAGATTCGGTTGAAACGATGTAATTTTTATTATCGTAAAGTTTTTTCAAAATCTGAATTTCAATTGGCGTAATAGAAATTTCTTCTCCATTTTTTTGTACTGTTGCATTCCGAAAATTCACCAAAGTCTGTCCAATCTGTATTGATTCCTGTTCTGATTTATAACTTCTCCGGAGCAGAGCCATAATACGATAGATAAGATTTTTTGGAATGAAGGGTTTCATGACATAATCATCACCACCAGCATTGAAACCAGCTATCTCATCTTCAGGATTATTTTTGGCAGTCAGAAAGAGGATAGGAGTATCGCCTTTTTTTCGGATATGTTTTGCTAATGTGTAGCCATCCCCATCGGGTAGCATAATGTCCAAAAGGAAAAGGTCGAACTGCTCTATTTCAATCATGTCCAAACTAGATTCTATATCATAGGCTGATGTTAGATTGGAAAATCCGTAGGCAGTGAGAATATCTCTTATGGAAGAGTTTAAAATTTTGTCGTCATCAATGATAAGGATGTGCTTATTCAGGAGTTGTTGTTCGAAACTCATAATCTTACCTCGCTTATTTAAATTATACCATTTAAAAGAGTGAAAAAAAGAAAAATACTTTAATCTTAATGTAAAATTAAGGTTAGCTTAGTTTAAAATTAATCTAGCATGTCTATAATAAAGACATAACCTAGATAGAGATACTTCTCAAATTAATTTTAATCAGTGAGGTATTTCCAAATGGTTAAACAACAAATGAATCTCGTTGAGATTGAAGCAATGAATTCTCTTCAAGAATTGACTCTTGAAGAACTTGATAACGTTCTTGGTGCTGGTGGTGGAGTAATCCAAATCCATTTTATTCAGACAAAACAATGGTAATAGTGACTCACCAATTAGATATTGTGAATTATGTTGATTCTATCATTTTTGTTGATAAGAGTAGTAGAGATGTTATCAAAGATACTCATGATAATTTGATTCATGGAAATCAAAATTATAGAAAATTTTTTAGTTTAATGGAGGAAGTTCATAATGATTAGTAATGTTTTACAGATAAAAAACTTACAAAAGGAATTTAAGGACACTCAGGTAGTTAACCTTAGTTCCTTATCAGTTCAACAAGGTGAGATTTATGGTTTTCTAGGTCCAAATGGAGCTGGGAAAACAACCACCATGAAGATGATTTTGTCTTTGATTTCTCGTACAGCTGGGGATATTGAAGTGTTCGGTCAATCCATAGGTACGGACAAGCAGTATCTTAATCAGATTGGCTCTATGATTGAAGAACCGTCTTATTATCCTAATTTGACAGGCTATGAAAATCTCTTGGTTTTCCAAAAAATCCTTGGATTTGATAAGAAAAATATTCAGGAAACCTTGAAAATTGTTGGGTTAGATCAACCTAAAAACAAGAAAAAATTGGTTAAAGATTATTCTCTGGGTATGAAACAGCGTTTGGCTTTAGCCTTTGCCTTAGTCAAGAAACCGCGTTTGTTGATACTGGATGAACCAACTAACGGGCTAGACCCAGCAGGGATTCATGAAATTCGGGAACTGATTATCAAGTTGGCAAAAGAACAGGGCATTACTGTCTTCATCTCTACCCATATCCTTTCTGAAGTAGAGCATATCGCTGACCGTGTAGGGATTATCAATCATGGTCAACTCGTTTACGAGGGAGAAATTCGTAAAATTCAGTCCAATAAATGGCTGGAAGTGCGTGGGGATTTTAGAGGTCGACGTGAAGCCATTAGCCAAGTGTTATTTGGTTATCCGTGCAAGATCTTAGAAATACATGAGGATAAACTCAAGCTGACTAACCTTGCCGACCAGCAGATTTCTAGTTTGTTACGAGATTTAATAGTCGAGGAAGTTCCAATTTATGAAGTGAAGCAAGAACAAGAAACCTTGGAATCTATCTTCCTCAACTTAACCAAGGAGTGAGTCTTATGTTGAATAATTTGTCTATTGAATTGCTCAAGGCAAAACGAACCAAATCCTTCTTCATTATCATACTAGTTATGGGAGTCGGATTTGCTTGGGCAATTGCAGCCGCTACACGTTACCTAAGTAATCCAGACATGCACCAGATTAACCTAATTTTCTATATGATAAAAGAAGTAAATGGCTTGATTCTCCCTATCGTGATTGCTCTCTTTGTATCCCGGATTGTCAAGAACGAGAAGGAGGGCAACACTTTCAAACTGCTTTTGGCAAATGGTGAAAATGTACGGCATATCTTTCTGAGTAAGCTTGGCCTGACTATGTTCGTTTTGACCTTTCTCGCTATTTTGGAGGGAGTAGTAGTCCAGTTGATTGCAAACTTTTCTGGTCTAGAAATGCCTGTTAGCCTAATCCTCTGGCAAATCGTCATTTTCTTGCTAGCATCTTTTGTCTTAACCTGTCTGTTTTTGACTTTGCAGTTTTTACTGAAAAAGCAGGCATTGATAATGGCATTAGGGATTTTCGGAGGATTTCTTGGAGTTGGATTTGGTCATGCAACAGCTTTTCTACAGCTGATTTTCCCATTTGGTGGTATAGCATATCTGTCTCTGGTGGATTACCAGAAAGTCGCCAGTCAAGTGAGTTATGTTTTGGCGACAAACCTAGGATTTAAACTCTTTACATATTTGCCAATAGCCCTAATCTATCTCTTCTTATCTCTCTATCTAGTTGAAAAGAAAGGAGGCAAGCTATGATGTCTTATCTATCAGTAGAATGGCGGAAAACCCAAAAATTTTCCATGTTGATGATTGGTATTTTCTTCTTAGCTTTTTGTAGCCTGATTGGTCTTGGTATTTACTTAGGTGCAGCTTATTCTATGGTTGCAGAAAGTGAAAAAGTGCCTGTTTTATGGGGACAATTGACCTTCTATTATAGCCAGCTTTTCTTTCCGATTTTGGTCAGCATTTATGTAGCCATGATGTTAGGAAAAGAGTTTGATAGGAAAAATATTGAATTTCTCAGAGCTAATAATGTCAGTCTTGGGAAATTATTGTTGGCAAAAGAAATAGTAATTATCTTGTTTATTGCTGTTTTACAGTTGTTCTTGTTTGGTATTTTTTATGTCAGTGCTCACCTAATTCATTTAGAAATTTCTAATTTGTTCACCTACCTTAAGTGGGATTTATTGGGGATTTTTGGAACAATTAGTATGATGGCAGTACAGTTTTTTGTGACAGCTAAAACTCGTGTTTTTAGTAAATCTGTGGGAATTGGTTCTATTGGTACTTTCGTAGGATTCATGATGATTTTTGTATCTGATAAATTATCTTTAATCTATCCCTACTCCCAAGCTATGGTGGCAATGCGGTCACGGAATTTGACAGACTTTAATTTAGTGGAAATATTGCTGTTTATCGTTGTAAATATTCTTCTGTGGGGGATTTTTCATACATTGAGTAATAAAGAATTGCATAAGTAATGCGAAGACTCTTCGGAGTCTTTTTCTTGTGATAAAAGCTCCAAGCTTTATCTGGTATGCTTGACTTAGTTTTTATAGAAAGAAGGTCAAAGATGTTAAATAAAGTCAAAACTAAATCCTTAATTAGTGTTGGAGTAGTGGCTGTAACTAGCTTTATTCTCTGAATCTTGCATGATAAGAAGAATAAAGAAATAAAAAGAAAAATCAAAGTGTTTGTTTATCGGCAATCATCACAATTCGGTTTTTTAAAATAGGATGGTATATTTTGTTTCTTTGACCAAACTATGACCAAAATTTGAACAAAAAATAGATTTGACTTTCGGTTAATAATAAGCTTAAAAGTTTTTTGAAGGAATCTATTTAGCAAAAAAAAACACCTATTCGGGAAAATAGGTGTGATTGATGTTATTTATATCCATATTGTTTTAGTGCGTTATTATATTCTTTGCTATCTTTAAGATAGTAGTCGTGCTTAACTCCACTAATATCAACAGAAAAGACCCCATCTTTAAATGAATATTCTTCTGTTCGACTTGCAATATTTTGTCCAGTTAATTCGATCGTATTCTTTTTTTTGTTAATGGTAAAGCTGTCGGCTTCTCCATGCTCTATGGAAGCATTATCTCCTTTAATAGTAAATGGCAATTCATTTCTTTCACTTGATATCCAATAGTATTCGCCATCCAGAGATTGTTGCTTATTTTTAGTGCAAGCAATTAGCGTAATTATTGATAATGAAAGCAGTAATATACCTATTAATTTTCTCATAATCTTTGCCTCCTACTATAATTTTAATTATACCAAAATAATATTACAAGAGTATGTCAGTGTCTGTTATAACGGAAAAATGAAGAAATGTCTATTATAACAGCAAATATTAAACTTTCGGAAAAATTGTTATTTTTCGGAAAGTCAAAGGTCTATCCTTTTTTGAAAAGAATTTAAATGATAAAGGGAATAAAGGATAATCTATAATTCATCTGTTGGTTTATATATCTGATGAGATTATTTTGATGAAAACAGTTCTACAAAAAGTAAAATTCTGAAAAAAATCCGAAAATTATTGATTAATATATACTTGTTTCAAATGATACAACAAATTGAATAGGAGAAATCTATGGAACAAAGTATTACCATTAAAAATCTATGTAAGTCATATGGTCAAACTCAAATTTTAAAAGATATTTCTTTTGAAGCAAAAGCAGGAAGAGTAACTGCTTTCTTAGGTCCAAATGGAGCTGGTAAAAGTTCAACCTTACGTATCTTATTAGGATTAGACAAAGCAACATCTGGTCTCACCAAAATTGGAGATCAAACTTATAAGGAATTAAAATTTCCTCTAAAGACTGTAGGAGCTTCATTTGACAGTGTCGGAGCTCCTGATGATCGGACTGTTTATCAACATTTGAAAATTGTTGCTGTTAGTAATGGGATATCGAGTCAGCGAATTGAGCAAGTCTTGGATATGGTGGATATTAGTCATAAGAAAAAATCTAAAATTGGAAAATTATCATTAGGAGAAGGACAACGCTTGGGGATTGCAACAGCTCTATTAGGAAATCCTCAGTATCTGATATTGGATGAACCGACAAATGGGTTGGATCCAAGAGGAATTCGGTGGTTTAGAGAGTTTATAAAAAAACAAGCTCAAGAAGGGAAGACCGTCTTACTGTCATCTCATATATTATCGGAAGTGGAAGCAGTAACAGATGATGTGGTCATCATAAATAAAGGCAAAGTTCTTATAAAAGGGACTTTACAAGAAGTGATGAAAAATCTTTCTTCACTGGAGGAAGTTTTCTTTAGTTTAACAGAGGGAGGAAATTGACATGGCACTTATTTACTCTCTTCATTCTGAAATCTTGAAATTACTATATAAGAGAGCTACTCATGTTGTACTATTTTTGATACTAGTATTTCAAACGTTTTTAGCAAATATTGGTGCATCTCAAATTGTTTCAGTTGGTATCCATGCTACACCAGAGACAAATCCAGAGTTAGTAGAAGCTATTCCACCTATTGAATTTTTAGGATTTGATGTTACTCTAATTGGCATTTTTTTTATGATTATCTTAGGCTCAATCTACGGAGCTGAAGAGTATAAAGACTCTGCTATTCGCACAAGCCTCCTCTCTAATACGAGTCGAATTACTCTCCTAGTTTCAAAGACATTAATTTGGCTGGTATTTTCTTTTGTCATTTCCTTCCTATCAATATTTCTGACGATTAACATGACACATTATGTTTTAGGACAAGATGGTTTATTGCTATTTTCACTAAATGGGACAGTTTGGTTCTATATGTTTTTAGACAGCATAGCTTGGACATTGTTGGGACTTCTAGCCTATATTCTGGCTTTAACATTTAAAAAAGCCCTTGTTCCCCTATTGTTTTTGCTTCCTCAAGTCTACAATTTAGGAACATTCTTAGCCGACCATATATCAATTGCAAAATTTCTTCCAGTTTCATTGAGCTATGGACTGATTGCGACATCTCCTCAAATGTTAGAACAGAATAGTTTACAAAATATTTTGCTTTTACTTTGTTGGAATTTGTCATTCTTGGCTTTGGCAGTTTACCGCGTGCTTCAGTCAGATGTTGGAGGAGGGGAATGAGTTGAAAGAGCAATTTAAAAGTGAGTATCTCAAGTTTATGATGAATCCTTGGCATTGGTTGATTATAGGGGCTTTGTTACTGTGTGTTCCTGGAATGGTTATTTTTTTAAATAGTAAACCAGACCAGTTGACTCAACACTTTGTTTTGGAACAACTACTGCAAAGTCTCTATTTAGGACAGGCAGGTTTCATTAGTCTAGCGGTCCTATTTATAGGTCAAGAATTTACAGGTTCTAGCCTTCGTACAAGTTTTCTTACATGTCCAAATCGTTTAAAATTTATAATATGTAAACTAGCTATTGTGTTATGTGTGGAAATTGTATTATTGCTAGCTATAATATCAGTATGTATACTACTTGCTCAAGGATATTACAATATCAATCTTTTGAGCAATATTAAAAATGTTCTAACAATCCTTTTTCCAGTTTGTATTTCTATTTTAACCTTCTCTCTTTTAAGTGGTATTTTTGTATTTATTTTCAGATCTTTTACCTTAATTTTGGGAATAAGTTTATCACTTTTATTAGGGCTAGGGCAAATGTTATTACAATTCAGTTCTTTATTTAGAAATATACCATTACTAGCTAGTATGAACTGTTTCTATATCCATCCTTTATCATTTTATTATCCAGTTTGGCAAGGCCTGGGGATACAAATAGTTTGGTTATTAATTGCTTTTGTAGTTGCTACACTGATACTTACAGGAAGAAATATACGCTAAAGACAGGGGCTATCCTGTCTTTTTCTCAGTTAATGATATAATATAATTTAGGAGCGTGAGTTATGGCTTATAAAATTTTAGTGGTAGATGATGATCTTGCTATTCTTCGCCTAATAAAAAAGGTACTAGAATATGAAAAATATGAAGTAGTCATACGAAATAACATAGAAGAGATTGATCTTTGTGATTTTACAGGATTTGACTTGATTTTATTAGATATTATGATGCCTGTTAGTGGTTTAGAAGTCTGTCAGATGATTCGCGAGCAGATATCTGTTCCTATCTGTTTTATAACTGCTAAGGATATGGATGAAGATTTGGTGGCTGGAATCAATGCAGGAGCTGATGATTATATTATCAAGCCCTTTAGTATGCCAGAGCTTTTAGCACGTGTTAAAATGCACTTACGTCGTGAAGAACGGACTAAAGGAAATGTTCATCAAATAAAGATTGGGAAGCTTATACTATATACGGATAGTAAGGAACTATTTGTAAACGAAGATAAGATTGCCTTGACAAGGAGGGAATTTGATATAGTGAATCTTTTAGCAAGTAACCCAAGTAAAATATATTCTATAGAGGAAATCTATAATTATTTATATCCACAAAGTTCAGAAGCTCTTTTACGTTCGGTTTCAGAGTACATTTATCAAATTCGTCAAAAGCTGAAACCTTATCAATTAAATCCAATTAAAACCTTGTACGGTGGAGGATATCAATGGGTAGAATCAAAAGTTTTAGACAATTAATTCGAGAAACCTGCTGGAGAATTATTTGGCAGTTTAGTCTTGGCTTACTAATGGCCTATCTTATTCCCTTAGCTTCAGTATCTATACAAATAAATGAAGATGGGAAGCCTCTTAAAAATAATGATGTTCAATCAATTTTTTTTAATGTGTCATCATGGATATATATTTGTGTTTTATTGATTATTCTAATAAGTTATCACATTGGTAAATTGTTGAAAAAACTAAGTTATGAAATGAATTTGATTTATGAAAATAGTATGTGGCTTGAAAGCGAATGTACAGAAAGATTAACGGTTAAGGAATTTCGTGAGACAGGAAATCGAATTATTGTGATGCAAGATCGTATTCGACAGCTATTAGATGATGAGAAGCAACAGAAAGAAGACTTGATGTTTCAGGTTTCAGCAGTTTCTCATGATTTGAAGACACCTCTAACTATCATCAAAGGGAATGCAGAATTTTTGCACACTTCCACTAAAGATGAGCAGTCTAAAGAATGTTTAGCAGATATCCTTCGTGCTAGTCAACGCTTACTAGATTATTTTAATCAGTTGATTCATTATTCTAAAACTTACTATGATGATGAGGCGGAATGGATGGATTGTGATGCTTTAGATTTTGTAAATATACTGGAGCATGAGGCATATTTCATCATTCAGAATCAAATGAAAATAAATTTTGAACAGTCTATTCGAGATGATGAGGTTTATCACATTAATTTAAATCTTTTGGTTAGAGCGATACAAAATATATTAACAAATACTTTGGAGTATGCAGATAAACAGAATCCTAAAATTAAAATTAGAGTAGAGCAAGAGGGAAAAGAATTAAAAATAGGTATATGGAATAATGGCTCTGAATTTCCAGAAGAAGTTTTAAATAATTTTGGGAAGCTCTTTTATCGTATGGATAAAGCTAGATCGTTTAAAGAGCAACATTATGGTATTGGACTTAGTTTTGTATGTAGAGTTGCAAAACTGCATAAAGGCCAAGTCGAACTGAGGAATAGAGACGAGGGAGCAGAAGTTTTAATGACTCTTAATTGTATTAAATCATAGCGAGTTATTATCTGATTAAATGCAGTTCCGTACAGTAAAACATTTTTTCATACCTCTGTTTTTTCTATTATATACTGTAATTTAAAGCAAACTATTTGTAAATTATAATTGAGAATATTATATTTAAAGTAATTCCACTGTTTTGATTAAACTTATTTAATTTTGTTGAAACAAATAAGTAGTTGTTGCTTGCTAGGAATTTATAAGAAGCGTCTTAAACTTATCTGAAATAAAGTATTTTCAAACCAGGTCTTAAGAAAAAAGGTAGAGAAAAAGGTAGAGTTTGAATTGAAATACAGTGCATTATATCGCATTTTGCAAAAAGAAAAAACGCTTGAAATCAGCGTTTTTCTTCTGTATTGATCCGTATTGAATGCTTACTTCACTTCTGTAAAAAAGAAAATGTAAAAAAAGATATTCAAAAGTTGGCTAAAGAAAAATCAGAAGTTGTAAAACTAGATTTTAGAAGAAAAGAAGATATTGATGAATTTTTTAATGATTAGGAGATAAAACATGGATATTAAAAAGATAAGTTACCAGACAACAGTACATAGACAAATGATTCCAAAGTTGAATTATTTTGTAAGAGATTTTTTAAATGATTATTCTGATTATTTAGATGAAATGGAAGCTGGAGAAACTTTTGATACTGAAGTTGAATATGAGGGTGATTTAGAACTTTATTTTGTAAAGTTTAGTTTCAGTAAAGCAGGAACAGGTTTTTTATCAGACAAAGAGAATCAATTATTTTTATATTGTAATGATGAGTTTTGTGGAGTTGTATATATGGAATAACAAAAAAATAACACTATCATTAGATAATGTTATTTTTTTTGTTTTCATTATAAAATTGTGTTGCTATTTCTTTAACGTAGTTTTCGTATTTTGAAGGAATATCAGCATTTTTGAGATAGTCATGATAATTGAAGCTATCATCTATTGGATATTCGCTGTTTACTAAACTCATAAAATCAAGGATTCGTCCTTTTTCGCTATCATTTTCTATATGATTTTTAAAGGTATCAATTTGAGATAATGAATTGTTGCAATCATCATTAATTAGATGATGTTTTTCATGTAGAAGAACATTTATTTTTTCGATTTCTGATGTATCGGCTCGAAGAAAAATAAAATGCTTATTTTTGGCTAGAACGTATCTTCCTTTAGTAGATAGGTCTTTAAGAATGATAACCTTACAATTTAAGTGTTCAATTTCTTTTATAACTTTGTTTAGATTCATAGTTATTTTTTATTTGAAAAGTATTCGTTTAGATAGTTCTTTATAATTTCTCTATCATGATCCGTGATGGGTGTACCATCATAGGCAACTGAATTATCAATAGCAAAATCAAGATCAAGATCAATATCTGATTCAGGATCAGGAATATCAGTTTTACCTAGAAGGTAGTCTGCAGAAACATTGAAGAAGTTTGCTAGTTTTTCAACCATTTCATGTTTTGGTTTACGTTCGCCTTTTTCGTAGAAAGCAATATTTTGCTGGCTTGAATTTATAGAAAGTGCAAGTTCTTTTTGAGTAATATTAGCTTTTTGGCGAAGTTCTTTTAGTCTATTTGGAAGCATATTTTTATCTCCGAAAAAAATAAAAAATTTTTTAAAAAAACTATTGACTTATAACAACAAAAGTAGTATTATATCTTTGACAACAAAAGTTGTTAAAGAAAATGGTCTTTGAAAATTTAATAAAAAACGTGTCAGACAACGACTAGCATTGACTAACACGATTAAATGTAGCAATTTAATTATAAGTGAAAAATAGTAAAATGTCAAGGTTTGTCTGATGGTTGGTGCAACTTATGGATTTTGGCTAAAGAACCTAGAGTAGATTATGGTTTTTTAGTAAGGTTATGGAAGTTCCAATGTTATTAAAGTTCTAATCTTTTTGTGATAGCATTTTTACCATAGTTAATTTCTAAAAAATAGCTAAATTCCGTAAGTTGTATCTATCAATCTTATGATTACGTTGGGTTTTTCGTCCTTTCGCCTTAGTAGATAAGAAAAGGGAACTGACGGCTGTGGTGCAGTCAATGATACTTTGTAGAGGTAGCTAGAGTGAGATAGTGAGGCTATATCGTATGGTCGGTGTGTAAGATGAAAGTCTTGCTAATGCCTTTGGGTAAGGAAGAGGGGGTATTGAGTTATCCTTAAATCTGTGACCTTGGCGAAGGGAGTAAGCTATAAAGCTGAAAGTGTGCGAAGATAAGAGCATACAAAATAGAGTAACGAGAAAAGGCTTTGAACTATAAGCCTTTTCTTTTTTTTCAAAAAGGAAATTAACAATAAAAGATATTGTTAGTTTTCACAAGAGAATAGTTTATATTCTTTTATGTGAATTAGCAATAGAAAGAAAGAGGGTATTTATATAAGAAAAATTTTTGAAGGTTATATTTTTTTCCTAAAACAGGAATTGTATTTTGGTTAGAATGGCATTTGAAATTATTGATAGTTTGTTTGAAAATTTTAAGTTTGTTGATGATTGATTTTCTATTCTATTTGTTATTTTGATTAGTATCTAATAATGATCTATTTGGTTCTGTATTGTTTTTATTATTTCTAGTATTTGGAAGTTTATTTTTTACCTGATAGATTATTTTAGAGGATTAAGACGATTGAAAGAGGTGTGTTAAGATCGTATCTATTGAGTGGAAGGGAGAAGATGATGTAAGAACATATTCAGAAGAATGGATTCGTAGAGAATATCTGCGAATATATAGTAGATTCTGTTGGAATCTAAAAATCTATGCTCACGTTAAGAGGGGCGCTGATGTTTATGTATCGTCTAAAAAATGTTGTGAAGATTTGTATAGGAAGTTATATGCTATGGGTCAATTAACCAATGCTTTTTACCGTAAGATTGATAATCGTATTGATCGTACTTATAACCATTTTTTAGAAACAGGAGAAATTATTGAATTTCATTAAATAGTTTTTAGTTATAGAAGTCGGTGTAAGTCGGCTTTTTTGTGTAGAAAAAAAGGAGAAATTATGACAGTAGTTATTTATAAACGGTCACGTTCACCTTCTATTGAATGAGATCGAAAAAGAATAAACATTATTTAAAATAAAAAAAGAAAAAGGAGAAAAAATTTAATGTTTAAATCTAATGAATATAAGGCTTATGGCTCAATCCGTAAAACGAAAGTAGCTGGTGCTTGTGGAGTTATTTTAGCGTTCGCTATGATGGCTATGGTTGCTAATGGGAATGTTTCTGCTGATGAAGTAAAACCTTCAACTCCTGCAACTACTGAAGTTGCAAAACCTGCTTCAACTCCTGAAGCACCTAAAACTGAAGCTAAAACAGAAGCTAAAACAGAAGCTAAAGTAGAAGCTAAGAAAGAAGAAACAGTTAAACCTGTTGAAACTCCTGATTTAGATTCTACTGTTGAAAAAGCTAAAAGCGTTGGTATTAAAGTAACTGAAACAGAAAAAGTTGGTTATGATACTGAAGAAGAAGCTAAAGCAGATGAAAAAGCGCAAGTTGAAGAAATTGGTAAGAAGATTGCTGAAAAAGAGCAAAATACCAAAGAAATTAAACAAGCTGAAGCACAAAACAGTAAAATCAAAGCTGAAAATAAATCTGTAATGGAAAAAGCAGGTTTGAAACATACTGGCGATTATCCAAAAGATAAGAAAACAGTTGATGGTTATAATGCGCAAACTAAAAAAGAAAATCAAGTAAATGAAGCTAAGTTCAAAAAAGACAAGTTGGAAGCTGAAAAAATCAAGGCTAAAGATAAAGCGATTATGGAAGCAAAAGGCTTGAAATTTACTGGTAACTATGCGCAAGATCAAAAGACTGTTGATCAATGGAATAAAGCTAATGCAGGTAAGGTTATCAAGTCAATTCAAACTGGTTTGAGTGCGACTAGTGGTACAACATTTGAAGTTGTATCAGGTGCAACCAAAGTGACTGCTCCTTCTCGTACAAACAAAGTTATTCAAGGTCGTGATTTAGATACGAACTTGGACGCAAACTTTGATAACGTGTTCCTTTTTGATGATAAGAGTGGAACAGCTAAAATCAAGGTTAAAAACACTTCACATGGTGATGTTACTTTGACATTTAGTAATGTAACTCCATCACCTGATTCTGCATTTACAAGTAGTTATGTTGCTTTGTGGTCTGCTGAAGATGGTGGTATCGGTTATGGAGTATTTACTGGTGCTGGTTCAGGTGCAAATGCTGGTGGTGGTGTAGATGGTCAAAGTGGCTATGCTGGATCAGGAGCATATTATGATGAACGTAATGGCTGGGTGAAAATGGTAACTGTTGGAGTAGAAACTGACGCTACTGATGTTAGTGAAGTGACTATCAATGATGTTGATAGTAATCAAGTAATTGATGTATCTAGCATTGATGGTGCTAAAGTGACAACTGGTAAGAATATCACACAAAGTGGTAACTCATTTACTGCTAATGATGAAGCAGAATCACAAAGTACAGCAGGTGTGCTTGATTCTAACGGTATTGGTTGGTCTTTTGCAAAAGGTCAAAAAATCAATTTCAGTTTCATTCATTCAAATACTGCTGATACTTCATTATCTATCGTAGGTGGATTGTTTGGTCGTGCTTCTCAAAAAGAAATTAAGGAAAAACCAATTTCTATTGAGAAATATAATGATCCAAAATACACTCCTAAACCTGTAATTTCTATTAAGCCTTACGTTCCTGTTCCTAAAGAGAAAAAAGTGGAAGTAGAATATCATAAGACTTATGTTAAGGAAGTTCCTCCTACTCCTGAAACTCCTAAAACACCATCTGAAAAACCAAAAGAACAAAAACCATCATTACCGAATACTGGTACTGCTGAATCTTCACTTGGTATTTTTGGTGTAGCTGGTGTAATGGCAACTATTCTTGGTGTAGCTGGTCTTAAACGTAAAGAAGATTAGTCTATCTGTTAAGGGCGATTAAAACAGGAAAATCGCCCTTTTTAATTTTGAAAATTTTTAAAATAGAAAAGGAAAAAAATAAAATGAAAATTGAAAACTTTAAATTCAATCCTGAAGCTATTGGGAAAGCAAATTATGTTGGTTCTGAAAAAGCTCCAGCAATTATTGAAGGTAAACCGTTTGATGGAACACGACATATTGTTATGAACGCAAAACATGGTCAGTTTTCTATCATCACTCCAAAAGATATGGCAACTTATAAGGTAAATGAAGAAGTTGAAGCTATTGAACCATTTTTCTTGGAAGATTATGTAGAAGGTACAAATTTCTCTGCTTCAACTAATGTATTGGCTAAAGGACTTAAACGTGTAGGGGGTAACAAATAATGGTTAAAAACGGACTAGAACTTGGAAAACGTGTAGAAATTCTTTCAAAAAAATATCGTACTTTGAATGATTTGTTGTTAAATCCAAAAGAAGTTTTGGGTACTTGTAAATTCATTAAGAATGAAGGTGCTCAATTTGTAAACATTAATCTTGAAACTGGTGAAGGTGATTATGATGGAGTTGAAGTTCTTGTATATTCAGAAGGTCAAGAAGATGTTATTTTCTTGAAAGTAACTGAACAATCAGAAGAAGAAATTAACGCTTTGAATTTTGGTTATCAAGAAGTTGTTGATTTTGATACTTTGCTTATTGCATATCATGGTATGCGTAAGGCTGATCGTAATCAGGTTGAACCTAACAAGCACCGTTTCGTTTTTGTAGTTGATAAACTTAAAAAAGTTGGTGGTACTCAATCTAAACAAGAACAGAAACAAGAACAGAAACAAGAACAAAAGCAAGAACATAAAGGCTAGTTTGTAAAGGAGAAAAGATATGGGTTTATTTCCTGCATACAGGGGAATTAAGATTAAGCCTTATATGGTGAATCTTAGATACTTTATCTTTTCTTTTTTCTTTTTGTTATTATCGCCTGTGCTTGTATTTTATGGCTATTTAAACTTTGAGAAAATAAAGAGTTTAGATATACCAGCTATTATTATTTCTGTGATTTTGTTGATAGTAGTTGTAGTCTTGAGTATTTATTTAACATGGCTTTCACAAGAAAGAGTGTTTTTCTTTCAAGTTTTAGAAAGACTTTCTAAACTAGCTTTCTTTTTGAAAGAGAATGGCTATACCTATATCAAAAAGATTAAAACTGATTCAGGTACTAGAGATAAAGTTGTGTTTCCTGTTGTTTATATGAAGCAGAATCGTTATGATTTGGAAGTTGCTTTTAAAATGGCAGGAAATAAGTTTCAAGAGAAATTTAAGAAGATTGGCAGTGAGTTAGAAACAACGTTCTTTATGGACTTTATGGAAGTTCAGGACGATATTAAGTTCAAAACTTATAAACTGGCCTATTCTGCTTTCTTGAATCGTATCAAAGTAACTGATGTAAATTATTCTGATAAGGGTATTCAACTGATGAAGAATCTCTATTGGAATCCTGTTGACGATCCTCATTTGCTGGTAGTCGGTGGTACTGGTGGTGGTAAGACTGTTCTATTAAGAACATTGATTCGTGCTTTAGCAAAAGTAGGTGTAGTTGATATTGGCGATCCAAAACAAGCTGACTTTGTAACAATGGCAGAACAGAAGGCTTTTGAAGGTCGAATTTCATATAGTGCTGAAGATATAGTAGCTATGATTGAAAGAGCAGTAGATATTATGTTTGCACGATATGCCTATATTCGTAAAAAACGCGCTGAAAATGGTGATAAGGATATGAAGAAGTATTATGAGTACGGTTTAGAGCCTTATTTCCTAGTGTGTGATGAATATAATGCTTTGTGTGCTATGTTAGACTTTCAAACTAGACAGCGCTTAGATAATGCTATGAGCCAATTCTTGCTTCTTGGAAGGCAAGCTGGGTGTTTTGGAATCCTAGCTATGCAGAAGCCTGCAAGAGAAGATTTAGGTTCAAAATTACAAGCTAACATTAACTTTCGTATTTCTATTGGTCGATTGGACGAGATTAGTTATGATCTAACGTTTGGTGATGTCAATAGAAATAAAGAATTTAAGTATGTGAAGTTTGTAGGTGGTAAGCGTGTCTATGGTCGTGGTTATGCCTGTGTCTATGGAGAAGTGGCAAGGGAATTCTATTCACCATTGCTTGAAAAGAAATTCTCTTTCTATGATGAATTTGAGAAGATTGAAAGACGAGAAAATCCTTTCAATCCTTTAGAAAATCCTGAAGCTGTGCTTTCTGAAGAAGAAAAACAAGCGTTACAGGAAGAAATGCAGGCTAAAGAAGAACTAGAAAAAGGAACTGTTAAAAAAGCTAGTCCTGAATTGGTTCAAGAATTGTTGTCTAGTAAGCAAAAAGAGAATGAAGAAAATGATAATCCTGAAGGTGTTTATCTATCAGACTTCGCTTTAGAAAAAGGTGTTCGTTCTAATATTTTGAGAAATGTTATTCAAAAAATAGAAGAACAGGGGACTTATTCATTTGAGCGTAAAGAAGGTAAAATCTTTATAGATAAAGATTCGGAGGAATTACTTTCAAAAATGATAGATGATAGAGAAGAATCTAATAAAAGTTGGAGTGAGTTAGTTTCCGAATACTTTGGAGATTAACCTTTCCTTTTTGTTAGAATAGTGTTGGTGCCCCTTTTTAGGGGCATTTTTTATTAAGTATAGTCCAGCTAAAAATGTAGGTGCAAAGCAGGGGTGAAGCCGTAGGCGAACCCATGCAACGCACCGACCGCATTTTTGGCTGGACTATATTTATTAACCCACCTATTCTAATAGGTGGGTAACAAAAGTTACAAAATACACTTCACGCTTAGAGCTACAAGGTTTGAAGGTGTGTCCTTTTAGTGTTTTTTTGTGTCCCTTTTGGTGAAAAAATGGAGTTTTAAAGGAGAAATGGAAGGAAAAGAATTAAAAGATTTTAGAAAAGAACTAAAAATGACAAGAAAAGAGTTATCAATTAAGACTGGTATTCCTGTTTCTACGATAAAGGCTTATGAAAATGGATATAGAACTTTGAAGAAAGAAGATTTTTTAGAAATAAAAAGTCACTTTACTTTAAAAAAGTGTGATAAAGAATTGACAAGATATATGATTGACTATTTCAGATTTACGCTTCATAAGGAAAGTGATGTTTACTATGTAGCTAAAAAATTTTTTGGATTTGATATTATGCTGAATCCTGAAACAACTTCATTTATGAAATATGAATTGCTGTATCGTTATGGTGATATTTGGTTTTTTGGTTTTAATTCATCGTTTAGTGAGAATGGAGAAGATAAAGATAGAATTACCGTACAATTAAGTGGTCAAGGTTGCAGGCAGTTAGAACTGTATCTTGAAAGTGAAAATATAACATGGATAGATTTTATAAAAAGGTTGAAACAAAATTATGGAGAAAATTTTAGTGTTACTAGAATAGATATTGCAGTTGATGAAATGGCTATGGAAGATACAAAAGAAAATTTTGACTTATCATCACTAATAACAAGGTATTATAATCAAGATATTGTTTCGCCTTATTTAAAGAATTTTTCATTTGTTGGTGGTGGTGGATTTGATTTTGAGAATCCACTAGAAACAGAAAATAGACAAGGGTTATCCATTTATTTAGGTAGTCGGCAGTCTGAAATGTACTTTAACTTTTATGAAAAGAGATATGAGATAGCGAAGAAAGAAGGTATAAGTGTATCGGATAGTGTAAGGTTGTTTGGAATATGGAATCGTTATGAGGTGCGATTTTCACAAGGTAAGGCAAGGTCATTTATTTCAGAAATTTTAACTGGTGCTGATATTGCTGAACTAACAAGGTCGATATTTCAAGGTGCGATTCAAATTTATGACGGAACTGATGAACATGGTTTTAGGAAGTTTGATAGTAAGTGGCAACGACTTTTTGGAAATAATGAAGCAGTTAGGTTATCTGTAAGTCCTGAACCCTATACTGTTGAAAAAACAATTAGATGGTTGGTAGAAAGAGTTTCTAATTCCCTGGTATATGTTTCTGAAATTGATCGCTTGTTTATGCAAGAGAATATGAAGAAGATAATGGAATCAGGGGAGATAACTCCTAGACAAAGGAAACAACTTGACTTTCTACAAAGTCAGTTAGGAAGGATAGAATGATTGAGTATAAACAGATTGAGAAAATTGTGTATTTAATTCCTGCAAGAAATTTTTATGATGGTTTGACTGATAGTAAGATTGCTAGAGATTATCAAAATTATATTGAGTTTCAATCACAAAAATATAATCAGACTAAAAAAAGGGAAGATTGGTATGAATTGAAGCGTTTGATTGATGAATACGAATCATACCTAGCAGGTCAGATAGATGTGAAAAGAAAATTGTTATGGTTTGGTTTATTAAGAAGGAATAAAGAAGAAATGGAAGCTGAATGTTTAAATTTGATTCACCGATTCCATTTAGAAAGATGGGTTTGATGATGGGAATTATAAGAGGAATATTTAAGATCATACATTATTTGATTTTAAATTCTATTTTAGGATTGTTTATGTCGCTGTTAGCGTATGTTTTGATAGGGAATGTTAAATTCTCTATCTTGTTATTTCTGATGTTTTTTGTAGGTTGTTTATTTGTTGAATGAAAAGGAAGGTTTTTATGGAGTGAAAATTAAGAAGCGTTCTCCTGCATGATAGCTGGAAAAAAGTAAAAGCTAAAAAAATAGAAAATGAGGTATAAAAAAATGGCTTTAAGTGGAAAAGATAAACAAGTTATTGAATTAGCTTTGGAACTTGGTAAGAAATTGAAGGATCAAGAATTTAAGCAAGCATGGACTTTAGCTGGTGAGTTAAGTGCGCTTCTTAAAAATACTGATGATTTGAGCCTTCCATATCAAGTGATCGAATGTATCAAGAAAGATGTATCAAGTTACTATTCAATGAATCAAGAATATAACAAAGTAACGAATCGTGCGTTTGCGATTGGCTCTAGCTTTGAGCGTTCAGCTTCAATTTAATTAAAATGGTAAAGGAAGTCAAGGTTGGCTTCCTTTATTTGTTTGGAAGGAGATAGAAAATGAGTATTAAAGTTATTTATGATAGCTATTCTGATATTTGTAAAGACTATGTTTATGGAAAAAGATTTCTTGACGAGCCTGATATTGTTATTGAAAAGTTAAATGAACATTTTGATGGTGTTGAATTTGAGCAGTTTGATGGTTGCAATCCTGATAATGTTTATATCAATTCATTTACAGAAGTTGATACAAAAGAAGCATTAATTGATTTTGCTGGTATTTTAGATCATGGAGAATATGAGCACTTATTGAATGAAGAACGTTTATCTGCTTATGTAGAAGAAAATGAAGATGAAATTGTTAGTCGCATAGAGGATTCATATACTTTTCTTGGTCATGAAGGCGATAGCTGGTACTTCTTGCAATAAAGAATAGCTGGTATTGAATATGGCTTCAAGAGTTTTAATTAAGAATCCAAAAAATGGAAGGCAGGCTTGGTTTAGCTTGCCTTTATATTTTGGAAAGTTGTCAGTGATTGGAATGAGTGGTTCTTATGATGATCAAATTGAAATTGTTGATTATGAGGGTACTTCATTCATTGGATATGGTTTATTTACTGTTGCTGATTTGGAACAGTTAAATAAGCAGGTAGAAGGTTAGTAAAGGAAGGTGAAAGATGGAATTAACAGCTTTGATTATGGATAATCGGTCAAAGAAGGCGAGACAATTTTCTTTACCTGTTGCTCCTGAAAAAATCGCTTCTGAATTTGGATATGATAAAGAGGAGATACTTTTTACGATTCAATCTATTGAAGAATTACCTAAACTGAAGGTGGAAGGTGCTACGTTATCAGATGTAAATAAACTTGCTAAAAATTTAGAGTTTGTTTACGAAGAAAAGGTCTTAACGTATATTGAATTGGGAAATACTGACCTATCAGATTTATTGAATTTTGATTTTTTGGATTGTGCATTATATCCTGAAATTCATAACGATCTTCAGTTAGGAATGTATTTAGTTAAGGAAAATGGTTTTAATTTAGCCTTGTTTCTAAAATATTTGGACTATGAAAAATATGGTCATGATGTTCGTTTAGAAGAAGGTGGTAGCTTTACTGATAGAGGTTATTTTTTACCTAAAGCAGATAGGCTATAAGATTTTTAGGAAGGAGAAAACAAAAAATGGATTTAATGGCTTTAGTTATTTATAAAGGTGTTGCTAGACGAGTCCTGCTTCCAATTTCTAGTGAAGAACTTTCTGAACGCTTTGGCTATGAAGGTCAAGAAATTGAGGTTACGTTTGATTCGATTGAGGGATTGCCTGATTTGGATTGTGAACGCTTGACCTTAGATTTAGCGAATGAACTTGCTGAAAATTTGGAAGATGTAGATGAAGATATTGTTTTATCATTCATTGAATCAGATAGCTCTGATCCGAAGGCTTTAGCAAATGCTGAATTTGATGATTGCTGGTTATATCCTGATGTTGCAACTGATAGAGATTTAGGTCAATATGTTGTAGAAGAATTGGGTGTTGAATTGTCAAGGGAACAATTAGAACGCTATTTAGACTATGAAAAGTATGGTCGTGATGTTCGCCTATCAGAAGGTGGTAGCTTTGTTGATAAAGGTTACTTTGTATCAAGATGATAGCGAATATCAGGGTTCTGAATGAAGGCAATTTCGATTATCTTTGTGAGTTAGATA
Organism: Streptococcus infantis; assembly: GCF_047464715.1. GTDB lineage: Bacteria > Bacillota > Bacilli > Lactobacillales > Streptococcaceae > Streptococcus > Streptococcus infantis_S. Next base: position 417,664 of record NZ_JASHBJ010000001.1, read on the forward strand.
TTATGAAGCATAGTCAAGAGCAGATTGTTGCAAGATTGAAAGAATTGGGAATTGATAAAGGGAATTTCTTTGTATGTGGTATTACTGATTGGGAAGTTGATAAGATCATGTCGCTGGACGAGGTTTACTTGCTGAAAAAAGCAGTCCTTGATTTGTATGATGGTGATGATTATGTTGTGAGATTTCAGTTACAGCGATATGTTCCTATCAAAAAGATTGTTTCAACCTATTATCAATTCTGTTCTAAAGATGAAGTAGCAACTGTGATTCAACTTTCAAAGAATTTAGATATCGGTCTTTTGATAAATTATTTTTTTAAATGTGGAAATTGGGTGACAGCATTTCAAGGTTTTGTTGAGCAAGGTGAAGTGCTGAATACTCCAAAAGGATTTTATAGAAAGGTTTCTTTTGAATGAGAAATGTGTTTTTAAAGAAGCCACGCAAAGACAAACAACTGACAGTTAAGAAAATCAGTCAGAAAAAATCGAATCTGATTTTCATGATTAGCTTGGTTGGTTTCGTCTTGTTTTGTGGTTTAACCATGTTTGTTTCAATAGCAACTACTGCGAAGATGAAAGCAAGGCTTTCTGAAGCACCTGTGGTGGAAGCTAAAAAAGAAACAGATCGTACCTTGGAACAGTTCCTAGATGGATATGTAAGTAGATACTTTACATATAATTCAAAAAGTGGCTCTGCTGATGAAGATGTCGCAAAGTTGAATGATTACTATGGAAGTGTTCCTGATGTGAAGAATCAAGGTCAGACGAAGCAGGAGATGAATATTGTTAGTGCTAGAATGTTGAGTGCTAAAGATGGTGTCGCTGTTTATCGTGTGATCTATGATACGAAGAAAGATGATAAGAATCAACGTGTAGGAATTGAATTTACGATTCCATACGGTGTGAAAGATGGCAAGTATTATATAAGTGGTTTGCCTTGGTTCTCTCCTGTGAGCGATTTTAAAGCTGAAGGGGTGGATAAAGAGAATCATGTATCGCTGTTAGCGAATGATGAAATGGAAGAGGGCAAGCGCAAGAAGTTGGTATCATTCTTGGAATTGTTCTTTAAGAATTACACTACCAGTCAAGCAAACTTAGATTTGATTTCTAATGGAATTAAGTCTATTGGTGGTGCAACGTTTAAGAGTTTAGATTATACCTACTTAAAAGAGAAAGATGGGAAAATCTATGCTTATTCGCAAATTACTCTTGATGTTGCAGGTACAACTCATAGTGAAAACTTTAGCTTTGAGTTAAGAGAAGATAAAGATAGCTATTTTGTAGAAAAAATGGATCATACGATTCCAGCAGACTTCAATAAAAAAGATGATGATAAAGGAGAATAGAACAAATGGCATTATTTCAATTTTTAGTAGCAAAACTTGGTATTCCAGCAGTAGCATTTTTCGCTGGTACGAAGGCTCTTAAAGCGTGGAAGGATCAAAAAGTTGGAACGATTGTAGGAACAATTCTGATTGCTGGATTCATTATTTATTTCATGGATAACCCTGAATCAGTCTTGCGTGCAACGAATACTATTTGGTCTAAAGTGCTTGAAGTATTCAAGTAGGTCAACTTTATGAAGCGTGAAGATAAAAAGCTGTATGTTTATACTACCGCATTTAGACAACCTATATGGGTACACAAGATCAATGAAGATTTTAGTTTGCCTTTTGCTCTCAAAATGTCAACTATTATCTATGCTCTAGTAAGTTTCGCTTTATCGTGGTTCTTGCTAGGGTATGTACCTTTTTTGGATTGGGGTTTTCGATTCATGGGTTCATTGTTCATTGGCTGGTGGTGTGGAAATTTACTAGCTGAAAATAAAATTGATGGTAAAACATTGTTTCGTTTCTTAGTTGATTATTTTAAATTTTGGATAGAATATGACAGTAAGAGAAGTTCAATGTATTTATGTAAAGGTAAAAAATATGAGAAAGTGAGAAGAATCTACCGTGGAATTAACGAATAATATTTGGGCGATAGATGATAGCTTGATTCTCTTGAAAGATGGAAGTGTGCTGGCTGTATTTGAAGTTGAGCCACAAGTGATCAATACTATTGAAGATGGTGAGAAAGAAGATTCAAAAGATTTAGTATTCAATTACTTATCAAGTATTGCTAATTATAGTGATTTTGGAATCTATACTCTGAATTTTGACTTAGAGTTGGCAAAGAAAATTGAGTTACTTTCTCATGATATTGAGCAGGATGTTGGTACTAGTCCATTGGCAAATTATGTGATTTCTAATATGGCTGATCGCTTAGAAGAAGAAGTTACATATTTGCTGGAATCAAAAGATTATCTAGTAGTGCCTTTGAAGTCGGTCAATGTATCGTCTGATTTTAAAGTGACGGTCAAGCAGTCTGTTGCTAACTTTAGAAAATCAGTCATGAAAATGGTTGGTTTTGAAGAATTACCGAAGGTCGATTGGTCGAAGGAATGGCAAGATCAAAAAGAATTGATTCAAACAAAATTACACGCTTTGAATATTCAAGAAGTTGTGAAAGAAGATTTGATGTTGTTGAATCGGATTCATTTCTTGAATGGTCAATACTATGATAAAGATAGTGAAATTATCGCCCTTCAAAATTCGATTGAGAATGTTGATGAAACAATCATTGAAATTGGATCAGGTAACGCTTTGAAACTGGTCAATGGTGAAGAAGAAAGCTTTGTAGCAACTATTCCTGTATATGCTTATCCAAAGAATGTTTCTTACTTGCACTTAGCAGAAGAAATTAAGAATATTGGTTTCCCTGTAAATAGTGCTTTGAAAGTGAAATTCTCAACTAAAAGTGGAATCTATTCTTTGAATACAAGAGCAAGAAATAAGCGTAAGAATCTTGGAAATACTGTTACTGAAACAGCAGAGAATGATGATGTTCAAAAAATCGAAGTGTTGGAAAGTTATCAGTTACTAGAAGATTTTCAAGAGAAGTACGATAACAAAGAACCTATGGTTACATTCCTTCACTTGTTACAGATTACTGGTGATAGCATTGAAGAATTGAATGTTAAGTATGATATTTTAGCTTCAAAATTGAAAGATATGGAAGTTGAAATTGTGAAGGCTGTTGCTGATCAGGTGTATCTATTCTATAAATTCAGAATGACTGAATTAATTGATAGTGATAGAGAAGGGTATTTACAATATTCAAGCCTGCGTGGTCTTTGTGAGAATCTGTTCTTTACAAAGAAAAAAGTAGGTACTGATGTTGGCTTCCCTATTGGTCGAATTGATAAGAATATCGCTTCATGGTATGGAGATTTTAAACGTGCATTAGATAATAGTACGAATGTTGTATTTACTAACTTATTACAAGCCAATAAAATTGGTGTGCATGGTAAAGAAACAAGCAATCCTCATACTGCAATTACTGGTGCAACTGGTAACGGTAAGTCATTCTTGACAAAATTACTTTTTACTTACCATTCATTGTTAAAAGCAAAAGTTCTGTATGTTGATCCAAAAGCTGAAATGCGAACACAATATCTATCTGTGTTAGCTGATTTGGAAGAAAAAGGTAAGTCTGAAGAATTACAAGAATACATACGATCTATTCGCTTTATTACTTTGGATATGCGTAAGGAAGAAAATAAAGGTGTTCTTGATCCATTCTCATTTTTGGAAGATGAAGGTGAGTTAACGGAGTTAGCAACCGTACTTGTCGGCTCTGTATTGGATAAAGATACTTATATCAAGGTTCAACCTTACCTGTTAGATTCACTTGATAAAGTGATTGATCGTAGAAAAGCAGGTGAAAAGGTTGGAATGTTACAAGTGTTTGATGAATTGGAAAAATCATCTAAAGAGGAAGTTTCAACTGCTGGATATTTCTTGAAGCGAATTTCTAAAAATTCATTGTTATCATTGTGTTTCTATGATGGTAGTCAAGGAGTTCTAAAGACTGATGAAAAGACAATAATTGTTGAAATTGCTGGTCTTGATATGCCAAAAGGTACTGATAAAGATGAAATGACTGAAACACAATTAAGAAGTTTGACTGTTATGTATGCTTTGACCTATTTCTGTGCAATCTTTGGTGAACGTGAAAAAGACAAGGAAACAATGTTATTCCTTGATGAAGCATGGCAGATTATGTCAACTCCTGCTGGGCGACAAGTGGTTAACCGTATTAAACGTACTGGACGATCATTTAATAATTTCTTGGTACTTGTCACTCAATCTGTAAAAGATTTGAAAACAAGTGATGATACAACTGGATTTGGTACAGTATTTGCGTTTCCTGAAAATACTGAAACAGAAGCAATACTGGAGCATTTAAGAGTTGAAAATGATGAATTATCAAGAGCATGGCTTGAAAATCAGACAATGGGTCAATGTATCTACTATGATACATTTGGACGTAAGGAACGTATAACTGTTGATGGTACGATCAATCCTGAATTGTTACCATTATTTAATACAGTAGATACTAAATTGGTGTCCGTTCAATAGAAGGAGGAAAAATGAGAAGAAATATTTTACTAGGATTTGTTTTGTCTATCTTTTTCCTTCCTTTTCTAGCTGGTGCGACTGAACCATCATTACCGAATACAGGAATAAATGCTTTTAATTCTAATTCGATTTCAACGACAACTCCATCTTCTGATTCGTCTGTGAAGCTGGATAGTGGTATTGGAACAGATTACCTACCAAAGAATAATTTCAATATTATTGAATTTGATAAGAATACGAATAAGCCTGTCATTAAAGATCGTGATACTGAAATAGCAAAAAAGACGATTGAACGTGCAAAGAAGGACTTAGAAGGTAAAGAAGCTATTAAAAAGAAAGAAGCAGAATCAAGAAAGTTGACTTATGAAAATTATAAGTCGAAGATGTCTGATCTAACTAGCAAGGTTTACTTTGACAAGAAATTCTTTGGTTTCGATTCAAACATGAATTATTTCTTTAATTCGATTGTGCAAGCTATTTTTTGGTTGTCAAAATTTATCTTCACGATTATAGCTGGAATCTATAATGCAGTAGAGGGAATGAGTGATGTATCAACCTTATTGAATAATGTGATAGGCAATTCTAGTAAAGTATTTTCTTCTCTATTCAGTAAAGAGATAGTTTATGTGATCGGTGCAAGTATGGCTTTATATCTCTTGTATCTGTTCGCAACTGGTAACGGTAGCGTAGTTAAAGCATTTGTGAAGATGTTGTTGATCTATACAATTATTGGTCTTTACTTTATTAAAATAAATGTGAATGAACAGAATAAGTATTTATTAACTCATTTGTATGATGGATTTAGAACGACAACGATTACTCTTAATGGTCAGATCACTAAAACATTGACGAATGAAAATTCTAATGCTATTGATGTCTATTTTACTGAAACAATCGTAAAATCGTATAAGTATATGAATTCCCCTTTGAAAGATGATGGCGAATTTCAACTATCTGAAGCAGAATTTGAAGATTTAGCTGGATATAAACAAGGTGATGGAGATTATCTTGTTGGTGGTAAGAAAATCAAGGATATTGCAAAAGATAAAGATCCTGAAAACAAAATGCTGAAAAGTGAGTGGGGCGCAAAGTTTAGCTATGCTTTTTCATCATTGATTGATGTAACCGTAGTAGGAATTGTTTACTTAGTCTTAGGACTAGCAAGGTTCTTCTTCTTGATGATTTATGTGTTCTTGATTCTATTGTTACCATTTATCTTATTGGTTAGTCTGTTTCCTTCAATGGAAGGTTTGATTCACTCATTCAATAAGAAGTCTATATCAATGTTGATTCTATCATCTGTGACCTTGTTAGCAACTACTTTGTTTGTGTTCTTTTACAATTCATTAACAGATTTTATTAGCTTGGCAGTAGGTCAAAATGTGCTGATCGTGATATTCGTAAAGGCTATTCTATTATTCTTGATGTTTAAGAATAAGAATATGATCCTGTCATTGTTCTCACAAATTGGACGATTACCTGTAAATAGAATGAATGGCTTGAATCTCAATCAAGGTACTAAAAAGATTCGTGAAAGAATGTTTGGTGTTGGTAAGAGTGGACTTTCTGCTGGTGGTCAGTTTGCTAAAGGTGGATTGAAGATGGGTAAAGACAACTTACAATCTCGCCTTAAAGGTTTACGATCTAATGGTCATTCAAAAAATGAATCACTTGGCAGATTTGGCAGTAGATATGCTTCTATGAAGCATGGTGTAAGGGGTACTGTAAATTCCTTTAAAGAAAAAGGGAATCGTGCTATGGCTTCACTATATAAAGTTCGTGCTAACTCGATTAAGGATCAGGAATCGGATAAATATAAAGCCTTGAATAAAAAGAAAAAAGCATTTGCTGAAAAAGCGAAGGCGCAAGGAAAAATAAAAAATTCATCTTATGCTGAAGTTCAACGTTTGAAAGAACAAAGAATGGCAAGGAAGAAGGCAGAATTTCAAGCGAAAAAAGGACAAGGAATGAATCAAGTGGATTCAGGTAAGAATCCTAAAATTGATACTCCTAAAACAAAACGAATGAAGGGGGGAAATTCTAGTCCAAAAAAGCAAGAAAGAAAAAAAAAGAATCGTCCGAATGTTACGATAGATAGAAAGAGAAATAAGATTTAATGAAGAATCAAATTAAAAATCAGGTAAAGAAATATGTAGTTGCCTTTCTCTTGTCGAATCTTACAACTATTCTACCTATTATCTTGATTTTGATACTTGTTATGGGTGCTGTGGTTGCTGGAAGTTCAGGTTCATCTGATTCTACTACTGGAAAGAGAACACGTTTAACAGCTCAAGAAGTAGCACAAAAAGCGAATATTTCTGTTGAAAGAGCAGAAGAGGTGATTAAGATTCTAAACTGGCAACTCTCTAAAGAGAAATTCACTTTAGAGGGTGCTAGTGGATCACTTGCTAATGCTGAAAGAGAAAGTGACTTTGATCCTAAACTAACGAATCCGTCAGGTGGAGTGGCTGGATATTTTCAATGGTCAGGCTGGGATGGTAACACAATCAATGGTGATAGATGGGCGAAGGCTAGTTCTCGTACTTTAGATAGTACGGTTGAATTGGAATTGATGTCTTATGAGTTAAATCATGGATATAAAAAAGTCAAAGACTATATGCAAAAGGCAACTGATCCTTTTGAAAGTGCTAAGTATTGGTCAGAACATTATGAAGGTGTTTTACTTTCTGATGGTCAGACAAAATTAGAGAAGCTGGAAAAGGATAGTAAGAAGTGGTATGAAGTATTTAAGGGTACGATTGAATCTGATGGATCAAGTGGGAATGCAATAGCTGGTAGTTTGGATATTCCTGCTGGTCAAGTGGCTATGGATATACCTAGTGGCTATTCGATTGACAAGGAAATTACCAAAGATGGCTATATTACTCAATCTTATCCTTATGGTGAATGTACTTGGTATGTATTTAATCGTGCAAAAGAATTTGGTATAAATTTTGATCCATACATGGGCAATGGTCAAGACTGGGCGCATAAGTCAGGTTATGAAGTTTCTAATACTCCTACGAAGCATTCTGCTGTTAGCTTTCAAGGCAGGCAGGCAGGTGGTCATCCAACTTATGGTCATGTGGCTTTTGTCGAAGATGTAAAAGATGATGGATCAATATTGATTTCTGAATGTAACTTTGTCCAAAGTGGTCAGGGAACAGGAATCACAAATTATCGTGTATTTACTGCTGATCAGGCAAAAAACTTTTTATATGTAACTGGAAAATAAAAGAAAGAAAAGGAAAAAAATATGAATAAAAAAATTGTAACGTTAGCTTGTGTAACGGTGTTGAGTGGCTTTGTAGCTGGTGTAAATGCTGATGAATTGTCTTTGGGTGGAAGTGTAGCTTCTAAAGAAGATAATGCTGGTCTAGTTGTAGCAGAACAGCCGAAGGAAGAACAGCCTGCTGTTATTCCTGCTGTGCAAACTGATGGTGGGAATCTTGATTTAGGTGATAAAACTGAAAAAGAGCCTTCACAAGATAATACAGGAGTTGTAGTAGAGCCTACAACACCATCTGAAAAGCCGAAGGAAGAACAGCCAAAAGAAGAACAGCCTGCTGAAAATCTTGGTAAGGAATCTGAAAAAGAGCCTTCACAAGATAATACAGGGATTGTAGTAGAGCCTACAACACCATCTGAAAAATCGAAGGAAGAACAGCCAAAAGAGGAACAGCCAAAAGCTGATACTCAAAAGGAAGCTGATCCAAAAGTTCAGGAAGATAAGAAGAAGGCAGAAGATAATGTCGGTGTGAAAGAATCTGATGATCCTAAACCATTGAATGTCACTAAAGAGGATATTCAAGAACAGCCGATTGAAACAAATACTGGTCACAAGGTAGTTTCTACGAATCAAGGAAAAGTTGTAGTTGAAACAAGCGAAGGTGATTATGCTGAAAAAGAGCCTTATGAAGTAGGTGGTGTGAAGCAAAAAGATGGTACTATTGCTTTGAAAGATAAAGAAGGTCAGTTAAAAGTCCTTCCGAATACTGGAACAACTAGTACAATTTTTACTACTATTTGGGGAATTGTAGGGTTAGTTGCAACTGTGATTGGTAAGCGTAAATTTGACTAAAAAATAACAAGGTAGGGTAGTTCCTACCTTGTTTTTTCTTTTTAGAAAAAAAGTGATATAATAAAAGAAAGTGAAAGGAGAAGGAATCATGATTAAAGAGTTTGGTGTTACAAATTTAGAAGTAACCAAAGAGGATATTTCTAAAAATCCTAGCAATCCAATTCTGCGTATGTATGATGATGAAGAATTGATTGGAACATTTAGTATTCTTACAGGTGAAGTTGTAGAAAATTTAGACTTAGCAGACTATGATATACGATTTGCGCAAAAACAAATTGAATTAAATCGTGATAACTACCTTGAGACGTGGAAGGACTACGTGGGGTTGTTACATGCCTAAGTATTCTTTTTTAAAGTATGGTATTGAAATTCGTCCGAATGAACATAACCATAAAGGTCAGATGGCTCATATTCATATTTATATTCATGGCGAGGAAGTTGGATCAATGTTTTTAAATGGTAAACTTCGTGATGGAAAATTGAAGTCAAAAGATATGAAAATAGTAAGACAATATGTTTTAGAAAATGCAGATGAATTTCAAGCATTATGGAATGAGTACCAAAATAGTGCATATTAAAGGACAAGTCAGAAATGGCTTGTTTTTTTGTTGTTTAAAGGAGTAGTAAATGAAAGAACAAAAACAAGTATTTAATATTGAAGTTCCAATTCCTGCTGATATGGTTTTGATTAGTCGTTCTGAATATTTAGATTTGCTTCAAAAAGAAGAAATCGGTCAATGGTGGACGATTGAAAAGGTTGAGGAATTGTTGTCGATTAGTAAGAATAAACTTGTGAACAATATTTTGTTGAGTCCTGAAATTAAAAAAGAAGTGGATATTGAGCAGAATGAAGAAGGATTTGTGTTATATCCTAAAAGTAAGGGTTCGCCATATAGATTTTTAGCAAGGAAAACAAGAGAATATTTTGATAAAAACTATCAAAGAGTATTATTGATGTTATAATGTAATAGTGATGATTGCTATTTAGGAAGGGGGAATTGTGGCAAGTTATCGTCAACGTGGAAAAAATAAACTATGGGATTATCGAATATTTGATAAAACAGGAAAAGTTGTTGCAACAAATTCAGGCTTTAAGACGAAGCGTGAAGCTATGAATGAAGCGCAAGAAAGAGAACGTAAACTGTTTCAGTCAAATTATACAGCTAGATTTGATAGTAAGGCTTCCTTGTTTAATTTGTGGCAAGATTGGTATGATCTAGTGATATTTCCTTCAGAAAAGGCGAATGGAACGAAGGAAGGGTATTATTCAAGAGGCAACGTGATAGAGAAGCTGTTTTCAGATATACCAGCTATGAGCCTTAACCATCAGGAATATCAGTCACGTTTGAATAGTTTAGGAGAAAATGTGACGAAGGATCACTTACGGAGAATCAATGCTGATATAAGGTCAACGATTAAATTTAGTCAAAGAAGTGGTTTGCAGATAGTAGATATTACAGAAGATGTAAAAATCTATGGATTGGAAGCTGGGAATATAGATGATAAGTATATTCATAGTGTTTCTGAATATAAGGATTTGCTATCTCATTTAAAATCGAAGTTTAATTACAGGGAATCTGTGATACCATATCTTCTATATTTTCTATTCAAAACTGGATTTAGGGTAGGTGAAGGAATGGCAGTATGCTGGACTGATATTGATTTTGAGAATAAAACAGTTAGAACGTATAGACGATATTTAGGTGATAAGCAAGAGTTTGCACCTCCTAAAACGAAAACCTCGATTAGAAAAATTCCTATCGATGATGATTTATTACAAGTTTTAAAATCATTGAAAGTGGAACAGAATAAGGTTCTTTTTGATCGTGAAGAATTAAAAAAGCATGATTTAGTATTTTTTGATAGAAGGTATAAGATTCCTACCAATTCAGGTTTAAATAAGAGTTTAAAGGTTTGTTTAAATGAATTAGGAATAGGAAGTCAAGAAATGACAGCGACAGCAGGCAGGCATACCTATGGATCATATTTATTAGCAAATGGAATTGATATATGGGTAGTTGCAAGGTTGCTTGGTCATAAAGATATACAGCAGATTATTAGGACTTATGGTCATGCGCTTCAAGAAGTTATTGATAAAGAATATGAAGTTGTTAGGGAAATAATGTTGGATAAAAATTGATATTATTTTGACCAAAATTTGACCAAAACCCTTTAAAAGCCTATTAGAATAGGGTTTGTAAGCAATAGTTCGATTCCTGCAGGGGGCAGTACTAGCCACAAAAACACTGGATAACCAGTGTTTTTTCTTTGACCAAATTTTGAACCACTCATAAGATATCTATGGTGTGTTATAATGGACATAGAATGTTAAGGAGAAAAAGATGAAAAAAGGCATATTAATTGGCTGCTTATCCATAGTTATACTATTTGCAATGTTCATGGTGCTTAGTCCTATTATTGCTATGATGGATATGTGGGGTCTATTTGCCCATGCAAGTCAGAATGAACTTGAGCAAGCTGTACATCGTTCTTATGAGAACTACGGTCTTACAGGTCAGTTTAATTTAGAAAAATATGAAAAAAACTATACAAGTGTAGGAGGATTTGTAATCCATGGTACTTACAGTGAAAATATAGATGGTAAAACCTATCAGGCTAAGACTCGTTTTGAATACTATACTCGTCCTTCTGAAAAAGAAACGTATAGAAAGACTGATGCGGAAGTAGATTATAAACAAAACAAAAAAATTTATCGAACTTTTCCAGAACTAGCCTATCTAGGGATTGAGATTAGTCCAGGCACCAGCGAATTTTTAAAAACATTGGAAAATTCAATAACAGACCCTAAAATGACCTATTTGAAGTATGAAGGAATCAGTTTTCAATTTAACAGTAATTCTGGCAACATGAATCTTTATGATGAAATATTAGCGGAAAATCAAAGCAAAGGACAAGCGTTACAAGGGATGTATCCCATGGCTGCTCAATATCTTTTCCAAAAAGATATTTTTATACCAGAATTTCAATTTCGATACTACACTCTAGAAGACAAGAAGGATCAGTTATATGATGCCTATCTTGAAGACCTTGAATCGCAAATGAAAGAATTTTTTAACAATCAACCCTTACCAAGTGGTCTTTATGCTGTAAAGATTGATAAATATGAAGGGGATAAACTTGTTAATAATAGTGGTGTACATTATGTAAAGATTGATAACCGTCAAGTTGTAGCCTTTATCAAAGATATACAGTAGGAGTTATTATTCTAATGCTGTTTATAAAATCTTATAGCAATGATATGAGATTGAAGGTAGAACATACAAACTGATAAAGAGTGAGTAAAGGAGTAAGAACTATGTTAGGCATTTATATTGATTCTATAGGGGATAAGTCAGCGACCTATAAGTTGTTAAGAAACTATTCATCCTTGCCTCTTTCTCTAATTCAATCAAGAATAAGAAATCATGATACAGTCATGGAAGTGGATATTCTAGATTTGGACGAATTAAAAAAATTAAGAGTCCTTATTCATGACTTGAGTGGCATTGGAACCATGGTTACTATGAAAGATTCGACTGGTGTTATCACCTTAAAAATATTAAATAATATTATTACCGCCTATGAAGAGATTGCGGTTGAAAGAGAAGAATTAGACGCACTTATGTTTGATGAGGAAGAGTAATCCATAATTTAAAACACCTCAGGAGTTAGTTTTTTATCTCTAACTTCTGAGGTGCTTTTTCTATATCTAGTTATTTTACAAGACCCAAGTTCGAATCGCATGGGCTACACCAGATTCATCATTTGTTTTAGTGATGTATTTTGCGATTTTTTTGAGTTCGGGGTTTCCGTTTTCCATAACAACTGGATTTCCAACGACTTCAAGCATGGCACGGTCATTTTCTTCATCTCCGATAGCCATAGTCTCATCTTTTGTTAATCCTAGTTTTTCAGCTAGATGTGTAATAGCTGAGCCCTTATCTACACCTTTTTTGAGAAGTTCGAGGTAGAATGGAGCTGATTTATTAATAGAGTAGCGTTCATAAAATTCTGCAGGAATCTTTTCAATCGCGGCATCTAGAATTTCTGGTTCATCGATGAACATACATTTGACGATTTCCTTATTAGCCATTTCTTCTGGTGTACGATAGAAAATCGGCATGCTGACGAGGGTTGATTCGTGTACGGTATATTTTCCGATATTGCGATTGGCAGTATAGATACCATCCTTAGTGATGGCATGCATGTGAACCCCTAGTTTACGGCTGAGAAATTCCATATCCAGATAGTCTTCGTAGGACAAGGATTCACTGATAATCTCATGTCCTGTAGCAGTTTCTTGGACAAGGGCGCCGTTGAAGGTAACAACATAGTCGCCCTCATCTCTCAACTGTAAATCGTCAAGGAGTTTAGCAACACCAGCAATAGGACGACCTGTTGCAATCACAACCTTAACACCAGCTTGTTTGGCATCTTGGATAGCTGAAAAAACTTCTGGCGTAATTTCTTTCTTGCTATTGACTAGTGTACCATCGATATCGACGGCGATTAGTTTAATACTCATAAATTTCCTCTGTTATTTCTTGTCTGGAGTAAAATGATCATTTTCAATCAAATGTGAAAATTGTTGAATGGTAGAAGCAAAAATATTGTTTGGATTCAGCATTTCTTTTGGGAAGTAGAAACGGTTGTCACCATGACGACTTCCTGCAAGAGATTGGACGATAGGTGAAAGACTAGATAGTTCAGCTAACTCACCATTTTTTTGCACAATCTCAATTTGTGTTCTAGGATTTTCAGACTCTGGTCGATAAATATCGTAAGGAAGGTCAAAATTCTTGTGGATAGCAGTGTAGTAGTTGGGGTCAAAACCAATTTCTTCTACGAAATTCCGCATGATTTCAAGCTGGTCTTGGTCGTTATCAGAAAAAGTAATAGATTTGAAGACCTTACGGTTGATAAAACGTTGTGATAAGTCAGCCAAAATCTTGTCCGTACTTGTCATCCAGAGCTGGAAGTAGGTATTCATAACTCCGTCATCTAGTGCTAGATAATCAGACAAGCTAACGTTTTTTTCAAAGAATGGTAGTAAGTGTGGAGAGGTTAGAGCAAAGAAATCCTTGTTGTCTGGATAGAGCTCTTTAGCACGTTTTAGAAGATTTTGCAAAAGTACTTCCATAGCTCGTGTGGCTGGGTGGAAATACACCTGCATGTACATCTGGTAACGACTGAGGACATAATCCTCGATGGCATGCATTCCATTACGCTGAAAGGCGATTCCATTTTCAACAGGACGAATGACACGAAGGATCCGTGTTAAATCAAACTGGCCATAAAATGCACCTGTGAAGTAGGAGTCACGAAGGAGATAGTCCATGCGGTCCGCATCAATCTGACTAGAAATCAGTTGAACGACCTGTTTGTTGGGATAAGTGTGGTCGATAACACTGGCTACCTTCTTAGGAAAGTCAGGAGCGACCTGCAAAAGAACCTGGTGAATCTCTGTTTCAGGGTTTTGGATTATTTCCTGAGTAATTGCCTCATGGTCAGTATCAAAGAGATTTTCAAAAGTATGAGAGTAGGCACCATGTCCAAGGTCATGTAGAAGGGCTGCAGTCATGGTTAAGAGAGACTCATTAGAATCCCACTCCTCTGGGTATTTCTCCTCAAAAATCTCAGTTATTTGACGGGCAATTTCATAGACACCCAAACAGTGAGAAAAACGACTATGCTCTCCACCATGGAAAGTATAGCTAGATGTCCCAAGCTGTTTGATGCGACGGAGCCGCTGAAATTCTTTGGTATTGATTAGGTCATAAATGACTTGATTGTTAACGTGGATATAGTTGTGAACAGGGTCACGAAATACTTTTTCATTCATAAGACCATTATAGCAAATTCCTAGGCTTTTTGGTAAAATAGTAGGGATAAGTGAGAAGAAAGAGGATTTGATGTGAAGATTAGAATGAGAAATAAAATTCAGTTCGATGAACAATTGGAAGTAATCGACCAACTTTATGATGTAGAACTACGTGAAAAGGGAGATTTTTCTTATCTCCTTTTCTACAATGAAGAGCAAGAAAAGGTTGTGATTAAGTTTCAGGAAGAAGAGCTCGTCATGACGCGCTTCTCAAATCCAAAGACCATTATGCGTTTTTTGAAGGAAGCTGAGAGTTTAGCATATATTCCAACGCCTATGGGTATGCAAGAGTTTATCATTCAAACCAATCACTACGAAGTTGGTGAAGAGAAGATTGAACTAGCCTATCAACTTCAAAACAAAGAAGGGGTTCCGTTTGCGAATTACCGTTTAGAAATTACTTGGGGATAAGAAAAAGAGGCTGGGACAAAAGTTCTAGCCTCTCAATTGTCTTTTGATTGTCGAGCAAGACGCAGTGGTTGAGTGGGCTCTACTACGCTGATTTCATCAGCTTTTACAGCCCTACTCAACTGTGCGGAGGTGGGACGACGAAATCGAATTCTAACGAATTACCGATTTCTGTCCCACTCTCATTTGATATATAGTTCCTGATTTTTCAAGACAATTTCACGTACACTTGCAAATTTCTTCAGTTTTTTGAGGTCTTCTGGATGGGTTACAAGAGTAATCACATATCCTTCTTTGCCCATACGTCCAGTACGTCCAGCGCGGTGAGTGTAGGTTTCGATATCTCTTGGGATATCAAAGTTAACCACGCATTCCAGGCTATCGATGTCGATACCACGAGCCAGAAGGTCTGTCGCAAGAAGGAGTGTCAGTTGATTATCTTTGAACTTTTCTAAGATAACTTTTCTAAATTTAACGTTGACATCGCTTGCAAGCGAAACAGCTAAAATATCACGATACTGCAATTTTTCCTCGGCGCTTCCAAGGTCTGACAAGCTGTTAAAGAAGACGAGCCCACGGAAATCATCGACATGTGCTAGTTTCCGAAGCATATCTACTCGGTGACGTTGGTCTACTTGCATGTAGAAGTGTTGAATATTGTCTAACTTTTGATCAGAGAGGTCAATGGTGCGCGTGTTAGCTGCAATCTTATCTTGATCAAACTTGGTAGTGGCACTCATGTAGATGAGTTGGTGGTCACGAGGTGCGTAATGGGTAATTTTTTCGACAAAATGAATCTGAGAATCGTCTAGCAACTGATCAAATTCATCAAGAATAATAGCATCTACATTCATCATTTTGATTTTTTTCAATTTGATGAGTTCAAAGATACGTCCGGGTGTTCCAATTAAAATTTCTGGCCCTTTTTTCAGACGCTCAATCTGACGTTTCTGGCTTGAACCTGAAAGGAATAGCTGAGCAGTCAAGCCGATAGCTTCGCCCCATGTTTTGGTAACATCGAAAATTTGGCCAGCCAGTTCAGTGTTAGGAGCTAAAATCAACAGTTGCTGCGCTTTTTTCTTTTGGAGTTTTAAAAGACTTGGGAGTAGGTAAGCTAAGGTTTTTCCCGTTCCGGTTGGACTGACTCCAAGGAGTGATTCTCCTTCTAAAATAGGATTAAACAGTTGTTCTTGAATGGGAGTGAATTCTTGGAAACCCAGTTGGTCAATCAATTCTTGCCATTCGGTAGGTAGTTTGGTTTTCATTTTTCTGCCTCAAATCTAATGCTAGCATTCTGGCGCATGGTGAAAAGTAGGTTGTGGACGTGTGTCGCATCATCAATCCAAGATTGGTAAAGTGTCTGGTCTGGTTGGTTAATCATATGTGCAAAAGCAGCGACTTCCTCTGTCATAGTGTGAGGTGCCTGCTGGATAGGAAGTTGAAGTTCATTTCCTTGATGGTCTATAAAAACAACTGATTGGATATGCTCAATTGTATTGAGCGTCAAGGTCCCATCAGTAGTATAAACTTCGCAAGGAAGATTAGAAGTGATATTCTTTCCTGCTTTGATATGCACTTGATAGTCAGGATAGGTGAGGATGCCGTCGCCGTTCAAATCGATGCTATTATCTAGTTTATGAGCTTGATAGGTTGCACCAAGAGGTTTCCCAAATAAGCGGACGGCAGCATAAATTGGATAGATACCAAGATCCATAAGCGCACCACCAGCAAAACGATCTGAGAAAACATTTGGTGTCTGTCCAGCAAGGAGATCAGGCATTTTTGAAGAGTACTTTGCGTAATTGAAGTCGGCCCCTAAAATATGTTTGTCTGCAAGAAAGTCTTTAATTGTGGCAAAGGCATCTTCATGGTAGTTACGTGCCGCTTCAAAGATAAACCGTTGATTTTTCTGAGCTGTTTGCAATAAATCTTTCCATTCATGTGGTTGGGTAACAGCTGGTTTTTCAAGGATGACATGTTTTCCAGCAGATAAAGCCATCTTTGCCTGACTATAATGCAATGAGTTCGGACTAGCGATATAGACCACTTCGAATGAATCATTAAAGAAATCATTTAGCTGATCAAATAGCTTAACGCCTTGATACTGTTCAACAAACTTTTCTGCGGTTTCTATTTTTCTAGAATAGACTGCACTCAGTTGAAATTTCCCGCTAGTATGGGCAGCCTCTAGAAAATGATGGCTGATTGAACTAGTTCCTATGATACCAAGTTTTAGCATAGTTACTCCTTTTCCATAAGTAATGATTGATTTCATTATATCATAGAAAGAGCCAACTCGTTACCTTGATATAATTCTTTTGCTTTGATACTTCGAAATTTCTAGAAAAAATGGTACAATAGTTACAGTAAATTTAGGAGTTTAGTATGAGATTATTACCTATGAGAAAAATTTCTCGTCATTCAAAAAGATTGGCGCTTTTTTTGACTTTTTGTGCAGGCTATGTAGATGCCTATACATTTATTGTAAGAGGGAATACCTTAGTCGCTGGGCAAACGGGGAATGTGGTATTTCTATCAGTCGGAATCGTTCAGAGAAATTTGGCTGATGCTGAAATAAAGATATTGACACTTTTATCTTTCATGTTAGGCGTTTTTTTGCTTACGATTTACAAGGAAAAACTTCGCATTGTTAAAAAACCCATTCTATCACTTGTTCCATTAGCTATTTTATCATTGATAATCGGCTTTATTCCATTGAGTGTTGATAATTTGTTTATTGTTCCTCCTCTGGCTTTTTGTATGGGTCTCGTTACAACAGCTTTTGGAGAGGTTTCTGGAATTGCCTATAACAATGCCTTTATGACGGGAAATATCAAACGCACCATGTTAGCTTTTGGTGAATACGTCCGGACAAAGCATACAGCCTTTTTGATGGAAGGATTGATTTTTGTGAGCCTACTGATTAGCTTTATTCTAGGAGTAGTATTTTCAGCATACCTAACCATTATTTTCAATGAAAGAACAATTTTAGGTGTCCCTGTCATGATGAGTATTTTTTATCTAAGTATGGTTTTATCTGCTTTACGAAAAAAAGTCTGATTAAAGGCTGAATTTTGAGTGAAAATACTTGTCAAAAAATCGGAATCATGCTATACTTGTAGAGTTGACTATGCACAGTCCTGTGCAACCGCACGAACATCGTTGCTTGATTCTTCAAGTTTAAGTGGTTCGTCCCACGATGCTAGGCGAGTCTTCACAAAAATTCGGGGAAACCCAAAAAATCATAGGAGGTGCATAATGAGCACATACGCAATTATCAAAACTGGCGGAAAACAAGTTAAAGTTGAAGTTGGTCAAGCAGTTTACGTTGAAAAATTGAACGTTGAAGCTGGTCAAGAAGTTACTTTTAACGAAGTTGTTCTTGTTGGTGGTGAAAACACTGTTGTCGGAACTCCACTTGTTGCTGGAGCTACTGTTGTTGGAACTGTTGAAAAACAAGGAAAACAAAAGAAAGTTGTTACTTACAAGTACAAACCTAAAAAAGGTAGCCACCGTAAACAAGGTCACCGTCAACCATATACTAAAGTTGTCATCAACGCAATCAACGCTTAATTTTAAGGAGAACACATGATACAAGCAGTCTTTGAGAGAGCCGAAGATGGCGAGCTGAGGAGTGCGGAGATTACTGGACACGCCGAGAGTGGCGAATACGGCCTAGATGTCGTGTGTGCATCGGTTTCTACGCTTGCCATTAACTTTATCAATTCCATTGAGAAATTTGCAGGCTATGAACCAATCTTAGAATTAAACGAAGATGAAGGTGGCTATCTGATGGTTGAAATTCCAAAAGATCTTCCTTCTCACCAGAGAGAAATGACACAATTATTCTTTGAATCATTTTTCTTAGGTATGGCAAACTTATCGGAGAACTCTTCTGAGTTCGTCCAAACCAGAGTTATCACAGAAAACTAACACGGAGGAAAACATTATGTTAAAAATGACTCTTAACAACTTGCAACTTTTCGCCCACAAAAAAGGTGGAGGTTCTACATCAAACGGACGTGATTCACAAGCGAAACGTCTTGGAGCTAAAGCAGCTGATGGACAAACTGTAACAGGTGGATCAATCCTTTACCGTCAACGTGGTACACACATCTATCCAGGTGTAAACGTTGGACGTGGTGGAGACGATACTTTGTTCGCTAAAGTTGAAGGCGTAGTACGTTTCGAACGTAAAGGTCGCGATAAGAAACAAGTTTCTGTTTACCCAATCGCAAAATAAAAAGGTCTAGTAAACCTTTTTATCCCGAGCCTTGAATTAAAAAGGCGAGGTTGCTAAATAAGCATTAAATAAGGCTTTCCGATATTTTCGGGAAGCCTTTTTTTGAATAAATTTAGCATCAGTTATTATTTAAGTTTACTTCAGAAACTGTTTTAAATCAATAAAGTCTTAAGGAACTTATTTGATTTATTATGATAGATAATAAGAAAGAAATATGGTATAATATAGGGTGAGACCTTATGAATAAATAGTGAAAGAGTATATAAAAAATAATGAAAAAAATAGTCATTAACGGTGGACGTCCATTAAAGGGTGAGATAACCATTAGCGGAGCAAAAAATAGTGTAGTTGCTCTGATTCCTGCTATTATTTTGTCAGATGATGTAGTTATTTTGGATTGTGTTCCAGATATCTCTGATGTCGCTAGTTTGGTTGATATTATGGAAATTATGGGTGCTAGTGTTAAGCGCTATGATGACGTTTTAGAAATTGATCCTCGTGGTGTTCAGAATAAACCAATGCCATATGGTAAGATCAATAGTCTTCGAGCATCCTATTATTTCTACGGTAGTCTTCTTGGTCGTTTCGGTGAAGCAACAGTTGGTTTACCTGGTGGATGTGACTTGGGTCCTCGTCCGATTGATTTGCACTTAAAAGCCTTTGAAGCTATGGGAGCAAAGACAACATACGAGGGAGATAATATGAATCTCTCAACTAATGGTTCAAAGTTACAAGGCGCAAGTATTTATATGGATACTGTCAGTGTCGGAGCAACTATTAATACGATGCTTGCAGCAGTAAAAGCTAAAGGACGTACAGTCATTGAAAATGCTGCTCGAGAGCCTGAAATTATTGATGTAGCTACTTTGTTAAATAATATGGGAGCTCATATTCGTGGTGCAGGTACGGATATGATTACTATTGATGGTGTTGAGTCCCTACATGGCACGCGCCATCAAGTTATTCCAGACCGTATCGAAGCTGGTACTTATATTTCTTTGGCGGCTGCGGTAGGTAAAGGGATTCGTATCAATAATGTACTTTACGAGCATCTTGAAGGCTTTATTGCTAAGCTTGAAGAGATGGGAGTTCACATGACGGTTTCTGAAGATAGTATATTTGTGGAAGAGCAAAAAAATCTAAAAGCTGTTAATATCAAGACTGCTCCATATCCAGGATTTGCTACCGACCTTCAACAACCGATTACCCCTCTTTTGTTGAAAGCTGAAGGACGAGGAACACTGATTGATACCATTTATGAAAAACGTGTCAACCACGTCTTTGAATTAGCTAAAATGAATGCAGATATTAGTACCACGAATGATCACATTATCTATAAAGGTGGGAATCCTCTACATGGTGCAAGCGTAAGAGCTACAGACTTACGTGCAGGTGCAGCTTTGGTTATTGCTGGTCTAATGGCTGAAGGTAGAACAGAGATTACCAGTGTTGAGTTTATTTTACGAGGATACTCAAATATCATTGAGAAATTACGTAAGCTTGGAGCAGATATTGAGCTGATCGAAGATTAGCAATTTGAGGATAAGAATGAATATCTGGACAAAATTAGCAATGTTTTCTTTTTATGAGACGGAACGTTTGTATTTCCGTCCATTCTTTTTTACAGATGTAGATGACTTTCATCAGTTAGCATCAGACCCTGAAAATCTTCAATTTATTTTTCCTACGCAAGCTAGTATTGAAGAAAGTCAATATGCTCTTGCTAACTACTTTATGAAATCACCTTTGGGTATTTGGGCCATTTGTGATAAAAAAACTGAAAAAATGATTGGAGCAATTAAGTTTGAAAAACTGGACGAAATTAGAAAAGAAGCAGAGATTGGCTATTTTTTGAGGAAAGATTTTTGGTCTCAGGGATATATGACTGAAGCTGTTAGCAAATTGCGGGATTTATCCATGACAGAATTTGACTTAAAGCAACTATTTATTGTAACGCATCTGGAAAATAGCGCCAGTCAAAAAGTTGCGCAAAAATCAGGCTTTGTTCTATCTCGTCGTTTTAAAGGTAGTGACCGCTATACTCGTAAGATGCGGGATTATCTAGAATTTCGCTATACAAAAGGAGAGCTAAATGAGTAAACACCAAGAGATTTTAGCTTATTTAGAAGAATTACCAGTCGGAAAACGGGTTAGCGTTCGGAGTATTTCCAATCGCTTGGGAGTTAGTGATGGTACGGCTTATCGTGCTATCAAAGAGGCTGAAAATAGAGGTTTAGTTGAAACACGTCCTAGAAGTGGGACTGTTCGAGTAAAGTCAAAAAAAGTTGCTATTGAAAGATTGACCTTTGCAGAAATCGCAGAGGTCACTGGTTCGGAAGTTTTAGCTGGTCAAGCTGGTTTAGATAGAGAATTCAGTAAATTTTCCATCGGAGCAATGACTGAGAAAAATATACTTTCATACCTTCATGATGGTGGACTAGTCATTGTTGGTGATCGAACACGTATCCAATTATTGGCACTTGAAAATGAGAATGCTGTCTTGGTAACAGGTGGATTTGAAGTCCATAAAGATGTTTTGAATACAGCTGATAAGAAGAATATTCCAGTATTACGAAGCAAGCATGATACATTTACAATTGCGACGATGATTAACCGCGCTCTTTCAAATGTTCAGATTAAGACGGATATTTTAACGGTTGAAAAGATTTATCGTACTAGTCATGAATATGGTTTTTTACAGGAAACAGATACCGTAAAGGATTATTTGGACTTGGTTCGAAAGAATAGGACTAGTCGCTTCCCTGTTATCAATCAGCATAAGGTTGTTGTGGGTGTTGTAACCATGCGAGATGCTGGAGATAAATCACCAGGTACAACCATTGATAAGGTTATGACAAGAACAGTCTATATGACAGGCTTAGCAACGAATATTGCTAACGTGAGCCAGAGAATGATTGCAGAAGATTTTGAAATGGTACCCGTTGTGCGCAGTAACCAGACCTTGCTAGGTGTCATTACTAGACGGGATGTCATGGAAAAAATGAGTCGTTCTCAGGTTTCAGCACTCCCAACATTTTCAGAACAGATTGGGCAGAAGTTGTCCTATCACCATGATGAAGTGGTCATTACAGTTGAACCCTTTATGCTTGAGAAAAATGGTGTCCTTGCAAATGGTGTCCTTGCAGAAATTTTGACCCATATGACACAGGATTTGGTCGTTAATAGTGGGCGTAACCTCATCATTGAGCAGATGTTGATTTATTTCTTACAGGCTGTTCAGATTGATGATGTTCTACGTATTCAAGCTAGAATTATTCATCATACGAGACGATCGGCTATTATTGATTATGACATTTACCTTAATCATCAGATTGTATCAAAAGCAAATGTAACTGTAAAAATTAATTAGAATCTAGGAGAAAACATGATTACATTAAAATCAGCTAGAGAAATTGAAGCTATGGACAAGGCTGGTGATTTTCTTGCAAGCATCCATATTGGCTTGCGCGATATCATCAAACCAGGTGTAGATATGTGGGAAGTAGAAGAATATGTGCGTCATCGTTGTAAAGAAGAAAATTTCCTTCCACTACAAATCGGTGTTGATGGGGCAATAATGGATTATCCTTATGCCACTTGCTGTTCACTCAATGACGAAGTAGCCCATGCTTTTCCACGCCACTATATTTTGAAGGAAGGCGATTTGCTCAAGGTTGATATGGTCCTTGGTGGGCCAATCGCTAAGTCTGACCTCAATGTTTCTAAACTCAATTTTAACAAGGTTGAGCAGATGAAAAAATATACTCAAAACTTTACGGGCGGCTTGGCTGATTCTTGTTGGGCATACGCTGTTGGCAAACCGTCAGAAGAAGTTAAAAACTTAATGGACGTGACCAAAGAAGCTATGTACATCGGTATTGAAAAAGCTGTTGTAGGAAACCGTATTGGTGATATTGGAGCTGCCATTCAGGAATATGCTGAAAGTCGTGGATACGGTGTTGTTCGTGATCTTGTAGGCCACGGTGTTGGCCCAACCATGCACGAAGAGCCAATGGTTCCAAACTACGGTGTCGCAGGTCGTGGCCTTCGCCTTCGTGAAGGAATGGTCTTGACTATTGAACCTATGATTAATACAGGTGATTGGGAAATCGATACAGACATGAAAACAGGCTGGGCCCACAAAACTATCGACGGTGGTCTATCATGTCAGTATGAACACCAGTTTGTTATTACCAAGGATGGACCTGTAATCTTGACAAGTCAAGGTGAAGAAGGAACTTATTAATAAAAAAAGGGGAGCTGAGCTCCTTTTTTTATTCGTTAAAGTTGAAATTAAATTTGCGTAGCAGATATCTTACAAACGTTTTCTTTTATAGTAAAATAAAAGATGACTATATGAAAGAAGGTTCTTAATTGGAAAGTATTATATTTTTTATCTCTGTGTTTTTAGCTGGTGTCTTGTCATTCTTTTCGCCCTGCATTTTCCCATTGTTACCAGTCTATGCAGGTGTTTTATTAGATGATCAAGAGGAGTCAAAGACATTTCGTTTTTTAGGTAAAGAGGTTGCCTGGTCAGGATTAATTCGGACACTCTGTTTTATCGCAGGTATCTCTCTGATTTTCTTTATTCTAGGGTTTGGGGCAGGATTTCTCGGAAACTTACTCTATGCTGATTGGTTCCGTTATGTTATGGGTGGTATTATTATCATACTAGGCTTACATCAGATGGAAATCCTTCATTTACGAAAACTAGAGTTCCAAAAAACAGTAACGTTTAATCAAAAACAGTCTAGCAAATATCTGTCAGCCTTTCTATTAGGTATCAGCTTCAGCTTTGGTTGGACTCCGTGTATTGGTCCAGTTTTAAGTTCAGTTTTAGCACTGGCTGCCTCGGGAGGAAATGGAGCTCTTCAGGGGGCTTTATTGACCCTTATCTATACTCTCGGAATGGCGCTTCCATTTTTAGTATTGGCCTTGGCATCAGGTCTGATCATGCCTTATTTTAGTAGAATTAAATCTCACCTCCTCTTATTGAAGAGAATTGGTGGTTTACTGATTATCCTCATGGGAATTTTATTAATGTTGGGACAATTAAATATCTTATCTGGAATATTGGGATAAAAGGAGTTATTTATGAAAAAAATAATCTATTTTGGACTTAGTTTCTTATCTATCTTTCTTTTGATTGCTTGTGGCAAAGAAGAAAAAAAATCAAGTCAAGAAACTCAAACGACTCAAATACAGCAGCAAGCAACTGTTAAACAGGTGGCTGTAGGATCGGAAGCACCTGACTTTACCCTTCAATCGATGGATGGAAAAGAAGTCAAGCTATCTGATTTTAAAGGTAAAAAAGTTTATCTAAAATTCTGGGCCTCTTGGTGTGGACCTTGTAAAAAAAGTATGCCTGAATTAATGGAACTTGCTGCAAAAGAAGATCGTGATTTTGAAATTTTATCTGTTATTGCACCAGGTCTTCAAGGCGAAAAAACCATAGACCAATTTCCAAAATGGTTTGAGGAGCAGGGCTATAAGGATATACCTGTCTTATATGACACTAAGGGAACAACCTTCCAAGCCTATCAGATTCGAAGCATCCCAACTGAATACCTAATTGATTCAAATGGTAAAATTGCTAAGATTCAATTAGGGGCAATTAGTAACGCAGATGCTGAAGCAGCTTTTGCTCAGATGGATTAACGAAATAAAAAATGTCTAGACTTAACTGTCTAGACATTTTTTTAAAAATCTAATTTAATTAGTTTTTAGAAGCAGCTTGGAATTCAGGGTTTTTCCATGCTTCGTCAATAATTTCTTGCAATTCACGAGCAGAAGCTTGCATTTTTTGTGTTTCAGCGTCGTTCAATGGGATGTTAACGGGGCGAACGATACCGTGTGCACCAACGATAGCTGGTTGACCGATAAAGACGTTTTCAACTCCGTATTGTCCTTCTTGGAAGACTGAAAGTGGAAGTACGGCATTTTCATCATCAAGGATAGCTTTTGTGATACGAGCAAGAGCAACTGCGATACCGTAGTATGTAGCACCTTTTTTATTGATGATTGAGTAAGCAGCGTCACGAACTGAGATGAAGAGTTCAACAAGGTCAGCTTCATTTAAGTCGCGGTTAGCTTGCAACCATTGCTCCAATTTAACACCGGCAACGTTAGCGTGTGACCAAACGGCAAATTCTGAGTCACCGTGCTCACCCATGATGTAGGCGTGAACTGAACGAGCATCAACGCCGATAGTTTCAGCAAGTGCTTGACGGAAACGAGCTGAGTCAAGTGAAGTACCTGAACCGATAACACGTTCTTTAGGGAATCCTGAGAATTTCCAAGTTGAGTAAGTCAAAATGTCAACTGGGTTAGCAGCAACAAGGAAGATACCGTCAAAACCAGACGCAACAACTTGTTCAACGATTGATTTGTTAATAGCAAGGTTTTTACCAACAAGGTCAAGACGAGTTTCACCTGGTTTTTGTGGAGCACCAGCAGTGATAACTACAAGGTCCGCATCCGCACAGTCTTCATACTTAGCAGCATAAATTTTCTTAGGCGAAGTAAAAGCAAGCGCGTGGCTAAGGTCTTCAGCATCACCAACTGCTTTTTCAAACAATTGAGGAATTTCAATGATACCAAGTTCTTGAGCAATACCTTGGTTAACAAGAGCGAAAGCGTAAGAAGAACCTACGGCACCGTCACCAACGAGGATAACTTTTTTGTGTTGTTTAGTAACTGTCATTTGTCTAAACATCTCCTTTGTTTTATTCAGGGGGATTCCCCATTTGATTTCATTCTATCACTTTTGCTAAGCTTTGTCACGGATATACCTTCGGGATAAATATGTAAACGTTTTACACGTGTTGTTAGACTGTAAAATAGTCCAAACTATGGTATAATATATCTAGTTACTAATAGTGAAATGAGGCATTTTTTAATGCAAGATAAAAATCTAGTGAATGTCAATCTGACAAAGGAGATGAAGACTAGCTTTATCGACTACGCCATGAGTGTAATCGTATCGCGTGCTCTTCCTGATGTTCGTGATGGGTTGAAACCTGTTCATCGTCGTATTTTGTACGGAATGAATGAATTAGGAGTTACGCCTGATAAACCTCATAAGAAATCTGCCCGTATTACAGGGGACGTAATGGGTAAATACCACCCACACGGGGATTCATCTATCTATGAAGCTATGGTTCGTATGGCTCAATGGTGGAGCTACCGCTACATGCTTGTAGATGGGCACGGTAACTTTGGTTCTATGGACGGTGATGGCGCTGCCGCGCAACGTTATACCGAAGCACGTATGAGTAAGATTGCTCTTGAAATGCTTCGCGATATCAATAAAAATACCGTTGATTTTGTTGATAACTATGATGCCAACGAGCGTGAACCTGTTGTTTTACCAGCTCGTTTCCCAAATCTATTGGTCAATGGTGCTACAGGTATCGCCGTTGGTATGGCGACCAATATTCCACCTCATAATTTGGGTGAAACCATTGATGCTGTTAAACTCGTCATGGATAATCCTGAAGTTACAACCAAAGATTTGATGGAAGTTTTGCCTGGTCCAGACTTCCCAACTGGTGCCCTAGTTATGGGTAAATCAGGTATTCATAAGGCGTATGAGACTGGTAAGGGATCTATTGTTCTTCGTTCTCGTACGGAAATTGAAGAAACTAAAACGGGTCGCGAACGTATCGTTGTTACTGAATTTCCATATATGGTCAACAAAACCAAAGTACATGAACATATTGTGCGTCTGGTTCAAGAGAAACGTATTGAAGGAATTACAGCTGTTCGTGATGAATCTAACCGTGAAGGTGTTCGCTTTGTTATTGAAGTTAGACGCGACGCATCAGCTAATGTTATTTTGAACAACTTATTCAAGATGACTCAGATGCAGACTAGCTTTGGTTTTAACATGCTTGCTATCCAAAATGGTGTTCCAAAGATTTTATCGCTTCGCCAAATCTTGGATGCATACATTGAGCACCAAAAAGAAGTTGTGACTCGTCGTACTCAATTTGATAAAGAGAAAGCCGAAGCACGTGCACATATCTTGGAAGGTTTGCTGATTGCACTTGACCACATCGACGAAGTTATTCGTATTATCCGTGCCAGTGAAACTGATGAAGAGGCTCAAGCAGAATTGATGAGCAAGTTCAAGCTTTCTGAACGTCAAAGTCAAGCAATCCTAGACATGCGTCTCCGTCGTTTGACAGGTTTGGAACGTGATAAGATTCAGTCAGAGTATGACGAATTGATTGCTTTGATTGCTGATTTAACTGATATTCTTGCAAAACCAGAACGCGTAGCACAAATCATCAAAGAAGAATTGGATGAAGTCAAACGGAAGTTTGGAGATAAACGCCGTACTGAGTTAATGATTGGTGAAGTCTTGACGCTTGAAGATGAAGACTTGATTGAAGAATCTGATGTTCTTATCACTCTATCAAATAAAGGTTACATTAAACGTTTGGACCAAGACGAGTTTACTGCCCAAAAACGTGGTGGACGTGGCGTACAGGGAACAGGAGTCAAGGATGATGACTTTGTCCGTGAGTTGGTTTCTACCAGCACCCATGATCACTTGCTCTTCTTTACCAACAAAGGTCGTGCCTATCGTTTGAAAGGTTATGAAATCCCAGAATATGGTCGTACAGCCAAGGGATTACCTGTAGTGAACCTCTTGAAACTGGATGAGGGAGAAAGTATCCAAACCATTATTAACGTCGAATCAGAACGAAATGATGATGCATACATCTTCTTTACGACTCGAGCAGGTATTGTTAAGAGAACTAGCGTAAAAGAATTTGCTAACATTCGTCAAAATGGTCTAAAAGCCTTGAATTTGAAAGATGAGGACGAATTGATTAATGTTCTTCTGACTCAAGAAGATACTGATATCATCATTGGTACTAAATTGGGATATGCAGTTCGTTTCAATCAATCATCCGTTCGTAGCATGAGTCGTAGTGCTACAGGTGTTAAAGGAGTAAATCTTCGTGAAGGTGATGCTGTAGTTGGTGCTAGAGTGATTACCGATCAAGATGAAGTTCTTATCATTACTGAAAAAGGATACGGTAAGCGTACAGTTGCCACTGAATATCCAACTAAAGGTCGTGCTGGTAAAGGTATGAAGACTGCTAATATTACAGATAAGAATGGTCATCTTGCTGGTCTTTTAACAGTAAAAGGTGACGAAGATTTGATGGTTATCACAGATACCGGTGTCATGATTCGTACAAATGTTGCCAATATTTCTCAGACTGGACGTTCAACTATGGGAGTTAAGGTTATGCGTCTAGATGAGAACGCTAAAATTGTAACCTTTACAACAGTTGCAGCAGCGGAAAAAGAAGAAGTTGGGGCAGAAAACGAAACAGAAAGTGAAGAATAATGTCTCGAAAAAGAACTAAGAGTAAAAAAAATAAACGTAAGAATCTGCTGATTAATATTTTTTCTGGTATTCTAATCCTTTTGTCTCTAGCTTTGATTTTTAACTCGAAGATACGTGATGTAATTATGATTTGGAATACCAATAAATATCAAGTAAGCCAGATTTCAAAAGAGGAAATTGAGGGAAATAAAACTGCTACTGGAAATTTTGATTTTGACTCTGTAAAATCCTTATCTTCAGAGGCAGTACTTTCTGCTCAATGGAGTTCCCAGCAACTTCCAGTAATTGGTGGTATTTCTATCCCAGAACTTGAAATGAACTTGCCTATTTTTAAGGGGCTGGATAATGTTAACCTTTTCTACGGCGCTGGAACGATGAAAGCCAATCAGGTTATGGGACAGGGAAATTATTCAT
This sequence comes from Streptococcus infantis, assembly GCF_047464715.1. Lineage (GTDB taxonomy): Bacteria > Bacillota > Bacilli > Lactobacillales > Streptococcaceae > Streptococcus > Streptococcus infantis_S. Next base: position 446,520 of record NZ_JASHBJ010000001.1, read on the forward strand.
TGGCAAGCCACCGTATTTTTACTGGTAAAGATGCAGATCAGAAGCTATTTTCACCCTTAGCACGCGCTACTAATGGAATGTTCATTTATCTAACTGATAAAGAAAAGGTTTATAAATATGAAATTGTAGAAGTTAATAAGGTGACTCCAGATAGAATCGATGTTATAGAAGACCGAGATGGGGTTGACGAGTTGACTTTAGTAACCTGTGAAGATGCTAATGCTACAGAACGGATTATTGTTAAAGCAAATTTGAAAGAAGTTAAAAACTATTTAGAAGCTTCCCCAGAAATATTGCAATCATTTAATAAACCATATAAACAATTTTATGAATAGTAGAAGAGGTTGGGACAAAAGAGCCCGACCTCATTTTTTATTAGCAATCAAACTTTGACGCGGTAGCTGATTGAACTTTTTGTTCGTCTTTTAGGCTCCAAAAAACTCCTAATCATCCTCGCGGGGCTGGGACTACGAAATCGAGACTTTGTCTATCGATTTCTGTCCCACCGCCTTTTCTTGTCAATTTCAGAAAATAGATAAGGTAAAGACTTTTCAATTTTTCTAAAAAGTAGTATAATGTTTCTATTATAGAAATTTTTAGAAAATTCAAAAAGAGGTTTGTTATGGGATATACAGTTGCTGTTGTCGGTGCTACAGGTGCCGTTGGTGCTCAAATGATCAAAATGTTGGAAGAATCAACTCTTCCAATCGATAAGATTCGTTACCTTGCATCTGCACGTTCTGCAGGAAAGGTCTTGCAATTCAAGGGCCAAGATGTGACTATTGAAGAAACAACAGAAGAAGCTTTTGAAGGAGTTGATATTGCTCTCTTCTCAGCTGGAGGTTCAACTTCTGCAAAATACGCACCTTATGCTGTTAAAGCAGGGGCAGTAGTTGTAGATAACACTTCTTACTTCCGTCAAAATCCTGATGTACCATTGGTAGTACCTGAGGTCAATGCCCATGCTCTTGATGCTCATAACGGGATCATCGCCTGTCCTAATTGTTCAACTATTCAAATGATGGTTGCTCTAGAGCCGGTTCGTCAAAAATGGGGCTTGGACCGTATCATCGTATCAACTTATCAAGCAGTTTCAGGTGCTGGTATGGGAGCTATTCTTGAAACTCAACGTGAGCTTCGTGAAGTCTTAAATGACGGTGTGAATCCACGTGATTTGCATGCGGAAATCTTGCCATCAGGTGGAGACAAGAAACATTATCCAATTGCTTTTAATGCTCTTCCTCAAATCGACGTCTTCACTGATAATGACTACACTTACGAAGAAATGAAGATGACAAACGAAACTAAGAAAATAATGGAAGACGATAGCATTGCCGTTTCAGCAACTTGCGTGCGTATTCCTGTCTTGTCAGCTCACTCTGAGTCTGTTTACATTGAAACAAAAGAAGTGGCTCCAATCGATGAAGTCAAGGCTGCGATTGCTGCCTTTCCAGGTGCAGTTCTTGAAGACGATGTGGCTCACCAAATCTATCCTCAAGCAGTCAATGCTGTCGGTTCACGTGATACATTTGTCGGACGTATCCGTAAAGACTTGGATGCTGAAAAAGGGATCCATATGTGGGTTGTTTCCGATAACCTTCTCAAGGGTGCTGCTTGGAACTCGGTTCAAATTGCAGAAACCCTTCATGAACGTGGTCTAGTTCGCCCAACAGCTGAGTTGAAGTTTGAATTGAAATAGGGAGCAAAACAGAAATCAGTAACTCGAAGAGTTGTTTTCTTCCTCGCTAGCTAGCGAATCTACTTATTTTACGAACAGAACGGGAGGCAAAGGCAAGTATGCCCCAGCCTCTTTCTTATATAGAGAAAGGTTTTCCTATGTCTTATCAAGATTTAAAAGATTGTAAAATTATCACTGCTTTTATTACTCCTTTTCATGAAGATGGTTCAATAAATTTCGACGCTATTCCAAAGTTGATTGAACACTTATTGGCACATCATACAGATGGAATTCTCTTAGCAGGTACGACTGCTGAGAGTCCAACCCTAACCCACGATGAAGAGTTGCAGTTGTTCGCGGCTGTACAAAAGGTTGTTAACGGCCGTGTTCCTTTAATTGCGGGTGTTGGTACTAACGATACTCGCGACTCGATCGAGTTCGTTAAAGAAGTAGCGGAGTTTGGTGGTTTTGCAGCCGGTCTAGCGATTGTACCTTACTACAATAAACCATCTCAAGAAGGTATGTACCAACACTTTAAAGCCATTGCAGACGCATCAGATTTGCCAATTATTATCTATAACATCCCAGGTCGTGTAGTTGTCGAAATGACTCCAGATACTTTACTTCGTTTGGCTGACCATCCAAATATTATCGGTGTCAAAGAATGTACTAGTCTTGCCAATATGGCCTACTTGATTGAGCATAAGCCTGAAGACTTTTTGGTATACACTGGTGAAGATGGGGATGCTTTCCATGCTATGAATCTTGGTGCTGACGGTGTAATTTCTGTTGCTTCTCATACGAATGGTGATGAAATGCATGAAATGTTCACTGCGATTGAAGAGAGTGATATGAAGAAAGCGGCATCTATTCAACGTAAATTTATTCCCAAGGTTAATGCTCTCTTCTCATACCCAAGTCCTGCACCTGTTAAGGCAGTACTCAACTATATGGGATTTGAAGCTGGTCCAACTCGCCTCCCATTGGTTCCTGCGCCTGAAGAGGATGCTAAACGCATTATCAAGGTTGTTATTGACGGAGACTACGAAGCAACTAAAGCGACTGTCACTGGAGTTCTTCGACCTGATTACTAATATAACTAAGATAAATAGAAACTTCCTAACAAGTAAAATTGTTGGGAGTTTTTTTCTTTTTCTACGAATAGTTAAATAGAGAGAGAAAAAGGAGTCGATCATGAAAATTAAGATTGATAATTTTGAAATTTATAAGCTAAAGCAAGCAGGATTAAGTAATCAGCAGGTTCTGAAAGTACTTCAATACGGAGAAATTTATGATCAGGAATTGAGTTTAGAGACAATCGCTGAAGCCTCGGAGTGTCGTAACCCAGTAGTTTTTATGGAGCGGTATCATAAGCTGACTTTTGAAAGCATGGAACGATTAAAGAAAGATTTTGAAAAGTTCCCATCATTTTCGATTCTGGATGATGTTTATCCCATTTCGCTTAGTGAAATTTACGATGCACCTGTATTGCTTTTTTATAAAGGAGATTTAAATCTCTTAAAATTACCAAAGATAGCAGTTGTAGGGAGTCGCTCTTGTAGTCAAACCGGAACCAAATCAGTCCGGAAAGTCATCGAAGAACTGGAGAATGAATTAGTTGTGGTGAGCGGACTTGCTGGAGGAATTGACACAGCAGCCCATATGTCAATTCTTCAAACTGGTGGCAAAACGATTGCAGTGATCGGGACTGGTTTAGACGTCTATTATCCCCGCTCCAATAAACGTCTTCAAGAATACATTGGAGACAATCATTTAATACTAAGTGAGTACGGACCAGGGGAAGAACCCTTGAAATTTCATTTTCCTGCCAGAAATCGCATTATTGCAGGATTGTGTCGAGGAGTTATCGTTGCAGAAGCTAAAATGAGATCTGGTAGCTTAATCACTTGTGAGCGTGCTATGGAGGAAGGTAGAGATGTCTTTGCGATTCCAGGTTCCATTTTAGATGGACGCTCAGACGGCTGTCATCATTTGATCCAAGAAGGAGCAAAACTAGCAACATGTGGGCAGGATATTCTCGCTGAGTTTGAGTTTTAGACATAGAATCATTTCATTTAGCAAACTTTTCTTCTATTGTATGGGTGTTAAGTCTTGACAGGTTTTTAAAAATGGTTTACACTTTATAAAGTTTAATTACTTTGAAAAGGTGTGATACTGTGGCTACGGCAACAAAGAAGAAAAAATCAACAGTTAAAAAAAATCTAGTAATCGTGGAGTCGCCTGCAAAGGCTAAAACGATTGAAAAATACCTGGGTAGAAATTATAAGGTTTTAGCCAGTGTTGGTCATATTCGTGATTTGAAAAAATCCAGTATGTCAGTCGATGTGGAAAATAATTACGAACCTCAATACATCAATATTCGTGGGAAAGGTCCTCTCATCAATGACTTGAAAAAAGAAGCTAAAAAAGCCAATAAAGTCTTTCTCGCAAGTGACCCGGACCGCGAAGGAGAAGCAATTTCTTGGCATTTAGCTCATATTCTCAATCTTGATGAAAATGATGCTAACCGTGTTGTTTTCAACGAGATTACCAAGGATGCGGTAAAAAATGCCTTTAAAGAACCTCGTAAAATCAATATGGATTTGGTCGATGCCCAACAGGCCCGTCGTGTTTTGGACCGTTTAGTAGGGTATTCAATTTCACCAATTCTTTGGAAAAAAGTAAAAAAAGGCTTATCGGCAGGACGTGTTCAGTCTGTTGCTTTAAAGCTAATCATTGATCGCGAAAATGAAATCAATGCCTTCCAACCAGAAGAATATTGGACTATTGATGGTGTCTTTAAAAAAGGTACCAAGCAATTCCAAGCTTCTTTTTATGGAATGAATGGCAAGAAGATGAAGTTGACTACTAATGATGAAGTCAAAAAAGTTTTATCTCATTTGAACAGCAAGGATTTTACAGTTGATCAAGTAGATAAAAAGGAAAGAAAGCGCAATGCTCCTCTTCCATATACAACGTCTTCTATGCAGATGGATGCTGCAAATAAGATCAACTTCCGTACTCGTAAGACTATGATGGTTGCTCAGCAACTCTATGAAGGAATCAATATTGGTACAGGTGTCCAAGGTTTGATCACCTATATGCGTACGGATTCTACTCGTATCAGTCCAGTTGCTCAGAATGAAGCTGCTAGCTACATCAATGAACGTTTTGGTAGTAAGTATTCTAAACATGGTAGTAAGGTGAAAAATGCCTCTGGCGCTCAAGACGCCCACGAAGCTATTCGTCCTTCAAGTGTCTTTAATACTCCTGAAAAAATTGCTAAGTATTTGGATAAAGACCAGCTTAAACTTTATACCCTTATCTGGAACCGTTTTGTAGCGAGTCAAATGACGGGTGCTATCTTTGATACCATGGCTGTTAAACTTTCGCAAAATGGTGTTCAATTTGCAGCAAATGGTAGTCAGGTTAAGTTTGATGGTTATTTAGCCATTTACAACGATTCTGATAAGAATAAGATGCTGCCAGATATGGAAGTAGGAGATGTGGTCAAACAGGTCAATAACAAACCTGAACAACATTTCACACAACCGCCTGCACGATATTCAGAAGCAACACTGATTAAAACCTTGGAAGAAAACGGAGTTGGACGTCCATCTACCTATGCTCCAACCATTGAAACAATCCAAAAACGTTACTATGTAAGACTTGCTTCTAAACGCTTTGAACCAACTGATCTAGGTCAAGTTGTTAACAAGCTGATTGTCGAATACTTCCCTGACATTGTAAATGTGAAATTTACCGCTGAAATGGAAGGTAAACTGGACGATGTTGAGGTCGGAAAAGAAGAGTGGCAACGGGTTATTGATGAATTTTACAAACCATTCTCTAAAGAGGTTGCAAAAGCTGAAGCAGAGATGGAAAAAATTCAAATCAAGGATGAGCCAGCTGGATTTGACTGTGAAGTTTGTGGCAGTCCTATGGTGATTAAGATTGGACGCTTCGGTAAGTTTTACGCATGTAGCAATTTCCCAGATTGTCGACATACACAGGCCATTGTCAAAGAAGTTGGTGTTAAATGTCCAAATTGTCATCAAGGGCAAATCATCGAACGCAAAACCAAACGTAATCGTATTTTCTATGGATGCAATCGTTATCCAGAATGTGAGTTTACCTCTTGGGATAAACCTGTTGGACGTGATTGTCCTAAATGTGGTCACTTCCTCATGGAGAAAAAAATCCGTGGTGGAGGGAAACAGATCGTATGTAGCAATGGTGACTACGAAGAAGAAAAGATTAAATAAAAATAATTAGGGCTGAAATGATAATTTCAGCTCTTTTTAATTTAAACTTGACAGATTTTATCTTTTTATGCTTAACTAGAAGAAGATTATTCTTACTTAGGAGTAGATATGCGCATTATTTATCTTAGCATTGGATTCATTTCATTAGCTTTGGCTATCGTTGGAGTTGCCTTGCCACTATTACCGACAACACCCTTTCTCTTGTTGTCAATAGCTTGTTTTTCAAAATCTTCTAAACGTTTTGAAGATTGGCTCTATCATACCAAGCTTTATCAAACTTATGTTGCGGATTTTAGAGAAACCAAGTCTATTGCGCGTGAACGTAAAACGAAGATCATTGTTTCAATTTATATCTTGATGGGAATTTCCATTTATTTCGCACCGCTTTTACCAGTAAAAATTGCTTTAGGATGTTTAACAATATTTATAACCTATTATCTCTTTAAGGTGATTCCAGATAAAGAATAGCTAAAAAAGTAATGATTTTCCTTGATAAAAAGTAGGGGTTACTTAAAACAATATGATATAATAATATCAAATAAATCGTCAAGGAGAATCAAATGATTTACGAATTTTGTGCTGAAAATGTAACCTTGCTTGAAAAAGCGATGCAGGCAGGAGCTCGCCGTATCGAGCTCTGTGACAATCTAGCAGTTGGTGGAACAACTCCAAGCTACGGAGTGACCAAGGCAGCTGTGGAACTGGCTGCCGACTACGATACGACCATTATGACTATGATTCGACCACGTGGTGGTGATTTTGTCTACAATGACCTCGAGATTGCTATTATGCTCGAGGATATTCGTCTAACTGCTCAGGCAGGAAGCCAAGGCGTTGTCTTTGGTGCATTGACTGCTGATAAGAAGTTGGACAAGGCCAATCTTGAAAAATTGATTGCTGCATCTAAAGGTATGGAAATTGTTTTCCATATGGCTTTTGATGAATTGAGCGACCAAGATCAGTTGGAAGCCATTGATTGGCTAAGCCAAGCTGGAGTGACACGCATCCTGACTCGTGCTGGTGTATCTGGCGACTCGTTAGAGAAACGCTTTGCTCACTATCACAAAATTTTAGAACACGCTGCAGGAAAGATTGAAATTTTACCTGGTGGGGGGATTGACATGGACAACCGTCAAACCTTTATCGATCAATTAGGCGTGACACAATTACATGGAACTAAGGTTGTCTTTTAAAAAATAGAAAGGAACTGCTAGCTTATGGTAGCAGTTTTCGCTTATGTTTGAAATTTTTAAAGCCTATCAGTTTAATAGTAAAAAGGCTAAAGAGTATGGATTTGTAGAAAACCAAGGTGTATGGATCTATAATTCGACTATCTTGCAGGGAGATTTTCTCATGATGGTTACAGTTGAGGATGGGGACTTAAGTTTTCAAGTTTATGACCAAGAAACTGGTGACCTCTATCCTCAAGTTCATATGGAAAGTATGAGAGGTACTTTTGTCGGAAGCATTCGAGAGGCTTGTTTAGAAGTTCTTTATGGCATTCGAAAGGCTTGTTTTGAGGTACAGGAATTTCTCTGTCCTCAGACAAAAAGAATCTTGACTCGTGTTCAAGAAAAGTATGAGAATCAATTAGAATACTTATGGGAAAAATCACCTGATACGGCGGTTTTGCGTCATGAAGATAATCAGAAGTGGTATGCGGTATTAATGAAGATATCCTGGGAAAAACTGGATAATGCACAAGAAGGACAAGTAGAAGTCGTTAATCTTAAGCATGACCAAGTAGCTGACTTGCTCTCACAAAAGGGAATTTACCCAGCCTTTCATATGAATAAACGCTATTGGATAAGTCTTCCACTAGATGACACTCTAACTGACGAAAAGGTGCTTGAATTATTTGAGAGAAGTTGGTTTTTAACCTCTAAAAAATGAAGGAACATATTTGAGTTTTCAAATACTTTCAATCGGCGAAATATTCTTTATTGAAGAAATTTTCAGAAAATATTGGATTTTTTCTTGACAAGTGATTTTTCCTATGCTAGAATACTAAACAAGACATCAAACAAAGGAGAAAGCCAAACATGAAAACAGCTAAGTTTAATCAATTTGCTTTGTTGTTGAGGTACTCGGACTAGTGCAATAGCATTAGTCCTGTTTGGCTTACCAAGCGGGAGTAAATCAACATCTCGCTTGGAACTCCGAGCGAGATGTTTTTTCTATATCGAAAATGTGAAGGGAGAATTCTCATGCGTGTAGTTGAGTTTTTAGATACCAGTCTCCGAGATGGTGAGCAGACGCCAGGTGTCAATTTTTCTATTAAGGAAAAGGTTGCTATAGCAAAACAGCTAGAAAAATGGGGGATTTCAGCAATCGAAGCTGGTTTTCCAGCAGCTAGTCCAGATTCATTCACAGCTGTCCAAGAAATTGCTAAGGCTATGAAAACAACAGCAGTGACAGGGTTAGCTCGTTCTGTTAAATCTGATATTGATGCTTGTTATGAAGCTCTCAAGGATGCCAAGTATCCACAAATCCATGTTTTTATTGCAACGAGTCCTATTCATCGTGAATTTAAGTTGAATAAGAGTAAAGAGGAAATATTGGAAGCTATTAAAGAGCATGTTTCCTATGCAAGGACCAAGTTTGAAGTAGTAGAATTCTCTCCAGAGGATGCGACTAGAACTGAGCTCGATTTTCTCCTACAAGTCGTTCAGACAGCAGTTGACGCAGGCGCGACTTATATCAATATTCCTGATACTGTTGGTTTTACTACACCTGAGGAATATGGAAGTATCTTTAAATATCTGATTGACAATGTAAAAACGGACCGTAAGATAATCTATTCCCCTCATTGTCACGATGACCTTGGGATGGCGGTTGCAAATAGCCTTGCTGCTGTTAAGAATGGTGCAGGACGTGTTGAAGGAACCATTAACGGCATTGGAGAACGAGCTGGGAATGCTGCTTTAGAAGAAATAGCGGTGGCCCTCAATATTCGCCAAGATTATTATCAAGCAGAGACAAGTATTGTTCTAAACGAAACGATTAATACGTCCGAAATGGTCTCTCGCTTCTCAGGAATTCCAGTTCCAAAAAATAAGGCAGTTGTCGGTGGAAATGCCTTCTCTCACGAATCAGGTATTCACCAAGATGGTGTTCTTAAAAACCCTCTTACCTATGAAATTATCACACCTGAACTGGTGGGTGTCAAGAGCAACAGTCTTCCGCTTGGGAAATTGTCTGGTCGCCATGCTTTTGTTGAGAAACTAAGAGATTTGGCCTTAGATTTTACAGACGAGGACATCAAACCACTTTTTGCTAAGTTCAAGGCCTTAGCAGATAAGAAGCAAGAAATCACAGATGCTGATATTCGAGCTCTGGTAGCTGGCACCATAGTTGAAAATCCAGAGGGCTTCCACTTTGATGATCTACAACTCCAAACTCATGCGGAAAATGATATTGAAGCGACTGTTAGCTTGGCTAATTTGGATGGTGAAAAGGTTGAATTTAATGCAACAGGACAAGGTTCGGTTGAGGCCGTCTTTAACGCTATCGACAAATTCTTTAATCAATCTGTTCGCTTGGTATCCTACACCATTGATGCGGTAACGGATGGTATAGACGCTCAGGCAAGGGTTTTGGTTACTGTTGAAAATAGAGAAACAGAAACCATCTTTAACGCAGCCGGAATTGATTTCGATGTGTTGAAGGCCTCAGCTATTGCCTACATCAATGCCAATACCTTTGTTCAAAAAGAGAATACCGGAGAGATAGGTCCAAATGTTTCCTATCGCGACATGCCTAGTCTTTAAAGGAGAATACCATGACAAAGAAAATTGTTGCCCTAGCAGGTGATGGGATTGGACCAGAAATCATGGAAGCTGGTTTAGAAGTTCTAGCATCTATAGCCCAAAAAACAGACTTTGACTTTGAGATAGTCAGACGACCTTTTGGTGGTGCAGGTATTGATGCCACAGCGCATCCCTTACCAGATGAAACACTCAAGGCATGTAGAGAAGCGGACGCTATCCTCCTTGCTGCAATCGGTAGTCCTCAGTATGATGATGCTCCAGTTCGACCCGAACAAGGGCTTTTGGCACTCCGCAAGGAATTGAATCTTTATGCCAATATTCGTCCAGTTAAAATTTTTGAGAGTCTCAATCATTTATCACCTCTTAAGCCAGATCGAATTGCTGGTGTTGACTTTGTAGTAGTGCGTGAGTTGACAGGTGGGATTTACTTTGGAGATCATATCCTTGAAGAGCGTAAAGCGCGTGATATCAACGATTATAGCTATGAGGAAGTAGAACGGATTATACGTAAGGCTTTTGAAATTGCAAAAGGTCGAAATAAAATTGTTACTAGTATTGATAAGCAAAATGTGTTAGCAACTTCAAAACTCTGGAGGAAAGTGGCTGATGAAGTCGCAAAAAATTTTCCGGATGTAACCTTGGAGCACCAGCTAGTAGACTCAGCTGCCATGCTCATGATTACAAATCCAGCCAAGTTTGATGTTATCGTGACAGAAAATCTTTTTGGAGATATCTTATCTGATGAATCAAGCGTTCTATCTGGTACACTTGGCGTCATGCCATCGGCTAGTCACTCTGAAAATGGACCGAGCCTTTATGAACCGATTCATGGTTCAGCACCTGATATAGCTGGTCAAGGCATTGCCAATCCTATTTCCATGATTTTATCAGTCGCTATGATGTTGCGTGATAGTTTTGGACGTTATGACGATGCGGAGCGTATTGAGCGTGCTGTTGAGTCAAGTCTAGCTGCAGGTATTTTAACAAGAGATATAGGAGGACAGGCTTTGACTAGAGAAATGACAGAAGCCATCATTGCAAGACTATGAAACTAAACGAAGGAATTACTTTTGCTCTCTTAATTTGGAATCTTTTGATTTTTGTCATCTATGGCATTGACAAATCCAAAGCTAAAAGAGGTGCTTGGCGCATCCCTGAAAAATATTTATTATCATTTGCATTCTTATGTGGTGGTTTTGGTGCTTGGTTGGCAGGTGTTACCTTTCACCACAAGACTAGAAAATGGTATTTTAAAACGGTTTGGTTCCTAGGAATAGTGACTACACTAGCAACTTTGTATTTGATATGGAGGTAATGAATGGCAGGAAAATCGATTTTTGATAAATTATGGGACCTCCATGTAATCACAGGAGAAGAGGGACAACCTCAACTCATGTATGTGGATCAACATTATATCCACGAAGTGACTAGTCCTCAAGCTTTTCAAGGATTACGAGATACAGGGCGTAGATTGAGAAGACCGGATTTAACATTTGGCACTTTTGACCACAATGTACCGACAGTAAATATCTACGATATTCGAGATGTAATCTCTAAAGCACAGATTGATAAGTTAGCTGAAAATGTTGAAGAGTTTGGAATCGAACATGCTGCCCACGGTTCAGAAAAACAAGGTATCGTTCATATGGTTGGTCCAGAAACAGGACGAACACAACCAGGAAAATTCATCGTCTGTGGAGATAGCCATACGGCGACCCATGGAGCCTTCGGTGCCATCGCATTCGGAATTGGAACCAGCGAAGTCGAACATGTCTTTGCTACTCAAACCATTTGGCAGATTAAACCCAAGAAAATGCTAGTAGAATTCACTGGAATTCCTCAAAAAGGAGTTTATGCCAAAGATTTCATCCTAGCCTTGATTGCCAAGTACGGCGTTGCCTGTGGTGTTGGCTACGTGGTGGAGTATCGAGGTCAGGCCATTGATGCTCTTAGCATGGAAGAGCGAATGACCATCTGCAATATGTCCATCGAGTTTGGTTCCAAGATGGGAATTATGAATCCAGACCAAACCACCTATGACTATCTTAAGGGGCGCGAGTGTGTTCCAAAGGATTTTGATGCAGCAGTAGCTGATTGGAAAAGGCTGGTTAGTGATGGCGATGCCGTTTATGACAAGGTGATTCGTATGGATGTTTCTGAATTAGCACCTATGGTGACTTGGGGAACCAATCCTGCCATGGGAGTTGACTTTGAAACTAGCTTCCCAGAAATAAAAGATATGAATGATGAACGTGCTTATCATTACATGGATTTACAACCAGGTCAGAAAGTAGCAGATATCGAACTTGGCTATGTTTTTATAGGTTCTTGTACCAATGCTCGACTTAGCGATCTACAACTGGCTGCTCGATTTGTTGAAGGGAAGAAAATTGCCCCTAACTTAACAGCTATTGTTGTACCTGGTTCTCGGCCAGTTAAGCGAGCTGCTGAAAAGTTGGGCTTGGATAAGGTTTTCCAAGATGCAGGCTTTGAGTGGAGAGAACCAGGTTGCTCCATGTGCCTAGGAATGAATCCTGACAAGGTACCAGATGGTGTTCACTGTGCCTCGACCAGCAACCGTAACTTTGAAGATAGACAGGGATTTGGAGCGAAGACTCATCTTTGTAGTCCAGCAATGGCAGCTGCGGCAGCTATCGCAGGACGTTTCGTAGATGTTCGGCAAATGCCAGAGGCCCAGTAAGGAGAGGATATGGAAAAATTTACAGTTTATACAGGAACAATGGTTCCTCTTATGAATGATAATATCGACACCGACCAAATCCTTCCAAAACAGTTTCTGAAGTTGATTGATAAGAAAGGCTTTGGCAAATATCTCATGTATGCTTGGCGTTATCTAGATGATAAGTACACTGATGATCCCGACTTTGTCTTTAACCGACCTGAATATCGTAAAGCCACTATCCTCATCTCAGGGGATAACTTTGGGGCTGGATCTTCTAGAGAGCACGCAGCTTGGGCATTAGCGGACTACGGTTTTAAGGTCGTGATTGCCGGCTCTTTTGGAGATATTCATTACAATAATGAACTCAATAATGGCATGTTGCCTATTGTTCAGCCTAGGGAGGTTAGAGAAAAGCTAGCCCAACTCAAACCGACCGACCAGGTAACTGTGGACTTGGAACAGCAAACAATCATCTCGCCAGTTGGAGAATTCCCCTTTGAAATTGATAGCGAATGGAAACACAAGCTCTTAAATGGTTTGGATGATATCGGTATTACTTTGCAGTATGAAGACTTGATTGCTGCTTATGAAAAACAACGACCAGCCTACTGGCAGGATTAGAAAAAATAGAAAAGGAAATATAGAATTATGACAAAACACATTCAATGGAACGGAACACTTTCACAAGAAGGATATGACATTTTAAAGGGTCAGGGCGGATGTATCGTTTGTCCTACTAAAGTTGGTTACATTATCATGACTAGCGATAAGGCAGGTCTTGAACGCAAATTTGAAGCTAAAGAGCGTAACCGTAACAAACCAGGTGTTGTACTTTGTGGTAGCATGGACGAGCTTCGTGCTTTAGCACAACTCAACCCAGAAATTGCAGCCTTCTACCAAAAACATTGGGACGAAGACATTCTCCTCGGTTGTATCCTTCCATGGAAACCAGAAGCCTTTGAGAAACTCAAAGCATACGGTGATGAACGTGAAGAACTTATGACTGATGTGCGTGGTACTAGCTGTTTTGTTATCAAATTTGGGAAAGCTGGTGAACAATTGGCAGCTAAACTTTGGGAAGAAGGCAAAATGGTATATGCTTCATCTGCAAACCCTTCTGGAAAAGGAAACCGAGGTAAGGTTGAAGGAATCGGTGAACGTATCGAAGGAGTAGTGGATCTTGTCATCGAAGCAGACGACTATGTTGCATCTATCCAACCAGACAAAACAGTTGAAACACGATACGAACAAGGTGTGATGGTGTCTATGGTTGATAAGGATGGCAAACTCATACCAGAACAAGGTGGAGCACGTTCAATCTCACCAGCTCCAGTTGTGATCCGTAAAGGACTGGATATTGATAAAATCATGATGCACTTATCAGATACCTTTAACTCATGGGATTATCGTCAAGGTGAGTATTATTAAGATAAAAAGAGTCTAGTATTAAGAGGAGTTGACGCTCCTAATACTGGGCTTTTTCTTTAGATATTCTTTTCATTTTCCATAGGATATGATATTATATATGTAAATAGCAAATAGCAATATTCAAACATCGATGGAAAAAGGAGTAAGATTGATGAAGAATAGAAAAGCTGGTTTCGAAGACTTCTGCGAATGGTACCTTTCAATTAGAGAATATTTATTAGGTAACGCAATGATTGAAGACGCTTATACTGAAAAATTTAAAGAAGAGTTTCTTAAGGAGTGGCCACTTGACAAGATTTTAACTATGTCTATTGATGATTATGTCATTGGGAAAGGGGGACAAAACAACTCTTTTTGCTATGAACTAGAGCATGGAAAATACAAAACACTATTTTTGGGAATTGGTGGAGGTGGATCTTCAAAATTTGGTATTTATTGGAATGAAAAAACAAAGAGTTATAAAGATCAAGCTAATAAAGTAATTCCGCTTTCAGAGTTGGATCATCGATTTACTAAATTAAAATCAGATTTGTATGAAATTATTAAAGAAGGTATTCATTTCAAATTTGATAAACCTATCTTTGATATAAAAAAATCAACAAATGAATTTATTGGTCGTTCTGCGATGGTAACAAAATTACTTTGTATCTATTCTGAGGAAAGTTCTTTCTTCGGTGTGAATACTAATAGTAATAGAGAATTTTGGAACAGCTTTGTTTCTCAGAAAAATCAAGGAGGACCCTACCTTCAGAATCATGAAATTTGTCAACTGGTTTCTAAAACTTTTCCTGAACTAACATCTTCAATGTTAGGAAGAATACTACATGAGTATTCAAAAGGTTTTATGGACAGTAATGATAATAAACGGGAGGAACGAATGTGTACACAAATTAATCTACAAAATCCATTGAGTAGAACTTTACTCTCGTCCAAAAACCTCATTCTCCGTGGTGCACCAGGTACGGGAAAAACATATCTTGCTAAAGAAATTGCCTTAGAATTAACAGGTGGCAATGAAGATCAAATAGGCTTTGTGCAATTCCACCCATCTTATGACTATACGGATTTTGTTGAGGGGTTAAGACCGGATTCAAATGAGGATGGAACTATTGATTTTAAACTACAAGATGGTATTTTTAAGAAGTTTTGTCAATTAGCTAAAGAAGCTCAGAAGATCGGGGGGCAAGATAATTTTGACCAAGCTTGGGATTCTTACTTAGAATATATAAATGTTGCTGAAGAAAAAGAATATATAACAAGAACATCTTACTTATCTGTTAATAGTAGACAAAATTTGTCAGTAAATTATGATAGTGGTGTTCCAGGATGGTCAATACCTCGTAAATATGTTTATGAGTTGTATAAAGATAAAAATTATAATAAGCAAGAATACTACAAAAGTGGTGGGAAAACTGTCCTAGAAAGATTGAGAAAGAGATTTGGTTTGAAAGACTATATTTCCCCAACAGAAATTGATACTAATAAGAAATTCGTCTTCATCATTGATGAAATTAACCGAGGTGAGATTTCTAAGATTTTTGGGGAACTCTTTTTCTCAATTGACCCTGGTTATCGTGGTGAAAAGGGGAGTGTTTCTACCCAATATGCCAATCTACACGAAACTGATGAAAAGTTCTATATCCCTGAAAATATCTATATTATCGGAACTATGAATGATATTGACCGTTCGGTGGACACCTTTGATTTTGCCATGCGTCGTCGTTTTCGTTTTGTTGAAGTTACTGCTGAAAGCCAACTAGGAATGCTAGATGATGTTCTTGGCGATAAAGCTGAAGAAGCGAAAGCGCGTCTAAGAAACTTGAATGCTAAAATTGAAAAAGTTCAGGAACTAAATAGTCATTATCATATTGGACCAAGTTATTTCCTTAAACTGGAAGAAGTAGACTTTGACTATGAGTTACTCTGGTCTGATTATCTTAATCCACTTTTGGAAGATTACTTGCGTGGTTCTTATGAAGAGGACGAAATACTGAATACTTTGAAAAAAGCATATGATCTGACAAATCAGCAAGATATTGGTGATGACGATGCAGTTAACTGACAATCAACAGGCCTTAAACAAAGAAGAGTTTATCACAGAATATCCTAAAATTAGTCAAGTTCTTTTAGATAGAACTCTATATAATCTTTCTCAAGAAGATAGTATCTTTATATTTCCAAACGACCTGAAAAACTCTCCTGATTTGGATAAGGACCAAAAGATCTTGGAAACAGTCAATCAGAAAATTAAGACAGGAAATGTGATTGGTTTTCTGGGTTGTGGTCAGGAGAGATTAACGATTTCTTCTCGCTTTTCGAGTAAAAGTGAAGACTATTTTTTGCATTATCTATTGCAGAAAGTTCTAAATATCAATCTCACTAGTTTAGATGTAGGGTTATCGTATGAGGATAGACTCTATCAACTTTTAATTTACCTCTTTCCAAATTATCTGGAAGGTGCTATGCGAAAGGGACTTTATAAGGAATACCAGAGGTTTTCTCATAATGATAGCCATATCAAGGGAGTGATTGATGTAAGAAACCATCTCAAGAAAAATCTTCCTTTCACAGGTAATATTGCTTATACAACCAGAGAGTTTACTTTTGATAATCCAATAATGCAGCTGATCCGTCATACTTTTGAGTACATTAAAAATCAGAAATCTCTAGGAAGAGGCATCATTAATAGCAATCGTGAAAATATTACAGAAATTATTCGTGTAACCCCATCTTATAAACTAGCTGATCGTGCTAAGATAATTCGACTAAATCAAACCAAACCACTTCGTCATGCCTACTTTCGAGAATACAGAAAGTTGCAAGAGCTTTGTCTGATGATATTAAACAGAGAAAAGCACGGTTTAGGATATCAAGAGCAAAAAATTCATGGCATTCTCTTTGACGTTGCTTGGCTTTGGGAAGAATATGTTTATACTTTGTTGCCAAAAGATTTCATACATCCACGCAATAAAGAAAAGAAAGGTGGTATCTCTGTATTTTCTGGTGGGAAACGAAAGGTATATCCAGATTTTTATAATAGGGAATTAAAGACTGTACTAGATGCTAAATATAAAAAACTAGAATTGACTGAAAAAGGAATCAATCGTGATGATCTATTTCAATTAATTTCTTATGCTTATATCTTACAAGCAGAAAAAGCTGGCTTGATTTTCCCGAGCATAGATCAGACAGTAAGTAGTGAAATAGGAAAGGTTCTAGGTTATGGGGTCTTGCTTAAAAAGTTCTCTATCCAAATTCCTCAGAAAGTATCATCCTACAGCGAATTCTATGAAATGCTAGAGATGTCAGAAAAAATTTTTCAAAATAATATAAAACAAAATTAGAGAGCCTATAAACTCTCTATTTTTTATGAAATCATTAGTAAAATCCGAACATAATAATTTTAATGTTTCAAAATGTTTGACAAAAACTTTACCTTAGTTTATAATCGTTAAAGGAAACGTCGGAAAAGGCGTAGTGATGCGAAAGCATAGGTAGGTCATTATAAAAGAAACGAGACATCGAAATGTTAAACGAATTTCCGATTTTTGACTATGAAGATATTCAGCTAATTCCTAATAAGTGTGTTCTTCAAAGTCGAGCAGAAGCTGACACACAAGTAACATTAGGGAAGCACACCTTTAAATTACCAGTTGTTCCTTCTAATATGCAAACTATCTTGGATGAAGATGTTGCAGAACAGCTTGCAAAAGGTGGTTATTTCTATATCATGCATCGCTTCGATGAAGCTGGGCGCATTCCTTTTGTGAAACGCATGCATGAAAAAGGGTTGATTGCTTCTATCTCTGTTGGTGTTAAAGATTACGAATATGATTTTGTTAGCCAATTAAAGGAAGATGCTCCAGAGTATATCACTATTGATATCGCTCATGGACATGCCGACAGTGTGATTTCAATGATTCAGCATATCAAAAAAGAATTGCCAGATACCTTTGTCATCGCTGGGAACGTTGGTACTCCAGAAGCTGTTCGTGAACTTGAAAATGCTGGAGCAGACGCTACTAAGGTCGGAATTGGTCCAGGTAAAGTATGTATTACTAAAGTCAAAACTGGTTTTGGTACTGGTGGTTGGCAGTTGGCAGCTCTTCGCTGGTGTGCTAAAGCTGCGCGTAAACCGATTATTGCCGATGGTGGTATTCGTACACACGGAGATATTGCCAAGTCAATCCGCTTTGGTGCTAGTATGGTTATGATTGGCTCACTATTTGCAGGTCATATTGAAAGTCCAGGAAAAACAGTTGAAGTCGATGGTAAACAATTTAAAGAATATTATGGTTCAGCTTCAGAATATCAAAAAGGTGCCTACAAGAATGTTGAAGGAAAGAAAATTCTTCTTCCTGCCAAAGGACATTTACAAGATACCCTAACTGAGATGGAACAAGATTTGCAAAGTTCGATTTCTTATGCTGGAGGTCGAAAGGTAGCTGATCTTAGACATGTAGATTATGTGATTGTGAAGAACTCTATCTGGAATGGAGATGCTCACTAAAAATATCATTACTTATTTATGCCGCGAATTGGTGTGGCGTTTCTACAAGGTACCGTAAATACCTAACAATGAGTAAGTCAAGAGAGATAAAAGAAGCAGAGATATCTGTTTCAATCTTTCTAAGGGGCTTACTTTGTAAGTCCCTTTTTATTTCGGAGGTTAATGTGAAATTACTAGAGGAACGTATTTTAAAAGATGGGAATATTCTAGGTGAGAATATTCTTAAGGTGGATTCCTTCTTGACCCACCAAGTTGACTATTCCTTGCTGCGTGAGATTGGTCGTACTTTTGCAGAGCATTTTAAAAATGCTGGCATTACAAAAGTTGTAACCATTGAAGCATCTGGAATTGCTCCAGCTCTATATGTTGCAGAACAATTAGATGTACCTATGATTTTTGCTAAGAAGGCAAAAAATATTACCATGAATGAAGGAATTTTAACTGCAGAAGTATTTTCTTTCACGAAACAAGTTACTAGCACTGTATCTATTGCAGGGAAGTTCTTATCTCCAGGAGATAAAGTATTAATTATTGATGATTTCTTGGCTAATGGTCAAGCAGCTAAAGGTTTGATTCAGATTATCGAGCAAGCTGGTGCTACAGTTGAGGCCGTCGGAATTGTGATTGAAAAATCCTTCCAAGATGGTCGTGAGCTGTTAGAAAAATCAGGTCATCAGGTAGTATCACTTGCTCGTTTAGAGCGTTTTGAAAATGGAAGAGTTATCTTCAAGGAGGCAGACATCTAATGAAACAACAGGAAAAACACTCACAGGCAGCCGTTCTTGGTTTGCAACACTTACTTGCTATGTACTCAGGTTCAATCCTAGTACCCATCATGATTGCAAGTGCTTTGGGGTATTCAGCTCAACAGTTGACATACCTTATCTCTACAGATATCTTTATGTGTGGGGTTGCAACTCTCCTACAATTGCAACTCAATAAACACTTCGGTGTTGGTTTGCCTATTGTTCTTGGGGTAGCCTTCCAGTCTGTTGCTCCACTTATTATGATTGGACAAAGTCATGGTAGTGGTGCCATGTTTGGTGCCTTGATTGCTTCAGGGATTTATGTTATCCTGATTTCAGGTATCTTCTCTAAGGTTGCCAATCTTTTCCCTGCAATCGTAACTGGTTCTGTTATCACAACTATCGGATTGACCTTGATTCCAGTTGCTATCGGAAATATGGGAAATAACGTTGAAAAACCAACTGGACAAAGTCTAGCCTTGGCAATGATTACTGTTCTCATCATTCTTTTGGTCAATATCTTCACAAAAGGATTTATCAAATCTATTTCGATTTTGATTGGTTTGATTGCCGGTACGATTATTGCAGCGACTATGGGCTTGGTTGATTTTTCTCCAGTAGCAGAAGCTCCACTGGTTCATATCCCAACTCCATTTTACTTCGGTGCTCCACAATTTGAGATTTCATCTATTGTCATGATGTGTATCATTGCTACTGTATCCATGGTAGAATCAACAGGTGTATATCTTGCCCTTTCTGATATTACTAAAGATCCAATTGATAGCACTCGTCTCCGTAATGGTTATCGTGCTGAAGGTCTCGCTGTTTTACTTGGTGGACTTTTCAATACCTTCCCTTATACAGGATTTTCACAAAACGTAGGTTTGGTGAAACTTTCAGGTATTCGTACTCGTTTGCCAATCTACTACGCAGCTGGTTTCCTTATCTTGCTCGGTCTTTTGCCTAAGTTTGGTGCCTTGGCACAGATTATTCCTAGTCCTGTACTTGGTGGTGCTATGCTCGTCATGTTTGGTTTTGTTTCGCTCCAAGGGATGCAAATCTTGGCTCGTGTAGACTTTGAGCACAATGAACACAACTTCCTCATTGCAGCAGTTTCTATTTCTGCTGGGGTGGGATTAAACGGAAGCAATCTCTTCAATACTTTACCGACTGAATTACAAATGTTCTTCTCAAATGGTATCGTCATTGCGAGTGCTGTAGCCATCATCTTGAATGCTATTTTGAATCGTAAAAAATAAAAATAAATGAGAAGTGATAGAAATATCCTTCTCATTTTCTTTTTTAGAGCTTGAATATTGTTTCTATAGTCCTTTTTATGGTAAAATGGTTTTATGAATGAAAGAATGAAAGAGCTCGTTGAGTTGCTCAATCGCTATGCGACGGAGTATTATACAAGTGATAACCCATCTGTATCTGATAGTGAGTATGATTGTCTTTATCGTGAACTGGTAGAGTTAGAAAAAGCTCACCCTGATCAAGTTTTACCAGAAAGTCCGACCCATCGCGTCGGAGGTAAGATTCTAGATGGATTTGAAAAATATAGTCATCAGTATCCTCTCTATAGTTTGCAGGATGCTTTTTCACGTGAAGAATTGGATGCCTTTGATGCACGTGTCCGTAAGGAATTGAATAATGTCACTTATATTTGTGAGTTGAAGATTGATGGTTTATCGATTTCCTTGACTTATGAGCAGGGAATTTTTGTTGCTGGTGCGACTCGTGGTGATGGTTCAATTGGTGAAAACATCACGGAAAATCTTAAACGAGTGAAAGACATTCCTTTATCTTTACCAGAAAAATTAGATATCACTGTTCGTGGTGAATGTTATATGCCGAGAGCTTCTTTCAATCAAGTCAATCTTGCTCGTCAAGAAAACGGCGAGTCTGAATTCGCCAATCCACGAAATGCTGCTGCAGGTACTCTTCGCCAGTTAGATACAGCAGTAGTAGCTAAGCGTAATCTTGCAACCTTCCTCTATCAAGAAGCAAGCCCTTCAACTCGGGATAGCCAAGAGAAGGTTTTGGAACATTTAGAACAATTGGGTTTTGTTGTTAATCCAAGACGCCTATTAGCACACAGCATGGATGAAGTTTGGAAGTTTATCCAAGAAGTAGGTCAAGAAAGAGACCAATTGCCTTATGATATCGACGGTGTCGTAATTAAGGTCAACGACCTAGCTGGTCAAGAGCAACTTGGATTTACAGTTAAAGCGCCTAAGTGGGCAGTCGCTTATAAGTTCCCTGCAGAAGAAAAAGAAGCAAAACTGCTTTCTGTTGACTGGACAGTAGGACGAACTGGTGTCGTAACTCCGACTGCCAATCTTACTCCGGTGCAATTGGCAGGTACAACAGTTAGTCGTGCAACGCTTCATAATGTCGACTATATCGCTGAAAAGGATATCCGCAAGGATGATACAGTCATTGTTTACAAAGCGGGTGATATCATACCAGCCGTTCTACGAGTGGTGGAGTCTAAACGTGTGTCGGAGGAAAAACTAGATATCCCAACAAACTGTCCAAGTTGTGAGAGCAAGCTGTTACACTTTGAAGATGAGGTGGCTCTTCGTTGTATAAACCCACGTTGTCCAGCTCAAATCAAGGAAGGTCTAATTCACTTCGCATCTCGTGACGCCATGAATATCTCTGGCCTTGGCCCATCAATCGTGGAGAAATTATTTGCTGCTAATTTGGTTAAGGATGTTGCAGATATTTATAGCTTGACTGTGGAAGATTTTCTCTTATTAGATGGTATCAAGGAGAAATCAGCTCAAAAACTTTATCAGGCTATTCAAACTTCTAAAGAAAATTCTGCTGAAAGACTTTTGTTTGGTTTGGGGATTCGTCATGTAGGAAGTAAGGCAAGTCAGTTGCTTTTACAAAACTTCCACTCAATCGAATCGCTAGCACAAGCCAGTCCTGAAGAAGTTGCAGGCATTGAAAGTTTGGGAAGTGTCATTGCTCAAAGTCTCCAATCTTATTTTGAGACTGAGGGCGCTAAAATACTTTTAAGAGAATTGAAAGAATTAAATGTTAATCTAGATTATAAAGGACAGGTCGTTGTAGCAGATGCTGCCTTATCAGGTCTAACAGTCGTATTGACAGGAAAACTTGAACGTCTTACTCGCTCGGAAGCTAAAAGTAAACTCGAAAATCTTGGAGCCAAGGTAACGGGTAGTGTATCGAAGAAGACGGACCTTGTGGTAGCAGGAGCAGATGCAGGTAGCAAACTCCAAAAAGCACAAGAACTTGGAATTGAGATTCGAGATGAAGCTTGGTTGGAGAGTTTATAATCATTACACACTAAAGAATGACTATCTTAGATTTCTTGCTCCAATTCGAAAATTTAAACAAGAAATTATTTTTTTAAAATTTAACAATTAGAAATTAGGGAGAACTATGTACAATTATCCTGTACTTATTCATTATCATCGTAAGGATGAGGCTTATAAAGATTGTAGTTTTAGTAAAAAGCCTCTTGATACAGTTGAGTTAGTAAAAGAAGAAGAGTATTTTGGAGAAAAATTTTCTTTAACTCAAACTAGCGAAAAAGCTATCGAAACGATGACTTTTGTAATTACAAAAGACGGTGTTTCAAAAGAGTATCCAATTCGTTTCAATTATTATCCACTTCTAACGGAAGTTTGGATTTTAGATGGAGATGACACTGTTTATTATTCTGAAAATCCAGCTATTGCAAGTCCACACTATAAAGATCAAAATCCATTTGCTTTTGATAAAGCGATTAACAGTGCCAGTTTTGATCACCATTGGGGTTACCAAGGAGAGTTGGGATACCAGGTTTCCGAAGAAGAAACAAGCTTTAAACTTTGGTCGCCAACAGCAACAACTGTACAAGTTGTAGTCTATGAATCAGCTAGCAATGACGCTCCTATCCTAAAAACGTATGAGATGAAGCGTGGAAATAGTTATTCATATAGTCACAAATATAATACAATTGGCGTTTGGAATTTGACAATTCCTGAAAGTCTTGCAGGTCGTGCCTATCAATATCAGATTGATTTTCCACATCATCAATCATTGACCCGCGATCCATATACCATCGCGACAAGTCCAGATGGCAAACGTTCAGCGATTCTTTCAAAAAATGAACGTCAAGTTGAAGGTTTTGAAGTTAAGAATGGAACGGAAGCAACTTGGCGATTAGAGAATCCTTGTCAAGCGGTTATTTACGAAATGCATATTCGTGACTTGACCAAGTCTGAAACTTCTGGTGTTTCTCCAGAATTAAGAGGAACATTCTTGGGTGCTGCACAAACTGGAACAGTTAATCACTTCGGTCAGTCTACTGCATTTGACTACATCAAAGAACTTGGTGTGAACTATGTTCAACTGCAACCAATTGCTGATCGTCACAAAGAGTATGATGCAGATGGTAATGTGACCTACAACTGGGGTTACGATCCACAAAACTACAATGCACCAGAAACCAGCATGTCTACGAATCCAAATGATCCAGGTAAAGTCATCCGCGATTTGAAGACGATGATTCAAGCTTATCATGATGCTGGAATTGGCGTCATTATGGATGTGGTATACAACCATACGTTTTCAACTGTTGATGCCCCATTCCAAACAACGGTTCCAGACTATTATTACCGAATGAACCGAGATGGAAGCTATCAAAATGGAACAGGTGTAGGAAACGAGACTGCAAGTGAACATGAAATGTTTCGTAAGTACATGATTGATTCATTACTCTATTGGGTGAATGAGTTTAATATCGATGGTTTCCGCTTTGACTTGATGGGAATCCATGACATTAAAACCATGCAGATGATCCGTTGGGCAATGGATGAAGTCGATCCTAAAATCATCCTTTATGGAGAAGGTTGGGATATGGGTACTGGTCTAGCACCTTACGATAAGGCTAAGAAAGACAATGCTTATCAGTTACCTAATATTGGATTTTTCAATGATGATCAACGTAATGCGGTTAAGGGTGCTGAAGTTTATGGTGATATCAAATCAGGCTTCGTAAGTGGTGCTGCAACTGAACCAATTGTTGCCAAAGCTATTCTTGGTAGTCGTGAACTGGGCTCTTATTTAAGCCCTAACCAGGTTGTCAACTATGTAGAAGCCCATGATAACTATAACTTGCATGATTTATTAGCGACACTTCATCCAACAGAAGACCAAGCAAGTATCATGAAAAAGGTAGAAACAGCAACTGCAATGAATCTCCTCATGCAAGGTATCTCCTTTATGGAACTTGGTCAAGAGTTTGGACGTACCAAACTGGTTCCTACAGGTGAAAACGGTGAGTTGACTCATGATGATCGCGAACGTGCTATGAACAGTTACAATGCTCCAGATGCTGTTAACCAGGTAGACTGGGACTTAATCAATGAGCGTCAGGATAGTATTGAATTTATTCGTCAGATTATAGGTCTTAAAACAAAGAGCAGTGCCTTTTCATACCCTACATACGAGGAAGTATACCGTCACGTCTTTGTTCACACAGCTATTGAAAATAGTGGCTGGATTGTCTATGAAATTCAGGAAGATGACGAGCATTACTTAGTGGTCTTTAATGCTAAAGGAGAATCCCACTATTATGAAAATGCGGGAAACCTTGAAATGCGAATCACTAATAGTCGTTCAAACCAAGAAAACACTATTGATAATGTGAGCGTTGCAGTTATGAATGTTTTAGTTTAAAAAAAAAATAAAACTCAAGATTAATCTTGAGTTTTTTATATATAAATTTGTCCTAATAAAAAATATGGAAATATTACTAAAAATAGTTGAAAATTTCAGAAAATTTGATAAAATTGTACTTAAGATACTTTATCCGAACAAAAATATTAATTTAAGAAAATAATGTTAAGTTTTTTGTGGTGTCTATTTTGCAAAATTAGGATTGAAAAAAATATTGTAAGCAATTTAATGCTACAAGAACTGAAATCAAGGTAGAATATCATTAAATACTGAAAATATAAGAAATGTCAAGATAATTATTTGAAGATTTTCTAAAAAATATTTATGATAATTCGGAAATTGGTTGAAAGTTTTCTTAAAAGATTGTATAATAGAAATATAGAAAACGCTTACAATATAAAGGGGGATTTATGGATACATTAGAAGCTTTAAGAACTTTTACAACAGGCGAAAATTTCCATCTTCAGCACTATTTGGGCGCACATCGTGAGGAGAAAGACGGGGAATGGGGTTACACATTCCGTGTTTGGGCTCCAAATGCGCAAGCTGTTCATCTAGTTGGTGATTTCACGAATTGGGTTGAAAATCAAATCCCTATGGTTCGAAATGAATCTGGAGTTTGGGAAGTTTTTACAACTTTAGCCCAAGAGGGTCAGATTTATAAATATCATATCACACGGGCTAACGGTCATCAGCTTATGAAGATTGATCCTTTAGCTGTTCGGTATGAAGCACGTCCAGGAACAGGGGCTGTTTTAACAGAAATCCCAGAAAAGAAATGGAAGGATGGACTTTGGTTAGCTCGTAGAAAACGTTTGGGATTTTTTGAAAGACCAGTTAATATCTATGAGGCTCATGCAGGCTCTTGGAAGAGAAATCCAGACGGAACTCCATACAGTTTTGCTCAATTAAAAGAAGAGTTGATTCCTTACTTAGTTGAGATGAACTACACTCATATTGAGTTTATGCCTTTGATGGCGCATCCGCTTGGTTTGAGCTGGGGCTATCAACTGATGGGGTATTTTGGTTTAGAACATTCTTACGGAAGACCAGAAGAGTTTCAAGACTTTGTTGAAGAGTGTCATTTAAACAATATCGGAGTTATTGTGGACTGGGTTCCTGGTCACTTTACAATCAATGATGATGCTCTAGCTTATTATGACGGAACACCAACTTTTGAATATCAAGACCATAACAAAGCTCATAACTATGGTTGGGGAGCATTAAACTTCGACTTAGGGAAAAACGAAGTACAATCTTTCCTAATTTCTAGCATTAAGTTCTGGATTGATTTTTATCATTTAGATGGTATTCGTGTAGATGCTGTAAGTAATATCCTTTATCTTGATTATGATAATGCACCTTGGACACCAAATAAAGACGGTGGAAATCTTAACTACGAAGGCTACTATTTCCTTCAGCGTTTAAATACTGTTATTAAGCTAGCTCACCCTGATGTCATGATGATTGCAGAAGAAAGCTCTTCGGCAACTAAAATAACAGGTCCGAAAGAGATCGGTGGTCTTGGATTTGACTACAAGTGGAACATGGGCTGGATGAATGACATTCTCCATTTCTACGAAGAAGATCCAATTTACCGCAAGTATGATTTTAACCTTGTAACCTTCAGTTTTATGTATGTCTTTAATGAAAATTATCTTCTACCATTCTCACATGATGAGGTGGTTCATGGTAAGAAGAGTATGATGCATAAGATGTGGGGAGATCGCTACAATCAGTTTGCAGGCCTGAGAAACCTTTATACTTATCAAATTTGTCACCCTGGTAAGAAATTACTCTTTATGGGTAGCGAATTCGGTCAATTCTTAGAGTGGAAATCAGAAGAGCAATTAGAGTGGTCAAACCTTGAAGATCCAATGAATGCTAAGATGAAATACTTCACATCTCAACTGAATCAACTTTATAAAGACCATCGTTGTCTTTGGGAAATTGATACAAGTTATGATGGAATTGAAATCATCGATGCTGATAATAGAGATCAAAGTGTTCTTTCCTTTATTCGTAAGGGTAAAAAAGGCGAGATGCTAGTCTGTGTCTTCAATATGGCACCGGTTGAACGTCCTGATTTTACAATTGGATTACCAGTTGCAGGTATTTACGAAGAAATTTGGAATACAGAGTTGGAACAATGGGGTGGAGTTTGGAAAGAACACAACCAAACTGTTCAAACTCAAGAAGGGTTATGGAAGGATTATGAGCAGACATTGACCTTTACTTTGCCAGCTATGGGTGCAAGTATTTGGAAAATCAAACGTCGCTTGAAACCTACAAAAAAAGAATCAAATAAATGTCAAAAAGGAGTAGAAAATGAAGAATGAAATGCTAGCTTTAATCCTTGCCGGTGGGCAAGGAACCCGTCTCGGTAAACTCACTCAAAGCATTGCAAAACCAGCAGTGCAATTTGGTGGGCGCTACCGTATCATTGACTTTGCTCTTTCTAACTGTGCCAACTCTGGTATACACAATGTTGGTGTTATCACACAGTATCAACCTCTTGCTCTTAACAATCACATCGGAAACGGTTCTAGTTGGGGTCTTGATGTAATTGATTCAGGTGTTTCTATCCTTCAACCTTACTCTGCAAGTGAAGGAAATCGTTGGTTCGAAGGTACAAGTCACGCGATTTACCAAAATATTGACTATATCGATAGCATCAATCCTGAGTATGTTTTGATTCTTTCAGGAGACCATATCTACAAAATGGACTATGATGATATGCTCCAATCGCATAAGAATAACAATGCCAGCTTGACTGTAGCTGTTTTGGATGTACCATTAAAAGAAGCTAGTCGTTTCGGTATCATGAATACAGATGCTAATAATCGCATTGTTGAATTCGAAGAAAAACCTGCCCAACCAAAATCAACTAAGGCATCAATGGGGATTTATATTTTCGATTGGAAACGTCTGCGCAATATGCTCGTTGCAGCTGAAAAGAATAATATTGACATGTCAGACTTTGGTAAGAATGTTATTCCTAACTACCTAGAGTCTGGAGAAAGTGTTTATGCCTATGAATTCAGTGGATACTGGAAGGATGTCGGCACTATCGAATCGCTTTGGGAAGCAAATATGGAATATATTTCTCCAGACAACGCTCTAGATAGTCGTAATCGTCAATGGAAAATCTATTCTCGTAACCTTATCTCTCCACCAAACTTTATTGGAGAACATGCTCATGTAGAAGATTCTCTTGTAGTAGATGGATGTTATGTAAATGGTACTGTGAAGCACTCCATTTTATCTACAGCAGCACAAGTTCGTGAAGGAGCAGAAGTTGTTGATTCTGTCATCATGAGTGGAGCAGTAGTCGGAAAAGGTGCTAAGATTAAACGTGCCATTATTGGTGAAGGTGCTATCATTGCTGATGGTGTAGAAATTGATGGAACTGAAGAAGTTGAAGTAGTCGGATATAACGAAGTAGTGGGGGTAGCAACAGATGAAGATTGATAAATATTCAGCGATTTTAGGAAACACTGTTGGTTTTCATGATATGTCAACCTTGACGAGTAATCGTCCTGTGGCGAGTTTGCCATTCGGAGGAAAGTATCGCTTGATTGACTTCCCACTCTCGAGTTTAGCAAATGCTGGTGTTCGTAGTGTCTTTGGAATCTTCCAACAAGATAATATCAGCTCAGTTTTCGACCACATTCGTTCAGGTCGCGAGTGGGGCTTGAATACACTACTTAGTCACTACTATTTAGGTATTTACAATACACGTGTAGAAAGTAGCACAGTCGGTAAAGAGTATTATCAACAACTCTTGACTTATTTAAAACGTTCTGGATCTAACCAAACTGTTTCCTTGAACTGCGATGTTTTGGTAAATATTGATCTTGCTCAGGTTTTCCATTTGCACAATACTACCAAATCTCCTATCACAGTTGTTTATAAGAAACTACCTAAGAAGGATATTTCAGAAGTAAATGCAATCCTTGATATCGATGAAACTGACCATGTACTTTCTCACAAGCTCTTTGATAAAAAATTAGACCAAAATCTTTACAACATGTCTACCGATATCTTTGTCGTTGATACCCCATGGTTGATTGAACGTCTTGAAGAAGAAGCTCAGAAAGAACATCCAGAAAAACTTCGCTATGTTCTTCGTGATTTGGCAGCTAAAGAAGGTGCTTTTGCCTACGAGTATACTGGCTATTTGGCAAATATTCATTCTGTAGAAACTTACTACCAAGCGAATATTGATATGCTTGATCAGCATAAATTCTACTCTTTGTTCTCTCCAAATCAAAAGATTCATACAAAGGTGAAAAACGAAGAACCAACTTATTATGCACCTGGTTGTGAAGTAAAAACTTCGCAGTTTGCTTCTGGTAGTATTGTCGAAGGTAAAGTTGTTCGTTCAGTTATTTCTCGTAATGTTCAAATTCATAAAGATAGCTTAGTTAAAGAATCTATTGTTTTCCCTCGTGTTATCATTGGTGAAGGCGCTCAAGTTGAGTATGCAATTATTGATAAGGGTGCTGAAGTAGCTGATGGAGTTGTTATTCGTGGTACAGCAGAAAATCCTGTTGTCATCAAAAAAGGTGAAAAAGTAACAGAGGACATTCTTTCATGAAAATTTTATTTGTAGCAGCCGAAGGAGCCCCTTTCTCTAAAACAGGTGGCTTGGGAGATGTTATTGGGGCTCTTCCAAAATCATTAGTTAAAGCTGGTCATGAAGTTGCTGTTATCCTGCCATACTATGACATGGTGGAAGCCAAGTTTGGTGATCAAATTGAAGATGTTCTTCAATTTGAAGTATACGTTGGTTGGCGTAGACAATTTTGTGGCATTAAGAAGACAGTTTTAAATGGTGTTACATTCTACTTTATTGACAACCAGTATTATTTCTTCCGTGGTCATGTGTATGGGGATTTTGATGATGGTGAACGTTTTGCCTTCTTCCAACTTGCGGCTCTAGAAGCTATGGAGCGAATCGGATTTATCCCTGATGTCCTCCATGCTCATGACTACCATACAGCTATGATCCCTTTCTTATTGAAGGAAAAATACAGATGGATACAGGCCTACCAAAACATTAAGACTGTCTTAACTATACATAATTTGGAATTCCAAGGACAATTCTCTGAAGGTATGCTTTGGGATTTGTTCCGAGTTGGTTTTGAACGCTATGCGGATGGTACTGTTCGTTGGAATGATTGCCTTAACTGGATGAAGGCTGGTATCCTCTATGCAGATCGTGTTTCGACCGTATCACCAAGCTATGCTTATGAAATTATGACACCAGAATTTGGATGTGGTTTGGATCAGATTCTTAGAATGGAGTCTGGTAAGGTTTCTGGTATTGTGAACGGGATAGATACTGATCTTTACAATCCAGAGACGGATCCTTTATTGGATTACCATTTTAATAAATCTGATCTGTCAGGAAAAGCTCAGAATAAAGCTAAACTTCAAGAAAAAGTTGGTCTTCCAGTTCGTCCCGATGTTCCAATGATTGGTATTGTGTCGCGTTTGACAAGACAAAAAGGTTTTGATGTCGTTGTTGAAGGTTTGCATCGCATGCTTCAAGAAGATGTTCAAATTGTTCTCTTGGGTACAGGTGATCCTGGTTTTGAACAAGCGTTCTCATGGTTTGGTCAAGTATTCCCAGATAAACTTTCTGCAAATATTACCTTTGATGTCAAGCTAGCACAAGAAATTTATGCAGCCTGTGATATTTTCCTCATGCCAAGTCGTTTTGAACCTTGTGGACTTTCTCAAATGATGGCTATGCGTTATGGAACATTACCACTTGTTCATGAGGTAGGCGGGTTGAGAGATACTGTCCAACCATTCAATCCAATTGAAGGAACGGGTACAGGATTTAGTTTTAATAACTTAACCTCTTACTGGCTAAATTGGGCATTACAAACAGCCTTGGATGTCTACTATAATCATCCAGATGTGTGGAAAAAACTTCAAGTACAAGCTATGGAATGTGACTTCTCTTGGGATACAGCATGTCAGTCTTATCTCGATTTGTATCACAGCTTAGCAAATTAAATAAATAAAATCGTATGATGCTTTCATACGATTTTTTGAGATGATGAAAGTATGGGGAATAAATGAATAAAGCTAGAGGACTCTGTGTCCTAGATGTTGATGGAACTTTGATAGAAGAAGAGGTTATTGATTTATTAGGGAAAGAGGCAGAGTGCGAAGAAGAAGTAGCCCTGCTAACTGCTCAAGCGATGAGAGGGGAATTAGACTTCGAAGCAAGTTTAAAAAAACGTGTTTCCCTTCTTAAAGGTATCTCTATCAATGTTTTTGATAAGATTTATCATGAACTACACCTTAGTAAAAACTCTGCCCATTTTATTAAGGTTCTTCAAAAAAATCAGATAGAAGTAGGTTTAGTATCAGGTGGATTTACCACTATCGTGGATAGATTAGCAAAAGATTTGGGGATTTCATTATATACTGCTAATCAACTGGAAATCAGAGATGATCATTTAACTGGAAATCTTATTGGCCCTATTATAAGCAGAGAAGTTAAAGAAAAAACATTGCTCAGTTGGGCTCAAGAGTTAGAGGTACCTTTCGAGAGGACAATAGCTATCGGTGATGGAGCAAATGACTTAAAAATGCTTAAAAGTGCAGGACTTGGTATAGCCTTTTGTGCCAAGGATATTGTGAAAAAAGAAATAAATCTTCAGGTAGATGAGAGAGATTTTGGGAAAGTTTTGGAAATGATAGACTTCCTTTAGATAGAAAGAGGAATCAAAATGAAAATTGTTATAGCACCTGACTCCTTCAAGGAGAGTCTTCCTGCAAAACAAGTGGCAGAAGCTATAAAAAGAGGATTCGAAAAGGCTATACCAAACGTGGAGTGTTTACTTTTACCTGTTGGTGATGGAGGTGAAGGAACAGTAGACGCCATTAAAAGTTCTCTAGGTTTGGAAGAGAAAACAGTCCAGGTAACTGGCCCTTTTGGTGATGAGGTTTTGATGTCTTACTTTCAAAAAGGTCAACTAGCTCTATTTGAAGTTGCTGATTTGGTTGGCCTTGCTAAGATACCTTATGAAAAACGAAATCCACTAGAGATTCAAACAAAGGGAATAGGTCAACTGATTCTCCATTTGATAGACCAAGGGATTAAAGATATCTACGTCGGTGTCGGTGGTACGGCTAGTAATGATGGTGGAATTGGCATTGCATCAGGACTTGGTTATCAGTTTTATGACAAAAACGGAATTGTACTTCAAGCAAATGGTCAATCTCTATTTGATATCAGTAAAATTTCGAGGGAGGGAGTGCTTCAAATTCCTTCTGATGTACATATAAAAATACTTGCAGATGTGACCAATCCACTTTGTGGGCCTCATGGTGCTACCTTCACATTTGGAAAACAAAAGGGATTGGATCCATCCAAATTTCAAGAAGTTGATGCTGCTATTAAAGACTTCTATAGTAAAATTGGACCCGAAATATTAAAATTAAATGGTGCAGGAGCAGGTGGTGGTATTGCAGCTGGCTTGTGTGCCTTCGCTGGAGCAGAGATTGTATCTGGTATTCAAACTTGTTTAGATTTGATAAACTTCGATCAAAAAGTTACTGATGCAGACCTAGTGATTGTTGGCGAGGGTAGACTGGACTCGCAAAGTCTAGCTGGAAAGGCGCCAATTGGAGTAGCAAAAAGAACACCTAGGGGTGTTCCAGTTCTTGCTATTTGTGGTAGTTTATCAGAGGATTTACCACCTTTACCATTCAAGAATATAGTCGCAGCTTTTTCCATACTTGAAAAAAGCGAACCGTTAGCAGATAGTTTTAAAAAAGCAGCTGTTTATTTAGAAAATACAGCTGCAAGTATTGCCCGAATCATGTCTTTGAGATAGAGTTAACCAAACCATTTTTTCCAGAGAGAAGTAGGAGCTTTCTGCTCTTTCTCTTGCCATAAGTCTGAAAAGGCCTTTCTGAGGTCTTTTTCTTGGGTTTGAACAGGACTATCACTGTGTATGACCATGCCGAAAGGAGAAGAGTTATGATCTTCAGAAACGATAGTTGCTTGGCATTTGTCATCTTTGGCATGTTTTAGGTAAAAGACTTGTTTATCAAATTCAACTTGAGGAGAAATTTTGACAAATAGAGGTTCAGTTTCTTTCTTTAGGGTCTCTAATATTGTTAAAAATGCCTTTTGAAATTTGTCATCATTTGCAGTGGCGAGTTCAGCGTAGCCAAGAACACGTTCTTCAAAGGTACCAAGAAAACGTCTTTGTTCGTCTGGATTTAACTTAATTCCACCATTGGCTTTTTCTAATATTTGTTTTGATACATCAGTCATAAATATAGTATATCATAAAAGTCTCTAGATAAGACGAAAAAGAAAGCGATTACTTTATAAACTTAAGGAAAATTTGCACAAAGATAACTTTTTTTCTTGAAAAAGGTATCTTTTTGATGTATCATAGAGGTGTAAAATAATTTAACTCAAAGGAGAGTAAAAAATGTCAATTATTACTGATGTTTACGCTCGCGAAGTCCTAGACTCACGCGGTAACCCAACACTTGAAGTAGAAGTTTACACTGAATCAGGTGCTTTCGGACGTGGTATGGTTCCATCAGGAGCTTCTACTGGTGAACACGAAGCAGTTGAACTTCGCGACGGTGACAAATCTCGTTACGGTGGTCTTGGTACACAAAAAGCTGTTGACAACGTAAACAACATCATCGCTGAAGCAATTATCGGCTACGATGTACGTGACCAACAAGCTATCGACCGTGCTATGATTGCACTTGACGGTACTCCTAACAAAGGTAAATTGGGTGCTAACGCAATCCTTGGTGTGTCTATCGCTGTAGCTCGTGCTGCTGCTGACTACCTTGAAATCCCACTTTACAGCTACCTTGGTGGATTCAACACTAAAGTTCTTCCAACTCCAATGATGAACATCATCAACGGTGGTTCTCACTCAGATGCTCCAATCGCTTTCCAAGAATTCATGATCGTACCTGCTGGTGCACCTACATTCAAAGAAGCTCTTCGTTGGGGTGCTGAAATCTTCCACGCTCTTAAGAAAATCCTTAAATCTCGTGGTCTTGAAACAGCTGTAGGTGACGAAGGTGGATTTGCTCCTCGTTTCGAAGGAACTGAAGATGGTGTTGAAACTATCCTTGCTGCTATCGAAGCTGCTGGTTATGTTCCAGGTAAAGACGTATTTATCGGATTTGACTGTGCATCATCAGAATTCTACGATAAAGAACGTCAAGTATACGACTACACTAAATTCGAAGGTGAAGGAGCTGCTGTACGTACTGCTGCAGAACAAATTGACTACCTTGAAGAATTGGTAAACAAATACCCAATCATCACTATCGAAGATGGTATGGACGAAAACGACTGGGACGGCTGGAAAGCTCTTACTGAACGTCTTGGTGGTAAAGTTCAATTGGTTGGTGACGACTTCTTCGTAACAAACACTTCATACCTTGAAAAAGGTATCGCAGAAGGTGCTGCTAACTCAATCCTTATCAAAGTTAACCAAATCGGTACTCTTACTGAAACATTCGACGCTATCGAAATGGCGAAAGAAGCTGGTTACACTGCTGTTGTATCACACCGTTCAGGTGAAACTGAAGATTCAACAATCGCTGACATCGCAGTTGCAACAAACGCAGGACAAATCAAGACTGGTTCACTTTCACGTACAGACCGTATCGCTAAATACAACCAATTGCTTCGCATCGAAGATCAACTTGGTGAAGTAGCTGAATACCGTGGATTGAAATCATTCTACAACCTTAAAAAATAAAATAGTTCAGTGAACTAATTAAAGCCCTTGGAGTTTTCCAAGGGCTTTTGTATATTATAAGAGAAGGTTAAAAGAATTCAGTTTTGTTTTCGTATTCTAGAGGTGAAAAAAGAGATTTTTAAACGGTTTTTTGGTATAATAATACCCAGGAAAAACTAGAGAAAGAAGGAGGTTGAGATGGAAAAGTATTTGTCGGTAACAACTTTGACCAAGTATTTGAAAATGAAATTCGATAAAGACCCATACTTGGAGAGGGTCTATTTAACTGGTCAGGTTTCTAACTTTCGAAAGCGTCCAACTCACCAATACTTTTCTCTAAAAGATGATCGAGCTGTTATCCAAGCAACCATATGGTCTGGTATCTATCAGAAACTTGGATTCGACTTGGAAGAAGGCATGAAGATTAATGTAGTCGGCCGAGTTCAAGTCTATGAACCAAGTGGGAGTTATTCAATTATTATTGAAAAGGCAGAGCCTGATGGTGTCGGCGCACTTGCCCTTCAGTTCGAACAATTAAAAAAGAAATTATCGGAAGAAGGTCTTTTTCAAGATCGCTTTAAACAAGCAATCCCTCAGTTTGCAAAAAAAATCGGAGTGGTGACTAGTCGTAGTGGAGCTGTTATCCAGGATATCATTACAACTGTAAGCAGACGTTTTCCAGGGGTAGAGATTATTTTATATCCTACCAAGGTTCAAGGCGAAGGAGCAGCAGAGGAGATTGCCCTTAACATTGCTAAAGCTAATGAACGTGATGACTTAGATTTACTTATCATTGGTCGTGGTGGTGGCTCGATAGAGGATCTCTGGGCCTTTAACGAGGAAATTGTTGTTCGTGCTATTTTTGAATCGCATTTACCGATTATTTCAAGTGTGGGCCACGAAACAGATGTAACCTTGGCTGATTTTGTTGCCGACAAGAGGGCAGCAACACCAACTGCTGCAGCAGAGTTAGCTACACCTGTGACCAAGTTAGATCTTCTGACCTACCTTAAAAATCAAGAGAAACGAATGGCTACTGCTGTACAAAATACTTTATCAAAGAAAAAAGAAGCCTTGAGAACGCTTAGTCAATCAGTCATCTTCAGGCAACCAGAGCGTTTATATGATGGATATCTGCAACGCGTAGATCAGTTGCAATTACGTCTCAAACAAAGTATTAATACAGAACTTGTCAGACAACAACAAAAAGTCTTGGAACAAGTTCATCGTCTTGAACAGTTATCACCAATCAATAAGATTCATCGTTACCAGGACCGCCTGCTACAACTGGAAAAGTTACTTCGTAGTCAAATGGCGGTAGTTTATGATGCCAAGGTTGCTGAGGTGAAACGCTTGTCAGAAGCTCTACTCATGTTAGATACGAGTCGTATCGTAGCAAGGGGTTATGTGATTGTGAAAA
Source organism: Streptococcus infantis (assembly GCF_047464715.1). GTDB lineage: Bacteria > Bacillota > Bacilli > Lactobacillales > Streptococcaceae > Streptococcus > Streptococcus infantis_S. The sequence continues at coordinate 482,475 of NZ_JASHBJ010000001.1, forward strand.
AAGAGGATACCGTGGTATCTTCGGCAAAAGATTTGAAAAAAAATGACCAGGTGATATTGATGATGCGAGATGGTCATGTAGAATTAGAGGTTAGAGATGTCAAAACAGAAGAAATTTGAGGAAAATTTAGCAGAGCTTGAGACTATTGTTCAGAGTTTAGAAAATGGTGAAATTGCTTTAGAAGATGCCATTGCTGCATTTCAAAAAGGAATGGTTCTTTCAAAAGAATTGCAAGCAACACTTGATAAAGCAGAAAAGACCTTGGTTAAAGTCATTCAAGAAGATGGAACAGAAAGCGAACTTCTATGAACAAGCAAGAAAAACTAGCCTTAGTTGAATCAGCCTTAGAGGAGTTTTATGGTGACCAGCAATTTGCGTCAAGTTTAAGAGAAGCTGTTCTTTATTCTATTCATGCAGGTGGTAAACGAATTCGTCCTTATCTACTTTTAGAAGTTTTGGAGTCTTTGCAGGTGCCAATCACTATAGCTCATGCCCAGGTTGCGGCAGCGCTTGAGATGATTCACACTGGAAGCTTGATCCATGATGACCTTCCGGCTATGGATGATGATGATTTTCGTCGTGGGCGTTTAACCAACCATAAGAAGTTTGGTGAAGCACTAGCAATTTTAGCAGGAGATGCCCTCTTTTTAGATCCTTATGCTTTGATAGCGCAAGCTGATTTACGCAGCCAAGCTAAGGTAGATTTAATAGCTTCTTTGTCCCTTTCTTCTGGAAGTATGGGTATGGTCGCTGGCCAAGTTTTGGATATGGAAGGTGAAGGTAAACATTTAAACCTAGAAGAACTTCAGACTATCCATGCTAATAAGACTGGTAAACTCTTAGCCTTCCCTTTTCATGCGGCAGGAATTATTGCAGGATTGGATGAAAATCTTCAAAAACAGCTGAAAACAGTTGGAGAGCTGATTGGACTTGCTTTTCAAGTGAGGGATGATATCCTTGATGTTACTGCTAGTTTTGAGGAAATTGGTAAAACACCACAAAAAGATTTGCAAGCTGAGAAATCAACCTATCCTGCATTGTTAGGATTGGATGAGGCGAAAGTTTTTTGTAACCGAACTTTGGATCAGGCAAATGAAAAATTAGACGAGATTAGCCAATTAGTAGACTTTGATAAAGAACCAATTGTAAAAATAGTAGAAAGTTTGAGAATCAATGCCTAAAGAAAGAGTAGATGTACTTGCCTACAAACAAGGTTTATTTGAGACGAGAGAACAAGCTAAGCGTGGCGTTATGGCTGGTTTGGTTGTTGCGGTTCTAAATGGTGAGCGTTTTGATAAACCAGGAGAAAAAATCGCAGATGATACTGAATTGAAACTCAAGGGTGAGAAGCTTAAGTATGTGAGCCGAGGAGGTTTGAAACTTGAGAAAGCCTTGGAAAACTTTGGCATATCAGTTGAAGGTAAAACGACCATTGATATTGGAGCTTCAACAGGAGGCTTTACGGATGTCATGCTTCAAAATGGAGCAAAATTAGTTTATGCAGTTGATGTCGGGACCAATCAGCTTGCTTGGAAATTACGCCAAGACTCACGTGTTGTCAGTATGGAGCAGTTTAACTTCCGCTATGCTGAAAAAACTGATTTTGAAGAAGAACCATCTTTTGCAAGTATCGACGTGAGTTTTATATCATTGAGTCTCATCCTTCCAGCTCTACATAGAGTCTTAGCTGATCAAGGACAAGTTGTTGCCCTCATAAAACCACAGTTCGAAGCCGGTCGAGAACAAATTGGGAAAAATGGTATTATTAGAGATGCTAAGGTTCACAAAAATGTTATAGAAACGGTAACAGAAATGGCGGTTGCAGAAGGATTTTCCGTCTTAGGATTAGATTTTTCACCTATACAAGGTGGCCACGGTAATATTGAGTTTCTTGCTTATTTACGTAAGGAAGAACACGCAAGCAATCAGGTGGTTTCTGAAATAGAACCACTAGTAGAAAAAGCACATAGAGAGTTTAAAGATGAATAAAAAAGAGAGACTTGAGAAGATTAGAAGATTTGTGACTGACTATCAAATCGGCACACAAGAAGAAATCGTTGAACATTTGAGAGAAGCAGGGATTTCTGCCACTCAAGCAACTGTTTCACGTGATATCAAAGAATTAGGGATTGTAAAAATTCCTTTGAAAGACAATACATATGTCTATGAATTACCAAAGTCAGTAGTTAAAAGTTTACAGTTAGCTGAGAACAATATCGAAAGTTTCGAAAGAATGGGTAATCTCATCAACTTAGATGTTATTCCTGGGAATACAATTTTTGTAAAAAGTCAATTAACTCAAACATTTTCGGATATGATTTTTAGCTGTTTAGCAGATGATAACTCAATTTTAATTGTGGCGCGAACTGAAGAAGCAGCTATAGAGATTGTTGAACAAGTTAAAAAGTGGTAGGACCTTATGTTACTTGAAATTTCAATTAAAAACTTTGCCATCATTGAGGCTATTTCACTTAATTTTGAGAAGGGAATGACAGTTCTGACTGGGGAAACCGGTGCTGGGAAGTCTATCATCATCGATGCTATGAATATGATGCTGGGAGCCAGAGCCACAACGGACGTTATTCGTCATGGTGCTCCTAAGGCTGAAATCGAAGGTCTTTTCTCGGTTGAAAACAGTCTCCCCCTTCAAGAGATTTTTGATGAGCAAGGTATCGATTTAGGTGATGAAATCATCATTCGTCGTGAAATTTTACAAAACGGGCGCAGTGTTAGTCGAGTTAATGGACAGATGGTCAATCTTTCTGTTCTACGAGCAATTGGACAACATCTAGTCGATATTCATGGTCAGCATGACCAAGAAGAGTTAATGCGTCCACAATTACATATTCAGATGCTGGATGAATTTGGTGATACAGATTTTCTTGAACTGAAGCAATCTTATCAGACCAACTTTGATGCCTACCGTCAAATGCGCAAGCAACTTCTTGAAGTTAAGAAAAACCAAGAAGAACATAAGGCTCGTATTGAGATGTTGGAATTTCAAATGGCAGAGATTGAATCTGCAGCATTACAGCCAAGTGAAGACCTCAAACTCAACCAAGAACGCGATAAACTTCTGAATTATAAAAATATTGCTGATACGCTAACTAATGCCTATACCATGCTAGATAATGAAGAATTTTCAAGCCTGGCTAACGTCCGTTCTGCTATGAATGACATGGAAAGTTTAGAAGAGTATGATGCTGAGTACCGTGAAATATCAGCTTCTTTATCAGAGTCTTATTATGCATTAGAAGATGTCACCAAACGTTTAGAGGATATTATCGAAGATTTAGATTTTGACGGCAATCGCTTGATGCAGATTGAGAGTCGTTTAGATCTCATACATGCCATTACACGTAAGTATGGTGGTAATGTTGATGATGTCTTGTTGTACTTTGCTAAAATCACAGAAGAATACAATCTTCTGACTGGTAATAATCTTTCTTCAGAAGATATGGAAGCAGTACTCAAACAATTAGAAGTAAGTCTGGTTGATTTAGCAAGTAAACTAGCATCTGCTCGCCACAACTTAGCTCAACAATTAGAAATTGAGATTCAACAAGAGCTTAAAGACCTTTATATGGACAAGGCTCGATTTCAGGTTCAGTTTACTAAAGGAAAATTCAGTCGTGAAGGGAATGAGAGTGTTGAATTTTATATTTCAACCAACCCTGGAGAAGACTTTAAACCATTAGTAAAAGTAGCTTCTGGTGGTGAGTTATCTCGTTTGATGTTGACTATTAAGTCTGCCTTTTCACGTAAGGAAGGTAAGACTAGCATTGTATTTGATGAGGTGGATACAGGAGTTTCAGGTCGTGTAGCTCAAGCAATCGCTCAAAAGATTCATAAAATTGGTCAGCATGGCCAAGTTCTAGCTATTTCGCATCTTCCTCAAGTCATTGCAATCGCAGATTATCAGTTCTTTATTGAAAAGATTAGCAATGAGCATTCAACCGTTTCAACCGTTCGCTTGTTAACAGTTGAAGAAAGGGTGGAAGAAGTTGCCAAGATGTTGGCAGGGGAGAATGTGACTGAAGCAGCACTTAGTCAAGCGAGAGAATTGTTGCAAAGTAAGGAGAAATAAATGACAGACTATTATGTTATTGGAGATGTCCATGGGAAAGCAGGAATGCTCGAGGACCTTCTAAAAACATGGGATGGTAAGACTCAATTACTCTTTCTTGGAGATTTGATTGATAGAGGTGAAGATAGTCGCCGAGTTCTAGAAATGGTCAAAGACTTAGTCGACAATCAGGGAGCTATTTGCTTGTCAGGGAACCATGAGTATATGTTTTTAACATGGTTGGATAATCCTGAAGAAAGCTATGACCACTATCGTCGTAATGGTGGGGATACAACTATTAATTCTATTCTAGGTCGCCCATTGGATGCACCAGTAGATGGTGTAGCAGATGCTAAGCGTGTTGAAACTGAAGCAGCTGACTTAGTGGAGTTTATCCGTCAGATGCCTTTTGTGATTGAAACAGATAAGTATATCTTCGTTCATGCTGGTATTGATTTGACTTTGGATGACTGGCATGATACTACAGATTACAAGAAAGTTTGGCTCAGAAAACCATTCCACGAAGCAGCTAATCATACTGGTAAAACGATTGTCTTTGGACATACACCAGTCTATGGTTTACTGAATCAAGAACGCGGTACTGCGGAACTTTGGATTACAGAAGACGGTAAGATTGGAATGGATGGAGGAGCTGTTTATGGCGGTGTCCTTCACGGTATTGTCTTTACTGACCAAGGTATGACTGACCGCTATTTCATCGAAAATGATGGCTTTGTTGCTGAAGATTAGTACTCCTAGCAGGGTATGGTCTTGTCAAAATATTAAAAACATTTTATAATTAATAGATACCCTGAAAGGAAGAGAATCATGAACGTAGAAGAATTGAAAAAACGACAGGAGAAGATTCGTAACTTCTCTATTATTGCCCATATTGACCACGGGAAATCAACGCTAGCAGACCGTATTTTAGAAAAGACAGAAACAGTTTCTAGCCGAGAAATGCAAGCTCAACTTCTGGATAGCATGGATCTTGAGCGTGAACGTGGGATTACCATTAAACTCAACGCCATTGAGTTGAATTATACTGCAAAAGATGGCGAGACCTATATTTTCCACTTGATTGATACACCAGGACACGTGGACTTCACTTATGAGGTATCACGTTCTCTAGCTGCCTGCGAGGGAGCAATTTTGGTTGTTGATGCCGCCCAAGGAATTGAGGCTCAAACTCTGGCAAACGTCTATCTTGCTTTGGATAATGATTTAGAAATCCTTCCAGTTATCAATAAGATTGATTTGCCTGCAGCAGATCCGGAGCGCGTGCGTACGGAAATCGAAGATGTTATTGGTCTAGATGCTAGTGAAGCAGTTTTAGCATCAGCCAAAGCTGGTATTGGTATCGAAGAAATTCTCGAGCAAATCGTAGAGAAAGTTCCTGCTCCAACCGGTGATGTTTCAGCACCATTGAAAGCCTTGATTTTCGACTCAGTGTACGATGCCTATCGTGGGGTTATTCTTCAAGTCCGTGTTATGGACGGGGTTGTCAAACCAGGTGATAAGATTCAGCTTATGAGCAATGGTAAAACCTTTGATGTTACCGAAGTAGGAATATTCACACCTAAAGCTGTAGGACGTGATTTCCTTGCGACAGGTGACGTTGGATATATTGCAGCATCTATCAAGACTGTTCAGGACACCCGTGTTGGTGATACAGTAACCTTGGCAACAAATCCTGCTTCAGAGCCACTATCTGGATACAAGCAGATGAATCCGATGGTTTTCGCAGGTCTCTATCCAATTGAGTCAAATAAATATAACGATCTTCGTGAAGCCCTTGAAAAATTACAACTAAATGATGCTAGTTTGCAGTTTGAACCCGAAACTTCTCAAGCGCTCGGATTTGGTTTCCGTTGTGGTTTCCTTGGATTACTTCATATGGATGTTATTCAGGAACGTTTGGAACGTGAGTTTAACATCGACCTTATCATGACCGCACCATCCGTTATCTACAAGGTTAATCAGACAGATGGTGAATCTATGGATGTATCGAACCCATCTGAGTTTCCTGATCCTACAAAGATTGCGACCATTGAAGAACCGTATGTAAAGGCACAAATCATGGTACCACAAGAATTCGTTGGAGCAGTAATGGAACTAGCTCAACGCAAACGTGGTGATTTTGTGACGATGGATTATATTGATGATAATCGTGTCAATGTCATCTATCAAATTCCTCTTGCTGAGATTGTCTTTGATTTCTTCGATAAGCTCAAATCTTCAACACGTGGCTATGCAAGTTTTGACTATGAATTATCAGAGTATCGACCATCTAAGCTGGTGAAAATGGATATCCTTCTCAATGGAGACAAGGTGGATGCACTCAGTTTTATCGTTCACAAGGACTTTGCCTATGAACGTGGGAAACTCATCGTTGATAAACTCAAGAAAATAATTCCACGTCAACAGTTTGAAGTTCCAATCCAAGCAGCTATTGGACACAAGATTGTAGCTCGTACAGATATCAAAGCTCTTCGTAAGAATGTTCTTGCCAAGTGTTATGGAGGTGACGTTTCTCGTAAACGTAAACTTCTTGAAAAACAAAAAGCTGGTAAAAAGCGTATGAAAGCTATTGGATCAGTAGAAGTTCCTCAAGAAGCCTTCCTAAGTGTCTTGAGTATGGATGAAGAATAATTGATTCCTAATACAGTTATCTTTTGACACTTTTATTTACATACATTAAAATAGGGGTGAAAGGAGAAGGATTATGAAAAAAATCATCAGCTTATCTACTCTTTTAGTGTGTTGCTTAACTCTTGTTGCTTGTAATACTTCAAAAGCTAAGAAAGAAGCAACCTCAGATACAACAACAATCCAGGAAACTACCACAGCACAAGAAACAACAACTGTAGCCGAATCAACAATTAAAGATACACAGGTAATCGGGTCAGATGCTTATGGTTACGTAAAAGTGCCAAAATCATGGATACATTTTACAGAAGTTGAGGGTGGTGATGATATTCAGTACTGTGATGGAACGGACATCAACATCGTAACCCTAAATACTTTTAAACCAGAGCACCTTGGTGTTAGTGAAAGTGAATATGCTGCTCTTGATGCTGTTCAAGTTTCTACTAGCGTTTATCAAACTAAACAACAAAGCAAGGATTTCTCTAAAGTTTGGGGATCTAAGTCAAAAATTGGTGGTTATGACGCCTATGTCGTAAACTGTATTGCTAAAAATGGTAAATATCTAGTAATCTGGATCTTTAAATCAGATGATGGTAAGTTTAGATACGTTTCTCTAGAAGGAACACCTGAAGTTTTAAAGGATATGCTTCCATTGATTGAACAAAGTTGGACTACGAAAAAAGATTAATAAATAAGAAAACAGGATGTATATCCTGTTTTTTTCTATCTTTTTCTATCTTTTTTCAAAACTATTTGAAATTATTTTTTGTTTAAAATCAAACAAAAAAAATAAAAATCAAACAAAATACAACAAAAAACATTGACAACGGTTTCATATAGTGTTATACTTGTATCATAAAAGTTAAATATGAAGGGAGAAGGTCATGGGATTAGATCATTTCTTCAGCAAAGACTTAGTTTTTTGTCTAGAAGCAGATAATCAAGAGCAACTATTTGATCAAGTTGCAACCCTATTGGAAGAAAAGAAAGTTGTTACGGATACCTATCGATCGGCTTTGATTGAACGTGAAAAAATGTTCCCAACCGGTTTAGATATGGAATTCCTAGGGAAGGACTTGCCAAATGTAGCAATCCCTCACACAGATACGATTCATAATTTAACTGAAAATGTTGTTGTGGTTCGCTTACCAAAACCAGTAACATTCCACAATATGATTGCACCTGACAAGGAAGTAGAAGTATCATTACTTTTCTTTATCATCAATAATTCAAGTTCAAGTCAAACAAACATTCTTGCTCAATTGATGGACTTCTTTACAGGTAATGGTCATCTAGAGGCGCTTTCTAAGATTACAGAACCAGAAGCTCTGTACCAGTATATCTCAGAAGCAACTGCTTAATTTTAAAATAAATAGAAACTAAAAAACGGAGGAAATCCAAATGATTAAAATTCTTGCTGCTTGTGGTGCGGGTGTTAACTCAAGCCACCAAATTAAAAGTGCTCTAGAAGAAGAGCTCTCAAGTCGTGGATACGATGTACAGTGTGACGCAGTTATGGTAAAAGATGTCAATGAAGACTTGATTAAAGGTTATGATATCTTCACACCAATCGCTGCAACTGACTTAGGTTTTGACCCTGGTATCCCAGTAGTTGAAGCTGGACCAATCTTGTTCCGTATTCCAGCAATGAGCGCTCCAGTTTATGACAATATTGAAGCAGCAATCAAAGAACACGGATTAAGTTAATTATTATTTTGTAATTTTCCATAAAAATAAAGGGAGGAAAAATTATGGATTTCATTATCAATTTAGCCAACGATATCTTTAAACCTATCTTGGCTATGGGTGGCCCTATCATCATGCTGATCATTTTGACAGTATTGGCCTTGCTTTTCGGAGTTAAATTCTCCAAAGCACTTGAAGGTGGTATCAAACTTGCCATCGCACTTACTGGTATCGGTGCTATCATCGGAATGCTTAACGGAGCTTTCTCAGCTTCTCTTGCAAAATTCGTTGAAAATACTGGTATTCAATTGAACATCACCGACGTTGGTTGGGCACCACTTGCTACAATCACTTGGGGTTCTGCTTGGACACTTTACTTCTTGCTCATCATGTTGATTGTCAACGTTGTGATGCTTGCAATGAAGAAAACTGATACACTTGACGTTGATATCTTCGATATCTGGCACTTGTCTATCACAGGTCTTTTGATTAAATGGTATGCAGACAACAATGGAGTTAGCCAAGGAGTTTCACTCTTCATCGCGACTGCAGCAGTTGTACTTGTTGGGGTTCTTAAAATCATCAACTCTGACTTGATGAAACCAACATTTGATGACCTTCTTAATGCACCAAGTTCATCACCAATGACTTCAACTCACATGAACTACATGATGAACCCAGTTATCATGGTTTTGGATAAGATTTTTGATAAATTCTTCCCAGGTCTTGATAAATATGACTTTGACGCTGCTAAATTGAACAAACGAATCGGTTTCTGGGGATCTAAATTCTTTATCGGTTTCATCCTTGGTATCGTTATCGGTTTGATGGGAACTCCACATCCAGTTGCTGGAGTAGAAGATGCATCTTCATGGGAACTTGTTATTAAAGGTTGGTTGTCACTTGGTTTGACTGCCGGTGTCTGCTTGGAGCTCTTCTCACTTATCGGTTCATGGTTCATCGCAGCCGTAGAACCACTTTCACAAGGTATTACAAACGTTGCTACTAAACGTCTTCAAGGACGTAAATTCAACATCGGTCTTGACTGGCCATTTATCGCTGGTCGTGCTGAAATCTGGGCTTGTGCGAACGTACTTGCACCAATCATGTTGGTTGAAGCTGTGCTTCTTTCAAAAGTCGGAAATGGTATCTTGCCACTTGCTGGTATCATCGCTATGGGTGTGACTCCAGCTCTCTTGGTAGTTACTCGTGGTAAATTGCTCCGTATGATTATCTTCGGAACTCTCTTGTTGCCACTCTTCCTTCTTTCAGGTACACTTATCGCACCATTCGCAACTGAACTTGCTAAAGGTGTAGGTGCCTTCCCAGAAGGTGTGAGCCAAACTCAATTGATTAGTCACTCAACTCTTGAAGGACCAATTGAAAAACTATTAGGTTGGGCAATTGGTAACGCTACAACTGGTGATATCAAGGCTATCCTTGGCGCAGTAGTATTCCTTGTATTCTACGTTGGTATCTTTGCATGGTACAGAAAACAAATGATCAAACGTAACGAAGAATACGCAGCAAACGCAAAATAATTTGCTCCTAAAAATGTAAATTGTAAAAACTAGGTTGTCAGTTTCCAGCGTGGAGCAGTCAGCCTAGTTTTTTTGAAAAAATGGAGGTAACAGCTGTGATTGAATTGAAATCAGATCAATTAAATGTTGAGTTTCAAACACTTGGAGGAGCGCTATCCTCTATAAAAGATAAAGATGATGTAGAGTATTTGTGGCAGGGTGATCCAACTTATTGGAGTGGACAAGCACCCGTATTATTCCCAATATGTGGTTCAGTAAGAAATGATACGGTCCTTTATGATAATGAAGATGGTAGTCAAAAAGAAGGAAAAATTCCTCGACATGGTCTAGTAAGAAAAAAAGAATTTACATTAGTCGAACAAACAGATAATTCTGTTACATTCGCTATTGAAGATGATGAAGAAATGTATGCAAATTACCCTTATCATTTTCGTTTAGAAATTACGTATACAGTGACTGGGAAAACCATACGTACACAGTATAAAATATATAATAAAGAAGCTGAAAAATCGATGCCATATTTTATCGGTGGGCATCCTGGTTTTAACTGTCCCTTACTAGATGACGAGGTATATGAAGATTACTATCTTGAATTTGAAAAGCCAGAAACATGTACAGTTCCAAAACCTTTCCCAGAAACAGGAATGTTGGATTTAAAAGATAGAAATTCTTGGTTAAATAATCAAAAAGAAATAGACTTGAATTATGACTTCTTTAGCTATGATGCTGTGACATTAGATGAGTTGGAATCTCGCACAGTAGCTTTGCGTTCACGAAAACATGATAAAGGGTTGAAACTAGATTTTAAAGAGTTTCCAAATTTAATCGTATGGTCAACTCTTAATAAAGGGCCTTTTATTGCCTTGGAACCATGGTCAGGTTTGTCTACTTCAATAGAAGAAGGAGATAGACTGGAAGATAAGAAAGATGTTAAGATTATAAAACCTAGTGATTTTGATCAGGTTGGATTTAATATCGAGATTTTATAAAAAATAAACAAAAACAAACATAAATTGTTGACTTTTCCAACTAATAGTAGTATATTATGTTTATAAAGAACAATTTGTGTTTATTTTAACAAGATTACTGTTCTGGCTTTTCTCTGAAGAAAGCTTATTAAGAAACGAATAAGATATTTGTTCTTAATTTAAATTATTGTCAACAAAACTACTAGTAACTACTTGGTGATGGTCATTTTCTTTCCATAACCAAAATATTTTTACTGGTCTATTATAAAAAAGGAGTATACAATATGTCTATTGTTATTGGTGCAGATGCTGCAGGGTTGAGATTGAAAGAAGTCGTTAAAGATTTCTTGGAAAAAGAAAACTTCCACGTTGTGGATGTTACAGCTGAAGGTCAAGACTTCGTTGATGTAACTCTTGCAGTTGCTGAAGAAGTTAAAAAAGAAGAACAAAACCTTGGTATTGTCATTGATGCTTATGGTGCAGGTCCATTTATGGTTGCAACTAAAATCAAAGGAATGGTTGCTGCAGAAGTATCTGACGAACGTTCAGCTTATATGACTCGTGGTCACAACAACTCACGTATGATTACTATGGGTGCTCAACTCGTTGGTGACGAATTGGCTAAGAACATCGCTAAAGGCTTTGTAAACGGTAAGTACGACGGCGGTCGTCACCAGATTCGTGTCGACATGTTGAACAAAATGTGCTAATTTTTATAACGAAAGAAAGGTAAGATAAAAATGAGAATTGCAATTGGATGTGACCACATCGTAACTAATGAAAAAATGGCGGTTTCAGAATTTTTGAAATCAAAAGGACATGAAGTCATCGACTTTGGTACTTATGACCACGCTCGTACTCACTACCCAATCTTTGGTAAAAAAGTTGGTGAAGCAGTAGTTAGTGGCCAAGCTGATCTTGGTGTATGTATCTGTGGTACTGGTGTAGGTATCAATAACGCTGTTAACAAAGTGCCAGGTGTTCGTTCTGCTTTGGTTCGTGATATGACAACAGCCCTTTATGCAAAAGAACAATTGAATGCCAACGTTATCGGATTTGGTGGTAAAATCACTGGTGAATTGCTTATGTGCGATATCATTGAAGCTTTCATCAACGCTGAGTACAAACCATCTGAAGAAAATAAAAAATTGATCGCAAAAATCCAACACGTTGAAACTCATAACGATCATCAAACGGATGCCAACTTCTTTACAGAATTCCTTGAAAAATGGGATCGCGGTGAATACCACGACTAAGAGGTGACTCATGATTTTAACAGTCACAATGAACCCATCCATTGATATTTCCTATCCTTTGGATGAATTGAAAATTGACACAGTCAACCGTGTTGTAGATGTAACTAAAACGGCTGGTGGTAAAGGTTTAAATGTTACACGTGTCCTATCAGAATTCGGTGATTCAGTAGTGGCAACTGGGCTTATCGGTGGTAAGCTTGGAGAATTTCTTGTAGAAAATATTGATGATAAAGTAAGGAAACGTTTCTTCACAATCCAAGGAGAAACACGTAACTGTATCGCAATTCTACATGGAGAAAACCAAACAGAAATACTTGAAAAAGGCCCTGAGGTTCGAGAAAAAGAGGGACAAGGTTTTCTTCATTACTTTAAGGAACTTTTAGAAAGTGTTGAAGTAGTGGCTATTTCAGGAAGCCTACCAGCAGGACTTCCTGTTGATTACTATGCTAGTTTGGTTGAACTTGCTAATCAAGCTGGGAAACCTGTTGTATTGGACTGTTCAGGCGCTGCACTTCAGGCAGTTCTTGAGTCTCCACATAAACCAACAGTCATCAAACCAAATAATGAAGAATTATCTCAACTTTTAGGAAGAGAAATTTCTAAAGACTTGGATGAATTAAAAGAAGTCCTTAAAGAACCACTATTTGATGGAATCGAGTGGATCATCGTTTCCTTAGGTGCTAACGGAGCATTCGCTAAACACGGTAACACTTTCTACAAAGTAGATATTCCAAAAATTCAAGTAGTAAATCCAGTTGGTTCTGGTGATTCTACTGTAGCAGGTATTGCATCAGGTCTTTTCCATAAAGAATCTGATCAAGAATTGTTGACTAAGGCAAATGTCCTTGGTATGCTTAATGCTCAAGAAAAAATGACCGGTCATGTCAATATGGCTAACTATCAAAATTTATTTGACCAATTAATTGTGAAAGAGGTATAAAATGACTTTAACAGAAAATAAACGTGCTTGTTTGAAAAAACTCTCAGATGAAAATGGTATCATCTCAGCTCTTGCTTTTGACCAACGTGGTGCTTTGAAACGCCTTATGGCTCAATACCAAACAGAAGAGCCAACAGTAGCTCAAATGGAAGAACTTAAAGTCTTGGTAGCAGATGAATTGACTAAATATGCTTCATCTATGCTACTTGACCCTGAGTACGGACTTCCAGCGACTAAAGCTCTTGCTCCAAATGCTGGTCTTCTCCTTGCTTATGAAAAAACTGGATACGACACAACAAGCACAAAACGCTTGCCAGACTGCTTGGATGTTTGGTCTGCAAAACGTATCAAAGAACAAGGTGCAGATGCTGTTAAGTTCTTGCTTTACTACGACGTAGATAGCTCTGACGAACTCAACCAACAAAAACAAGCCTACATCGAACGTATTGGTTCTGAGTGTGTGGCAGAAGATATTCCATTCTTCCTTGAAATTCTTGCTTACGATGAAAAAATTGCTGATGCAGGTTCTGCTGAATACGCTAAAGTAAAACCACACAAAGTTATTGGTGCTATGAAAGTCTTCTCAGACCCACGCTTTAACATTGATGTTTTGAAAGTGGAAGTTCCAGTTAACGTTAAATACGTTGAAGGTTTCGCTGAAGGCGAAGTTGTTCACACACGTGAAGAAGCAGCAGCATTCTTCAAAGCACAAGACGAAGCAACAAATCTACCATACATCTATTTGAGTGCTGGTGTATCAGCTAAGCTCTTCCAAGAAACTCTTGTATTTGCCCACGAATCAGGTGCAAACTTCAATGGTGTTCTTTGTGGACGTGCAACATGGGCTGGATCAGTGGAAGCTTATATTAAAGACGGTGAAGCAGCTGCTCGCGAATGGCTTCGTACAACTGGTTTCGAGAACATTGATGAACTTAACAAAGTTCTTAAAACAACAGCAACTTCATGGACTGAACGTGTGTAAATCCGAGTAAAAAATATAATAAAAAAAGTCTCACCATTGGTGAGACTTTTTAAGGTGTCGACTTAATAATTTTTGTTTGTTTAGACAAAGTTTTTAGGGTTTCTTGGCTAAGTTTTGAGTCTGAAATAATTGTATCAATATCAGCGATATTATAGAAAGTATAAAAATCAAACTTATTAAATTTACTATGGTCAGCAAGAAGAATCTTTTTATTAGCATTATTTAATGCTAACTTTTGGACTTCGCCTTCATCTTCGCTAAAAGTAGCGATAGCTTGATCTTTTATACCATTGCAACTAACAAAAGCTTTAGAGAATTGAAGGCTTTCGATATCTTGGAGCGTTAAGGTTCCGACAAAGGCACCAGTGATTTCTCGATAATTTCCACCAATCAAAATTAAATCAGTCAGTTTTCGTTCATTCAAGATAATGAAAACGGGAAGGCTATTTGTTACCACACGAATATTATCTATAGGAAGTTCACGAGCAAAGAACTCGAGAGTAGTACCTGGACCGATAAAAATTGTTTCTCTTTCTTCGACTAAATGACCAGCAAATTTTGCGATTTCTTGTTTTTCAGCAATCTGAAGACCTTGTTTTTCGACATTCGAGCGTTCATTTGCTAATAGAGAACCAGAACGAAGCTTTTCAGCACCTCCATGCACTCGAACAAGTAGATCCTTGTCAGCTAATTCTTGTAGATAACGTCGAGCAGTCATATCAGAAATATCTAAACGATTCATTATTTCTTTGACTGTGATGGTTCCTCTTGTATTGACAATCTCTAAAATCATATCCAGTTTTTCTTGTTTTAGCATTGAATCACCCCCATATCCACTATCATTTTATCATATTTTAAACATCTAAGCAACTTAAAGAAAACAAAACTAAACAAAAACAAAAAACATCTGTGTTTGTTTTTAACTCAGATGTTTTTATATTTTTTAATTAGTCTAATCCGTAGTTATAATCATCGTCCTGCATAGCTTCAACTTCACCAAGTAGATATCCGTTACCAACTTGAGAGAAGAAGTCGTGGTTTGATGTACCAGTTGAAATCCCGTTCATAACAATTGGGTTTACATCATCAGCTGAGTCTGGGAAGAGAGGATCTTGTCCTAGGTTCATAAGAGCTTTATTGGCATTGTAGCGAAGGAAAGTTTTAACCTCTTCAGTCCAACCAACACCATCATATAAACTCTCTGTATAACCTTCCTCATTTTCATAAAGAGTGTAGAGGAGGTCGTACATCCAGTCCTTTAACTTTTCTTGCTCTTCTTCTGGTAATTCGTTGAAACCAAGTTGGAATTTATAACCAATGTATGTTCCGTGAACAGATTCGTCACGAATAATAAGTTTGATGATTTCAGCAACGTTAGCCAGTTTGTTGTTTCCAAGATAGTAGAGTGGTGTAAAGAAACCAGAATAGAAGAGGAAGGTTTCAAGGAATACACTGGCTACTTTCTTTTCAAGAGGAGTACCATTGAGGTAAATTTCATTGATGATTTGAGCTTTTTTCTGAAGATATGGATTCGTATTAGTCCACTCAAAGATTTCCTCAATTTCAGACTTAGTATTCAAGGTTGAAAAGATAGAAGAATAAGATTTAGCGTGGACAGATTCCATAAATTGAATGTTGTTAAAAACAGCTTCTTCGTGAGGAGTACGGATATCAGTGCGAAGGGCATTTACCCCTGTTTCAGACTGCATGGTATCCAAAAGTGTCAAACCACCAAAGACTTTTCCTACTAAGTCTTTTTCTTGATTTGATAACTTTCTCCAGTCATCTAAGTCATTAGACAAGGGGATACGTGTATCCAACCAAAATTGTTCGGTTAGTTTTTCCCAAGTTGATTTATCAATGACATCTTCGATGGCATTCCAGTTAATGGCTTTGTAGTAAGTTTCCATTACAAATCTCTTTCTTTTGATTTTATTAAAATAGTGATGAATGTTCTAGCCTTGTGTGATTGGGCTACCGCACAAAAAGTCGGAGTACCGACTTTTTGATGTTACCTTATCTTTGTAAACAAGATTTCAGTGAGATTTTAAATCACACAGCTTTCACATTGGTTAGCACCAACTTCACCGCCGTCATCTGTGTAGGTACGAACGTAGTAGATAGACTTAATGCCCTTGTTAAAGGCGTAGTTACGAAGGATAGATAGGTCACGTGTTGTTTGTTTGTTCTCTTTCTTCCATTCATAAAGACCTGTTGGGATATCACTACGCATGAAGAGAGTAAGTGAAAGCCCTTGGTCTACGTGCTCAGTTGCAGCAGCATAAACATCAATAACTTTACGCATATCCATGTCATAGGCAGAAGTGTAGTAAGGGATAGTTTCTGTTGACAATCCTGCTGCAGGATAGTAAATCTTACCGATTTTCTTTTCTTGACGTTCTTCGATACGTTGAGTGATTGGGTGGATAGATGCAGACACGTCATTGATGTAGCTGATAGAACCATTTGGTGCTACAGCAAGACGGTTTTGGTGGTAAAGTCCATCTGCTTTAACTTTATCACGAAGTTCAGCCCAATTAGCTGCAGATGGGATAAAGATTCCTTCAAAGAGTTCTTTAACACGATCAGATTTTGGAACAAATTCTCCACTTGTGTATTTATCAAAGTAGCTTCCATTTGCATAGTCTGATTTTTCAAAGTTGTGGAAGGTAACACCACGTTCACGCGCAATATTATTTGATTCTACCAAAGTCCAGTAGTTCAAAAGCATGAAGTAGATGCTGGTGAATTCGACAGATTCAGGTGATCCGTATTCGATCAATTGTTGCGCAAGGTAGCTGTGAAGTCCCATAGCACCAAGTCCAAATGTATGAGCTTGGCTGTTTCCGTGGTCGATTGTAGGTACAGCTACGATGTGAGAACTATCAGTAACGAAGGTCAAAGCACGCACCATAGCTCGGATTGAGCGACCAAAGTCAGGTGACGTCATCATGTTGACCACGTTTGTTGAACCAAGGTTACATGAAACGTCAGTACCCATTTTAAGGAATTCTTGCGCATCATTGATAAGACTTGGTTCTTGGACTTGAAGAATCTCTGAACACAAGTTACTCATGATGATCTTACCATCGACAGGATTAGCGCGGTTAGCTGTATCGATGTTGACAACGTAAGGATAGCCAGATTCTTGTTGTAGTTTAGAAATTTCAGTTTCCAAATCACGCGCCTTGATCTTTGTCTTACGAATGTTTGGATTTGCAACTAGCTCATCGTATTTTTCAGTGATATCGATATAGTTGAAAGGTACGCCATACTCTTTTTCTACAGAATATGGGCTAAATAGGTACATTTCTTCATTCTTACGAGCCAATTCGTAGAATTTATCAGGTACCACAACACCAAGTGAAAGTGTCTTCACACGAACTTTTTCATCAGCATTTTCTTTCTTAGTAGAAAGGAAAGCGATAATGTCTGGGTGGAAGACGTTGAGGTAAACAACCCCAGCACCTTGACGTTGACCGAGTTGGTTTGAGTAAGAGAAGCTGTCTTCGAAAAGCTTCATAACTGGTACGACACCAGAGGCTGCACCTTCATATCCTTTGATTGGAGCCCCAGCTTCACGAAGGTTGCTGAGTGAAATCCCTACACCACCACCAATACGTGAAAGTTGAAGAGCCGAGTTGATAGAACGTCCGATAGAGTTCATATCATCTGTAACCTGGATCAAGAAACATGATACCAATTCACCACGACGTGCACGACCTGCATTTAAGAAGGAAGGTGTAGCTGGTTGGTAGCGTTGGTGGATGATTTCGTTTGCGATATCAATAGCAATTGCTTCGTCTCCATCAGCAAAGTAAAGAGCGTTAAAGAAGACACGGTCTTCCATGCTCTCAAGATAGTACTCTCCATCGTTAGTTTTCAAGGCGTATTGATTGTAAAACTTGTATGCAGCCATGAAAGATTTGAATTGGAAGTTTTGGTCTTTAATAAATTGATAAAGCTCCTCCAAAAATTCTGGGCGATATTTTTGGATAAAGGCTGTTTCTATGTAGTCGTGTTTAATAAGGTAATCAATTTTATCAGTGATAGAATTAAATACCATAGAATTTGGTACAACGTTCTCTTTAAAGAAAGCATCCAGAGCTTCTTTATCTTTGTGGAGCATGATTTGTCCGTTAACAGGACGGTTAATTTCATTATTTAGACGGAAGTATGTTACATCCTCAAGTTGTTTTAATCCCATAAAATTCCCTTTATTTCATTACAAAAGAAAGGCTTCTAAGATTTACATAGAAGCTTTTAATCCTGATACTTAAGCAAGTTTTTTAAGTTTTGCTGGTTGGAAACCAGAGAAAACTTCAGTTGGTGTTTGAATGATAGGAGCAGCGCTAAAGCCAAGCTCTTTAACTTGTTCAATAAATTCAGGTTGTTCGTCAAGATTGATTTCGCGATAAGCGATATTGTTACTATCTAAGAAACGTTTGGTCATTTTACATTGAACACAATTATTTTTAGAATAAACGGTTACCATTCTGTAACTCCTCTTTCAAAAATTTAATTACTTCTTAAGTATATCAGAAAAATAATCTTTGTCAACGAAGAAAAACTAAATATTGTAGAATTTTTTTCAATGACACTTAACAAAACACAATATATAGTGATTGAAAAAAATGAAATCCATAAATAACAGCGTTTTCTAAATATTAAAATTATAAAAAACTATATGATGTATTTTGATACATAAAATAGAAGATTTTCAGCAAGTTATCTGAAAGGAAAAAGAAGAAATCCCATAAAATACTTGAAAAAAATCCTAGAAGGTGATATAATACCAAATTGTAAGGGTTATCAGATATAACTCAAAAAGAAAACATTTAAAGGAGAGTCAAATTATGGCTTCTAAAGATTTCCACGTAGTGGCAGAAACAGGTATTCACGCACGTCCAGCAACATTGTTGGTACAAACTGCTAGCAAATTTGCTTCAGATATTACTCTTGAGTACAAAGGTAAATCAGTTAACCTTAAATCTATCATGGGTGTTATGAGCCTTGGTGTTGGTCAAGGTGCTGACGTTACAATCACTGCTGAAGGTGCAGACGCTGATGACGCTATCGCTGCTATCTCAGAAACAATGGAAAAAGAAGGATTGGCATAAGGATATGACAGAAATGCTTAAAGGAATCGCAGCATCTGATGGTGTTGCAGTTGCTAAAGCATATCTACTCGTTCAACCGGATTTATCATTCGAGACTGTTACAGTCGAAGATACAAATGCAGAAGAGGCTCGTTTGGATGTTGCTCTTGAAGCTTCTCAAAACGAGCTTTCTCTTATCCGCGAGAAGGCTGTAGGTACGCTTGGTGAAGAAGCGGCGCAAGTATTTGACGCTCACTTGATGGTTCTTGCTGACCCTGAATTGATCGGTCAGATTAAAGAAACGATTCGTGCTAAGAAAGTAAATGCAGAAGCAGGTCTGAAAGAAGTTACAGACATGTTTATCACTATCTTCGAAGGAATGGAAGACAACCCATACATGCAAGAACGTGCAGCAGATATCCGCGACGTTACAAAACGTGTATTGGCAAATCTTCTTGGTAAGAAGTTACCAAACCCAGCTTCTATTAATGAAGAAGTAATCGTGATTGCACATGACTTAACTCCATCTGATACTGCTCAATTGGACAAAAACTTTGTAAAAGCTTTTGTAACAAACATTGGTGGACGTACAAGCCACTCAGCTATCATGGCTCGTACACTTGAAATTGCTGCTGTTTTAGGTACAAACAACATTACTGAACTTGTTAAAGATGGTGATGTTTTGGCAGTTTCAGGTATTACTGGTGAAGTTGTAATTAACCCAAGTGAAGAACAAATTGCAGAATTCAAAGCAGCTGGTGAAGCTTACGCTAAACAAAAAGCTGAATGGGCTCTTTTGAAAGACGCTAAAACAGTTACTGCTGATGGAAAACACTTTGAGTTGGCTGCAAACATTGGAACACCTAAAGACGTTGAAGGTGTGAATGATAACGGTGCAGAAGCTGTCGGTCTTTATCGTACAGAATTCTTGTACATGGATTCTCAAGACTTCCCTACAGAAGACGATCAATACGAAGCTTACAAAGCAGTTCTTGAAGGTATGAACGGTAAACCTGTTGTCGTTCGTACAATGGATATCGGTGGAGATAAAGAACTTCCTTACTTCGATCTTCCTAAAGAAATGAACCCATTCTTGGGGTACCGTGCTTTGCGTATCTCTATTTCTGAAACTGGTAACCAAATGTTCCGTACACAATTGCGTGCCTTGCTTCGTGCATCTGTTCACGGTAAATTGCGTATCATGTTCCCAATGGTTGCTTTGTTGAAAGAGTTCCGTACTGCTAAAGGTATTCTTGAAGAAGAAAAAGCTAAATTGCTTGCTGAAGGCGTTGCTGTTGCAGATGATATCCAAGTTGGTATCATGATTGAAATCCCAGCTGCTGCGATGCTTGCGGATCAATTTGCCAAAGAAGTTGATTTCTTCTCAATTGGTACAAACGACCTTATCCAATACACTATGGCTGCTGACCGTATGAACGAACAAGTTTCATATCTTTACCAACCATATAACCCATCAATCCTACGTTTGATTAACAACGTAATCAAAGCAGCTCACGCTGAAGGTAAATGGGCTGGTATGTGTGGTGAAATGGCTGGTGACCAAACTGCTGTTCCACTTCTTGTTGGAATGGGCTTGGATGAGTTCTCTATGTCAGCTACATCTGTTCTTCGTACACGTAGCTTGATGAAGAAACTTGACACAGCTAAGATGCAAGAATACGCTAACCGTGCTCTTACTGAATGTTCAACAATGGAAGAAGTTCTTGAGCTTTCAAAAGAATACGTTAACTTTGATTAAAAACAATAAAACCTTGTAGAACTAAACTACAAGGTTTTTTTATAGTCTAATTTAAAAAGTCATCCTGTAAAATTTTCTAAAAATATGGTAAAATAGACAAAGGAAAAATACGGAGGCAACTATGCAAAACAGACCAATCATTATCGGAGTAACAGGGGGATCTGGTGGAGGAAAAACCAGTGTTTCGAAGGCTATCTTGTCACATTTTCCAAATGAGAAAATCTCTATGATTGAGCATGATTCCTACTATAAAGATCAATCACATTTAACCTTTGAAGAACGTATTAAGACTAATTATGACCATCCTTTTGCTTTTGATACTGACTTGATGATTGAGCAAATTAAGGAATTGTTGGCGGGGCGTCCTGTTGATATTCCTACCTATGATTATGCTGCCCATACAAGAAGCTCGAAAACCTATCGTCAAGAACCTCAAGACGTCTTTATTGTAGAAGGAATTTTGGTTTTAGAAGACAAACGTCTTCGTGATTTGATGGATATAAAGATTTTTGTGGACACAGATGATGATGTTCGTATCATACGTCGTATTAAACGCGATATGGAAGAACGTGGTCGTAGTTTGGATAGCGTTATTGATCAATATCTAGGTGTAGTAAAACCTATGTATCATCAATTCATTGAACCTACAAAACGTTACGCTGATATTGTAATTCCTGAAGGAGTAACCAATACTGTAGCGATTGACTTGTTGACTACTAAGATTGAAAAGATTTTAGAAGAGGCTCGTTTAGCCCAGTAATAAATAAAAAAAGACTGTATCTATTGATACAGTTTTTATTGTTTTATTTTTTCAAGTCTTGGAACGATAATGAGGGTCAAGAGAGCAGAGATGATTAATTCTGCGATCGAATTTGTGGAGATAACAGTCGCTAATAGTTTTTGAATATTTCCATCAAAAACATTACCAAAGAGGAAGAAGATACCACCTAAAACAAATACTGTATTTGTCAGCGAGCCAAGTGCACCTGCGAAGATCAGTCCGGCTTTTCCTTTTAGCAGTTTGTATACGAAATAAGGCGTTAAACCTATCAAGATTCGTGGGACAATTGCAATCACAACTGAATATAGGTTACCATTAGGTACAAAAGGTGAGAAGAGATAGCTTGTTGGTAGAATTGTAAGTGTATTAACCGTCAAGCTAATCATTCCCATTAAGAAACCTAAGGTCGCGCCAATTCTTGGTCCATAGATAATACTTGCAATAATTACTGGAATGTGGACGATAGTTGGTTTAATAGGAAAGGGCAGTACGTTAAATAGGATTGAACTCAGTAAATGAATGACAATCATACTGGCAAAAAAGATAGCGATTGGAGCAATATTAGAGCGTTTGTTCATGAAGTTTATCCTTTATTTGTTGTAAAATAGTTTCAAAATCAGCGAGAGCACCACGACCGATATCACCACAGGCCAGTAGCGAATCTTTAGGAGAAATAATTGTATAACCATAATCTTCTAAAGTTTTAAGATTAGCTTGGGTCGCAGGGTGGTCAAACATCTTTGTGTTCATAGCTGGAGCCAATAGTTTGGGTACAAAGTGTGGCAAAGCAAGAGCAGTAGCAGTCACCATATTGTCAGCAAACCCGTGAGCTAATTTAGCAATTGTATTGGCTGTCGCAGGAACTACGATAAATAAATCTGTTTCTTTTCCTATTTGAATGTGATTCACTTGATCTGGAAAAGGTTCCTGCATGACATCGAGATGTACAGTATTTTGTGATAGTACTTGTAAAGTTAATGGCTGAATAAATGCTGTTGCTGACTGAGTCATAAGAACAGTAACAGAATGCCCCTGTTTTTTCAAAGAACTAACTAGGTCAACTGTCTTATATGCGGCAATAGATCCAGTAATAGCGAGTGTAATACGGGCCATAATATTCCTTTCTTTTAGTCATAGCTTTTGATTTTCTCGAGAAGTAAATCAGCAATTTCTTGTTTACTCATAGCAGTTTGGAAAGAATTTTTTTCAACTAAGTAAGCCTTATGTTGGTCGCTACTAATCTGAGTAAGGTCGTTTGCGACAATTAAATCAGCTTGGTTCTTTTCAAGACTTTCCTGAGCAACTTGAATCAGATGTTCCTGACTGACATCAACCAGTAATTTAAATCCTATCAGGTGAATCTTAGGATTCCATTCTTTAACAAGAGATATGATTTTTGGATTCTTCTTGAGAAATAGAACCTGGACGTCTTCCTTAGATGAGATTTTGGTTTCCTGATTTTTCTTATCTAAAAACTCTGTTAAATCTTGACTAGCTTTAACCTCACCAAATCCAGTCATATAGACAGGAGTGTAATCTGATACAGCCATAGAATGGATTAATACCTGGTAATCCATTGCCTTATCTTTCATGACTTGTAGCAAATCAACTGTATTTTTAATTTCGATGATGGTTAAGTTTGGATGACTAACTGGCTTAACTGCCTGAAGAGTGGTAATCAAACAAACTTCATAACCAGCCGCTAGAAGAGTTTCGGTTATAATCTTACCTAGTCTACCAGAAGAGTGGTTGGTTATTGAACGAACATTATCAATTGCTTCGCTAGTACCGCCAGAAGTAACTAAAATTTTCATAGAACTATTGTACAAAAAAATGAGCATTAAGTAAAATGAAAGTGATATAACAAGGGTCGGAAATAGGATGTTAATCCATAGTTAAAATCTATAAAGACATATAAAAATTTAGATAGAGATAAAGAAAGTCTGTTATTTAGCGATATTCACGAACGTTACTAATCATAATCACTGTTAAAAATCTTGTTTTATGATATAATGAATTAACACATTAGATGTAGAGGAGTTTGTTATGAAAACAGATATTGAAATCGCACAGAGTATCGAGCTAAAACCAATCGTTGATGTTGTAGAGAAACTTGGTATTTCTTACGACGATTTGGAATTGTACGGAAAGTACAAGGCTAAGCTTAGCTTTGATAAAATCCGTGCAGTTGAGAGCAATCCTGTAGGAAAATTGATCCTGGTAACAGCCATCAATCCAACACCAGCAGGAGAAGGGAAATCGACTATCACTATCGGGCTTGCAGACGCCTTGAATAAGATTGGTAAGAAAACCATGATTGCTATCCGCGAACCTTCTCTTGGACCTGTTATGGGTATCAAGGGCGGTGCTGCTGGTGGTGGTTATGCACAAGTTTTACCAATGGAAGATATCAACCTTCACTTTACTGGTGATATGCATGCTATTACAACTGCAAACAATGCTCTTTCTGCCCTGATTGACAATCACTTGCATCAAGGGAATGAGCTAGGTATCGACCAACGTCGTATTCTCTGGAAACGTGTTGTAGACTTGAACGACCGTTCCCTTCGTCACGTAACTGTTGGTCTTGGTGGTCCACTTAATGGTATTCCACGTGAAGATGGTTTTGATATCACAGTTGCTTCCGAGATCATGGCCATTCTTTGCTTGGCAACTGATATTGAAGATTTGAAACGTCGTTTGGCTAATATCGTCATCGGCTACCGTTATGACCGCACACCAGTTTCAGTAGGTGATTTGCAGGTTGAGGGTGCTTTAGCATTGATTTTGAAAGATGCTATTAAGCCAAACTTGGTTCAGACAATCTATGGTACACCTGCCTTTGTACATGGTGGCCCATTTGCCAATATTGCCCATGGTTGTAACTCTGTATTGGCAACGACAACAGCACTTCACTTGGCTGATTACACAGTAACTGAGGCTGGTTTTGGTGCAGACCTTGGTGCTGAGAAGTTCCTAGATATCAAGACACCTAACTTACCAACAGCTCCAAGTGCAGTAGTTATTGTAGCGACTCTTCGTGCCCTTAAAATGAATGGTGGAGTTGCAAAGGATACTTTGACAGAAGAGAATGTAGAAGCAGTACGTGCTGGATTTGCAAACTTGAAACGTCACGTTGAGAATATCCGTAAGTTTGGTATTCCAGCGGTTGTTGCTATTAACGAATTTGTATCTGATACAGAAGCAGAAATTGCAGCCTTGAAAGAACTTTGTGCTTCAATCGATGTACCAGTCGAATTAGCTAGCGTATGGGCTGATGGAGCTGAAGGAGGAGTGGTTCTGGCTGAAACTCTCGTCAAAACAATTGACGAAAACCCAGCAAACTACACACGTCTCTATGACAACGACCTTTCTGTTCAAGAAAAGATTGAAAAGATTGTCACTGAAATCTATCGTGGAAGCAAAGTAAACTTCGAGAAGAAAGCTCAAACTCAAATCGCACAAATCGTACAAAACGGTTGGGACAAATTACCAATCTGTATGGCGAAAACTCAATACAGTTTCTCAGATAATCCAAATGCACTTGGTGCACCTGAAAACTTTGAAATTACTATTCGTGAATTGGTACCAAAATTGGGGGCAGGCTTTATCGTTGCACTTACTGGTGACGTTATGACCATGCCTGGACTTCCAAAACGACCAGCTGCTCTCAACATGGATGTTGAAAGCGATGGAACTGTTCTTGGATTATTCTAATCGAACAACAAAAGACAACCTTATAAATGAGGTTGTCTTTTTTACTAGAAAAAACTCCTAGAAACCTTCTAGGAGTTTAATCTTTATTTCATAGTTGGGAAAAGAAGTACGTCACGGATAGTAGTAGTATCTGTGAGGAGCATGCAGAGACGGTCAATACCGATTCCCAAACCACCTGTTGGTGGCATACCATATTCAAGGGCTTCAATGTAGTCGTAGTCAATGCCTGTTGCTTCATCATCACCAAGTTCTTTTGCTTTGGCTTGAGCTTCAAATCGGCTAAGCTGATCGATTGGATCGTTCAATTCTGTGAAGGCATTTCCGTATTCTTTAGTCATGATGAAGAGCTCGAAACGGTCAGTGAAGCGCTCGTCTTCAGGATTTTTCTTAGCAAGTGGAGATACAGCTACTGGGTGACCATAAACAAAGGTAGGTTGAATCAAAGTTTCTTCGACAAATTCTTCAAAGAAGGCATTGATGATGTGACCAACTTCTGTGTAGTGTTTTTCAACTGGAACTTTCTTCTCAGCTGCGATAGCTTTAGCTTCTTCGAAAGTCATATCTTTCCAGAAATCAACACCTGTAATTTCCTTGATTGCATCAACCATGTGAACACGTTTAAATGGTTCGTTTATCTTGATTTCAGTTCCTTGATAGATAACTGGTCCGTCACCTTTAACAGCTTTAGCTACGTGTTGGATAATACCTTCAGTCAAGTCCATGATATCGTGGAAGTCTGCATAAGCTTGATAAACCTCGATAGAAGTGAACTCAGGGTTATGTGTAGCATCCATTCCTTCGTTACGGAAGATACGACCGATCTCATAAACACGTTCCATACCACCAACGATAAGGCGTTTCAAGTGAAGCTCAGTCGCGATACGAAGTACCATGTCGATGTTTTGTGCATTGTGGTGTGTGATGAATGGGCGAGCAGCAGCACCACCAGCTTCGTTGTGAAGAACAGGTGTTTCGACTTCAAGGAAACCTTGAGCATCGAGGTAGCGACGGATTTCAGAAATGATTTTTGAACGTGTGACGAAGCGATCAAAGCTTTCACGGTTAGAAATCAAATCAAGGTAACGTTTACGGTAGATTGTTTCAACGTCTGAAAGTCCGTGGAATTTCTCTGGAAGGGGACGAAGGGCTTTAGACAAGTGTGTGATGTGAGTAGCTTTGATAGAGAGTTCTCCCATATCCGTACGCATCACTTCACCTTCAACACCTAGGAAGTCACCAAGGTCAGCTTTCTTAAAGATTTCGTAGTTTTCTTCACCGACAGCATCTTTACGAACGTAGATTTGAATTTGGCCTTCGCGGTCTTGAAGGTGAGCAAAGCCGACTTTACCCTTACCGCGTTTTGTGACTAAACGTCCAGCAATAGTAGCAGTTTCGTTTAATTCGTTTAGCTGTTCTTTATCAAGGTCAGCAAATTTATCTTTTAGTTCTTGAGAGTTGGCAGTACGTTCAAAACGTTTACCGAAAGGATCAATTCCTTGTTCACGGAGCGCTGCCATTTTTTCACGGCGAACGATCTGCTGGTCATTCAATTCTTCCATATGTTCTGTTGACATGGGTTCCTCCTAATTTTTAATCAAATTTTGAAATAATAAATCAATTTTTCACGATACTCCCATTTTATCATAAATAGTCAAGAAATTCACGGATATTCTATAAAAACTAAAAAGAACTTGATTCTATCCATCAAGTTCTATCATTTTCTTTGATAAGAAGTATCGTTCCATGTTTTTAAATTGAATTTTTTAAAGTCTTCAGTTTCTATAATTGTTAGACTTGCATTGGCCAAACCTCCATCTTTGCGGAGAAGAGCTTCATTATAGCCTAAAAGAGTACGAAGACTTGCAGTGAGATTTGCTCCGTGGCCAACCAGTAATAGTTGTTCTGCCTTCGTGCTTTTCAAAGATTTAATAAATTGAATGGTTCGTTGAGTTGTGCTGTAGAGTGATTCGGCTTCGAACATACTAGTATCAAACTTGGCTAAGTTTGTTTTAAAGGCTTGAATTTGCTGCGGATAGATCGCATTTAAAGTAGCAATTTTTAAACCTTCTAGTTTACCAAGATGCCATTCTCTTAGTTCAGGTACACTTTCCAGAGGGCACGGGTTTGTTAGTTGGCTTTGGATAATTTCAGCAGATTTTACAGCCCTTGGCAAATCACTCGAATAAATTTTATCGAATGAAACATCTTTAAGATATTGACCGAGTTCCTTTAAAGTCTCAATGGACTCAGGAAGAAGTGGGGAATCTCCGCCTGCACCTTGAAAGCGACCTTCTAGATTCCAGACTGTTCGACCATGACGAACAAAGTAAAGTTTCATGACTTGTTTTCCTCCAAAATATCAACAAAGTTTGCTTTAACAAAGTTTGCCAAATCTTGTGGCGCAATGATGATACTGTGTCCGACTTCTCCGGCAGATACAATCATTTTTTCTAATTTCAAAGCTGTTTCATCAATATAAATAGGGTAGTTGTGTTTTTGACGGATACCGACAGGGTTATTTGCACCATGGATATAACCAGTTGTTTTTTCTAAATCCTTTTGCGGAACCATGGCCACTTTTTTATTACCTGAAATCTTTGCTAATTTCTTTTCAGAAAGGTGTTCAGTGATGGGAACAATTCCAATAACTGGACCAGTCTTGTCACCCAATAACGCTAAGGTCTTAAAGGTATGATTTCTATCATAACCAGAAGGAAGTTCTCCTTCTAAAGCATTGATTTGAATACCTTGATGGTCAACACCTGCCTTAGTCAAAATTTGCTCTACTAAGGTTTTTTTTACTTTAACTTTTTTAGCCATTATTTGTATTTATCCTCCAACTGACTCATCCAAATACCTAACCAAATGCCAAGAGCGAAGAAGAAGGCGATGATGACATAGGAAACAAGAGATAAACCACTGTAGTTAATGCTTTCGGCATTACCCGCATTTGGAATCAATATCAAGAGAGTACTTGAAAGGACGATCCCAATGATAAAGTGATAGACACGAGAGTGGTAGACACGAAGAGCATAATCCATCAATTTTGAAAAAATAATAAGAGTGGCAGCAGCCCCAATTCCTATTGGAAGGAAGGTACCAAATAAATCAAAAGTTTTAAATCCAGTTAACATTGGGGTATAAAGACCTAAAATCAAGAGAAGATTTGAGGGGCTTAATCCAGGAACCAAGATACCTAGAGCGAGCAGAGCACCAGCTAGGATAAAACTTGTGAAACTTGCGCTGAGTGAACCAACAACAAAGTTTAAAGCGTAAAGACCAATTCCAGAAACGATAAAGGTAACCCAAAACCAAATCAGATCGACTTTGTCTCTTTCAGAATCTTGAGTAGCTTCCTTTACAAGACTTGGGACTGTACCAATAATAGCACCCGCAAAACTCCATAAAACATAAACCTGATAATGCTCAAGGAGGTACTCAATTGGATAAGAAAATAGCCCAATACCTAGTAACATTCCAATAGCAACAGGTAAGAAATAAAGGATATCTTCTTTAAGGTTTTTAAATGGATGGGCAAGAAATCGAATCATTCTTTCATAAATCCCTAAAATAGCTGCCAGAACACCACCAGATATACCAGGTAATATAAATCCTAGGGCAATAACAATTCCTTTAATCATTTTTGAAATCCAAGATAACATAAACTCTCTCCATATTTATTCTCTAAAATTCTCTTCTTGTATTATATCACAAAGTAAGAGAAATAAAAAAGCAAGCAGAAGGAATATCTGCTTGCTGAATGAAATTAAGGTTTTAAGAATAGTTTTCTAAACGTTTCTTCCTTATCTTTTGATAAAGAAATAAGATTTAGGTCTAGATGGTGTTCAAATCCAACCAGTTTACCTTTTGACGTGTATTGATGGAGATCAAAGTCAAGGTCTGTATTTGGTGAACTTTCAAAGTAGCCTGAGTCAAGTCCGTAGGATGGAATCCAAATAGCAGAAAACTTATCTGTACTGATGCTATGTTCTTCCATGAAATAAACACCGATGTAGATACCAATATTCTTAGCTCCAAGTGATTCTAACTTAGCACGAAATGCCTCTACTCCTTGGTTCATATCTGACATTGTTTTTTCTTCAACATCTAACCAATAGTAACTTGGATTGTATGGCGAAGCTGAATTATAAAATGATTCGGCCGCTTTTTCCATATCCTCTACACTTTTACCAGATACATAGGCATATACAGCAACTGGAACATTTCTCTTTTGAAACTCAGCGATATGACTTTTATAAGCTTTATCAATACCGTTTGTATAAGATGCATCGTTCTCAGTGGTGATCTGATTTCCTCCGTGGACTCGAACAATGACACCGGAGATATTTTGAGATAAAATATCGTAATTGATTTCCGATGGTCTCTGCCAACCAGAGATATCGATGATAGGCTTATCCAAGTTATGTAGAGCTTGTGTTTCTATTTGAACTGGATTTTGTTTAGTTTTTACAGGATGTTCTTCGAATCGTGGACGATTGAGAATCAAGAATCCTATAAAAGCAGCAAATATAATAACTATAAAAGCTGGACGAATTTTTTTTCTCATACCTCTTTAGTTTATCGTAATTTGTGAAAAAAATCAAAAAATTTACTCAAAATTAAGTAGTGATAGTCATTAACGTCATGTTGACTTCATCAAATTTGTGTATCGTAGACTAAATTATGGTATAATAATAAAGAATTTCTATAGAAAAGAGAAAAATATGGCAAATTATGCAATTATTTTAGCTGCGGGTAAGGGTACCCGTATGAAATCAGATCTACCTAAAGTTATGCACAAGGTTGCGGGAATTTCAATGCTTGAGCATGTTTTTCGTAGCGTTGGGGCAATTAATCCTGAAAAAACAGTTACCGTAGTTGGACATAAGGCTGAACTTGTAGAGCAAGTTTTAGCAGGACAGACTGATTTTGTCAGACAATCTGAGCAATTAGGTACTGGTCATGCAGTTATGATGGCCGAACCAATTCTTGAAGGCCTTTCTGGACAAACATTGGTTATTGCAGGTGATACACCATTAATCACGGGTGAAAGTCTAAAGAACTTGATTGATTTCCATGTAAACCACAAGAATGTAGCAACAATCTTAACTGCAGAAGCTGACGACCCATTTGGTTATGGACGTATTGTTCGTAATGATAATGCTGAAGTGCTAAGAATTGTTGAACAAAAAGATGCGACTGATTTTGAAAAACAAATCAAAGAAATTAATACAGGAACCTATGTTTTTGATAACGCTCGTCTCTTTGAGGCACTTAAGAATATCAATACCAACAATGCTCAAGGTGAATACTATATTACTGATGTGATTGGTATTTTCCGTGAAGCTGGTGAGAAGGTAGGAGCTTATACTCTGAAAGACTTTGATGAAAGTCTCGGTGTAAATGACCGTGTCGCACTTGCTACAGCAGAAGCTGTAATGCGTCGTCGTATTAACCAAGCACACATGGTCAATGGGGTAAGTTTTGTAAATCCAGAAGCAACTTATATTGATGTGGATGTTGAAATTGCTCCAGATGTACAAATTGAAGCTAATGTAACCCTCAAAGGTTCTAGTAAGATTGGTGCGGAAACTATTTTGACGAACGGAACTTATATCGTTGATAGTACGGTAGGTTCTGGTGCTGTAATTACCAACTCGATGATTGAAGAAAGCACAGTAGCAGATGGCGTTACAGTTGGACCTTACGCTCATATTCGTCCTGGATCTAGCTTAGCTAAGGATGTTCATATCGGAAACTTTGTTGAGGTGAAAGGTTCTTCTATTGGCGAAAATACCAAAGCGGGTCATTTGACTTATATTGGAAACTGTGAAGTTGGAAGTGATGTCAACTTTGGTGCTGGAACCATCACTGTGAATTACGATGGTCAACACAAGTTCAAAACTGTCATCGGTAACAATGTCTTTGTCGGATCTAATTCAACGATTATCGCTCCAGTAGAACTAGGGGATAACTCTCTTGTTGGCGCAGGTTCAACAATTACTAAAGATGTGCCTGCTGATGCAGTTGCTATTGGGCGAGGCCGTCAAGTTAATAAGGACGAATATGCAACTCGTCTCCCTCACCATCCTAAAAACAAATAGGAGCTAACCATGGAATTTGAAGAGAAGACGATTAGTCGAAAAGAAATCTATAAAGGTCCTATTTTCCAATTAGTTCAAGACCAGGTTGAACTTCCTTCAGGAAAAGGGACGGCTCAACGCGATTTGATTTTCCATAACGGTGCAGTATGTGTTCTTGCAGTTACTCAAGAAAACAAGATTGTCTTAGTGAAGCAATATCGCAAGGCGATTGAAAAAGTTTCTTACGAAATTCCTGCTGGAAAATTAGAAGTCGGCGAAAATGCAGATCCAGAAGCAGCAGCTCTTCGTGAATTAGAAGAAGAGGCAGCCTATACCGGCACATTAAGCCTTCTTTATGATTTTTACTCTGCGATTGGATTTTGTAACGAGCGCTTAAAACTTTATTTGGCAAGTGATTTGAAAAAGGTTAAAAATCCTCGTCCACAGGATGAAGATGAAACATTAGAACTACTTGAAGTTAGTCTTGAACAGGCTAAACAACTCATCCAGTCTGGTGATATCTGTGATGCCAAGACTATCATGGCTATCCAGTATTGGGAATTACAAGAAAAATAGAGGAGGAACCCATGGGAAGACCTTTATTAACAGACGAAATCATTGAGCGTGCGAATCGAGGTGAAGATATCTCTGGTCCTGCTTTAGTAGATGATCAAGAAACGAAGATATTGTCAACTTCATCTCAATATGATGGATATTCACGTTCAAGTGACCATGGATTTAGTCAGGATACTTTAACGATTGAGGTTGAACCTCAAATCCATAAGAGTCGTCGAATCGAAAATACCAAGAGAAATGTCTTTAACTCTAAATTGAATAAGATTCTATTTGCTGTTATTCTTCTCTTGATTTTGCTAGTTTTAGCAATGAGATTTATTTAAGGGGAATGTCATGAAAATAGGAATTATAGCAGCTATGCCAGAAGAGCTAGTTTATCTAATTCAACATTTAGAAAATGCTCAAGAAGAGGCGGTATTAGGAAATAAGTATCATACAGGAAAAATTGGTTCAGTCGAGCTTGTCTTGGTCGAGAGTGGAATTGGTAAAGTTATGTCTGCAATGAGTGTAGCAATCCTAGCCGACCACTTTAAAGTAGATGCTGTCATCAACACTGGTTCAGCTGGAGCTTTAGCAGAAGGGATCGAAGTCGGTGATGTAGTGATTGCTGATAAGCTAGCTTATCATGATGTTGATGTGACTGCTTTTGGGTATGAATACGGTCAAATGGCCCAACAACCACTCTATTTCGAATCTG
Source organism: Streptococcus infantis (assembly GCF_047464715.1). Taxonomy (GTDB): domain Bacteria; phylum Bacillota; class Bacilli; order Lactobacillales; family Streptococcaceae; genus Streptococcus; species Streptococcus infantis_S. The sequence continues at coordinate 515,275 of NZ_JASHBJ010000001.1, forward strand.
ACAAGAAGTTTGTCAGTATGATTCAAGAGAGTTTATCTAAACTTAACCAAAAATGGCATATAGGTTTGATTGCGACCGGTGATAGTTTTATTGCGGGTGAAGATAAGATTAAAGCTATAAAAGAACATTTTCCTCAGGTGCTTGCGGTTGAGATGGAAGGAGCGGCTATCGCTCAAGCAGCTCACGCGCTGAATCTACCTTTCTTAGTTGTCCGTGCCATGAGTGATAATGCGAATCACGAAGCTTCTATTTCATTTGATGAATTTATCGTAGAAGCTGGACGTCGCTCAGCACAAGCCCTTCTAACTCTCCTAGAAACAATTCATAATTAAAATCTAAAGAACACTAGCAAGTGTTCTTTTTTATTGGAAATAGAAGCTTGTCTCAGTTAAAGTTATTTTTTGTCTTTTTTGATATAATAGAAACATTGATTTGAAGAATAGGAAGAGAAAATGAACCCTTTATTAAACGGTATGAATGACAAACAGGCTGAAGCGGTCCAAACAACAGAAGGTCCACTGCTGATCATGGCGGGGGCTGGTTCCGGTAAGACACGAGTTTTGACCCACCGTATCGCCTACTTAATTGATGAAAAAATGGTTAATCCATGGAATATTTTAGCTATTACCTTTACCAATAAAGCAGCACGCGAGATGAAGGAGCGTGCCTATGGGCTCAATCCAGCTACTCAAGACTGTTTGATTGCGACCTTTCACTCTATGTGTGTTCGTATCTTACGTCGTGATGCAGATCATATTGGATATAATCGTAATTTTACAATTATCGATCCAGGTGAACAGCGAACGCTAATGAAGCGTATTTTGAAAGAGTTAAATCTAGATCCAAAAAAATGGAATGAACGCTCTATTCTAGGAACTATTTCTAATGCTAAGAATGACCTGATTGACGATGTTGCTTACGCTGCTCAAGCTGGAGATTTGTATACTGATATTGTGGCTAAATGTTATACTGCATACCAAAAGGAGCTTCGTCAGTCTGAGTCGGTGGACTTTGATGATTTGATCATGTTGACGCTGCGTCTTTTTGATCAAAATCCTGATGTCTTGACATACTACCAACAAAAGTTTCAGTACATTCATGTTGACGAGTACCAAGATACCAATCATGCCCAGTATCAACTTGTTAAACTCTTAGCTTCTCGTTTCAAAAATATCTGTGTTGTTGGGGATGCAGACCAGTCTATCTACGGTTGGCGTGGCGCTGATATGCAAAATATCCTTGATTTTGAGAAGGATTATCCAGATGCTAAGGTAGTCTTGTTAGAGGAAAATTATCGTTCCACTAAAACCATCCTACAAGCTGCCAACGATGTTATCAAAAATAATAAAAACCGTCGTCCTAAGAACCTTTGGACTCAAAATGCAGATGGGGAACAAATCATTTACTATCGTGCTAATGATGAACAGGACGAGGCTGTCTTTGTAGCTAAAACGATTGATGTACTTGGCCGTAGCCACAACTTCCTACATAAAGACTTTGCAGTTCTTTATCGTACTAATGCCCAGTCACGTACCATAGAGGAAGCTCTGCTTAAGTCAAATATTCCGTACACAATGGTTGGTGGAACGAAATTCTACAGCCGTAAGGAAATTCGTGATATCATTGCTTACCTCAATCTTATTGCTAATTTGAGTGATAATATCAGTTTTGAACGCATTATCAACGAACCAAAACGTGGTATTGGTCCAGGAACTATTGAGAAGATTCGTGACTTTGCGAACATGCAAGAAATGTCTATGTTAGATGCCTCTGCAAATATCATGTTGTCTGGTATCAAGGGGAAAGCTGCTCAATCTATATGGGACTTCGCTAATATGATTCTCGATTTGCGTGAACAACTGGACCGATTGACAATCACGGAGTTGGTAGAAGCAGTATTAGAAAAAACAGGTTACGTTGATTTACTTAAGGCCCAAGCAACCTTGGAAAGTAAGGCTCGGGTTGAAAATATTGAGGAGTTCCTCTCTGTTACGAAAAACTTCGATGATAATCCTGAGAGTGACGAAGAGGAAACAGGACTAGATAAACTTAGTCGATTCCTGAACGACTTGGCTTTGATAGCAGATACGGACTCTGGTAGCCAAGAGACATCTGAAGTAACCTTGATGACTCTACACGCGGCCAAAGGGCTTGAGTTTCCTGTTGTCTTTATCATTGGTATGGAGGAAAATGTCTTTCCGCTCAGTCGCGCTGCTGAAGATTCAGATGAATTAGAAGAAGAACGTCGTTTGGCCTACGTAGGAATCACGCGCGCTGAGAAAATTCTTTATCTGACCAATGCAAACTCTCGCTTGCTATTCGGACGTACTAGTTACAATCGTCCCACTCGCTTTATCAATGAGATTAGTTCAGATTTGTTGACTTATCAAGGATTAGCACGTCCGACTAATACAAGTTTTAAAGCGTCTTATAGTGGCGGAGGAACAGCATTTGGTAAAGGAATGAGTTTGGCTCAGGCGCTTCAAGAACGAAAGCGGAATGCTGCTCCTACATCGATCCAATCAAGTGGTTTACCATTTGGACAATTTGCATCTGACACTAAATCAGCTTCTAGTGAGACTAGCTGGTCTGTTGGGGATATTGCCCTTCATAAAAAATGGGGTGAAGGAACTGTGCTGGCAGTTTCAGGCAGTGGATCCACTCAAGAATTGAAAATCAATTTCCCAGAAGTCGGTCTCAAAAAACTTTTAGCTAGTGTAGCACCGATTGAGAAGAAGTAAGTTTTCTTAATGAATATGATTCCCTTTTGAAATGGCAAGAGGGAATTTTTTGATTCTCTTATCACAAGATTGTGATAGTTTACAAGTTTTTAACAAATAGCTTTTTAAACTTCACTATCTAAAAAAATAGTGTATAATTGAAAATGTCTTTAAAAGGAGAAGAAAATGACTGAAAAGCAAATGAAAACGTTGGGTTGGATTGCAACCTTTATGTCTGTAATGATGTATATCTCATATATTCCACAAATTATGAACAACCTTGCAGGTCAAAAGGGAAACTTTATCCAGCCAGCAGTAGCTGCAATTAACTGCAGTCTTTGGGTTTACTACGGACTCTTTAAAAAAGAACGTGATATTCCTTTGGCAGCAGCCAATGCACCAGGTATCGTTTTTGGGATTATCACAGCTTTGACAGCTTTATTTTAAAAATAAAAAGCAACTAGCAGAATGTTCTGCTGGTTGCTTTTATTTGTTTACAAAATATATTTTTCAATAGCGCGTGCAACGCCGCCTTCTTCATTGCTGGTTGTTACGGCATCCGCGAGAGATTTGACGTAATCGCTAGCGTTTCCCATGGCAATCCCAAGACCAGCAAACTCTAACATCTCAATATCGTTATTGGCATCCCCCATTGCCATGATTTCAGAAGGTTGGATATTCAAAATCTCAGCCAAACGAGAAAGTGCTGAAGCCTTGGTTGTGCCAAGTGGCATTGCTTCATAGATAACAGGTTGAGAACGAACTCCGCTAAATCTCTGACAAAGTTCTTCAGCAAATCGTTGTTCAAAATCATCTGTTTGCTCTTTTGTGCCTAAGAACATGCCTTGGAACATGCGATATTTCCCGCTAGTAGCTTCTTCCAGTGAGATTTCAGTCAGGTCAGCAAAGACAAGTGTAGCATCATATTGAACGATAGGATTTGGTTTGCCTCCGAGAACGAAGTAGTGTTCCTCGTCAAAGAGAGTCAACTGGACCTCACTCTTTTCAGCAAAGTCATTCAGGTATTCGATGTCTGATTTGCTAAGTTCTCGCCAGTCAACAAGGCCCCAGTCACTAGTTTGGTGGGTAGAACAACCATTGTTGACAATAACGTATTCATTCTGCAAATCAAGACCTAGTTTTTTATAGTAGGGAAGAACTCCAAAGAGAGGACGACCAGTACAGAGGACCAGTTTGACACCTTTTTCGATAGCCTTATGAATAGCATCAATATGAGCCTGAGGAATTTCCTTGGCTTCGTTGAGCAGAGTACCATCCATATCTAGGGCAAGTAATTTAATCATAGTATTTCCTTTTTACGTGTTTTGCCTATATTATAGCATATTATGGGAATCAGAGACAGAATCTTCTGTTAAATCATGGTATAATAAAAGGGAATGAAAAAACAAACGAGGCAGAGATGAAACTACTTTATACCGATATTCGGACTTCTTTGACAGAAATCCTAACTAAGGAGGCTCAAGGACTAGTTGACCAAGAAAAACGAGTCTTTTATATCGCCCCTAACTCTCTTTCTTTTGAAAAGGAGCGTGCCGTGCTGGAGTGCTTGAGTCAGCAGGCTTCTTTTGCTATCACAGTCACGCGCTTTGCTCAAATGGCTCGTTATCTGGTTTTAAACGATATACCAGCAAAGTCTAGTCTTGATGATATTGGTCTTGGCATGGCTTTTTATAAATGTCTGTCTGAGATAGACGCTAAGGATTTACGTGTTTACGGGGCTATTAAGCAAGATCCGCAATTTATCCAGCAATTGATTGAAATTTATCACGAAATGACAACTGCGAAGATGAGCTTTTTGGATTTAGAAAGTCTGGCTGACGTTGATAAACGTTCTGATTTACTCTTGAATTTTGAAAAGGTAACAGCTTATCTGAATCAAGGTCAAGTTTCGCAAGGGAGTCAATTATCATATCTGATCAATGCTATCGAAGAAAATAAAGTAAGTAGTGATTTTAGTCAGATTGCCCTAGTCATTGATGGTTTTACCCGATTTTCTGCAGAAGAAGAACACCTAGTGGATCTACTTTATCGTAAGGGTGTTGAAATTGTTATCGGGGCTTATGCGACTAAAAAAGCTTATACAAGTCCGTTTACTGAAGGGAATCTCTATCAAGCTAGTGTTGAGTTTCTACGCCATTTAGCTTTTAAATATCAGACCAAGGCAGAAAATGCATGTCAAGAACACGGAAATCTTGATGCCTTTGCTAAAGCCTCAAGACTTCTCGAAAGTGCCTATGATTATTCTGAAATCAGTTTAGAAGTGACTGATGAGGATAGAGAAGATTTACAAATCTGGTCCTGTTTGACCCAAAAAGAAGAGTTGGAGTTAGTTGCTCGTAGTATTCGTCAGAAATTGCACCAAGAGCCAAAACTTAGTTATAAGAATTTTCGTATCCTGCTAGGAGATGTAGAGTCTTATAAACTGTCTTTGCAGACAATATTTAATCAGTATCAGATTCCATTTTATCTGGGCAAGAGTGAGTCCATGGCTCATCATCCTTTAACGCAATTTGTAGAATCCATTGGACGTTTGAAACGATACAATTTTCGTCAGGAAGATTTGATTAATCTCCTACGTACTGGTTTGTATACTGACCTTAGTCAAGAGGAAATTGATAGCTTTGAACAATATATCCGTTATTTAGGAATTGATGGTCTGTCTAACTTTAAACAAGAATTTACTAAAAATCAGCGTGAAAAATTTGATTTAGAAAAGTTAAACAAGCTTCGTGTTTGTGTTCTAAGACCACTAGAAACTCTATTATCCAGTCGCAAGCAAAAGGCAGAGAATATCCTCGAAAAATGGAAGAATTTTTTGAAGGATTCCTTTGTGACCAAGCAACTTCAAATCTTATCTGCAACAATGGAAGTGGCGGAACAAGAAAGACAAGAGGAGGTCTGGAAAGCATTTTGCCACGTAATGGAGCAATTTGCAACTGTATTTGAAAGTTCTCAGGTCACTTTGGATGATTTCTTGGCTCTTCTTCATTCAGGAATGTCCTTATCAAATTATCGTACGATCCCAGCAACGGTAGATACTGTTCTGGTGCAAAGTTATGATTTGATTGCGCCTTTGACAGCTGATTACATCTATGCACTTGGCTTAACTCAAGATCACTTGCCTAAAATTGCTCAAAACACTAGTTTGTTGAGCGATGAAGAAAGGGAAGTGCTGAACCGAGCAACCCAAGAAGGTTCTCAATTACTGATTGCAAGTCAAGAAAACCTCAAGAAAAATCGCTACACCATGCTTTCTTTGGTCAACTCTGCTAAGAAGCAATTAGTCTTATCAGCGCCAAGTTTACTCAATGAAAATGAGAGTAAAGAGTCGGTTTATTTGAAAGAATTACAGGATTTTGGTTTTAGCAAGATTGAAAAGAGAATTGATCGAAAAAACCTATCAAAGGATGATATTGGTTCTTATCACAGTCTTTTGTCTAGTCTTGTTGCCTATCATCAGCAAGGTGAGATGGAGACAAGTGAACAAGACTTAACCTTTGTTAAAGTTTTAGCTCGTGTTATGGGGAGAAAGTTGGAAGACCAAGGTTTAGAAAATCCAGTCCTGCCTACAAGTCCACGAAGTAAGACTTTAGCAGCAGATACTTTGGATGCCTTGTATCCTCAAAACCAAGATTTTTATCTATCAACTTCGGGATTAACGGAGTTTTATCGAAATGAATATAGTTATTACCTTCGTTATGTCTTAGGCTTGCAGGAAGAATTGCGTCTCCGTCCTGATGCACGAAGTCACGGGAATTTCTTGCATCGTATTTTTGAACGAGCAATGAAACTTCCGACTAATGAATCCTTTGACCGACGTTTAGAACAAGCCATTTCTGAAACTAGTCAGGAACGAGAGTTTCAAGCTATTTATCAGGAAAGCTTAGAAGCTCAATTCACCAAGGAAGTTCTTTTGGATGTTGCGCGTGCAACTGGTCACATCCTTCGTCACAATTCTGAAATTGAAACAATTCAGGAAGAAGCTGTCTTTGGTGGCAAGGAACAAGCTTTTGTACAGTTAGATAATGGTCGTAATATTTATGTTCGTGGGAAGGTCGATCGTATTGACCGTTTGAAAACATCAGATGCTATTGGTGTTGTAGACTACAAATCTTCTGCAACTCAATTTAACTTTCCTCTCTTTTTTAACGGTCTAAACTCACAATTGCCAACATACTTGGCTGCTCTTAAGAAAGAAGGAAATAAAGACTTCTTTGGAGCTATGTACTTAGAAATGGCTGAACCAACTCAGTCATTACAAACTGTTAAAACTCTTTCAAAGGCAGTAACTGAAACCAATAAGAGTATGAAATACCAAGGACTATTTCTTGAAAAAGAGATAAAGAATCTTGGTGAACTATATAATAAAAACAAGACCTATCAGTTGTCTGATGAGGAATTCCAGTTATTACTGGACTACAACGCCCTTATCTACAAAAAAGCGGCAGAGAAGATTTTATCTGGTAGATTTGCTATCAATCCATATACAGAAAACGGTAGAAGCATTGCGCCCTATGTTCAGCAATATCAGTCTATTACAGGTTTTGAAGCTAATTATCATCTAGGTCAGGCTAGATTGTTAGATAAGGTAGCTAAGAGTAATGACAAGGAAGCTTGGTTTAATAAAATTAGAGAGGAGTTGGAACGATGAAATTTTTATCCCAAGAAGAGGTTGAAGAGTTGCAAGTAGCAGAAGCTCATTCTGACAAGAAACCAAAGAAAACCGCTGAGCAAATTCAAGCTATCTACAGTTCTGGTCAAAACATTCTGGTCTCAGCATCAGCTGGCTCAGGAAAAACCTTTGTCATGGCTGAACGAATTCTTGATCAACTAGCGCGTGGAGTAGAAATTCGCCAACTCTTTATTTCAACCTTTACGGTAAAGGCAGCCACCGAGTTAAAAGAACGCTTGGAAAAGAAAATCAGCCAACAAATCCAAGAGACTCAAAATTTGGAGCTAAAAAAACATCTTGGAAGACAATTAGCTGATTTACCAAACGCTGCCATCGGAACTATGGACTCTTTTACTCAGAAGTTCCTGGCTAAACATGGTTATCTGATTGACCTCGCCCCAAACTTTCGGATTCTTGAGAATGAAAGTGAACAACTTCTCTTAAAAAATGAGGTTTTTCGCCAAGTTTTTGAACAGCACTACCAAGGCAAGGATAAAGATAATTTTAGTCGATTGGTCAAAAACTTTGCAGGTAGAAGCAAAGACGCACGTGGACTACGTAAACAGGTCTATATGATTTATGACTTTTTGCAATCTACTAGCAATCCTCAGACTTGGCTACAGGATTCTTTCCTAAAAGGTTTTGAAAAGGCTGATTTTACGGTTGCTAAAGAAAAACTTGCAGAGGAAATAAAAGAAAGACTTTGGGATTTAGAAAGCTTTTTCCGTTACCATTTGGATAATGATGCCAAGGAATTTGGTAAAGCAGCTTACCTAGAATCTGTCCAACAAGTCCTTGATGAAATCGGTGCTTTAACGACTGAATCGAATTTTAATCAATGTCAGGAAGTTCTTGATAGAATAGTAAATAATATTGGTAATGGTCTTGTCAATCGTAATCGTAATGCCGACCTTAAAATTTTAAGAGAGGCCTATAATGAAGAAAGAAAAGCAAAATTTAAAAAACTAAACTCTCTTCAAAACGAAATTACGTTACTAAAATTCCAAGAAGATTATCATCAAGAGTCTTGGGACTTGGCTAAGACTTTCCAAGTTTTCATGAGTGATTTTGTTGATGCTTATCGACAACGGAAGCGCGAAGAAAATGCCTTTGAATTTGCGGATATTAGTCACTATACCATTGAGATATTGGAAAACTACCCTCAGGTTCGTCAAGAGTATCAGGAACGTTTCCACGAAGTCATGGTCGATGAGTACCAAGATACCAACCATATCCAGGAGAGGATGTTAGAACTCCTCTCTAACGGCTATAACCGTTTTATGGTGGGAGATATCAAGCAGTCTATTTATCGTTTTAGACAGGCAGATCCCCAAATTTTCAACGAAAAATTTCATAGATTTGCTCAAGATGACAAAGAAGGTCAGTTAATTCTGCTTAAGGAAAACTTCCGGAGCGGTTCAGAGGTTCTTGATGCTACGAACGATGTCTTTAAACACCTCATGGACGAGGAAGTTGGAGAGATATCTTATGACGGTATGCATCAACTTGTTTTTGGAAATACTGATATTCAATCAAATCCAGAAAACAAGGCAGAAGTTCTCTTGTACGATAAGGATGATGATAGCGATTCTGATGATGAGGAGGAACTTGCAACTAATAAACTGACTGGTGAAATGCGAATGGTGCTTAAGGAGATAATTCACCTTCATAATGATAAGGGTGTACCTTTCAAGGACATGGCTCTCTTAACTGCTAGCAGAAGTCGCAATGATCAAGTTCTGCTCGCCTTGTCTGAATATGGTATTCCTGTCAAGACAGACGGTGCTCAAGCAAACTATTTGCAATCCCTAGAAGTCCAGGTGATGTTGGATACTCTTCGTGTCATCCACAACCCTCTTCAAGACTTTGCTTTGGTTGCTCTAATGAAATCTCCGATGTTTAGCTTTGATGAGGATGAATTGGCTCGTCTCGCTCTCCAAAAATCTGAAGATAAAGTTCAAGAGAACTTTTATGAGAAATTAGTCAATGCTCAAGCGAAAACTAGTCTTCATAAGGATTTAATTAAGTCTGAACTCCATAAAAAATTAGAATTTTTCATGGAAACAGTCCAGGGGTGGCGCTTGTATTCCAAAACACATTCTCTTTATGACCTAATTTGGAAAATCTATAGCGACCGCTTTTACTATGACTATGTCGGTGCGTTGCCAAATGGTCAGGCTAGACAGGCCAACCTCTATGCCCTAGCACTACGAGCTGACCAGTTTGAAAAGAGTAATTTTAAAGGCTTATCACGTTTCATAACTATGATTGATCAAGTCTTGGAAGCCAAGCACGACCTTGCTAGTGTCACTGTAACTCCACCTAAAGATGCTGTGGAGCTTATGAGTATTCATAAGAGTAAGGGACTTGAGTTCCCTTATGTCTTTATTCTCAATATTGATCAGCAATTTAACAAGCAAGATTCCATGTCTGAAGTCATCCTAAGTCGAAAAAATGGCCTAGGTCTTAAGTATGTAGCTAGAGTAGCTACAAATGCAAAAGAGGAATATCTCCCATCATCGATTAAGTTATCCATACCAAGTTTAACTTACACGCAAAACGAAGAAGAGCTGCAATTAGCAAGCTATTCTGAGTTGATGTGTTTACTGTATGTAGCCATGACGCGTGCTGAGAAAAAACTTTATCTAGTTGGAAAAGGTTCTCGTGAAAAGTTAGAATCTAAAGAATATCCGACAAATGGAAAAGGTATTTTGACTCGAGAAACGAGACTAGATGCTCAAAATTTCCAGGATTGGATTTGGGCCATCTATCAAGCATTTTCTAAAGAGGATTTGCATTTTAGTGTACGCTTTGAAGGTGAAGAAGACCTAACCAAAGAAGCTATCGGAGAATTGGAAACTAAAAGCCAGCTCCAAGATCTTTCTCAGGCAAGCAACCGTCAGTCTGATACCATTAAGGAAGCTCTACAAATGCTGAAAGAAGTGGAAGTATACAATGAAATCCACAGAGTAGCAATTAGTCTTCCAAGTGTTCAGACCCCGAGTCAGATTAAGAAGTTTTATGAACCAGTCATGGATATGGAAGGTGTAGTAGTAGCTGGTCAAAGTAAACCAAAAGAAAATAGTATTCTGTTTGAACTTCCAGACTTCTCCAAGACAGAAAAAGTCACTGGAGCTGAAATTGGTAGTGCTACCCATGAACTCATGCAACGAATCAATCTCGATAAAAAACCTACTTTGGAAACCTTGACAGAGGCCTTGGAGCAAGTTCACACTAGCACAGCTGTTAAAGATAAAGTTAATCTAGAAAAAATCTTGTCCTTCTTTGATACAGCTCTTGGTCAAGAGATTCTTAAAAATCAAGATAAACTTTATCGAGAACAACCCTTCTCTATGTTAAAAAGAGATGATAAGAGTCAGGAAGACTTTGTTGTCCGTGGAATTTTAGATGGATATCTAGTTTATGATGATAAAATTGTTCTCTTTGACTACAAGACAGATCATTATGAATATCCAAGTCAACTGATTGAACGCTATAGAGGTCAATTATCTCTATATGCAGAAGCCTTATCCCGTTCTTACCAGATAGACAAGGTTGAAAAATATCTGATTTTGCTTGGCAAAGATATGGTTGAAGTGGTCGAGGTGAACTAATCTTGTAAAAACTATTGTCATACTTGACAGTAGTTTTTATTTATTTTCAGTTATGGTATACTAGTTTCAGAAAAGGATGTAAAAGAATCTATGCCAAAAGAAATCGATATCGAATACTATCATCAATTAGCTTTACAAAAGCAAAAAGAGCATCGTAAGTTTCTTGGAAATCTGAAAAAGAAAGCTCCTAAAAATTTAGATAAGATTGCTCTAGAGATTCACCAAGAAGTGTTTTCAGAAATTGATTGTACAGCCTGTGCCAACTGCTGCAAGAGCCTTGGACCGAACTTTAAAGAAGCAGATATCACACGCATTGCCAAGTACTTTAAAATGAAATTACCTGCTTTCGAAGACGAATTCTTACAAGTTGATGAAGATGGAGATAAAGTTTTTAAGTCCATGCCTTGTCCTTTCTTGGGTGGCGATAACCTATGTTCCATTTACGAGGTTCGTCCCAAAGCTTGTAGAGAATTCCCACATACTGATCGTAAGAAAATCTACCAAATCAACAACCTCACAATCAAAAATACCTTAACTTGTCCAGCGGCCTATCTTTTTGTTGAGAAGTTAAGGAGAAAAATAGAATAAAACAATACTTATAATAAATTTCTTCCCTAAAGACTACTTTAGGGATTTTTTGTATATTTATCCTCTGTAATTATTTAAATCTGGTTTAAAACCTTAAATTTATCTGAACTTTTTCTTAAAGAAAACTGATATAAGTTATTTTTAAGCGATGTTCTGTATAGTTATTCCATCATCAAAGAAAGAGGTATCGATATGAACTATATAGTCATTCCAGCTTATCAACCTGATAATAAACTTATCACACTCATCGAAAAAATTCACGAAAAGAGTGATTTTCATATTCTAGTTATCGACGATGGCAGTTCATCAAAGTGCCAAAAAATCTTTGATAAAGCTGAGCAATACGCTACAGTACTCCGTCACGAAGTAAATAAAGGGAAAGGACAAGCGCTTAAAACAGCCTTTTCTTATATCCAAGAACGAAACATTTATGGAACAGTAGTCACAGCAGACGCGGATGGTCAGCATAAGATTTGGGATATTTTCCGTGCGGCTAACAAAGCTTCTGAAAATCCTAACAAGCTAATCTTGGGTGTGCGTGCCTTTACAGGTAAGGTTCCACTCCGTAGTCGTTTTGGGAATAGCTTGACAAAAGTACTCTTTAAATTACAGACAGGAGTAGGAGTAACAGATACTCAGACAGGCCTTCGCGCCTTTACAACAAATCTCATTCCTTTTATGCTAAAGATCGAAGGTCAACGTTATGAATACGAAATGAACATGCTTCTGGAAGCAAGCAAAGAATATGAAATCTTAGAAGTACCAATCGAAACGGTCTATATCAATGATAATGAGGATTCACACTTCCGACCAATAAAAGATGGGCTCATGATTTATAAAAATATCTTTAAATTTGCCTTATCATCCCTTAGTAGCTTTGTTGTAGACTATATCGTTTACGCTATTGCAATCTTGTTTTTACCAACAGCGCCAACAAGTTTCCGAATTTTCCTAGCTAACGGACTAGCCCGTGTGACCAGCTCCATTTTTAACTATTCAACCAATAAAAAACTAGTCTTTAAAAACGAAGATAGCCTTGTGAAAACAGGGATGGGTTACTTCGGTCTGGCAGTAGGACTCTTTGTTCTGGACACGCTTCTTATTCGTCTATTCTATGCAGTATTTGGAATGAATCTCTTAATCGTTAAGATTATTGTTGGAATTCTTCTCTTTGCTGTTTCTTGGACAGTGCAAAAGAAATTGATCTTTAAGGAAAGGACATCAACTGTATTATGAAATTTTTAAAGAAACCATATGCTTATGCCTCGATTCTCGGTTTACTCTTGACAGGATCCTTTAGTTACTCAATGTTGAAAACTTTTGTACTCGCTGAGACTATTTCGACAGTAGCAACAACTAGCACTAGTACAAATACTGCCACGGCAAGCCAAGCAGCTAAAACAGCAACATTAACAGACTCAAGTTATAAGGATGATAATATCTCCATCAATTTGTCTGAAACGACAGTTAATACTACGCAAGTCTACGTTGCAGATGTTACAGTAAGCTCATCATATTATCTAAAAACAGCATTCGCTCAAAATGCCTTCGGAACCAATGTAACTGCAAAAACTTCTGAAACCGCTGCTGATAACAATGCTATTCTAGCGATCAATGGAGATTACTACGGAGCTAACTCTACAGGATATGTTATCCGTAATGGAGTCGTCTATCGTGATACTGTACGAGAATATTCTAGCAATGGTGATTTAGCTATTTATAAGGATGGTTCTTTCAAGATTATTTACGAAGATCAAATTTCAGCTGACCAACTAGTTAAAGATGGTGTTGTCAATCTCTTGGCTTTTGGCCCAGCTTTAGTTGAAAATAGTGAGATTGCAGTAGGAAAAAATGAAGAAGTTGGACAAGCTATGGCATCAAATCCTCGTACTGCGATTGGGATTATTGATGAAAACCACTATATTATCGTAGTTTCAGATGGACGTACTTCTGAAAGCAAGGGGCTATCACTGTACCAAATGGCTGAAGTCATGAAATCATACGGTGTAAAAACGGCCTACAACCTTGATGGTGGTGGATCATCTACGCTTTACTTCAACGGTCAGGTTATTAACAAGCCAACGACTGGAGGAAACAGAATTTCAGAAAGGGCGGTGAGTGATATTGTCTACATCGGTTATTAATCCTAACAAAAAACGTTTTAAAAAAAACTGTCATCTCTTATACACTAATTACGATTTTCTTCTTTGCCTTCTCTAGAATTTATGAAGCATTCAGTTTTGGAGAGACATCAGTTCATATGCATTACTTGTTCGCTATACCTTTGGTGGGTGGGATAATACTAGCAATCTTGCTCAAAGCTTTTCCGTATTTGTCCAGAATTAGCCTTAATTTATGGAATTCGGCAGTAGCTATTGTTACAACAGGGACACTATTCCGAGGTATTGTCAATCTATCTGGTCGTTCAACCACACTTGATGCACCATATTGGTATGTAGGTATTAGTTTTGCAATCTTAGCTATTCTATCTACATTTATAAATCCTCTTCTAACTAATAAACGTACCAAAGTAATAGAAGGTTAATTATTAGAATAAAATAAGTAGTCGTTCAGATATTGTTCGACTGCTTTTTGTTGACTTTTATTTCTAAATTGTTTTAACAATATTACAACTTTCTTTCTTCTTAAAGATGTTACTTTTATATTTGAAATTATATTGTATAATAAAATGGATAATTCTCGTCTGTAATAGAGATAAGCAAGAAATAAAGAATATGAATTTATAAAATTGAAAGGATAAAATAATGAAAAAGTTATTGCTGGCTAGTACAGTTGTTCTTTCCATAGCAGGGATTTCAAAAAATAACGTCCTGGCTGAAGAAAACCAAGCTACAAACAAAGTACAAAGTTCAGAAAAAACTGTAGCAAATGGAACGAGTAAGGAAGCTAAAGAGAAAAAGCAAGCTCAAGGTCAAGAGCAGAACGATAAGCAGAATCAAAACTCAAATCAACAGAATCCTGAAAAAGAATCTTCTCATACCACACAGAAACCGGAAACAGCTGTTACTAAGGATAACTCTTCAACAGAAGAAATTACTGAAGAAGTCAACAAAGAAGGTTGGCAAAAAGAGAATGGTCAATGGCGTTATTATGAAAATAAAAAGGCTGTTACGAATTGGAAAAAAATAGCTGGTCACTGGTATTATTTTAACCAAGACGGTACCATGCTTAGCAATAAAGTTTATGATGACTATCTCTTTAACAAAAGCGGAGCTATGGTTGAAACTTCTTGGGTAAAAATGGATGAAAAATGGTATTATGCCACAGAATCAGGAAAGATTATCCGCAACAAATGGGAAAAAATTAACGGTTTTTGGTATCGTTTCGACGAAACTGGTGCCATGTTAACCAAAACCATTTATAACGACTACCTTCTTCAAAGTAGCGGTGCTATGCATGAGAAGGGTTGGGTAAAGATGGATGATAAGTGGTATTATGCTACAGACTCAGGAAAGATTATCCGCAACAAATGGGAAAAAATTAGCGGTTCATGGTATCGTTTTGATGAAACTGGTATCATGTTAAGCAAAACCATTTATAATGACTATCTTCTTCAGACTAGCGGTGCTATGGCTGAAAAGAACTGGGTAAAAATGGCTGAAAAGTGGTACTATGCTACTGATTCAGGAAAAGTCGTTCGTAATAAATGGGAAAAGATTAATAGCTCTTGGTACTTATTTGATAAAGACGGGGTCATGTTGAGTAGTCAATGGAAAGATAAATACTACCTAAAAGATAGTGGCGCCATGGCTCAAAATGAATGGTTCTTTGATAAAAAATACAATAGTTGGTTCTACTTAAAATCAGATGGTTCTTATGCTGAAAATCAATGGGAAGGGTCCTACTATCTCAAATCATATGGTTATATGGCCAAGAATGAGTGGATCTTTGATAAGAGTTACAATGCTTGGTATTATCTAAAAGAAGATGGACTATATGCTACTGGAACACTCAAAATCAATGGTAAAAATTATAGCTTTGAAAATAACGGGAAGTGGATCTCTAACCCATCTAGTTATTATAAAGTAAAACCAATAACAGCCTATGTTTATAGTGCTTCTGGAGCTAGACTTAGCTATATTTCTCAAGGTACTATAGTTGCTGTTTCTGACACAGAGTCTCAAGGTGACCGACTCCCAGTCCAAATTTCTGGACTTTCAGGCTTTATGAATAAGAGTGACCTTGCAGCTGTTAACACTAATAATGAGTTTATCCCTCATTACACAAGTGATGGTCGTTACGTTTATCACGAGTTATCACCTTATACAAGTATTCGTGTAGCACGTCATAGTTCATCGATGGCTATTGGTACAAAATACTATTCAGCAGATGGCGTTAACTTTGATAACTTTAAAGTTGAGAACCCATTCCTCTATAGAGATCTAAGAAAGCCAACAAATTATACAGCAGCTGAACTCGATAAAGTTTATTCTCTTATGAATATTCAGGGGAGCCGACTTGCAGGAAAAGGAGAGGTCTTCAAAGAAGCGGAGAAACGCTATCAGGTGAATGCACTCTATCTAATGGCGCACAGTGCTCTAGAAAGTGCATGGGGACGTAGTCAGATTGCAAAAGATAAGAATAACTTCTTTGGTATTGCTGCCTATGACACCACTCCATATGATTCTGCAAAGAGTTTCGACAATGTTGATAAGGGAATCCTAGGTGCAGCTAAATGGATCAGAGAGAATTATATTGATGAAGGTAGAACCCATCTTGGTAATAAATCATCTGGAATGAACGTTCTTTACGCTTCTGATCCATATTGGGGTGAAAAGATTGCCAGCATTATGATGACAATCAATAGTAAACTTGGTGAAAAAGATTAAAATATTTTAAAATCGATAACTTTAAAATGGTTATCGATTTTTGTCTGTCTTTAACGATCATGAAATAAAAAGGATTTACTTTTTAGTAAACCCTTTTTTGTTTATGAACTTAAATACTCTAAAATTAAACCTCTTTAATTATGTTCATTAAAATTAGTTATTTTTAGATTTAAGTGAGTTTCTAACAACTAGAATTGATGAAACAAGGATGAGAGTACCAAGAATTGTTACAAATGTTCCTTTATTTTCACCAGTTTTTGGAAGCCCTGGTTTATCCTTAGTTGTAGTTACTGTAGATTTAGGCTCTTCAGTTGTAGTTGTTGTGCTTGAAGTAGTCTTAGACTCACCAGTTGTAGTTGTTGTGCTTGAAGTAGTCTTAGGTTCTTCAGTTGTAGTTGTTGTGCTTGAAGTAGTCTTAGGTTCTTCAGTTGTAGTTGTTGTGCTTGAAGTAGTCTTAGGCTCTTCAGTTGTAGTTGTTGTGCTTGAAGTAGTCTTAGGTTCTTCAGTTGTAGTTGTTGTGCTTGAAGTAGTTGTAGACTCTTCAGTTGTTGTTGTAGTTGAAGTAGTTGTAGGCTCTTCAGTTGTAGTTGTAGTTGAAGTAGTTGTAGGCTCTTCAGTTGTAGTTGTAGTTGAAGTAGTTGTAGGCTCTTCAGTTGTTGTTGTAGTTGAAGTAGTTGTAGACTCTTCAGTTGTTGTGGTTGTTGAAGTAGTCGTTGGCTCTTCGGTTGTAGTTGTTGTAGTTGAAGTAGTTGTAGACTCTTCAGTTGTTGTTGTAGTTGAAGTAGTTGTAGACTCTTCAGTTGTTGTTGTAGTTGAAGTAGTTGTAGGCTCTTCAGTTGTAGTTGTAGTTGAAGTAGTTGTAGGCTCTTCAGTTGTAGTTGTAGTTGAAGTAGTCGTTGGCTCTTCAGTTGTTGTGGTTGTTGAAGTAGTTGTAGGCTCTTCAGTTGTTGTTGTAGTTGTTGAAGTAGTCGTTGGCTCTTCAGTTGTAGTTGTGGTTGTGGTTGTAGTTGTAGTAGTAGTAGTTGAAGTTTGATCGCCATCCACACCACCGTTTGCATTGATGTTTGCCACAGATGCGTTTACTTCTTTGGCCACAACCGCAGTTTCACCTTTGACTTGGTACCAAACTTTTGTGTTGTTCTTGAAGTCTTTTTGCTTTTCATTTTCTAATTTTGTACGATAGAAAATTAGAACGCCAGTCTTGTTGATCAAGTCTTTTGGAATTGTAACAGTGATTTTTCCAGAAGCATCAATTGTGAATGTTGATCCAGGAAAGGCCGCTAAGAAATCGTCGATAGCAGTTGCACCACCGTAATATCCAGGTTTATTACCTGTTGTAGTAATACTGAAGCTATCTTTTACAAGTGAATGACCACCTTGGATTTCATCTTCCACACGAACGTCGCCGTCCACTTCTAAGTTCATTGCGTTGATTGTCAATGTCCAAAGAATGTGTTCAGGATCATTAGCGTGCATATCCCCAGCTTTTAAGTAGAATGGAGCGTGGTTTTCGCCAGTCGCCTCTTTCTTAACGCTTAGATCTACTGTCTTATCTCCACTGATGATAGTGAATTTACCAACATGTTCTTTATCAGTTGCTGTATCATTATGAACTTCAATCTCAAATTCACCCCAACCACGGATGTTTTGAAGGTTTTTGATAGCTTCGTTAAAAGTAACAGTAGCAGAGCCATCAGTAATGACCATGTCTCCAACGTAAGTTCCGTCGATGTTTAGAGGAATAGTCTTTTTAAAACCTACCCCATAGACTGTACCAGAACTAGTCCAATTAACTTTTAATGTATCACCTGGTTGGATTTTTTGTGCGTGCTCGTCAAATGTAAACTTAACAGTTGTTTGTCCACCATCTGTGATTTCATTTGATGAAACAGTCAGAGAGCTAATATTATTACTGACATCTCCAGCTTTTACCACATCAGACTGCGAAAATACTATGAACAATAAGGGTAAAAATACAAGAAAGAAGACTTTTGCAAGTCTACTTAGATTATTTTTTTTCATTTCCTTCTCCTATTTGTCTCCAAATTTTTACACCTATTTGTGTGTTAAAACCAAAACTTACAAATATATGCATAATTATATAGGTTACTTTTTCAAGACAACACTACTAAAAATGCACCTCCTACTAGTCAATTATCAAAAAAATATCCTATAAGGTGAATTATATCACAAATAAATAAAACTTCAAGTATTTAACTGTTCTAATTATAAAATTATATTAAATTCTCTGAAAAAATTTAAACATTTACTTTGAACAATGTTTGTAAGCAATGATTCATTCGTCGAGGAAATGAAAAAGGACTATTTTTGAAATAGTCCTTTATATAGTTAATCAATCTTTAACATTATTCTTTTTCATTTTTACGTAAGAATGCAATGGCACCGATTGATGAAATGAGAGTTACAAAACCAATGATAGTAACTAACGTTCCTTTGCCTTCACCAGTATTAGGAAGTCCTGGTTTGTCGTTTGTTGTTGTTACTGTAGATTTAGGTTCTTCACCAGTGGTTGTTGTAGTTGTTGTAGTTGAAGTAGTCTTAGGCTCTTCAGTTGTAGTTGTTGTGCTTGAAGTAGTCTTAGGTTCTTCAGTTGTAGTTGTTGTGCTTGAAGTAGTCTTAGGTTCTTCAGTTGTAGTTGTTGTGCTTGAAGTAGTCTTAGGCTCTTCAGTTGTAGTTGTTGTGCTTGAAGTAGTCTTAGGTTCTTCAGTTGTAGTTGTTGTGCTTGAAGTAGTCTTAGGTTCTTCAGTTGTTGTTGTTGTGCTTGAAGTAGTCTTAGGTTCTTCAGTTGTAGTTGTTGTGCTTGAAGTAGTCTTAGGTTCTTCAGTTGTTGTTGTTGTGCTTGAAGTAGTTGTAGACTCTTCAGTTGTTGTTGTAGTTGAAGTAGTTGTAGGCTCTTCAGTTGTTGTTGTAGTTGAAGTAGTTGTAGACTCTTCAGTTGTTGTTGTAGTTGAAGTAGTTGTAGGCTCTTCAGTTGTTGTGGTTGTTGAAGTAGTCGTTGGCTCTTCGGTTGTAGTTGTTGTAGTTGAAGTAGTTGTAGACTCTTCAGTTGTTGTTGTAGTTGAAGTAGTTGTAGGCTCTTCAGTTGTAGTTGTAGTTGAAGTAGTCGTTGGCTCTTCAGTCGTAGTTGTAGTAGTTGTAGTTGTTGTTTCTTCTTTTGGATTCACAATTGTTTTAGTTGCTGAACGATCAGCTCCAAAATCATCAACGTTAACTTCTGTATCTGCATCCTTGATGATATAGCCGGATGGTGCTTCAACCTCGGTGATAATATATTTATCTTTCAACAGTTTGTTAACAGCAATATTACCATTATCATCTGATACATACTCACCAATAACTTGGTTATTAGCTTGACGAACTACTTTAAATTTAGCACCCTTAAGTGGTTGATTCGCTTCATCTACTTTATGGATATTGATTGAGTATACATAACCAAGACCAGCACCACCAGCAATTTGAACTGCAGCAGCATTAGTTATGCTGGTACTTTCAATACCAACACCTTTAAGAGTTGCATCATTTTTTAAGACCTCACCGTCTACAGGGTCATAATTTAGACGAACGTTATAAGAAATACGATACTGATCTTGATCTGTAATGTCACCTAGTTCGATAACGAAGGATTGGCCGTCTTCACTAACTGTAATTTTATGTTGATCTGTAACATCAACGCGGTTTGAGAATACCCATTCACCAGTTTCGTAAGAGAATTTACCTTTGATAACTTTAATACTATCTTTTACATAGCTAGCATTTGTAAATTGCAAGTGGTCTTCAATCGTTACACCTTGAATATTCTCTTTTGTACGATTGACTGAAATAGTGTATTGGATCTCTCTTTTATCACCTTCATTAACCCAACTAGTCTTTGTTAAAACTTTTGGATCTCCATCTCCGATACCTTTAAATGTAATCTTCCCAGCAGGTTTTGATTCTTTGTTTATCGTAATCTCAATTGGAATTTCTCCTTGTTGAGGATGTTTTTTGAAATCGACACGAGCATAGAAGAAGAAAGAGCCATTTGTATCGTTATGTTTTTCAACATAATCCGTATAAGTTAAAGAAATGGACTTGTTATCCGCACTTACTTTAGCGTGCGCGATAATCTCATTTGTATTGATATCACGAATTTCGAATGATTGTGAAGTAACCACCAAAGCGTCTGGTACAGTCATAACAGTAGTATCCCCTGCTTTGACATTTTTTCCAGATAAATCAAAATTTGCATTGATACGGAATGTAGCCCATTGCGCTAAATCCCAAGTTAGATCTCCACCTTCATTATTTACAACTTTGACATCTGTAATTGCATCTACAAATTTTCCAGTTACAGAAACCTCAGGAGTTTCAGCAAATGTCTTATTCAAACTAAATACAAAGACAGTTGTCAATAAGCAAATAATAAAAGAAAAGATTCCCAATTTCTTTTTGTTCTTCATTATTTTCCTTCCCTTTTGTTAGATTGGTATTCTTAAGATACAAAAAAATTGTACTTTAAGTAATACTCCCTGAGTAAATTATTATATAGGATGATTTTATAGACACCCTTATTACTGGCCTCCTCCTAGTCTATTACTAAAACTATCCTATAAGCGAATTATATCACATTATAATGTGTACATCAATAATATATATGTGGAATTTGCTATAAATTAAAAAAATCACAAAGAATTAGAATTTATCTGTTTCTTAAGAAATAAAATGATAGAAAAACGCTTACATTCTTTGTTTTATCAGATTTAAATTTTTAGTGTTTCATCTAATGATAAAAAAATCATTTCAACAATTTACAAAAATCTAAGAATTAACTATTTTTGAATACTAGAAATTTTATATTAAATTTTATTATTTATTATATTTTTAAAATTACTTATTTGAAAATCAATCGTGTGAGGATTTATTATTCTATCTGTTTGTGCTATACTTTGAAGTATATTAAGACTATTGAATACAGGACAATAAATTAATGACTTATAAATTTTTACTCTTTGACCTCGATCATACTTTACTTGATTTTGATGCTGCTGAGGATGTAGCCTTATCGCACCTCCTAAAAGAAGAAGGAGTTGAGGATATCCAAGCATACAAGGATTATTATGTGCCAATGAACAGAACACTTTGGAAGGATTTGGAGCTGAAAAAGATTACAAAACAAGAACTAGTCAATACACGTTTTGCAAAATTGTTTGCTCATTTTGGCATTGAAAAAGATGGTGCCTACTTAGCAGAGCGTTACCAGTTTTTCCTGTCTAAACAGGGACAGATTTTCCCAGGTGTGGAAGATTTATTAAAAAAATTGATACATCAGGGCTTTGAACTCTATGCTGCGACAAATGGAATTACCTATATTCAGACAGGTCGTTTGGAACAATCTGGTATCGCACCATTTTTCAAGGAAATCTTCATTTCAGAGCAACTTCATACCCAAAAACCAGATGCAGCATTTTATGAGAAAATTGGATCTCGTATCCCTAACTTTAATAAAAACCATGCCCTTATGATTGGTGATTCTTTGTCAGCTGATATTCAGGGTGGAAATAATGCTGGCATTGATACCATCTGGTACAATCCTCATCATCTGGAAAATAAGACGCTAGCAAAGCCGACTTATGAAGTCGACTCCTACCAAGCTCTTCTAGAAATTTTATAGAAACTGTAAAAAGTGGTTTAGATAGCCACTTTTTGCTATAATAGAGGCAGTAAAAACGAAGGAATAGATAACGATGTTAAGGGCAGAACTTTCTCTTTATGAACCATTGTATACACTAAAGGAAGTTGATCAAAATATCTGGATAGTAGATGGTGATTTAATTCAAATGGACATGAAAATCTTCAAACTTCCATTTCAGACACGTATGACGGTGATTAAGTTAAATGATTGCAAACTTTGGATTCATTCTCCTATTGCGCCAAATGAGCAACTCTTTACCGAACTGGATGCTTTGGGCAAAGTTGCTTACCTGATTTCACCCAATAAGATTCACTACGCCTATATTGCAGATTGGAAAAAAAGATATCCTTATGCACAAGCATGGTCTAGTCCAGGAGTTGAAGAGAGAGCGAAAAGTCAGAATGTCAAGGTAGAATTTGATGCTCCTTTAACAGATATGGCTCCTGACCTATGGTCTGATGAGATTGAACAGCTTGTTTTTAAGGGAAGTTCTGTCATCGAAGAGGTGGTATTTTTTCATAAATCAACTAAAACACTTATTTTAACAGACCTTATAGAGAATTTTGAACCTGAAAATATAGCTAGTCCAATTCGCAGAAGATTCTATCGTTTAGCTCGTGTAACAGCTCCTGATGGTCAAACTCCTATTGACTATCGGATGACTTTTATAGGAAGGCAAAGGGAAGCAAAGGTTTCCTTTGCCCGTATGTTAAACTGGAAACCGGATAAGATCATTCTTGCACATGGTTTATGCTTTTTTAAAAATGGTACGGATGAATTAAGACGTGCCTTTAGATGGATACGATAAAGGAGTTGGCGATGCAACACTCATCTTGGCATGCTTTGATTAAGGAGCAATTACCTGAAGGTTATTTTGGGAAAATCAATCAATTTATGGAACAGGTCTATGCTCAGGGAACTGTTTATCCACCTAAGGAGAAGGTTTTTCAGGCTCTTTTGACGACTCCGCTGGAAGAGGTTAAGGTAGTGATTCTGGGGCAGGATCCCTATCATGGGCCTGGTCAAGCTCAGGGCTTGAGTTTTTCAGTTCCAGATTCTATTCCAGCACCTCCTTCTTTGCAAAATATTTTAAAAGAACTTGCGGATGATATTGGGGTAAAACCGTCTCATGACTTGACCTCTTGGGCGGAGCAGGGTGTTTTGCTTCTCAATGCTTGCTTGACAGTCCCTGCTGGCCAGGCTAATGGTCATGCTGGTCAGATATGGGAGCCATTCACGGATGCAGTGATTAAGGTTGTCAATAATTTAGATAGACCTGTGGTTTTTGTACTCTGGGGTGCTTATGCACGTAAGAAGAAGTTCTTGGTTAAAAATCCTCAGCACTTAATTATCGAATCAGCCCACCCAAGTCCTCTTTCTGTTTACAGAGGATTTTGGGGTTCCAAGCCTTTTTCCAAGGCCAATGCATTCTTAAAAGAAACAGGACAAGAGCCAATCGATTGGCTTAGATAAGGAGAGAATATGCCTCAGTTAGCGACAATTTGCTACATTGATAATGGAAAAGAATTGCTCATGCTTCATCGCAATAAAAAGCCTAATGATGTCCATGAAGGAAAATGGATCGGTGTAGGTGGCAAGTTAGAGCGTGGAGAAACTCCACAAGAATGTGCTGCTCGTGAGATTTTAGAAGAAACTGGTCTAAAAGCAAAACCAGTATTAAAGGGAGTTATCACCTTTCCTGAGTTTACACCAGACCTGGACTGGTACACCTATGTATTTAAGGTGACTGAGTTTGAGGGGGAATTGATTGATTGTAATGAAGGGACTTTAGAATGGGTTCCTTATGACGAGGTTTTAAGCAAACCAACCTGGGAAGGAGACCACACCTTCGTAGAGTGGCTTTTAGAAGATAAACCATTCTTTTCAGCCAAGTTTGTTTATGATGGTGATAAGTTATTGGATACCCAAGTGGATTTCTACGAATAAAGGAGAAAGCAGATGTTACTAATTAAAAATGGTCGAGTAATGGATCCAAAGTCTGGTTTGGATAAAGTTTGTGATGTTTTGGTTGATGAAGGGAAAATCATTCAAATTGCTCCTCAAATTGATAAGGATGAAGCTCAAGTTGTTGATGCAACTGGACTTGTGGTTGCACCTGGATTGGTAGATATCCATGTCCATTTCCGTGAACCTGGTCAGACTCATAAAGAAGACATTCATACAGGTGCTTTAGCAGCTGCAGCAGGTGGTTTTACGACAGTTGTCATGATGGCTAATACCAATCCAACCATTTCAGATGTTGAGACTTTGCAGGAAGTTCTTCAGTCTGCCGCTAAGGAAAAGATTAACGTTAAGTCTGTGGCTACAATTACCAAAAACTTTAATGGCCAAGATTTGACAGACTTTAAGGCGCTTTTAGAAGCTGGAGCCGTTGGTTTTTCTGATGATGGTATTCCTCTTGAAAGTAGTAAAGTAGTTAAAGAAGCTATGGAAGAGGCTAAAAAACTCAACACTTTTATCAGCTTGCACGAAGAAGATCCTGGTCTGAATGGTACGCTTGGCTTTAACGAAAATATCGCTAAAGAGCACTTTCATATCTGCGGTGCTACTGGGGTTGCAGAGTATGCAATGATTGCACGTGATGTCATGATTGCCTACGCAACCAAGGCTCATGTTCATATTCAGCATTTATCTAAGGAAGAAAGTGTCAAGGTTGTGGAGTTTGCTCAAAATTTGGGAGCCAACGTAACTGCAGAAGTTGCTCCACAGCATTTTTCGAAGACTGAAGCTCTTCTCTTGACTAAAGGAAGCAACGCAAAGATGAATCCACCACTTCGCTTGGAGTCTGATCGCCGTGCAGTTATCGAAGGACTCAAGTCAGGTGTCATTTCAGTAATTGCGACAGATCACGCGCCTCACCATGCTGACGAAAAAAATGTTGAGGATATTACCAAAGCGCCATCAGGTATGACAGGTTTGGAAACTTCTTTGTCACTAGGTTTAACCTATTTGGTGGAGCCTGGCGAGTTGAGTTTAATGCAATTGCTAGAAAAAATGTCCTACAACCCAGCAAAACTTTATAACTTTGAAGCAGGTTATCTATCAGAAAACGGTCCGGCTGATATTACAATTTTTGATGATCAAGCGGATCGAATCGTAGACACGCATTTTGCTTCTAAAGCAGCGAATTCACCATTCATCGGTGAAACTTTAAAAGGGCAGGTAAAATACACTATTTGTAATGGACAGATTGTCTATAAAAACTAAATAGAATACTGCTCTATAAAATTAAAATTTAGAGAGAGTCTGTATGTATCCAACCCATCATTTTAAAGACAAATTTATCTTATTTCTTAAGATTTTCTTTCCAATTTTAGTTTATCAATTCGCGAATTACTCAGCTTCATTTGTAGATACGACTATGACTGGTCAGTACAATACTATTGATTTGGCTGGCGTATCAATGGCGACAAGTTTGTGGAATCCTTTCTTTACTTTTCTAACAGGTATTGTTTCAGCCTTGGTTCCTATAGTTGGACATCATTTGGGTCGAGGAAAGAAAAATGAAGTGGCTTCTGATTTTTATCAATTTCTTTATCTTTCGCTTGGATTATCCATCTTTCTATTTGTTTTAGTTTTTCTTGCTGCGCCACTAATTCTAAACAATATGGGGCTAGAAGCAGCAGTGGCAGATATAGCAATTCGTTATCTATGGTTTTTAGCAATAGGGATTATTCCACTCTTACTTTTTAGTGTTATCCGTTCATTATTGGATGCACTGGGATTAACTAAGCTATCCATGTATTTAATGCTTTTATTGCTACCTCTCAATAGTGGTTTTAACTACCTCTTAATCTACGGAGCTTTTGGCTTCCCTGAGTTAGGAGGTGCAGGAGCAGGTCTGGGTACATCTTTAGCTTATTGGGCGTTGTTGGGGATTTCCATACTAGTCCTTCTTAAACAGGAAAAATTGAAAGAACTGCATTTAGAGAAACGATTACCCTTAGACGGAGATAAAATAAAAGAAGCAATCAAATTAGGCTTACCGATAGGTGGAACCGTATTTGCAGAGGTTGCTATTTTTTCAGCAGTTGGCTTGATTATGGCAAAATTTTCATCGTTGATTATTGCTAGCCATCAGTCAGCTATGAATTTTTCATCTCTCATGTACGCCTTTCCTATGAGTGTTTCAACAGCAATGGCAATTGTTGTTTCTTACGAAGTTGGAGCCAAACGATTAGAAGATGCTAAAAAATATATTAAAATCGGTCGACTATCAGCTATGGCATTCGCAATTTTGACACTTTCCTTTCTATATGTTTTTAGAGAAAATGTTGCCAGTCTATATGGTCATGATCCAGAGTTCATTCAATTAACTGCAAGTTTTATGACCTATAGCTTGTTTTTCCAGTTAGCTGACACATTTGCAGCGCCATTACAAGGAATTTTACGAGGTTACAAAGATACTGTCATACCTTTCTACCTTGGTCTCCTTGGATACTGGGGAGTTGCTATACCTCTTGGTGTGTTTCTAGATTATTCAACAAATCTTGATGCTTATTCATATTGGATAGGTCTTATCGTAAGTTTAGTTGTCAGTGGCCTACTCTATCAGTGGCGTTTACAAGTTATTATGAAAAGATTCAAATAATTTGATGAAAATATCCTTGAAAATTAGTTTGTGAAATAGTCGTTTTATGTAAAGAAAAGTCTTGATTTCATTGACTTTTCTTTTTTTATATTGTGAAAAAATAGCAAGCATATTCTTTGACTCTCATTAACCTATAAGTTAGAATAGAACTATAAGAAATTAAACTTAGAAAGGCAAGATTATGTCAACTCTAGATAAAAATCTTCTGCTTGAAATGTTCCGAAAGATGGAAGAAATCCGTCGCATGGACTTGAAGATTGCTCAATTAGTAAAAAAAGGGAAAGTGCCAGGAATGACGCACTTTTCTGTTGGTGAGGAGGCTGCTAACGTTGGGGCTATGTTAGCTCTTAATGAAGATGACCTTATCACATCAAACCACCGTGGTCACGGTCAAGCCATTGCTAAAGGAATCGACCTTAATGGTATGATGGCTGAAATCCTTGGTAAGTATACTGGAACTTGTAAAGGTAAAGGTGGATCAATGCACATCGCCGACCTTGATGCAGGTAACCTTGGTGCCAACGGTATTGTTGGTGGTGGTATGGGTATTGCAGTAGGTGCAGCCCTTACTCAACAAATGAAAAACACTGGTAAAATCGTTGTCTGCTTCTTTGGTGATGGAGCGACTAACGAAGGTGTATTCCACGAAGCTGTTAATATGGCCTCAATTTGGAATCTTCCAGTTATTTTCTACTGTATCAATAACGGTTATGGAATCTCTGCTGACATCAAGAAAATGACTAATGTTCAGCATATTCACGAGCGTAGCGCTGCTTACGGCATTCCTGGAATGTTTATTCCTGATGGAAACAATGTAATTGATGTATACGAAGGATTTAAGAAAGCAGTTGACCATGTTCGTTCTGGGAAAGGCCCTGTCTTAATCGAAAGTGTAACTTACCGTTGGCTTGGTCACTCATCATCAGACCCTGGTAAATATCGTACACGTGAAGAAGTCGATGAGTGGAAGGAAAAAGATCCAATCGAAAACCTCCGCAAGTACCTTGTTGAAAACAAGATTGCTAGTGCAGAAGAACTTGAAGAAATTCAGGCTCAAGTCAAGGAAGCAGTGGAAGCATCTGTTAAGTTTGCAGAAGAAAGTCCATTCCCTCCGCTAGAATCAGCTTTTGAAGATATTTACGCAGACTAAGGAGAAGTAGAGAAAATATGGAAACAAAATTAATGTCTTTCCGCGATACCATTATCCTTGCAATGTCTGAGGAAATGCGTCGTGATGAAAATGTGCTTTTGATGGGTGAGGATGTCGGAGTTTTTGGTGGAGACTTCGGAACTTCTGTAGGAATGTTAGAGGAGTTTGGGCCAGAACGTGTACGTGACTGTCCAATCTCTGAAGCTGCAATTTCTGGTGCAGCAGCAGGTGCTGCTATGACAGGACTTCGTCCAATCGTTGACATGACTTTCATGGACTTTTCTGTTATTGCCATGGATAATATCGTCAACCAAGCAGCTAAAACTCGTTACATGTTTGGTGGTAAAGGTCAAGTGCCTATTACAATCCGCTGTGCTGCTGGTAACGGTGTAGGTTCTGCAGCTCAACACTCACAATCATTGGAATCTTGGTTCACTCACATCCCTGGATTGAAAGTTGTTGCTCCTGGTACGCCTGCTGATATGAAGGGACTTCTTAAGTCTTCTATCCGAGACAACAACCCTGTTATCATTCTTGAATACAAATCGGAATTTAACCAAAAAGGTGAAGTACCAGTAGATCCTAACTATACCATTCCACTTGGAGTTGGTGAAATTAAACGCGAAGGAACAGATGTAACTGTCGTAACATACGGTAAAATGCTTCGTCGTGTTATGCAAGCTGCTGAAGAATTGGCTGAAGAAGGCATTTCAGTTGAAGTGGTAGACCCACGTACCTTGGTTCCGCTTGATAAAGAAATCATTATTAACTCTGTCAAGAAAACAGGAAAAGTCGTTCTTGTTAATGACGCCCACAAAACAAGTGGTTATATCGGTGAAATCTCAGCTATCATTTCTGAATCAGAAGCATTTGATTACTTGGATGCTCCAATTCGTCGCTGTGCAGGGGAAGATGTGCCAATGCCTTACGCACAAAATCTTGAAAATGCAATGATTCCAACAGTTGAAAGCATCAAAGATGCAATCCGCAAAACTCACAACAAACAATAATACATAACATAAATTATGTAATGTTTGTTAAATTAGACGAGGAAACTTTGTATATAGTGATGCAAAGTTCTCTGCGTCCTTGATATCTTAGATTAGAGCACGGGCTAAAAGCTCGGAAAAAAGATAAATCTCCTTGACTTCATCGAAGTCTGCGTTGATTTCCTATTTTTCGGTCGCTTTTAAACGCCCTTTGCATCATAAATAGAATAGGAGAGGTCATGGCTGATGATAAGCTAAGAGCGACTCCTGCAGCTAGAAAATTAGCGGATGATTTAGGAATTAACCTCTATGACATTTCTGGCTCAGGCGCAAACGGTCGTGTCCACAAAGAAGACGTGGAAACATATAAAGACACTAACGTGGTTCGCATTTCACCACTCGCAAAACGAATTGCATTAGAACATAATATTGCTTGGCAAGAAATCCAAGGAACAGGTCATCGTGGTAAAATCATGAAGAAGGACGTTTTGGCCTATCTTCCTGAAAATATCGAAAATGACACCATTAAATCACCTGCTCAAATTGAGAAAGTGGAAGAAGTTCCAGACAACGTAACGCCTTATGGAGAAATCGAACGCATTCCGATGACTCCTATGCGTAAGGTTATTGCGCAACGTATGGTTGAGTCATACTTAACTGCTCCAACCTTTACACTTAACTACGATGTTGATATGTCTGAAATGTTAGCACTTCGTAAGAAAGTTCTTGATCCAATTATGGAAGCAACTGGTAAGAAAATCACTGTTACAGACTTGCTTTCTCTAGCGGTTGTTAAGACTCTTATGAAACACCCATACATCAACGCTTCACTGACAGAAGATGGTAAGACAATTATTACTCACAACTATGTAAATCTTGCAATGGCAGTTGGTATGGATAACGGTCTTATGACACCAGTTGTCTACAACGCTGAAAAACTCAGCTTGTCTGAATTGGTTGTTGCATTTAAAGATGTCATCGGACGTACTTTGGATGGTAAACTATCTCCTAGCGAATTGCAAAATTCAACCTTCACCATCAGTAACTTGGGAATGTTTGGGGTTCAATCATTTGGTCCTATCATCAACCAACCGAACTCAGCCATCCTCGGTGTTAGCTCAACAGTTGAGAAACCGGTTGTAGTAAATGGTGAAATCGTGATTCGTCCAATTATGAGTCTTGGATTGACAATTGACCACCGTGTCGTAGATGGTATGGCTGGTGCTAAGTTTATGAAAGACTTGAAAGCTTTGATTGAAAACCCAATCTCAATGTTGGTTTAAAATATTTGTTTTAGAAATATAGATAAAGGAAGTAAGATATGGCCTTAGAAGTAATTATGCCAAAAGCCGGCGTGGATATGACAGAAGGACAAATCGTCCAATGGAATAAAAAAGTCGGAGAATTTGTAAAAGAAGGAGAAATCCTTTTGGAAATCATGACTGACAAAGTCAGCATGGAATTGGAAGCAGAAGAAGATGGATACTTAATCGCTATTCTAAAAGGCGACGGAGAGACTGTCCCTGTTACTGAAGTTATCGGTTATCTTGGTGAAGAAGGGGAAAATATCCCAACAGCTGGAGCGGCTGCACCAGAAGCTAGCCCAGCACCTGCAGCAAGTGCCTCAAACGATGATGGTAAGAGCGATGATGCTTATGACATCGTTGTTATCGGTGGTGGACCTGCTGGTTATGTATCTGCTATTAAAGCTGCACAATTAGGTGGTAAAGTTGCTCTTGTTGAGAAATCTGAACTTGGTGGAACTTGTTTGAACCGTGGATGTATCCCAACTAAGACTTACCTCCATAACGCCGAAATTATCGAGAGTATCGGTCATGCAGCAAATCGTGGTATCGTAATTGAAAATCCTAATTTCACAGTTGATATGGAGAAACTTTTAGAAACAAAATCTAAAGTTGTCAATACCCTTGTAGGTGGTGTTGCAGGACTTCTTCGTAGCTATGGAGTTGATGTTCATAAAGGTATCGGTACTATTACTAAAGATAAGAATGTCTTGGTAAATGGTTCTGAATTGCTTGAAACTAAGAAGATCATCCTTGCTGGTGGTTCAAAAGTAAGCAAAATCAACGTTCCTGGTATGGAATCATCTCTTGTAATGACTAGTGATGACATCCTTGAAATGAACGAAGTTCCAGAAAGCCTTGTGATTATTGGTGGTGGTGTCGTTGGTATCGAACTTGGTCAAGCCTTTATGACATTTGGTTCAAAAGTTACTGTTATCGAAATGATGGACCGCATTGTACCAGCTATGGATGCTGAAGTATCTAAGAACCTACGTCTAATCCTAGAACGTAAAGGTATGACTATCTTGACAGGTACTAAACTCCAAGAAATCATTGAAGAAGATGGCAAACTCCGTATCAAGGTTGAAGGAAAAGATGATATTATCGCGAATAAAGCCCTTCTTTCAATCGGTCGTGTTCCAGATCTTGAAGGTATCGGAGATGTTGAGTTTGAATTAGACCGTGGTCGAATTAAGGTCAATGAATACATGGAAACTTCTGTTCCAGGTATCTATGCACCAGGTGATATCAACGGTACTAAGATGTTGGCTCACGCTGCCTTCCGTATGGGTGAAGTAGCAGCTGAAAATGCTCTTAAAGGAAACCACGTTGTTGCGAAATTGAACTTGACTCCTGCAGCGATCTACACACTTCCAGAAGTAGCAGCAGTTGGTTTAACAGAAGAACAAGCTCGTGAAAAATACGATGTCCAAATCGGTAAATTCAACTTTGCTGCAAACGGACGTGCCATTGCATCTGATGCAGCTCAAGGTTTCGTTAAGGTTATTGCCGATAAGAAATATGGCGAAATCCTTGGAGTTCACATCATTGGTCCTGCAGCAGCAGAATTGATTAACGAAGCGTCAAGCATCATCGAAATGGAAATCACTGTTGAAGAAATGCTTAAGACAATCCACGGACACCCAACATACTCTGAAGTTATGTACGAAGCGTTTGCGGATGTTCTTGGAATGGCTATCCATTCACCTAAGAAAAAATAAAAATAGATAGACTAGACTGGAATTATTTTCCAGTCTCTATCGTATTAGAAGGTATCTTATGAAATACATTATCAATCATTCAAATGACACTGCCTTTAATATTGCTTTAGAGGAATATGCTTTTAAACATCTTTTGGACGAGGATCAAATCTTCCTTCTTTGGATCAACAAACCATCTATTATTGTAGGTCGTCACCAAAATACCATCGAAGAAATCAACCGTGATTATGTTCGTGAACACGGAATTGAAGTAGTACGTCGTATCAGTGGTGGTGGAGCTGTTTATCATGATTTGAACAACCTCAACTATACAATCATTTCAAAAGAAGATGAAAACAAAGCCTTTGACTTCAAGAGCTTCTCTACTCCAGTTATCAATACTTTAGCTGAACTTGGTGTTAAAGCTGAATTTACAGGCCGTAACGACTTAGAAATCGACGGTAAGAAATTCTGTGGAAATGCACAAGCCTATATCAATGGCCGTATCATGCACCATGGTTGCCTTCTCTTCGACGTTGATTTGTCAGTCCTTGCTAACGCACTCAAAGTTTCTAAAGATAAGTTCGAATCAAAAGGCGTTAAATCAGTTCGCGCACGTGTAACCAATATCGTAGATGAATTGCCAGAAAAAATCACCGTTGAAGAGTTCCGTGACTTGCTTTTGGAATACATGAAAAAAGAATACCCTGAAATGACAGAGTACGTTTTTTCTGAGGAAGAATTGGCTGAAATCAATCGAATCAAAGAAACTAAGTTTGGAACTTGGGACTGGAACTATGGGAAATCACCTGAATACAATGTCCGTCGTGGAACTAAATTCCCAAGCGGTAAGGTTGAAATCTTTGCTAATGTTATTGAGTCAAAAATTCAAGATATCAAGATTTACGGTGACTTCTTCGGTATCGAAGATGTTGCAGCAGTAGAAGATGTTCTTCGTGGTGTCAAATACGAACGTGAAGATGTTCTTAAAGCCCTTCAAACCATTAACCTAGGTCGATACTTCGCAGGAATCACTGCAGAAGAAATTGCTGAGGCAGTTGTAGAATAAAATCAAAAGAGATCCATGTAATATGGATTTCTTTTTGTTTAAACTTGATATTAAAATTTGATGGGAGTATAATATTGTGAAAATTTAAATAAATGAGGCCTAATATCAATGATAAAAATTCCAATTGAAAATCTCGGACTATTTGAACAGTTAGATCGTACTGTGGTAGCATTTTTAAAAAAACAAGAATCTACAAATCCTTACGATTTGATTATTAGTATCACACAAGAACACTTCGATAAGAAAAGACAAGAGTTAGAACCATTAGGTTTTCAAGCTGTCCAAATCCCACTGGGAATGGCTTTAGATAATGTCATCCAGCAACCTCATTATAAAAGCTTAATCATTGAAGGACTTGCTCCTGAGGAAATTATCGTTAGCAAAGAAGCATTAATGCCTATGAAAGACATTGTTGATAGTTTTTGTATTATGTATGCTGCAGCTAATAACCGCCTTAAAAATAGTAAAGCTTATGAATTAATGAAAGATAAAACGGTCTACTTTATTGGAAAACTGCTTACTGACATTCCTCAAAAAGGTGATGAAATTTCTTATATGGGCATTGATAGAACAGCTAACGATGGTACGCCATATGAAGCTGTTAAATGCTTTCTAACGAAAGAAAGTGCTGAGAAGTACAACGAAGAGAAAAGACCTGTTAGCCCTGCGAATCTGGCTTATCTAAAGTCGTTTTTGGGAAAACCAGTCATTATTGAGCCACACCGTAATTATTGGATCGAATTTTTATAGAATAATAAAAGAGCGTAAGATTCGATAAAAAATCCTACGCTCTTTTTCTAACTCTAAAACGTTACATAATTTATGTTATGTAGCTTACAAACTATCCAGGGCATTTTTCTGTTCATCATTAACAATATGCGTATACAAGTCGGTAACTTGTGTGCTGGCATGTCCCAGCTGGTGACTGACCAGAACCTGTGATTTGGTTGCATCATATAGACGCGTTGCCAATGTATGGCGTAATTTATGGGGTGTCACGCGAACTTTGAAGTCTTCCGAATACTTAGCCACCATCTTTTCAACACTAGAAGCATCAATTCGGTTTGGAACACCTCGATACAAGGTCAGAAATAGGGCTGTATCAGTCTTTTCTGTCTTGTAACGTTTGTCTCGAATTTCAAGATATTGCTCCAGATAAGGCTTAGCAAAGGCAGCAACATTGACAGAGTCTCGTTTTCCACCTTTTCGAGTGACGTCAATCACCATCATCTTAAGATTGAGGTCACGAAGGTCTAGGTTAACGGCTTCAGAGAGACGGACACCAGAGGCGAGAAGGAGTGCTATAATGGCTAAATCTCGCTCTTTATTCTTATTAAAGGAAGCTAGGGCACGATTTGAGAGAGTTTTTGGGTATTCCTCATCGATATAATTCAAAAACCCCTCTGTTTCATCTCCTAAAAAGAGCTTTTGCTTGATATTTTCGGCTCGAGCAGCCAAAGTTTCTTTCTTTTTCTTGGTAGCAACTTTCTTCATAACATTACGGTAGAAATATGGTTCGCCTTGCTCGTTTTCAACCTCCTCAGTCAAGTACTTATAAAGACTAGAAAGCGCTGATAAAGTACGGTTGATGGTTGTTTGGGAGACACCATTCTTTGTCGTATTAGCATTGAGCAAAGGACGCTCCCGTAAGTAAAGAATAAAAGATTCCATG
Organism: Streptococcus infantis; assembly: GCF_047464715.1. Classification (GTDB taxonomy): domain Bacteria; phylum Bacillota; class Bacilli; order Lactobacillales; family Streptococcaceae; genus Streptococcus; species Streptococcus infantis_S. Next base: position 549,928 of record NZ_JASHBJ010000001.1, read on the forward strand.
TCTTTCTTGGTCATGTTCTCAAGAACATCCAAAGGAATATTTGCCATAGTATCAGCATCCGATATACCAGATTCCAAGACCCAGGTAAAAAATCGATCGTATTCCTTTAAGTATTCGTACAAGGTCGTAAAACTGTATGGAACAGCTAGTTTTGATTGATAGTATTCCAGAACGTACCAGGGCATGACTTGTTTGAGTTTATCAATACGTTCTAATAAGATCTCGCGTTTCATGTTTTTCTCCAAATCTTTCTATACTAGTAGTATAGCATAGCTATATATTTTTTTCAAGAAAATTATAGTTTTTCGGAAAGATGTTATAGGTGATATATGCAATAACTAAATCTTAAACCATAACCAAAAATTATTTTAGAGCTAATTATTCTTAATTATGTACTTTATCTAAGTGAAAACTGAAAATTTTTCAATTGTACATTTTGACAATATAAAAATACTTTATATTACTTAAATAAAGTTTTCTTATTTTTTTATATCTTTTTTAAACTGTATAAAATGTTCTTGCTTTCTTCTGTAACCTTTGCAAATCGAACATGCCTTTTTATTTCGTTTTCTGTACGCCATTCTTTCTTTAACTTGAATTTTATAACGATGATCTGAGTTTTCCTGACATATCCACCATACAGACATATTACTCAACTCTGTGATTTCAGTTGGATTTGCTATTAGGAGGTTATTTACATAATCCCACTCATGCATTAGAGTTTGTTGTGTCGTTGCTAAGTCGTTAAATCCTTTTAAAACTTTTTGATTCGTGCACAAGTATGTAAATATTGTAAAACAATTTCAAAATGTGGTAGACTAGATATGAATTTTGATGAACGATAATTAGGTCAGAGAAAAGGTTACAGATGGAAAGATTAGTTTTTATTGGGTTGCTAGTGTTCTTGGCAGTTGTGTTTATTGGAATATTGTTTTGGCTGCGTTTTAGAATGAAGAACACCTTTGAGAACGGTGTTCCAGTGTACGATGCCCCAGCAAATAATCAGACTAGGACGAGTAAGCTAAGCGTAGGAGAGTATGCAGTGCACATAGTTTTAATACTAATTAGCGCTGTAATTGCCTTTAAGGTCATGGGCATGTTCCGTCATGGGGCGGCGCCAATTGGTGCTGCTATAATCACGCCTTCTATAATGGCGCTTTTCAATGCACGAAAGAGAACCGGGAAATCTTGGATAGGTATCGTTGCAGTGCTTATGGTATTCGTTTTTTTGATGTTTGTATATATAATTATAGGTCTACCTGATAACGCACCTCCACTTAAAATTGACAGAACTGAAATTCATCTTACAGAGACTAAGATTTCGGATTTGATAGACCAGGGGTTTGAAATCTATGTATCAAATGGTAGACATGATTATCCTAATTATAATGAGCTTTTGACATCGGGAAGCTATTATAAATACCAAGGTTCCGGTGTAACAGTGCCAAGCGGATTTAAGTCATATGACTCTGCAGTCACACGATCGACTTATCTTCTTGTAAAGAAGAATGTAGTTCTCGGATGTATAGGTGTTTACGGAGATAAGAGGAAGAGTACGGAGCTGAAGGACTGTGTAGTTACGCAGGTTTGCTTCGATTCTGAATGCACAACTGCTGCTAAAAAATATGGAATTTCATATAATATAGATGGTATAGATTTACTAAAGAAGCTTGACGAAAACGAGTTCACGAAAGTATTTGGGAAAAAAATATGGCTGACTCCAAGCGAGCCAAGAGATGAATATTTGGGACATTACGGTGTGCAGTGGGGAGCAGGTAACAATGAATTCTTTTGGAATCATTATTTTATGAATTTAAACCTTGATTCGAATAATGATATAGTTAATTTTAATTTTAGTTCTAATATTGCAGCAGAGCGATAGAAGAATTTGCAGGGATAATTAGGCAAAATGAAAAAGAAAAAAGTACTAAGTAAGACAAAGTATGCTATTTATCTTCTGATGGTCCACCTTATATGCATACTTTTCACTATAAGCAAAATAATGATACCTTCATGGGGGCACTGGTTAGAGACGACACGTTTTCTTTGGACAAGCTTTCCTACCTATGTATGCGTGTTAATAGCCATTTTCCCAATGGTATGCTTTTGGCCATATTTGATTAGTGCAGATTTTAAGCCGGGTACATCAAAGACCTTGCTTGCTACTTTTGGTCTAATAGTAGGTAACGTGACTCTGATTTTGATATATACGACTATTTTGCACAAGGTATTATAGGTATAAAAGAATCCCTTTTTATAGGGATTTTTTGATTGCTTCAAGTAGCTCGTCATATTCTTCAAATGCTGGAACCTCAGGATGCTCCTTCTTGATTGATTCGGTGCTTCTAAACAAGAATCCTTGTGGGTGTCTCCTTGAAAGAAGTCGGCTTAATCGACGGTCAAGGCAGTTGATGACTTACTAGAAAATTGTTCTCAACCCTATGTTTTAGCTGATTTAGCTTATCTTAGCTATGAACTCAGAGAACAGTTGAAACAGAAAGGTTACCATCTTTGGACGCCTTTACGTCAAAATATGGCAAGAGCTAAACAACATAATCATTGGAAACTAATGGCTATGAGACGGACTATTGAAACTCGATTTTCAGAACTTTGTGCTTTTTTGATGTCGAACAAACACCAGCTAGAAGGCTTAACAGGATTGCAGTTGAGAATGGAGCAAATTTTCTGACTAATAATCTGAGATACTTTGAGATTAACTAGCACCACGAGTAAAAATCTATATCTTACTATCAATAAGACCTTAAATGAGTAGCAAAAAATGTACAATTGAACCACTACTTCTTCTGCACCTATTAGAGTAAAAATGTGCAAATCAATTCCTTAAATCAGATGATGTTATGAACTAGAAAATATACAAAATAACACTTCAAAATAATGTACAAAATAAAAATAAAGTACACTCCTTAAAGAATGTACTTTATGCTTCTAATTCAGTTGTATCAATAGTTTAGCTCACGTTAAGTCAATTGTACATAAAATTTTAGTTTTGCTAGTGTATAGTTTGTAACCAAAAATTTTTTTAGTTTTTCTTTTAATTAATTTATTATAATTAAAATTTTTTATACTTTTTGCTAAAGGCTCCTCCGTCGATCTTCAACTCTAGTAAATGTAATTCAAGTAAAATTTGATTCTTATTATCTATCATAAAAACTTATCTATCATAAAAACCAAATCAAATTTGATTTGGTTTTGGATTTCTATATTTCATTTTATTAAAATGAAATTTTACTAATACAATCAGTTACGACTATACTCTTCTTTTTTATTCATTACCATATAGCACGAAACTAAGATGACGAAAATTTTTATCAAGTAAGTTTCGTATTGATTAGTATCTATGGTTAGTTGAGACAAGACATTAATAATTGAATGAGTCATTACACAAATCCAGAGATTGTTTGTTTTAATATAAAGTGCTGATAGTATGAAAGAATTTGTCAGTAATCCAATTAAAAACGGCGTCAATTGTAATATTGCCAGAGAACCATCTATGTAAAAGTACAACAGATGCCAAATAGCCCAACTAAAAAAGGTTAAAATTGTTGAGAGGAAATACGGCAAATTTTCTTGTAAAATTGGTTGAAAAACATATCGCCATCCAATCTCTTCTATTCCTCCAAATAAAATAAATTTGAAGAACATCAAAAAAGGGAGATACCAGCTAAATTCTAACATTTTCCCACCAAACAATATGAAAGAAAAATCAAATACAATTAGGAAGAAAGATAATAAATAGTGTTTATAACTAGTATGAATGTTAAAAAAATCTTTTAAAATCTTCTTAAAATGAATATGAAAATATCGATTAGCAACAATTATTCCCCAAAGAGCTGAAGAAATTCCACCTAGAATGATTCCTGAAATAGTTAATACATTAGACTGAACAGAGTAACGATTCAATAGAAAGAAAACTAGACAAACTGATACTAATTGGATAAATGTTCCTAGCAAATATACCAAAATTGCCTTATTATTTTTCATAGAGAAACCTTTCAAAATATATTATAACTTTTCGTAATAAAAATTATGTAAATCAACACTTCTATAAAAGCAAATCTTTCACTTTTCCAATTTCACTTTTTGGAATCACGAGATGAATCATATCACCTAGATACATCCTTGTAGATCCATTAACAGTCTTACTTTTACCGTTATGTACTTGGGTTGTGATAAGCACATTATGAGGTAAATTGAGTTCATGTACTTGTTTTCCAGCTATTTTGTCTGAAACAGGGATTTCTATCAGTGTAACTTCTCCATCATCAGTTGCTGATTCAGGTAACATTTTTTCTAGCATGGCTTCATATACGGGCGCTCCTTTGAGCAAATCCATAACAATATAAGCAACTAGGGTCACCATACCTAAAGGCATGAGATTACGGATATCACCAACCATTTCCGTCACAAGAATCATAGCTGTCAAAGGTGCTTTTGAGATAGCTCCAAAATAACCACTCATCCCAAGGATAACAAAGATAGGAAATTGCTGCTGGCTAACAAGGCCAAGATTGACACAAATAACACCGACCAGAGCACCAAGTAAAGATCCTAAAGCTAAAATTGGTAAGAAAATACCACCTGGCAGTCCACTTCCGTAACTGATCATGCTCCAGATAAAGCGAATGATAAAGTAAAGTAAGAGAATTTGAAAACTATAATCTTGTTCTGTTAAGGATAAGACAATCTGATTTCCCCCACCAAGTATTTGTGGTAGAAAGATTCCTACTGGAATAATCAGGAGAAAAGCAAAAATTGGATGATAAGCTTTGTCAATGTGAACCTTTTTCCCAATCCAATCATATACTTTTCCGACATTTAGAACAGCTTTCTCATATAGATATCCAGAAACTCCAAGAAAAATCCCCATAACCAGATAAATCCAATATTGACTAAGATTCATTTGAGGAATATTATCAGGCATATCAAGCACAGGAGTTAAGCCAAAGATGAGAAGGGAAACGAAGTTTGCTACTAGACTGGCTGCCAAGGTAGAAACCCAGAAGAATCGTGAAAAATGGTGGTAGACCTCTTCTACTACAAATAATAGCCCTGCAATCGGTGCATTAAAGGCTGCAGCAAGTCCTGCAGCAGCTCCGCTAGCAATCAAAGAACGCTCCTCAACAGGGCTAGACTTGAGCCATTTAGCAATTCCTTTTCCTCCAGCGGCACCTAGCTGAATACTGGGACCTTCACGACCGAGCATGAGCCCACTCGCAATGGCCAAGATACCTAGAATATATTTCTTCCAGAGGACACTCCACCAGTTGAGAGACATGAGACCTTTTAACTCCGCTTCAACTTGAGGAATACCAGAACCTTTGATATCTTTTTCTGACCGCGTTAACTTGGCACTAAGCCAGCATATATAAAGATAAAGAAGGAAAATAATCAATAGATTCTGTATCAGATTTTCTTGGTCTTGATAAAATCCTTGAACGATATGAAAGCCTTTTTCAATCAAAAATCGAAATGATCCGACTATAATTCCTACAACTAATCCGACAATAATACCTCGCCCTACTTGAGCTAAGATCGTACTGGACGCGAAGGCAAATTCTTTCTTAGAACTAAGTATTTCCGATTGTTCCTCCATAATTCTCTCCTTTAATTATCTTTTACTAGTTTCTGAAACGATCGTTTTAATCGGTTCAAAACTGGTGCGATGAATAGGTGTGACACCGTGCTTTTCAATTCCTACTAGATGCTTAGCAGTTCCATAGCCAGCATTTTGAGCAAAATCATAGCCTGGAAATTCTTGGTCATAGTTTGCCATAATCTTATCTCTGGTAACTTTAGCTATAATCGATGCTGCTGCAATAGATAAGGAGTTGGCATCTCCTTTGATGATGGATGTCTGAGAAATTGGCAAATCCAACTTCATAGCATCAATCAAAAGATGTTCTGGCTGAGGTTCAAGTTGAGAGATAGCTTCCCTCATGGCTAGTTTCGTCGCTTCGTAGATATTGACTTGATCAATGACTTGATTGTCCATAATCCTGATACCGATTGCTAGGGCATTCTCTTTGACAGCCTGAAAAATCTCCTCGTGTTTTTTCTTAGGAATTTTTTTGCTGTCATTTAAACCTTTAATTTTACAATTTTGAGGTAAAATCACTGCAGCAGCCACCACTGGACCAGCTAGCGGACCACGTCCAACCTCATCTACACCTGCAATTAGGTTAATCCCTTGAACGTAAAGTTCTTTTTCATATCGAAGCATAGATTCTAAGCGAAGATTTTCATCCATTTCCGCTTGGATGGCCTTTTTACGCTTTTCAATTTCCTTTTGTACACCTGAACGAGAATCTTTTTCAAATTCCTTAAATAAGGGGCTCTCAAGATCAGTTATCTTTGCTAATTCTTCTTTTATTTCTTTAATCGTTACCATTGAGATCATCCAATGTATCTAAGGTATAGTTACCAAGTTTTCCATCACGAACTTCTTTGACAAAGAGATTGTAAAAACGATCGTAATCATCACGGAAACCAAGAATACGCGTCATATCCATGATAATTTCTGGAGCCTCATCGTCGAGATTCATTTGTTTGAAACGTTCTTGAAGCTTTTCAGGATAATGCGTTTTAAAGTAATTGAGACCGAAAATCGTTACCTCATCCATTGGAAGTAACTGATCCTTGATTGCTCCCGTAAGGGCAAGTTTGAGTGCAACAGTTTCATCTTCAAATTTTGGCCAGAGAATCCCTGGAGTATCCAAAATTTCTAAATCCTTATTGGTTTTAAGCCATTGCTGACCTTTTGTCACACCAGGTTTATTACCAACTACAGCAATTTTCTTACCAGCTAAACGGTTCATCAGAGTCGATTTACCAGCGTTTGGAATCCCAATAATCATGGTACGCAAGGTTTCGATTTGAATACCACGTTCTTTTTGACGAGCAATCTTATCTGCCATAAGCTTTTTGGCTGCATCCGTTACTACTTTTACTGTTATTTGTTCCTTAGAGTTGATAGCAAGTGTCTGAATACCTTGTGATTCAAAGTGCTGACGCCACTCTTTTGTTAATGCTGGGTCCGCAAGATCTGCCTTGTTTAGAATCAATAGCCTTGGTTTCTCCCCGATGATTTTAGTCAGCATCGGATTTTGACTAGACAAGGGCAAACGTGCATCTACTAAAACTGTCACAAAATCAACAAATTTTAAATTTTCCTGGACCTGACGTCGTGCTTTGGACATATGCCCAGGAAACCATTGAATAGTTGCCATTTTATTTCCTTTTCTTCATACAAACTTATTCTATAAAACATAGATGATTACTGACTATTTTACCATATTTTGGCTATTTTTGCAGATGAATTATGTCTTTAAAAAAGGGGAATCCCCCTTTACCAAGAAGGAAAGAGGGATTTCATTCTTATTGATGAACAGCTTGCGCTGCTGTGATTAGAGTTAGTTTGTAAACATCGTCAGAGTTACATCCACGAGAAAGGTCATTTACAGGTTTGTTAAGTCCTTGCAATACAGGTCCAACTGCAGCAAATCCGCCAAGACGCTCTGCCATCTTGTAACCAATGTTACCAGCTTCAATACCTGGGAAGATAAAGACATTAGCTTGTCCAGCTACATTACTTCCTGGTGCTTTAAGAGCTGCAGTTTCTGGAACGAAGGCAGCATCAAATTGCAATTCCCCATCAATTTCAAGGTCTGGACGAAGCTCATGAGCGATTTTTGTTGCTTCAACAACCTTATCAACACTTTCACCAAAACCTGAACCTTTAGTTGAATAGCTAAGCATAGCAATTTTAGGTTCGATACCAAACATCTTAGCTGTGATAGCTGAGTTAATCGCGATTTCAGCTAGAGCATCAGCATCTGGGTTGATGTTGATAGCACAGTCACCGAACAAGTAACGTTCAGTGCCACGAACCATAAGGAAGGCACCTGATGTACGGCTCACATTTGGACGAGTCTTGATGATTTGAAGTGCTGGACGAACTGTTGAAGCTGTAGAGTGAATAGCACCTGAAACCATACCATCGACTAAGCCCATATAGACTAACATAACACCGAAGTAGTTAACATCGTTGCTGAGCACTTCTCTCGCTTCTTCTTCAGTCATTTTTCCTTTACGACGTTCAACAAGTGAAGCAACCATATCTTCAAATTGTGGGTAATGTTCTGGATCGATGACTTCGTAACCTTCTGTAATTCCTTCGATTTCGAGATAGATTTTAATCTTGTCAGGGTTTCCTAGGAGAACTGGGATAACTTCTGTTTCTTTAACCAAACGCTTCGTTGCTTGTAGGATACGTGGTTCTTCACCTTCAGGTAGAACGATGCGAGCATTTTTACCAACTAGGTTGGCTTTCAAACTTTCAAAAACTTCCATGAGTTTTGACTCCTTTTAAGATAAATTATTATTTGATAACTGTGTAATAAGTATGTCGAAATCATCCGGCAGTGGGCACTCAAGCACTAACTGTTCTTCTAAGAATGGATGATAGAACGATAAGTAATGACAATGAAGCGCTTGACGCTCTATGCCGTGGTCTAAACTTCCACCATAAAGGTCATCTCCGAGCAATGGAAATCCAATATGAGAGAAATGAACCCGAATCTGGTGAGTTCTCCCAGTATGGAGACGAATATCAACTAAGTGAATATTCCCATAAGATGCCACGATTTGATAGGACGTATGGGCATATTTCCCACCCTTTGCTACTCGTCGAGTGATGATAGAATCTTCATCTCGAGCTATTGGAGCGATGATTTCTCCCTTTGGTTCCAGATGTCCATCTCCCTTGACTAGGGCGTAATAACGCTTTTCAATAGCCTTTCTTTGCAATTGCTTGTCTAACCTAGCATGCGCATAGCCGTGTTTAGCAAAAAGCATCAATCCAGAGGTATCTCTATCAAGCCGAGTCACAATATGAACCTGCTGATTCTCATAGTTTTGTTTTACATAGTAGCCTTTAATAAAGTTGGCAATGGTATTGGAATGATTGACACTAGGGATTGAAGCGACTCCAGAGGGTTTGTTAATAATCAAGAAATGATCATCTTCGAATAGAATATCTAGAGGATAATCAATTGCTTCAAGTGTCTCGAATCCTTCCTCTGGCGGAATATCAATGACGACCTCATCTCCGATATCTAAGAGATAGGTTGCATTCTGCGGATGCCCGTTGACTCGAATATCACCACCTCGAAACTTAATCTTGGCAAGTAACCCTTTTGAAACTTCATGTTTTTTCAGAAAGGTTTTGACCTTGACATGTTCGTCGGCAATAAACTGAAACCTCATTCGTCCACCTCGCCAATAAAGGCATCTTTAACACGATTCCAAAAACTGGTGTGGCTTGGTGTGGCTACAAAATGAATCTTGTGGTGATCAATCTGATACTCTATTTTCTCAATATTTCGGAAAGAATAAATACTATTATCGATTGAGATTGTGTGATAGTCATTTCGAGTCGGTATCAATTCAATCTTGTCTTTTTTAGGAACAATAATTGATGAACCGAGTGTTCGGTAGATTCGGTTGTTCAAACTGGCGATTTCAGCTAATTGAAGGGCTTCTATGGTAGGATGTAGTACTGCTCCACCAAGTGATTTATTATAAGCTGTACTTCCAGTCGGCGTTGAAACTGTTAGGCCGTCACCACGGAAACGTTCAAAGGGAACATGGTTAATAATGACATCAGCAACCATAGTTCGATCCGCTCGACGAATGCTAGCTTCGTTTAGTGCTCGGAAAGACTTAATTTCACCGTTTTCAAGAAAGATTTTAACACTTAGGAGTGGATAAGAAACTTGAGCTCCATTATCCAACTGTAAATTTGTAACCAATTGGTCCAACTCAAAATCACGATAATCCGTATAAAAACCTAAATGTCCCGTATGAACCCCAACAAAACGAACCTTATCCAGTTGGTTTTCATACTTATGAAAAGCAGATAACAACATGCCATCACCACCAATAGAGACGACGATATCTGGATTTTTATCGTTCAGAATAAAATTATTCTTTTTTAATCGTTCTTTTAACTCGAATAGAACTTTCTGACTCTGAGGCTTACGGTTGGCAATTAGGTCAATTCGTTTACCTGTATTCTTCATCGGTATCGTCACTGTTTCCTACCCCGTCATTTAACTTTCTGTGCAAAGGATCAAAGAGCGCTTGTGCTTCCTGTATATCAGCTCGTATTTTACTCATTTCTTCGTCTAGCTGATGTGAAATTCTGGCTGTAATCTCAAGTCGTTCTTTGATTTCTTCTGGGAAATCTCCTTGATATTTATAATTGAGAGAATGCTCGATTGTAGCCCAAAAATTCATAGCCAAGGTACGAATTTGAATCTCAACTAGAATAGTTTTTGCACCGTAAATCGTATCAACCGTATACTCAATAATCACATGGTAAGAACGATAACCCGATGCCTTTCGATGAGTAATGTAATCACGTTCTTGAACAACTCTCATGTCCTGTCTTTTACGAAGGATAGAAACAACCTCGTTTACGTCGTCTACGAATTGAACCATGACACGTAAACCTGCAATGTCTTGCAAATCCTGTTCAAGTGTGTCATAGCCAATACCCCGGCGTGCCATTTTTTCTTTGATACTTTCAATCGGTTTAACCCGACCCGTGACAAACTCGATTGGAGAATGTCGGTTTTGTTTTCTGTATTGTTTTCGGATTCCTCGGAGTTTAATTTTCAATTCTCCGACAGCTTGAATGTAAGGATCTAAAAATTCTTCCCATTCTGTAATCATATAACTCTTACGTCCAATTCTCTATGCAGTTTAATTTATCTAGTTTTTGATTTTCTCCTGAAAATCATATACAATAAATACAATGCTTATTATACCATAAATCGCTTTCAAATATAAAGAAAAGGTTGTAAAAATGAAACATTTAGAAATTGAAATGAAAACACTTCTCAGTGAAGAAGAATATGATCGTTTGCTAGCTCAGTTTTCAGAAGTCACTCCTATTACACAAAAAAATTACTACCTAGATACGCCTGATTTTTACCTTCGACAGCATAAAATCGCTATGCGCATACGTACTTTTGAAAATAGTGCCGAATTAACCATTAAGATTCCTCAAAAAGTTGGAAACATGGAGTACAATCAATCCCTCACCTTTGACGAAGCTAAAAATTGTCTTGACGATTGTAAACTTCCTCAGGGAATGATTTTAGAAGAACTTTCAAATCGAGGTGTTTCACCAAGTGGATGGATTGTTTTAGGTTGTTTAACCACTGTTCGTTATGAGAAAGAGACGTCTATCGGACTCATGGCACTTGATCAAAGTAGCTACTTCGATGTTGTTGATTATGAACTAGAGTTGGAAGTCGAAAATGGAGACCAGGGAAGTCTTGATTTTCAGGAGTTTTTACAGGCAAATGATATCGAATATAAGAAAGCACCTTCAAAATTAGTTCGATTTATAGAAAATATGAAAAATAACTGAAATAATCAACTTTTTTTGATAAAATATAAGAGATAAAAAATAATAGAATCTGTAATGGACTACAGTTGTTAATAAAATGTTTCCTTTTACTGATTCACATAGTTTATAGAGGACGGTTTATCAATGTCAGATACAAAGAATATGAAGCTTTTTTCACTTTCATCAAATCATGAAATTGCTCAAAAAATTGCGGATGCTGCAGGTGTTCCGCTTGGAAAATTATCATCACGTCAATTTTCAGATGGTGAAATCCAAGTTAACATCGAAGAAAGTGTTCGTGGCTATGATGTTTATATCATCCAGTCTACTTCTTATCCTGTTAGCAATCATTTGATGGAACTTTTAATCACTGTTGATGCCTGTGTTCGTGCTAGTGCAAATACAATCAATGTTGTCATGCCTTATTTTGGTTATGCTCGTCAAGACCGTATCGCTTCTTCTCGCGAACCTCTTACGGCTAAACTTGTTGCAAATATGTTGGTTAAAGCTGGAGTTAGTCGTGTATTGACACTTGATCTTCACGCTGTTCAGGTTCAAGGTTTCTTTGATATTCCTGTTGACAACCTCTATACAATTCCTCTTTTTGCAAAACATTACTGCGATAAAGGCTTGACTGGTTCAGATGTGGTTGTTGTCAGCCCTAAAAACTCAGGTGTAAAACGTGCTCGTAGCCTTGCTGAATACCTTGATGCTCCGATTGCTATCATCGACTATGCTCAAGATGATTCTGAACGTAGCCAAGGATATATTATCGGTGAGGTTGAAGGCAAGAAAGCAATCTTGATTGATGATATTCTAAATACAGGCCGGACTTTCTCTGAAGCTGCTAAAATCCTAGAACGCGATGGAGCGACTGAAATCTATGCAGTTTCAAGTCACGGACTATTCGTTGACGGCGCTGCAGAATTGCTTGATGCAGCTAATATCAAAGAAATCTTGGTTACAGATTCTGTTGTAACAGAAAGTAAAAAACCTAAAAACGTACAATACATTACTGCAAGCGAATTAATTGGTGATGCCATGGTTCGTATTCATGAAAGAAAACCAGTTAGTCCACTATTTAAGTTTAAATAGAAATTAGGTGAGTTTTTGATATATTTAGATAATGCTGCTACGACTCCAATGTCACCTGCAGCTATCTCAGCGATGACTCAAGTCATGCAAGAAACATATGGGAACCCTTCTAGTATTCATAGTCATGGACGCCAAGCAGGTAAATTATTACGAGAAGCGCGTCAAGAGTTAGCGAGTTTACTAGGAACAAAGCCACAGCATGTTTTCTTCACCTCTGGTGGTACAGAAAGTAATAATACTGCAATTATCGGCTACTGCCTTCGCCAACAAGGGCGTGGGAAACACATCATTACTACTGCTATTGAGCATCACGCAGTTCTTGAACCAATTGAATATTTGGTTGAAAATTTCGGGTTTGAAGTAACTATTTTAAAACCTGACAATCAAGAAATCACAGCAGACCAAGTCAAAAATGCTCTTCGTGAAGATACCATTCTAGTTTCAACTATGTTTGCAAACAATGAAACAGGAACTCTATTACCGATTGCTGAAATTGGTGAGGTTTTAAAAAATCATCCAGCTTCTTATCATGTTGATGCAGTTCAGGCGATTGGTAAAGTAGAGATTCTTCCCGAAGAATTGGGAATTGATTTTCTTAGCGCTTCTGCACATAAATTCTATGGTCCCAAAGGCGTAGGTTTCCTATACGCTTCTTCTACAGATTTTGATTCTTATCTACACGGTGGCGATCAAGAACAGAAAAAAAGAGCAGGAACAGAAAATCTTCCTGCAATTATAGGGATGGTCGCGGCACTTAAGGATGATCTTGAACATTTAGAAAGTAATTTTGAAAAAGTTCAAAAGTTACAAGAAACATTTCTAACTGAAATGGATGGATTAAACTACTATCTAAACCAAAGTAAAGAGCAACTTCCCTATGTCCTCAACATTGGTTTCCCAGGACAACGAAATGATCTGCTACTACTTCGCCTGGATCTAGAAGGCATTTCTATTTCAACAGGTTCAGCATGTACCGCTGGTATTGTTCAGGTTAGTCATGTTCTTCAGGCTTTTTATGGAGAAGACTCGCCTCGCTTACACGAGTCTGTTCGCGTCAGCATTTCACCTCAAAATACAGAACAAGAAATGATAACTCTTGCTAAAACTCTTAAAAATATCATCGGAGGATAACTCAATGGCATTCGAACAAACGATTAAACTAAAAAATTGTCGTTACGATTATACACTTAGCCCAACTGTAAAGAAATTTACGCTTAAAGATAATACGTTTTTTGAAACTAAAGTTGGTAACTATGAATTAACACGTCTTCTTGAAAAAGTTCCAAATAGTGGAGAGGGATTCCAACTTAAGATTATTATCAACAAAGACTTAACAGGTGCAAAAATCAATATCACAGATAAATTTGGTCTACGTTTAGTTGATATCTTCAAATCAGAAGAAACTCATATCCACCAAGAGAAATTCTACTTCTTGATGGATAGTCTTGTTGAGCGTGGCGTATTTACAAAAAGTGAAAGATAAAAGGTCGTTATGTTTCGATTAACTTACAAGGACTTCTATCAAGTAGAACGTGTGCAAGAATATGAAGATTATGAAGCACTCATGCTTTCTCTATCGGGTTGTGTAACCCTTCCTGATACTACTCTTATTACTTCATTAACTCACAATGGAGTTGAAATCTATCAAGGGCTTCTAGGTAATCTCTATCGCTTTTTAAGGACTTACCACGAAACTAAGATAAACTAAGATTTTTTCTTAGTTTTTTTTCGTTATTGTTGCAATTTTCACAAACTTTCTATAAAATAGTAGATAGAAAGGTTGTGATTTTGTGAAAGAAAAACAGTCTGCTATTCCTAAAGCAACAGCAAAGAGACTTTCTCTCTATTACCGTATTTTTAAAAGATTTAATGCCGAAAAAATTGAAAGAGCTAATTCCAAACAAATTGCAGAAGCGATTGGAATTGATTCTGCCACTGTTCGTCGTGACTTCTCTTACTTTGGCGAACTTGGACGTCGTGGATTTGGCTATGATGTCAAAAAGCTCATGAACTTTTTCGCTGATCTTTTAAATGATAATTCTATTACCAATGTTATGCTGGTAGGTATCGGAAATATGGGACATGCCCTCCTACACTACCGCTTTCATGAGCGTAACAAGATGAAAATCATCATGGCTTTTGACCTAGATGATCATCCTGAGGTTGGTACCCAAACTCCTGATGGTGTTCCAATCTATGGAATCTCTCAAATAAAGGACAAAATTAAGGATAGTGATGTTAAAACTGCTATTCTTACTGTTCCTAGTGTTAAATCTCAAGAAGTTGCAGAACTATTAGTCGACGCCGGTATCAAAGGTATTCTTAGTTTTTCTCCTGTTCACCTACATCTTCCTAAAGACGTAGTTGTTCAGTATGTCGATCTTACAAGCGAACTTCAAACCCTCCTCTATTTCATGCGTAAAGAGGATTAGAAAGTGTAAATATTTATGAATAAACCAGTTATTGGGATTACAGGAAATGAAACCCCGCATCCAGATGATGATCTTATGATGAGTTATGCTTCCAAAGGCTTTGTTGAAGGAGTTAAGGAAGCTGGAGGTATCCCCATTATCCTACCAATTGGTGATGAAGAAATGGCTAGCTACTACATTAGCCTGATTGATAAATTAATCCTAACAGGTGGTCAAAATGTTGATCCAAAATACTACGGTGAACCAAAGGTCATCGATAGTGATGACTACCACCTTCAAAGGGATATTTTTGAGTTAGCACTCATTAAAGAAGCAATCAAGCAAAATAAACCAATTTTTTCTGTCTGTCGTGGTACTCAGCTCTTTAACGTTGCCATGGGTGGGTCTCTTTACCAAGATATCGAAGACCATTGGCAAGATACTTCTGCTGAATATACTACTCAGCGGCTTGTTACCGAACCTGATACTATCCTTCGAGAAATCTATGGAGAAATCTCTCATATCAACTCTTTTCACCATCAGAGCATTAAAGATTTGGCACCTAATCTTATGGTTATAGCATATGATCCTAAGGATGGTGTTATCGAAGCTGTGACAACTACGGATGGTTTCCCTTATCTCGGTGTTCAATGGCATCCTGAATTTCTCTTTGAAAATCGTCCAAAAGATAAAACACTTTTTGACTATGTCGTCAATGAATTGTAAAACCTGTATATGATGCAGGTTTTTTTATATCATATCCGTCTTCTCCCGGTAACTAAAATAATCCGAATGTGAGACAATTAAATGATCCAATAAGACCAGCCCCATTATTTCGCAAGCTTCTTTAACAAGTTTTGTTACATGGTCATCATTAGGACTAGGGACTACTGCTCCTGATGGATGATTATGAACCAGAATCACAGATGTTGCCATGTGCTTTAAGGCATAGTGGAGAATTTCTCTCGGTTCAGCAATGCTTCTTGTGGCAGACCCTATAAAAATAGTCTGCTGGTGAATGATTTGATTTTGTGTATTCAGATAAAGCGCCACTAGGTGCTCTTGTTTTTTATCTCCAAGCTCAGCTTGCATCTTTTTAGCTAATTTACGACTGCTAAGAATGCTCTCCATTTCCACTGTTTCGCGTTTATGAATACGGTAGCCTAATTCGATAACAGCTTGTAATTCAATTGCCTTAACACGTCCAATACCTGATAAAGTCTGCAATTCCTGTAGGCTCATTCTTTTTAGGTCGGTTAAACATGTTAGCTGATTTAAGACCTTCTGTGCTATTTCAAAAACATTGGCCTGTTTCGTTCCTGTCCTTAGTAATATTGCCAGTAATTCTTGATTGCTGAGTGCTTCTACTCCTTCCCTGACTAGTCTTTCTCTTGGTAATAGCGAATCTTCTTGAAATGAAATACTATACATAAAAATCCTCCTCACTTTATTATTCGTGAGAAGGATCATTAATTCGATAAAAACTAGTTTTATTTAGATTTTTTCAAGTGCAAGACGCAAATCTTCAATCAAATCATCGACATTTTCAAGACCGATTGAGAGACGGATTTGATTTTTAGTTACTCCTGCTGCTTCTAGATTTGAGTCAGACAACTGAGCATGAGTTGTGGTTGCGGGATGAACTACCAACGACTTAGCGTCTGCTACATTGGCTAAGTTCGAAAAGATTTCCAAGCTGTCAATCACTTTACGAGCTTCTGCTTCTCCACCTTTAACATGGAAGGTAAAGATTGATCCAACACCTTTTGGTAAGTATTTTTCAGCCAAGGCATGGTATGGACTATCTGGAAGTTTTGGATAGTTGACCTTTTCAACTTTTGGATGGTTCACGAGGAAATCTACGATTTTTTCAGCATTTTGAACATGACGTTCAACACGAAGAGAAAGTGTTTCAAGACCTTGTAAAAGTAAGAATGAGTTAAATGGTGAAAGGGCAGCTCCCATATCGCGAAGCAATTGCACGCGAGCAGCAACGATAAAGGCTGCAGCGCCAACATCTCGAGTATAACTGATATTGTGGTAGCTTGGATCTTCTTCGACTAATTGAGGGAATTTCCCTGAAGTTGCCCAGTCAAACTTACCGCTATCAACGATGACACCACCAATAGTTGTACCGTGACCACCGATAAACTTAGTTGCTGAGTGAACTGCAATGTCTACACCATGAGAAAAGACATTGATAAGATAAGGTGTTGCAAAAGTATTGTCAGCAACCAAAGGAATCTGGTGTTTATGAGCAATATCAGCAATCTTTTCGATATCAGGAATGTTGATAACAGGATTACCCAAGGTTTCAATCAAAACAAGTTTAGTATTGTCTTTAATCGCTGCTTCTACTTCTTCTAGATTATCAATATCAACAAATGTTGTGGTGATTCCATAACGTGGAAGGGTTTCTTTCAAGAGGTTAAAGGTACCACCATAGATGGTTGACGCTGCAACGACGTGGTCTCCTGCGTGAGCTAGAGCTAAAATTGTGTAAGTAATAGCTGCCATACCTGACGCAGTTGCAAGTGCACCTACACCACCTTCAAGGGCTGCGATACGCTCTTCAAAGGCTGATGTTGTTGGGTTAGTGATACGAGTATAGATATTACCAGCTTTTTGAAGGGCAAAGAGTTCTGCACCCTCCTGTGTATCATCAAATACAAAAGATGTTGTTTGGTAAATAGGAACAGCACGAGATTTTGTAGTCGCATCTACCACTTGACCAGCATGCAATTGAAGAGTTTCAAATTTAAATTCACGAGTCATATTTAGACCTCCAAAGATTTCATTAGGTTCATTGTATCACCTAATGCGTTCAGTTACAAATACAACTTTGTTATATCTTGGCATAAGAAATAGCTATGGCTATTATTAGAATTGTAGAACTTTTTTCAGATAGTTTAAAAAGTTTGTATTCACTTCTCCTATACTTTATAATGTTTAAAAAGGAGAACACTATGTCAGAAATTACACATGAAATTGATGCAAACTTTACTGGCCGTTTAAATATCTTGCGTGCTGGTGTGCTGGGAGCAAATGATGGAATCATCTCTATCGCTGGAGTTGTTATCGGGGTTGCCAGTGCTACAACTAATATCTGGATTATCTTTCTTTCGGGATTAGCTGCAATCCTTGCTGGCGCCTTTTCTATGGCTGGAGGGGAGTATGTATCCGTATCTACTCAAAAAGACACGGAGGAGGCCGCTGTAGCCCGTGAACAACTACTTTTGGATAAAGATATGGATGCTGCTAAAAAATCACTCTACGCAGCCTATCTTCAAAATGGTGAGTGTGAAACATCAGCCCAACTATTAGTTAACAAAGCTTTTCTAAAAAATCCACTTAAAGCCTTGGTCGAGGAAAAGTATGGTATCGAGTATGAAGAATTTACTAATCCTTGGCATGCTGCAGCATCTAGCTTTATTGCCTTTGTCCTCGGAAGTCTTCCACCCATGCTTTCAATAACTATCTTCCCAAGCGACTATCGAATCCCTGCTACTGTTGTTATTGTAGCAATTTCCCTTTTAATTACTGGATATACGAGTGCAAAACTTGGAAAAGCTCCCACTAAAACAGCTATGATTCGGAACCTTTGTATCGGCCTTTTGACTATGAGTGTTACTTATCTATTTGGACAATTGTTTAGCATTTAAAACATAAAAATACCTCAAAAAAATCGAGGTATTTTTTATTATAGCTGGATAATCTTACGATAGCTTCTTGAAGTAATCATAAATATTAGGACATAAATTAAAGCAAAGATTCCACAAATAGAAAGTGTTACACTTAACATCATAGCTGTATCTACTACCCCAATGACCTTAAGAATCAAACTTAACATATGATAGGCAAATGCTAAGTGAAGAAAGGCGAAGATTACAGGAAGGAAGAAAACAGTCAAGACTTGCTTGTTAATGGTTTGCTTGATTTGTTTTTGGTCCAAGCCAACTTTTTGCAGGATGACAAAGCGTTCACGATCCTCATAACCTTCTGAGATTTGTTTATAGTAGATAACAAGTACTGTTCCAATCATAAAGATGATAGAGAGGAAAATACCAATAAAGAGAACTCCTCCAAAGAGAGCATTCATTTGGGCAATTGCGTCACTTGCAGTGCCTCCACCATATACCATACCGTCTTCATTTTTGAGATTATGACTAAAATTATTTGCAAACTCCTCAAAATCATCAGATAGCTTCAACTGTTCCTCTAGACTAGCTGTTACATCCATACCACCGTAGAGCTGAGTGTATACAGCAGAATCCTGGAACTGTTTTAAAAAGCTTTGAAGGTCAGCAACTACAAGATAGTTATAATCCGATACCAATAGTACATAGGGATTGGAAACATGATTAGCAATAAAATCCTGCTGGATTGCTTCCTTGATCGTATAGTTCTGATTGTTTAGACTAAATGCTCTCTGTCCTTTAAGTTGGTCATTTCGAGCCCAAAGCCCTACTTCATCTCCAGTGAGATTTAATTTCTGACCAGTCATCTTTTCGTAATCTTTTTGGTCGAAAACTAAGAAGACAGTCTTGGGCATAACACTATTTTGCCCTTTTTCAAAGATGGTTAATTTGGTTCCATCTTGACTAGAAAGGCCGAAGCTAGCATAGCTGAGTACATCTTTGTTACTAATCGTTAAGCTCTTTTCACTTGCATACTGAGTCAAAAGTTTGTCTAAATCCTCAACTTCTACATTTTGCCCCTTGACATCAAAATCGTGAGGATATAGGAGTTTTTTCATATTTTCAGAACCGTTGTAGATGCTGGTTGCTGCTGACATGGTGATTAAAACCATGGTTGAAAGGATAGCAATGGTTGCTAATCCGACAGCATTTTTTTTCATACGGAAGATGAGGTTAGAAACAGAGATGAGGTTGTTGGGTTGGTAGTAATATCTCTTGTTTTTCTTCAGCAACTGTAAGAAAACTGTAATACCAGCATTGAATAAGAGATAGGTCCCTACAATAACTAACATAACCGCAACAAAGAAAGTAGCGACAGCTTTGAAAGCATCTGTTACGCTTAGTGCTAAGTAGTACCCACCACCTAGTGCAATGAGCCCTACTAAAGTTTGAAGAACCAGGAAACGCCCCTTTTTCTCGCCTTTTGATTTCTCACGAGAGAGTTGGAGAGCATCCATTCTGATAATGCGGATAGCATTTAGGAAGACAATGACTAAAAAGATAAGACCAAATACTAGAAGAATTGAAAGCACTACGGACCATTGGAAAGTTGCAACTAACTCTACCTTCATCTTTGCAAGTTTAAGCAATAATGCAAAGATGAGATTATCAAAGAGGGCGCCTATCCCAATACCAGCAGTGACTGTTACTAAACCAAATATCAGGAGTTCCTTGAATGTCATACCAATCAAATGGCGTTTTTCTAAGCCTAACATGCCATATACACCCAGTTCTTTGGAACGATTTTTCATGACAAAACTGTTGGCATAAAGCACGATAATGGCTGATGCAAATGTTACTACGATAAGACCTAGTTGTAGGGTAAATTGAATAGCGGATGCACCACGCAAATCCACAATTTTAGGATTAAAGGCTAGGGAATAAAAGAGATAGCTAATTGTGACTGCCAAAATGACAGACAGAGCAAACGGGTAATAGAGTTTGCGGTTTTTGATTAAGTTGGATATGGCCAACTTATTGGTTAATCGAAACATACTAGTTCACCTCACTTGCCATAACAGTCAAGGTGTCAGAGATTTCTTGGAACATCTGACGATCAGTTTTTTCACCACGGTAGATTTGATTGTAAAGAATGCCATCCTTAATGAAAAGGACACGTTTTGCACGACTAGCTGCTGCTGTTGAGTGGGTTACCATGAGAATGGTTTGCCCTTGCTCATTGATCTGATCAAAGATATCAAGAAGGGCTGCAGAAGATTTAGAGTCTAGGGCTCCTGTTGGCTCGTCAGCAAGGAGAATTTCTGGTTCTGTGATGATAGCCCGTGCAACTGCTACCCTTTGTTTTTGCCCTCCAGAGATTTCATAAGGGTACTTCTCCTGCAATTGATTGATGCCAAGATTTTCGGCCGTCACGACCAATTTTTTCATCATTTCTGTAATAGGCTTTCTAGACAATACCAAAGGGAGTAAGATATTGTCTTTGACAGAAAGCGTATCTAACAAATTAAAGTCTTGGAAGACAAAGCCTAACTTTTCACGACGGAAGCTTGAGGCTTCAGAATTTTTAATGGTAGCTGTGTCTGTTCCGTTTAGGAAGACCTGACCACGAGTTGGCTTGTCTAGCATGGCGAGAATATTAAGTAGTGTTGACTTCCCAGAACCAGATTCACCCATGATTGCAACGTAGTCACCCTTTTCTACAGTAAAGTGAATATCCTTGAGGGCTTCTACTTGGTTGCCTTGGAAACGAGTTTTATAAATCTTTTGAACGTGTTTTACATCTAATAGTGTCATAATAATCTCCTTTTTAATATCCCATTAATTGAAACTGAGCCTGCATAATAGCGCAACCGAGCTGAACTCGCTCGATCTCTTTTGAACTTGGTTTACTTGTTTGTTTCTTTTGTAAAATATTTTTCATAGTTTTGCTCCTTTATCTTTATGATATAAGTGTACTCTAAAAAAGGAGACGGTTCCATAACATAACCTTACAAATGAAGCTTTAATCTTACATTTTTGTAAGATAGAGATATTTTTTGAAATCAACTACTATTAGTTTACCACAAATTTTCAAGCAAAAGAAAAACCCTTGATACTACAAGGGTTTGATACTTCAAATGAATGATAAGATGGTTACCAAAACCAACCTTCGTCATCATTGATAGGCTGGGCTTCCTTGATCTTGCGTGGGCCTGTTCCATACATTTCAGCTTCGATGTCTTCTTTTGTTGGTAGGATCGAAGCTAGGATAATGTAGATAATAATTCCGAGTCCAAAGTTTGCGATTGTAAAGATTGCAAAAAGGAAACGAACTAGGGTTACATCAAGATTCCACTTATCAGATAGACCTGCAAGTACACCTGATACCATACGATTTCTTCTCATTTTATAAAATTTTGTATTCATGGTTTGTACCTCTTTCGATATTCTTGAAATAAGTATAACATGAACTAAGGATCCCTGCATCAGTCCTTGGGCTGATTTTTAAGAATAAGCTTCCCATGACAAAGACCACATCGATAACGTTTGGTGTCGATTCGTCGTTTTCTTTGATAGGGTTGGCCACATGAGTAACATTTATAAACCAAAGCTGGTGTTTGAGAAGCAGTTGATAGAGGAGGAACAAAGCGGAGTCCATCCACTTCTTTTAACAGTTCCTTAAAAGCTAAATCCTTATGTTTATACCCTTTCCCCTCATAGTATAGATGATAATGACAGAGTTCGTGACGGACAATCTTCCGAAAAACCTCTAACCCAAGTTCTTGATAAACCTTGGGATTAAAATCCAAATGACCATCCTTAGGAAAAAATCGTCCACCTGTCGACCGCAGACGAGTATTCCATTGAGCCCGGTGTTTGAAAGATTTTCCGAAGTCATCTAAAGAGACTTGCCTAATGTAATCAGTTAGATTCATTAGAGTCATCTGGTGCAAGGAGCGACAGATTTACTTTTTCACGTTGGACATCGATTTTCTTCACCCAAACAGTTACCAAATCCCCGACGGATACGACTTGACTTGGATGCTTGATAAATTTCTTGCTCATGTGTGAAATATGAATCAACCCATCCTCATGGATACCAATGTCAACAAAGGCACCGAAGTCTACAACGTTACGAACGACACCTTCAAGTTTCTGTCCGACTTTTAAGTCTTTTATATCTAAGACATCCTGACGAAGGACTGGAGCATCAAAAGAATCACGGAAATCACGACCTGGTTTGAGAAGATCAGCAATAATATCTTTCAGAGTTTCCTGGCCAAGTTCTAGCTCTTGAGCCATATCTTTGATAGAAACAGATTTGAGCTTAGCTTGTGCTTCTTCGTTTAGGTCTTTAATATCTAAACGTTTGAAGAGTTCTTTGACTGCGGCATAGTTTTCTGGGTGAACGCCTGTATTATCAAGGATATTGCTGCTTTCAGGAATGCGAAGGAAACCTGCTGCCTGTTCAAAAGCTTTTGCTCCCAGTCGAGGTACTTTTTTGATTTGAGCACGAGAAGTGATTTTGCCTTCTTCTTCACGATACTTAACGATGTTTTCTGAAATCGTTTTGTTAAGCCCTGCAACATGGGAAAGTAGCGCTGGACTGGCTGTGTTGACATTGACACCGACTTGGTTAACGACTGTATCTACGACAAAGTCCAGACTTTCAGACAATTTCTTTTGACTAACATCATGCTGGTATTGACCAACACCGATAGATTTGGGATCAATTTTAACCAATTCTGCAAGTGGGTCTTGCAAGCGACGAGCGATTGAGATGGCTGAACGTTTTTCAACGGTTAGGTCAGGAAACTCTTGACGGGCAAGTTCGCTGGCAGAGTATACAGAAGCTCCACTTTCGCTAACAATGACATAGCTGACTTCTGGAAAATCTTTGAGAACTTCAGCAACAAAGGCTTCACTCTCACGGCTGGCAGTTCCATTTCCGATAGCGATGATTTCAACACCGTATTGGCCAATCAAATCTGCTAAATCACGTTTGGCTTCCTCAATCTGACGAGCTGAAGCTGGTTTGACTGGATAAATAACTTGTGTTGTCAACATCTTACCAGTCGCATCAACTACTGCAAGCTTAGCACCTGTACGAAAGGCTGGGTCAAAACCTAGAACCACGCGCCCTTTTAGAGGTGCTACAAGAAGGAGATTACGAAGGTTTTCTGAGAAGAGTTGGATAGCTCCTTCTTCTGCCTTTTCTGTCAATTCAGTACGAATACGGCGCTCGATAGCTGGCAATACTTTTTTCTTAACAGATTGTTGAATCACTTCGTCTATATAAGCATTCTTAACTTTGAAACGAGCAGCAAAGAAGGCTTGAATACGATCAACTGCATGCTCAAATCCAATCTTCAAAACACCTAGCTTCTCACCACGATTAAGGGCAAGCGTACGGTAACCCTGCATATTGGCAACTGTTTCTGAGAAATCGTAATAAATCTGAAAGACTTGCTTTTCATCCAAACTTTCGTCCTTGACTTGTGAAGTAATCTTAGAATGTCTAAGGACCTCTTGATAAGTCATTGAACGCAAGTTGACATCTTCAGATAGTGCTTCAACCAAGATATCAACTGCACCCGCTAAAGCATCTTGTGGAGTCTCAAAACCTTCACAGACAAATGTTTCTGCTTCTTTTTCTAGGTCAGATACATTTTGTAAGATTAAGCGAGCAAGAGGAAATAGTCCAGCCTCACGAGCAATCGTTGCCTTAGTGCGACGTTTTTCCTTATAGGGAAGGTAGAGTTCTTCGACATCTGCTAATTTTTCGGCAGCAAGAATTGCTTCTTCTAATTCCTTGGTTAACTTACCTTGCTCTTTGATTTTTGCTAAAACAGCTTCTTTACGATCGTTGAGAGCTGTTAGACTTTTATCAAGGTCGATAATTGCCTTAATAGCCACTTCATCCAAACTACCAGTCATATCCTTGCGGTAACGAGCGATAAAAGGAATCGTAGCCCCTTCGGCTGTCAAAGATAGGACTGTATCAATTTGTTTTAAGGTTACACCCAAATCTTGGGAAATTTTTTCATATTTTTTATCCATGAAACTATTATACCATAAGCAGGAAAGCTTGTTTTCATTAATTTGTTGCTTTATTTCAACTTTATAAAGATAAAAAGGAACTTGATTATAAAATATAACTATTTCCCAGAAATAATAGTATAATAGAGGTAACATAAAGAATCGAGGTATGCCTTATGGCTGTTAAATTTACAAAAACTGATGACTTAGATAAAATGTTCGAAGAGTTTGCCAAACTTCCTGATTTGAAACAAGTAACATTTCCTGATGACAAAGAAAAGAAAGAAAAAGCAGAAAAGAAAAAATAGATGGATCTCTTTCAAAACCTGCCTTCAAGTGTTTTACAAGCTGGTGCCATTTTTCTATCAATTATCATTGAAGCTTTACCCTTTGTCTTAATTGGTAGCATCATCTCTGGTGCTATTGAAGTATATGTGACTCCTGAAAAAGTATATAGATTTCTCCCTAAAAATCGTTTGGGGAGGATCTTTTTTGGTACATTTATAGGGTTTCTCTTTCCCTCTTGTGAGTGTGGAATTGTTCCAATCATCAACCGTTTCTTGGAGAAGAAGGTTCCAAGCTATACAGCTGTTCCCTTTCTAGTAACCGCTCCTATCATCAATCCCATCGTACTTTTTGCAACTTATTCAGCCTTTGGTAATTCCATTCAAATGGTTCTTCTAAGAGCTTTAGGGGCAATACTCATTGCTACTATATTGGGCATTTTCCTTGGATTTTTCTGGGAAGAATCGATTCAAAAAGAAAATAGAATCTCTTGCCATGAGCATGATTTTTCTCACTTAAGTAAAAGTCAAAAAATCCTTCAGGTCTTTATCCAAGCTATCGATGAATTCTTTGATATGGGACGTTATTTGGTTTTCGGTTGTCTGTTTGCTAGCATAGTCCAGGTTTATGTACCAACTAGAATCTTAACTTCTATCAGTACAGCACCACTCCTTGCTATCATACTCTTGATGGTCCTATCCTTCCTTCTTTCACTCTGTAGTGAAGCCGATGCCTTTATTGGTTCTTCGCTTCTCTCTAGTTTTGGCTTCGCTCCAGTTCTCGCCTTTCTGGTTATAGGCCCTATGCTGGATGTTAAGAATCTCCTCATGATGAAGAATTATCTCAAAACTCGCTTTATTTTGCAGTTTATGACAATTGTGACTTTTGTTGTTCTTGTCTATTCTTATATAGTTGGGGTGATGTTATGATACGATTTATCATTTTGTTTAGCTATTTTGTCTTAACCCTTTATCTGCACCTATCAGGTAAGCTCAATCAGTATCTAAACCTCCACTACTCTTATTTGGCTTATATAACCATGGTTCTATCTTTGTTACTAGCCATTGTTCAAGCCTATATTTGCTTCAAGCGTTTGAAAGAGCATAGCCACTTACATAGCTTTTCATCCAAGCTTGCTAGTTTTGTCCTCTTAAGTTTGCCTTTGTTAGTTGGATTTACATTTCCAACTGTCACTCTGGATTCACAAACAGTATCGGCAAAAGGCTATTATTTCCCTTTGTCTGAAGGAACTGACAAGGCAATCCAGGCAAGTGAAGGTACTAGCAGTCAGTATCTCAAACCTGATACCAGTCGCTTTTATTCACAAACAGCTCATGAAAATATTATTCGGAGGAGTGCTGATAAATACTTAGCTCAATCAAGTATAGTTATAGATGATGAAAATTACCTGGAGGTCATGGAGGCTATCTATGATTATCCAAATGAATTTGAAGGCAAAGAAATCGAGTTTATTGGCTTTGTTTACAACGATCCCAGTCACAGCGATAGTCAATTTGTCTTTCGCTTTGGTATCATGCACTGTATCGCTGATTCAGGAGTTTTTGGCCTCTTAACCACAGGAAATACCAATCATTATGAGAATAACACCTGGGTGAAAGTCAAAGGTAAGATTAGCAATCACTATCACAAGGAACTTAACCAAGTCCTCCCAACCCTTGAAGTCCAGTCTTTCATCAAGGTCGACAAACCTGAGAATCCTTATGTTTATAAAGAATTTTAAAAAAGTAGCCTAATTGGGCTACTTTTTCTTGTAAAATTAAATTACTTTTCATCTAAAAATCTCAAATACTGTTTTATAATTTACACAATAATACCGAGTATTTCTTTTTTATGTAGTATAGAAATCAATCGACAAATCACTATCAGACTCGTATTTTTTCCATGCTAGGCTAAAGCCATAATAGTCTTCAAATTCTGGATGCCAGTCATAATAAAGTGGGATACGGCTAAATTTTCTTGCAACTACTTCATCTTCAAATTCTGGGGACTCTCCTGCAGTAATTCCAAATTGAAGGCCATTCAGTTCCCAGGTATTTCCCCAAACATTTTCGTCTGATAGAACGTCAATCCAACGAGAGGCGTCAATATCAAAATCTGCACATAATTCAAGTTCTAACAATTTTCTGTAGTTTACCTTGGCAGGCTTTATATAAAAGGCTCCATCAACCTGATACTTTTTATCTTGTACTTGAATTTGTGTGATTTTCATCGGAATTGGAACTCTATTTAACTCCAACCAAAAATAGCCTAGAGGAGTTTTGATTGCATGGTAAATTTGTTTAGAGTCTATTTTTACTTTTTTCGAGCAAGCATTTAGAGTTCTTCCATGCTCAAGTATATTTTTACAAACTATTTTTGAAGTCTCAGGATCAAAAATAGAATACCTACGGATGACCCTTTTTAACTTTTCAACGGGATAAGTGATATCTCTTGGGTAAGCATGATATTTCTGGACTACCAGAGCTATTTTTTCAATATTTTCCTTTCCAGTTGGTACAATCACACCATGCCCAATATGAATAATTGGATCATCACAGATATAAGTATAGCCATTTCCACCTTCTTGAAACTCAACGACAACGAGATTTAACTCCTGATCAGGATCGAAAAGTGGTTCAACTTTTTCACTAGTCTGGCGCTCATAAAAAGTGAAACAACCTGGATTATCCTCTTCTCCAAAGACCATTAAACTACCACAATTTGGGCACTTCCACATATAAAAGGAAGCCTCTGAAATGTCTTCATAGGAGATTCTATCATGTTCGTCAGTATTGTTGAAAATATCCTCAAGAAACTCATCCGAATAAACTGAATAAGCATTTGGATCAGGCGCTTGGTGGTCGTTCATTGCTTGACCACATCTACATGTCCATTTTCCCATATCTAACCTCAGTCACGACTTAATTCTTCAAGGAAAAATTGATTGAGAGCTTCCCAGCCTTTCTTCTCCTCGGTAACACTTTGGATGTAATCATCTATCTCTTGTATATTTTTTGTTATGTAGTCCTGGATGGGCTTAATCGGCTCAATTTCCATACCTTCAGGTCCGTTTATCTTGATTTCAAGCAATCTAGACACATGCTCTTTCATTTCATCAGGAAGCCATTCTTTCACTAAATCATCAAACAAAATTGGTGGAACAGAATGATATTTTTCTATCCAACGACAGGCTAAAATGGGACGCAGAGCATAGAAGTACTTTTTAGGTTTGACCTTGTCTCCTGAAAGATACTTACTCATTTGAGTTCTAGCAGTATTCAAGTAATGGTGGAGCATCTTTTTCTCGGAAAAATACTGACTAACAAGCGGACGGATACGGTCAATAAAGCCTTCGTCTTGCTGGTAAACGATTGGCGACTGTAACCACTCAAAGAGGGTTGGATTTGACTTATAAAGCAACTTTAAAGCCTTGTCCAAATCCCAGCCACTCACATCCCATGTATCGTCAATTGGTAGTTCGATGACATCGCGATGATCGTTCAAACTAAGATAAAAATCTTGCTTATGCTTGTAAATGAAACGCACATCAAAGTCACTATCCGGAGACTCAAAGCCCCAAGCGCGACTGCCAGACTCAATTGCCCACAATACGGTAACATCATAAGTACGTTCAATTTCCGCTAGTTTTTCAGGTACCAGAATATTCATTTCTTCTTGTGTTTGCATGGTGCTTCTCTTTCTATATTCAAGCTACTTCTTCGGCACGATTATTGATTAAGTCAATTGTTTGGACAATATTCCTCAATATTGGTATTTGATGTTGAAATAGTACTTGTACGGAACCATACGATTTAAACGGCTCTTGTGTTAAAACTTTAGTCTCCAAGCAACCATTTTCTACAATGTAATCTACAATCAATTTCACGAAGGAAATCTGCTTGGCATTGAGACTCTCATCCGATAAAAATTTAGAAAAAACTTGATTGGCAGCCTCTCTATCTAAACCAATAATTTCACGAACCAATCTAGGAATTGCCTTATTTTCATAATGTTGTTGGTAATCTGACTTGCTACCTAATTTTTCCCATAGCAATGTTTCAAGTGCAAGTAAATCTTGAGAGGTCAATTTTTCATTATGGTATAACTTAGAAATTGCTTCATCATCTAGATGAGTTTTCAAATAATGTTCAACTTTTTCATTATAAGATCGCAGGTCATTGACTTGTAAATATGGCTTAGTATCATGGACAGTAGAAAGAATTCGATCTTCAAAATTGACATAATATACCTTTCGGTTCGTTTTATCTAAGAATTGCAATAAATCCCTTAGAGAAAGGCGTATTTTTTCAAGTTCAGACAAGCTTACTTCCTCCCAAAATTCAGGTTCTTGCACTTTTCTGATAATTTCTGCCTGTGCAAAGACCTGAGGGATATTGCCAACAGAAGCAAGAGCCTGAGCAGTTTTCATAACTTGAGATATATGGGTCCTTGATGGCTTAGAGGTTAGTTGCCCTACTTGAATTTCTAACATCCATAAATCAAAGCGTCTTGCCATTTCATTTTCTTTATCATCATCAAACATGAGAGGGGAGATATGACTATGAAGTTGCTCGCATGAAATCGTTGTAAGATTTTGCCAATTTTCTAATTTCTTATAGGTATAAACCGTATCTAAGACCATACGAACCCTAAAGTCTAACTCATTCAAGTCTTCTACTTGCCTATGAAGTTCTGAGACGAGTTGCTGACGATACTCTCTTGCAAATGGATCCTCTTGATAGTGAAGATCCTGCAGTTCGCGAATCAAGTCCACCTTGATATTAAACAAACGCTGTGTCAATGGAACAATATGTCTTCCACTACCTTCTCTCGGATCTGCTTTGAAATATTCAAAGTTGTCACCATAATCAAATACCAAGAAATTTTCTTTATCTTGATCAGGTCCAAACAAATCTTTACAGAGACGGGTTCCACGACCAATCATTTGCCAAAATTTTGTTTTTGAGCGTACTTTCTTGAAAAAGATTAAATTGACAACCTCTGGGACATCAATACCTGTATCAAGCATATCAACTGAAATTGCAATTTGAGGATATTTCTCCTTAATTTTAAAATCATCAATCAAGGTCTGATAATGTTTAACACTGTAATCGATCACCTGAGCATAGTCGCTCCCCTTTTCAGGATAACGTTTATTAAAAATCTCTCTAATATATTCTGCATGGTAATGATTCTTCGCAAAGATAATCGTTTTTCCAATCTCATCCCCTGAAGCTGTCTGAATTCCTCTCGTCATTAATTCATCTAGAACAATCTCAACTGTAGCTTTATTAAAAATAAAAGAATTAAAAGCCCCAGCATCAATGTCTTTTTCTAGACTATTATCTTCAAATTGACTATCAAAATATTCTTTATCTTCCTGGGATAGATCATCATAATGAAGGCCGTCTGTAGGTAATTCTAATTTGGTTTCAATTGAATGATAGGATACCAAGTAGCCATCCTCAACAGCCTTCTCAAGATCATAAGCATAGGTAGGAACACCATTTTCCAAGTTGAAAAATCCATAAGTGTTTTTATCAAGGTCCTGACGAGGTGTGGCCGTTAGGCCTACGATTCTAGCATCAAAATAATCAAAAATGGCCTTGTACTTTTGATAAATAGAACGGTGAGACTCGTCAATAATGATAAGATCAAAATGACCAACAGTGAAAGGGCGTTGAATGACTTCTTCCTGATCACTAATTGCTCCGATCATGGTTGGATAAGTAGAAAATACCATTCGACTTGATCTTGCCCCGGCTTTATCCTCTAAAAAGTTACAAACTGTAAGATCTGGAAGCAATTTCCTAAATGAATCATAGGCTTGCTTTACGAGAGATGTTCGGTCAGCTAGAAAGAGAACATTTTTGACCCAATTGTGACGTGATAGGATATCAACCAGAGAGACCGCCGTTCGAGTTTTCCCAGAACCAGTCGCCATGACCAAAAGAGCTTGTCTACGATTGTTGGAAAAAGCCTCACAAACACTTGCAATCGCATGTTTCTGGTAATAACGACCAGAAATATCGTCTCTGATTTTACTAGAAATATCCTCCAGTGGTTTTTGCAAATGTCGTCTGTCCATCAATAATTGCAATTCTTCTTGAGAGTAGAAACCTGCAATCTGGCGACGATTTACACCATCAAGAATGTAGTGCTTGAGGCCATTTGTTATAAAACAAATCGGTTGGTAACCTATTTTTTCTTCTAGCGCTTCAGCATATTCCTTGACTTGTACCTCACCAACTTCTGGATTCACTGCAGCCTTTTTAGCTTCAATAACTGCTAAAATCTTTCCATTTTTACCATAAAGAACGTAATCACAATAACCTGTTCCCGAGCCGTGTTTCAGTCCATTAACAGCGACTTCAACTCGACAATTTTCTTCAAATGTCCAACCTGCTAAACGTAAATCAATATCAATAAAGAGTTTTCTCGTCTCAGCCTCAGATAACTGATCGATGTGGAAAGGAACCTCTTGCCGTTGTGCAGCAGTTTCACGTTTTTCTGTATAATTCTCTTGAACTTCCAAAGACTGTACAGCCATTTGTTCATGAAAATCAGGCATAACAGGTAAACTGTCTTGCAGTTCCACCATGGCTTGTGGTGTTTCTCTTTTCTTGACATTCTCTGAAAGTGGCAATAATTTCTCGTCAAAAAAACGTTCCACAAAATCATTGCTATAGCAGTAATCAATAAAGTTTACGAACTGGTACAAATGATGTAAGGCTAAAATCGCTTCGCGTTCCTTAATCTCCCCACCATGAGCAGCATGATTGCCCCAACGTATCAAGAGAACCATCTGACTATGAAGCTCTGGATCTACAATTTCTCTAAAGTCATCATCCCACACCAATGAAGACAAGGTAGCACGATAGGGGGCTTCCAAATAGGAATCATGACTATAAATCCAATGAACAGCCTGCTCCAAGGCACGACGAGCCATGAATGCTGTCGCTACTGTGGATGTCCCAATCATATTTTCAGCTTCTATACAGGGGTTTGAAAAAGATTCATACTCCTTGTTATTTAAAAGAAAATCAAAATTTCCCATTTTTCTCTCACTTTGAATATATAGATACCTATATTATACTAGATTTTAAGCTATTTCTCCACAGTTTTATAGCCATCTGACAAGCAAATTGTGATTTGTCAACCTGAGCCACAAATTCTGCGAACTCGTTCTGGAGGGAAAGTGGGGGGAGGGGGATTTGAAATCCTCTAATATCTCTTAGTGCTATAAATTTTTGAGTACCTCCTCTAATCTTTTGTAAAACTTGTTTATCAAAATAAAATGAGGTAAGCAGATTTTTAATATAGATATTGTGGACTGTTGATTCATTATAAAATTTAATTAATGCTACATTTTTTATAGCAAACATTTTCCTTGTATCTACTACAACAGGATTCCCTATTGTACCTATCATAGGTAATAATATATCACCATAATCTACCTTCGATCGTTGATTAATTTTTTCAAAATCTAATTGTGATATATAATTTGTATTGTTGAAATCTATGACACCATTTGTCACATTTTTTGATGTAATCAATGGAAAACCTTTTTTAACATATTTAGGTGAATCATGTGTTCCATCTCTCACATCGCAAACACTGCTTAATAAAACTTTTTCAAAATTTGAATCATCCCCAAACATCTCGTTAAATCGGGATTTGCACTTAAGAGATAAATTTCTGATGGGAATGTTTGACATTACTTTGGTTGACCATAGCATAGGCTAAAGTTGTATCAATTTTACTATGTCCAAGAAGCTTTTGAACTTGTTCGATAGGCATTCCTTTATCAATTGCCTTTGTCGCTAGTGTTCTTCTAAATTTATGAGGGTGAACCTTTTGAATTCCAAGTTTTTGACCTAATTTTCGTAATCGAATCTCAACACCAGCTATTCCGAGTCTTTGGGCTTTTCCGAGCAAGCTAACAAAAAGAGCTGGATGATTATCCTCTCTACTATTGATATAGTTCTTTAAATGGATTTTCGTACGAGCATCAAAATATACAGGTCTTTCCTTTTTACCTTTCCCAAATACTACACATTCACGATTCTCAAAGTCAATATCTGAGCGATTCAGCTGCACAAGTTCTCCCACGCGCATTCCTGTTGAAGCTAGTAGATCGATCATTGCCAAATCTCTTAGGTTCTCACAATTATCTCGCATGATTTCAAGATGTTCATCCGTATAAGTTTCCTTTACAGTTTGTTCTGTCTTTATTTTTTTAATCCGTCGAATCGGATTTTTTATAATGTACTCCTCTTGCTCTAACCATGCAAAAAATGAAGATAGGATGCGTCGGATATTGTCCAAGTTTGCTTTACTACAATCTTTTTCTGACTGATACTGTGCTAGATAACTTCTCAGATCATCTGTTGTCAGTTGTGTTACAGACTGCTTAATACCTGTAAATAAATTTTCAATGGTCCTTTGATAATAACGAATGGTTTTTGCACTACACCCCTCCACCTGTTTAGCAGTAATGAACAAGGCTAACAAGGAATTATTCGTATACTTCTGTTGATTTACACCATTCACTAAATGGCGCTCTAAACTCTCCCGTAATGCTAGTAATTGTGCATTGTTTAAAAGGGGTAGCATTTCTTGAATGATGATTGTCACTTTTGTTTCCATTTTTTCTCACTTTCATTATTTCAATAAAAAGAGACAATATTAGTTTTCTGAATTACAGAATTCTAATACTGTCTGTTTATCTATTTTTTACTTATAGGATTTAAGTATCCAAGCTTAAATTTGGCCATTAGCTCTAAATGAATGTTCAGATATCCATTTGGTGTAGCTAGCTAACCTTTCATCTGTTAAGGATTCTACTGCAATAGTTACACACATATCGACTGTTTCTTCAACCGTTACAGAAAAACGATATCCATTCAACTGTAGAAATTTCACCAAAACGAAGAAAGCAGTTCGTTTATTAGCGTTGGCAAAAACATGCTTCTTGATCAATTGGACAAATAGTATCGTTGCCTTATCAAAAATTGTTGGATAAAGAGGTTTGCCAAAAACAAATTGTTCTGGTAAATTGACAATCATATTTAAGGCAGAAGGACTAACCGTTTGAATTTTTTCATTAGGTGAATACCGTTGAATTGCTAAAGCATTGATTTTTTCAATTTGCCTTTCTGTTAGATAGACTGTCATTTTTCCACCAAAGCTTTGAAAACATCATCGTATTCGTCAAAAATTTTGTCCAAATTTAAGTCAAAGGCATCATCAGATACATAAGAAATCTGATGTCCAGACTCTTCGGGAGTAAAGATAATTTCACCACTTGGTAACAATTTTGCTTCGTATTTAACACCACTTGGAATATTGAATTCACTTGGAATGGTGATGGTGATTGAATTTCCTTGTTTTCTTGTTTTTACTACCATCTGATTTCCTCCTTTGAAGTATTATAACAAATAATTACCGTAATTACAATGACAGAATATCAGTTAAAATACTCCTGCATGAGAGATTTCTTCAAAGTTTCAAGTTCTTCTAGCGATTTTTGAATTGCCAATTGTGATTTGTCAACCTGAGCCACAAATTCTGCAAACTCGTTTTGAAGGGAAAGAGGGGGGAAAATCAGTTCAAAATTTTTAATCAGTTGACCGTTTAAATTAGGTTGATTTCCTCCTCGTCCAAGTTCTCGTAATTCGCTATACCTCAGCATTAATTGATGCCAAATAAAAACTGGATTGTCTATTTTATTTGGAAATATAGCACCACATGCTTGGTTGCTAGTAGATTCAACTTTGAGGATTGCACTTCTTCCTCTTGTTTGTCCTTGACCATACATAGCAATTAATATTGTATTAACTGGAAAAAGTTTAAGAGATGTATTTTCTAAAGCAAATTCTGTGATTTTTTCCTCAGTTTCCGTAATTTCTTTATTTATTACCTCAGTTGTTTTTACCCAATTAATCGTTCCGCTATCCCAATATAATTTATTATCTCTTGACGGTGTAGTTCCACTAGAAAGTTCAAATTTTTCACCTATTTTATATTTAGGGAATAATGTAGTATAAAAATCCCCAAACATCTCGTTAAATCGGGATTTGACAAGGTTTGAAAGTTCTATTAGTTGTTTATTACGTTGTGTAATTATTTGATTAATTGTACTCAAATTTTCACAAATTTCTTGCTGATGTGCAATTTCAACAATAGGTACCTCAATATTTTTCAAGTAAGTTAAATTAATATTATTTTGGGCAACTCCTCTACTATCATTTTTGACTCTATTTTTAATAGATATTAAGAAATAATAAAGATAGTCTTTTAATACCTTTTCAGACTTTAAATATAAACCTGCTATAGCCTGATTTGTTGCAGCATCTATGTCCAATATAGCTACCTCACCAATAGTAGCAAAAATAGTATATAATATGGTTTCTCTTGAAAATAATTTAGCTGATGAGCATTGTAATCCTAATTCTGTAATATGTTCTTCAACTTTATCAACGTATTTCGAGTTTATATCTTTGATTTTTACCCATGGAATATTTCCTTCGACCCAAAATTCTGGTTTACTTCTTGAAGGAGTTCCTCCTGATTGAATTTCACAAAGATCACCTAACTTCACTTTCTTCATGCAACCACCTCCTCGAAATATCGGGATTTGACGAGCAATTGATATTCTTTTATTACTTTTTTTCTAAGATAAATAAGATTATCAATCTCCTTTAGATTTTGAGTTTGTGTACATTGTACATTATAGGATGGTAGAATAATCTCAATATTCGAAATTATACTTTTAGAAATTTCCTTGAATGTTGCTCCACGTCCTATATTATTCAAAAAATTCTTCCTTGATTTTAAAAAATAATACAAATACTCATTATTTATCTCATTTGAGCAGATAAAATTTTTAAAACCTTGATTACAATACATTTCACATCCAGCAATAGCAACTTTCCCAATCGGAGCACGAGACGATAATAAAACTGTACCTATAGGAAATGATTTTAAGCCAGTTTTTTCAATTCCTAACTTACTAATTTTACGTTGTGTGTCAACTATGATAAAATCATCATCAGAAATTTCTGCTGGAGTAATCCATTTGTATTCCCCATTCCAATAATCTGGATTAGTACTTTTTGGAGTTGAACCTGTAACTATCTCACAAACTTCCCCCAACTTCACTTTTTTCATACGTGCATCTCCCTACTTTAGTAATTCTTCTAACTCTGCTAAGCCAGCTTGAATTTCTTTTTCTAGATCATTGATTTTCTTTAATATGACTTCTGTTGGTTCATACTCAACTTTTTCATACTCGATTTCTTTGTATTTATTGATGGACAAATCAAAATCATTCTCCTTAATCTCATCAACTGGAACAAAGAAGGACTGGTCTGTTCTCTTTCGATCTGCTTCTTTCTCTAAATGATGGAATCGTTGAATAATATCTGGAATATCATTGTCGCTGATAGGTTGTCGTTTATCATCCAAGCTCAGACCGTCTGCTTTCATATCATAAAACCAAACCTTATCCGTCCCACCATTTCCAGTCTTAGTGAAGATAAGGATAGCCGTTGAAACTCCTGCATAAGGCTTGAAAACACCACTCGGCATTGAAATAACTGCATCTAGTTTGTGATGCTTAACAATTTCTTGACGAATCCCTTTATGACCTTTAGAGGAACCAAATAGAACACCATCCGGTACAACAACAGCTGCACGTCCACCTGGCTTCAGAGTGCGTAAGAAAAGGGCAAGGAAAAGTAACTCAGTCTTTTTAGTCTTAATCGTAGCCAGCAAATCACCAGAGGTTGAATCATAATCAAGAGATCCTTTAAAAGGTGGATTGGCTAAAACTAGAGTATATTTATCAGCTTCTTCGTTATCTTGAGAAAGCGAGTCTAGGTAGCTAATTTGTGGATTCTCAACCCCATGAAGCATCATATTCATAGCCCCAAGTCTCAACATAGTGGTATCTGTATCATTTCCATGAAACATGGTATTGTGGAAATGCTTTACACTGTCAATATTTGTCTGCCACTCTTCTTTTCTACGGTCTAAATATCGACTAGCTGAAACCAAAAATCCAGCAGAACCCATGGCAGGATCTGAAATAATATCTTTAATTGTTGGTTGCATGAGTTCAACCATCATATCAATGATATGACGAGGCGTACGAAATTGACCATTTGCCCCTGCCTGAGATAATTTTGACAATAGATACTCGTAAATGTCACCAATATCTTTTATATCCGTAGGTAACTCATCCAGTGCAGCTATCGCCTTTTGTAAGGTAGCTGGTTTATTGATTTGGAAAATAGCATCCCTCATATAACGTGAAAAAGCTGTATCGTCAGTATCCCCCTTCAGATTCTTAATAAATGGAAATATTTCTTGTGACATTAGTCGATAAACTTCTTGCGCATCTCCCAAATTCTTAAAGGTTGACCAGCGATATTCAGGTTTATCCTTTGGGAAAATTCCCTCATAGGGAATACCTAGAAATTCAGCATCATTTTCTCGTCTAAGTTCTACCCTATCCAAGTCTTTCATAAATAAAAGATAAGTCAACTGCTCAATGTTGGTCAAAGGATTCGCATTCCCCTCTGTCCATAACATTTCCCAAAGCTGATCAATCTTGTTCTTTAATTCGCCTGTAATCATATTTTACCTCTCAAAATGTTTCAATTTTAAAAATCCGACATACAAAATTTTAAAACTTCTTATACCCCATTTTATCAGAATCCTAGGACATTATCAAAAATTACTATAGTATCTACAGAAAAAAGCCTATATAGGCTTTTTCATCTCACAATATCTTTATACATGTCTGGTCTTCTGTCTCTAAACAAGCCCCAATTTAGGCGCTCATTTGCTCCCTTGTCAAGGTCATAAATCGTTAACAGGATGGCTTCGCCTTGTCTATCTGCTTGAGTCAAGATAGCTCCTGTTTCGTCCGTCATAAAGGATGAACCGTAGAAATTCAGACTTGAACTTTGACCGCCATTTTCTTCACAAGGAGTGACTTCTTCTAAACCATAACGATTGGCTGCGATAACTGGCACAATATTTGCTGCAGCGTGCCCTTGCATGGTACGTTGCCAATGCCCACAACTATCTGTATCCAAAATAGGCTCTGAACCGATGGCTGTTGGATAAAAGAGCAATTCTGCTCCATTTAAGACAAGGCAACGGGCTGTTTCAGGGAACCACTGGTCCCAGCAGATTCCTATACCGATTTTAGCATAGCGTGTGTTCCAGACCTTGAAACCAGTATTTCCAGGTGTGAAATAGAATTTTTCTTGATAGTAATGGTCGTCTGGGATATGTGTCTTGCGGTAAACTCCTAATACTTCCCCATCAGCATCTATGACTGCAATTGAGTTATATAAGACATTCCCATCTTTTTCATAGAAACTGATCGGTAGAACGACCTTTAGTTCCTTGGCAATCACTTTGAAATACTGAATAGCCGTATTTTCTGTAACCGACTGGGCATACTGGTAGTAGTCATACTGACGTTCCTGACAGAAATAGGGACGTTCAAACAACTCAGGCAAGAGAATAATTTGCGCACCTTGCTCCGCAGCTTGACGGACTAAACGTTCAGCTGTTTGGATATTTGTTTCCACATCCTTAGCGCATTGCATCTGAATAGCTGCAACCGTTACATTTCTCATTTTTTTCTCCTATTCTGGAATTTGTTGTGTAATACAGTGGATATTTCCACCACCTAAAAGAATATCTCTTGCAGGGATTCCTACGACTTCACGGTCTGGGAAACACTTACTCAGGATATCCAAGGCCACTTGGTCGTTTTCGTCCTGAAATTGTGGCACCAAGACAGATTTATTGGCAATATAGAAGTTTACATAGGATGCTGCTAAACGCTCACCAGCATAGCGTTCTTCTTCACCTTCTTCATATGAATAGCCTGGCAAATCTTCTTCCGTCACTACTTGATGGATAGCTGGAATCGGAAGTTTATGAATGGTGAAGGAACGTCCTTTTGCATCGGTTTCTTTCTCTAAAAGAGCTAGATCTGCTGCAGACATGGCATACTGAGGATCATCTTGGTCATCAGTCCAAGCTAAGACAATCTCTGCTGGGCCAACAAAGGCTGCTACATTGTCGACGTGTTCATTGGTTTCGTCTTGATAAATACCGTAAGGCAACCAGATAACTTTTTCAGCGCCAAGGCTCTCTAGTAAGGTCTTTTCAATCTCCTCTTTAGTCATGTGAGGATTGCGACCAGCACTGAGGAGGCAACTTTCTGTGACAAGTATTGTTCCTTGGCCATCACTGTGTATGGCTCCACCTTCTAGCACAAATGGTTTTGCATCGTAAACAGGTACCTCTAAGACTTCTGCAAAACGACTGGCCACTTGGTCATCTGCTTCATAGTCTTGATAGAGTCCATCCACAGAACCTCCCCAAGCATTGAAAGACCAATCTACCGCTAACTTTTCTCTTTGATCATTAAGGAGAATGGTCGGACCTGTATCACGAGCCCAGGCATCATTTGTTGGGATATCTAGATAAACGACCTGGTCTCCAAGATAGGATTGCGCTTCAGATAGATAGTCCTCCTCCACCAAAAGATAGACTGTTTCCCCTTGAGCAATGGTTTTGATGATTTGGCTAAAAGCTTTTTTAGCAGCCTTTCCTTGAAATGGCCAAGACCCTGGTCGAGTAGGCCATATCATAAGAGTTCCATGGTGGGGTTCATATTCTGCTGGCATACGATATCCTAATTTCTTTGGACTGTGCATTATGATAATCTCTCCTTAAAGTCTTTGTAACCAAATGCCTTGACTAACCTGCATTCACCCACTTTATCCATCACATACAAACTTGGAAGTCCAATCCCGTTAAAGGTATTATTTTTAACAAAGGAGTAGATTGCCATATCCTCAAAGTAAAGTCTATCTCCAATCTCAACTGGATTTTCAAAACTATAGTCACCAATGATATCTCCTGTTAGACAGGTATTGGAAGAAAGTCTATAAGTATAGTTTTTTTCTTGCGCTTCAAAACCGTCTCTCAATGGGGGGCGATAAGGCATTTCAAGGACATCTGGCATGTGGCAGCTTGCCGAGGCGTCTAGCACCAAGGTCTCAATCCCGTTTTCAACAATATCCAAGACTTCTGTCGCTAGATAGCCCGCATTAAGGGCAATAGCTTCTCCAGGTTCGATATAGACATCAAGGTTATAGGTTTCTCGAATACGTTTAATCTCAGAGATCAGTAAGTCCACATCATAATCATCTCTCGTAATGTGGTGTCCGCCACCCATATTGAGCCATTTGACCTCATGCAAATAAGGCCCAAACTGCTCTTCTACTGCTTTCAGTGTTGTCTCTAAATCATCGGCCCCTTGCTCACAAAGAGTATGAAAATGAAGCCCATCCACCAAGTCCAGCAAATCACTTGGAATCTTATCTGCAGTCACCCCAAAACGAGATCCAGGAGCACAAGGGTCATAGAGCGCGTGGTCCCCCTGAGTAGAACACTGAGGATTGAGGCGTAGACCTACACTGATACCAGCCTCACGACAAATTTGACCATATTTTTGTAGTTGTCTCTCTGAGTTAAAAACAATATGATCAGATAGTTGAAGCAGCTCTTCCATATCTACTTCCTTGAAAGCAGGTGCAAATACATGGACTTCTCCTGGAAATTCTTCTCTAGCTAACTTAGCTTCATAGAGACCACTAGCCGTTGTGCCAGAAAGATACTGGCTAATTAGGGGATAGGTTTTATAGAGAGAATAAGCTTTTTGAGCTAGCAAAACCTTACAACCTGCCTTTTCCTGAACCTCTTGTAGAATGCGGCAATTTTCTTCTAATTTTCCTAAGTCAATGATATAAGAAGGCGTTGGTACTTGTTCTAATTTCATTAGTCCACCATTTGTGGATTTTCAACCACAACCCATGGCAAACCGTATTTATTTAAAGCTTCCATGAATGGGTCTGGATCCAACTCTTCAAGGTTATAAACTCCTGGTTGTTTCCATGTACCATCCATCACTAATTTTGTCCCAATCATGGCAGGAACACCTGTTGTGTAAGAAATGGCTTGTGATCCAACCTCTGCATAGCACTCCTGATGGTCGCAAACATTGTAAATGTAGATGGTCTTTTCAACGCCATCTTTGACGCCTGTAAAGATACATCCGATATTGGTTTTTCCAACTGTACGTGGGCCAAGGCTGGCAGGATCTGGAAGTAAGGCTTTCAAGAATTGGATTGGAACAATTTCTTGGCCGTTAAAGTTAATAGCATCTGTACGAAGGAGCCCAACGTTTTCCAAGCATTTCATATGCGTTAGATAAGATTGGCCAAAAGTCATAAAGAAGCGAATGCGTTTAACTCCTGGAATATTCTTTGCTAATGATTCAATTTCTTCATGGTGGAGGAGATACATGTCTTTTTGACCAACTTGAGGGAAATTATACTCACGTTTGATAGACATAGCTTCAACTTCTACCCATTTTCCATCTTCCCAGTAAGAACCTGGTGCAGAAACCTCACGTAGATTGATTTCTGGGTTAAAGTTTGTCGCAAATGGATAACCGTGGTCACCACCATTACAGTCTAAAATATCGATATAGTGGATTTCGTCAAAGTAATGTTTGAGTGCATAAGCTGAAAAGACGCTGGTTACCCCTGGGTCAAAACCAGAACCAAGAAGAGCTGTCAATCCTGCTTCCTTGAATTTTTCTTGATAAGCCCATTGCCATGAGTAGTCAAAGTAAGCTGTAAAACCAAGCTCCTTACAACGTTTCTCATAAATAGCACGCCATTCAGGGTCTTCTGTATCCTCAGCCTCATAGTTGGCTGTGTCGATATAGTGGACTCCCGTCGCCAAACAAGCGTCCATAATGGTCAAATCTTGGTATGGTAAAGCTACGTTCAAAACGGCTTCTGGCTTGTAGCTTTCAATTAAGGCAATGACTTCTTCTACCTTGTCAGCATCAAGAGCAGCTGTTTCAATCTTTGTACTTGTTTTACCTTCTAATTTAGCCTTCAGATCATCACATTTTGACTTGGTACGGCTGGCAATCATAATTTCTTTAAAAGTTTCGCTATCTTGGCAAATCTTTGAAATAGCAACTTGGGCAACGCCCCCACATCCAATAACTAATAAACGACTCATTTTTTTCCTTCCTCTTCTTCTAAAATGTCTTCTACATACTTAGGCAACATAAAGGCACCAATATGCAAGTTTGCAGTGTAGTATTCTGTGAAAAGCTGGCGTTTTTTCCAGCCTTCCTTGTCAAAATCTTTGACAGGGTGATATTTTTTCGATGCAAATCCAAACAACCAATAGCCAGCAGGACTGGTAGGTATATGTGCTTGATAAACCCGGCTGATTGGAAAAGCTTGATTGACCTTGCGATGCATGCTTCGGCAAGCAGACTCATCTTCGTCAAAAAATGGACTACCATGCTGGTAAATCATGATCCCGTCTTCTTTCAAGGCTCGATAACTATTGCCATAAAATTCCTTTGTAAAGAGACCTTCCGTATGTCCAAATGGATCAGTCGCATCATTGATGATAATGTCGTAATCATCTTCGCAATTTCGTAAAAAGCGAAGTCCATTTTGGTAGTAGATGGTAACACGAGGATCATCTAGCCCTGCAGCAAAGTCTGGAAAATACTCTCGACAGACCTCAACCAGCATCTCATCTGGTTCCACGATATCGATTTGTTCCAATTCAGGATAAAGCGTTAATACTTGGGCAACACCACCGTCACCACCCCCAATAACCAAGACTTTCTTTGGATTGGGATGGACAGCCATAGGAACGTGAACCGTCATTTCGTTGTAGACAAAGTCATCTGCATCTGAAAACAAGACATGCCCATTTAAAATCAATATCTTCCCAAATGCAGGCGTGTCTAAAACTTCGATATCCTGCCATTCACTTTTACCAGCGTAGAGTTGTTTGGCTGTTCTCAGAGACAATTTCACATCTGGAGTATGAACTTCAGAAAACCATAAATCCATTTAGTTCTCCTTTCTCTCAATAACATTGATGTGATTGACCTCTGGATCTTCCGTTCCTTGAAGGGAACAACCACGTTCTTTGGCAAATTGGATATAATCAACAATTTCTCGTGTGATGCGTTCACCTGGCGCTAGGATTGGAATTCCTGGAGGATAGCACATGACAAATTCCCCACAGACCTGGCCAACGGACTGGTCTAATGTTAAGCTTCTTCTCTCTGCATAGAAGGCTTCCTGAGGAGATAGCACCAACTCTGGTTGGATATATTCGCCAGCAATCAAGTCATTTCCATCTCTAGAATAAAGTCTCTTGATATCAGCTAGAGCACCGACCAAGCGTTCAATG
This sequence comes from Streptococcus infantis, assembly GCF_047464715.1. Lineage (GTDB taxonomy): Bacteria > Bacillota > Bacilli > Lactobacillales > Streptococcaceae > Streptococcus > Streptococcus infantis_S. Next base: position 593,172 of record NZ_JASHBJ010000001.1, read on the forward strand.
TCTTGGATACGGTCACCAATCGAAATGTAGGCCAAGATATTCCCAATATCACCGAACTCAATCTGAATATCATATTCGTCTCGTAGGAGATCATAAACTTCAATACCTGTTAGACCGATTCCTTGAGTGTAGACTGACAACTTAGTCACGTCAAAATCGCAAACAGACACACCGTCTATTAACTCTTTTGAGTAGGCATAGTAGCCACCGATAGCATTGATTTCACGACGAGCGTACTCAGATAGCTCAATGACCTTTTCAAATGATTCTTTACCACGAAGGGCTAAGTTTCTACGAGAAACATCCAGACTAGCCATTAGCAGGTAAGATGCTGATGTTGACTGTGTCAGGTTAATAATCTGACGTACATACTCAGGATTCATCTGATCGCCAACTAAAAGAAGAGAACTTTGTGTCAAGCTGCCACCAGACTTATGCATGGATACAGCTGACATATCTGCTCCTGCGTCCATAGCAGATAGGGGAAGTTTATCCGTAAAATGTAGATGGGCCCCGTGCGCTTCATCTACTAAGACTTTCATTCCTGCAGCGTGAGCCATCTCTGTTAGCCCCTTAAGGTCTGAACAAATTCCATAGTAGGTTGGATTGTTGATTAGGATAGCCTTAGCATCTGGATGGTCCTTTATTGCTTGTGCTACACGCTCATTTTCAAGCCCCAAAGCAATACCGATTTTTGGATCCACACTCATCTCGATATAGATGGGAATAGCGCCACACAAAACGAGCGCATTGATGGCTGACTTATGAACATTTCGAGGAAGAATGATTTTATCACCTGCTTTACAGGTGGAGAGAATCATGGTCTGCACGGATGAAGTTGTCCCCCCAATCATTAGAAAGGCATGAGCCGCACCAAAAGCTTCTGCTGCTAGCTCTTCAGCTTCTCGAATAATCGAAATGGGATGCCCCAGATTGTCCAAGGGCTTCATAGAGTTAACATCTATACCTACACATTTTTCCCCTAAAAGTTCAACCAACTCTGGGTTACCACGGCCACGCTTGTGACCAGGTACGTCAAACGGTACAATTCTTTTCTTTCGTAACTTGACCAACCCCTCATAGATGGGAGCTTGGTTTTGATTTAACATTATAAAGACATACTCCTTTATCATATTTTTTACACCTTAACCATGTAAGGCTCTAAAGGATACTTATGAAAAAAGAGCAGGCTGGCACCTGCTCTACAATCTATTGACGTGTTTATGTTTGTTTCTTTTGAGTATGTCTGTTCCTGATGTTTCCTAACTCTCTAGTAGCAAATATTACGTACTTTATTGATCGTTTCACAAGATGACGTGTGCTTTCACCACACTAACAAATCTATACGAATTAGAACTAATGTCCTAACATCAACTTATAAAAGTAGGCTTTTAACCCTATCAATAATGTGGCTTTTCAACCACGCTTCGGCATTCAACCCTGCCTGTCCGTAGGCATTTTTTACTCGGGTTTATATTTACTAGAAAACATCATCTCATTTTCTAAGCTTCATTACTATATCATGTTTTGACTAGCTTGTAAAGTACTTTTTTGTAAAAAATTTATGTTTTGTTCGTGAAATTGCTTTAATTTCAAAATAGAAATCGTTTTAAATTTAAATCAAAAAACAAAAAAGGAACTAAAATACTCAGTTCCTCAAGTAGTTATAAGTACAGTCAACTATTCAAAATCGTATTTACTCATCACGCGCTACTTTGGCAGCTAGTTCAAAATCAGTCATCAAATAATTTTCATCTAGACGGATAAGACTATAATACTCATTCCAAAATAGAGAGTCACTGTTACTTGACCACTGTAATCCATACCACAATTGAGTGACATCACTTGTATGTGATGGGGGGATTGACCATAGATGCTTTTTAAAAGTTTCTTGAACAAGAGGAGCATCCAGTCGCGTAGTCAAGTCAAGTTTATCTAATTTGAGAGTGATAGAATGTTTTTTAGCTGCCTCAATACTTTCCTTGTTAAATCGTACCTGAATAACCTTAGAATCTTCTAAAGCCACATCCTGGTCCTCAGCACCGTAAAAGGAAATACTCCCCAGTACTATGCCGTCTTTTGCTAGGAGATAGGGAGCGTAAGGAACAGCATTGCTATCAAGTCTGAAGCCTTTTTCGATGGTAACTGTTTTATCACCTTGATACTTTTGGAAACTGCCATCTGCGAGAAGGTTTTCGTAGTCGCTAGCACCATCCCTCTGTCTTACATAGATATCAAATCCAGCTTCCATCAGATCGCTTGCTTTGGTTTCTGCCAAAGTGATTTTACTTTCATTGATTTGCAAAATCGGTGCTTGAGGTGGCAAACCAATCGTGAGATTAAACATGACTCCTACTAGAAAGACAAGGAAGGTTATAAGGAGGGCAAGTAAAGACTTTCCAGTCCTTTTTCTTGCATTGAAAAGAGCCATTAGTGCAGGTAAGAGAATCATTTTGGCTAAAATAGAATTCCCAACACCACCTCTATTTAAGGTCTGAAAAGCAAAAATCCCCGCGATGGCAATCAGGGACAGGTAGACCAAAATCTCGCCTAGACCCAGTTTTTCTGTTCGAGTTTGTTGATTTACAGGGGTTTCGTACAATGACTGCCCGTTCTCTTTCCTCTTTTTTAGAAAGAGATAAAAGCCCAGACCGAGTAGCAGATTAAAGATTGTAAAAACCATTAAAGTTCCTATAATTACCGTTCTACCCATGACTCTCTCCTCCTTTATGTTCTCTCACAAATCTTATCTTTCTCTTTAGTACCCAATTCCCAATCAATAAAACCAGCAAGAAGAAGGGGCCACCTTCTATGACCACAATAGGCATAGCAAAAATAGCAATCATCAAAAAACTAGCTTTCTTTTGACGCCAACTACCGCCCCATTCTCCGTTTATTAGTACCCCCAAATAGTCGATGTAATCAGTAAACCAAGCCAATAAGGGATTTTGAAAATCACTAGCCCTAAGGTAAATGAACAAAGCAGAATTTAGCAAAACATAAAGAATTCCAAGGACTAGAATAATCTTTTGACTAGTTCGAGTAGCCTCTAGAACGATTTTTTCTCTCTTCTCTGGTTTTATTTCCGTGAGACTTGGATTTTTACAAGTTAATTTTTCAAATCTATAGACCAGAAATCGGTAGAGATAATACTTTTTTATATCACGCTTCATAAAAACCTCATTCTAGTAAGGACACTCATTTATAAATCATGGTTTAAACATCTAATTTCAAGGAATTTCCTTCCAAATAGACGGATTTTGACTCAGTGATTTTGATTTTTTGATCTTCTGAAAAGCCAATGGTTTCACCGTCCTTTAAGGTGACATCACTGCCTAAAACATACTGAAGAATAGACAGGAGGAAATAATATAAGTCGTCGCTATCCATAGGGGAGTCGATAATTTCAATCTCAGTTTTTCCAAACTCTTTCAAACCATAAGTGTAAATACTAGTTTTATCTCCCAGGTTGACAATTCCCATATAAATCCAGAGTTGAAGGGGAAGCATTTCTTCTTTCAAAAGGTCTGCCAGGTCTAGATAAAGATCTTTGGGCAAGAGCAAGGTGGTAGAACCCTGATAAATACCAATAGCTGATTGACTAGTTTTTAGGATAGAGGAATTCACTTTAGTCAATAGGGAATAGGTTTCTACTGGCGAAAGATTGTCAGACAAAACAGAAACAATAGCATGCTGTGTGTGCTCCTGTGTTTCCTTCTCAACATCCTGCCAGAGGTAAGAATAGGCATACAATTCTTCAAATTCTTGACTTGGGATAGGCAAATCCATTAAAGCCACCCCAACGAGAGCACCATCAATCACAAAGGTTGCACTAGAATCATCACCAGAAACTTCAGAAATTTCAAGCGCCCAGTGAGATTCCAATTCCTGAACGACCTGTTCTAAAGAATAGGCCTGCTTGCCTTTAAAGAGGGGCATGGACAAGATCAGTTGTTTTTTCTTCTCTGACTTTTCTTTCTTACTAGTAAATAGATTTTTTAAAAAATTCACAGGACTTCTCCTTTTTCTCATATCAGTTGGAAAGCAAAGCTATCTTGGTCAAAGTAAGTCGCCATACCAAGTTTCTTCATCCTCAAAACCGTAGAATTTCTCATCAAGTAGCCAATTTCCATCCACCAATTTAAGTACAAACTGATGCTTCATGTCTAAAGCTTCTTGATAGTGGGTGATGACTCTTGCTTCTTCAGCTTTTGTCATGATAAAATCTACAGAAAAATCATTCGTTTGAACATAGTTATACTCACTTGGGGAGCCATAAGAATTTCGAACTCCTCCTTCCAAGTATTTTTGAGTCACTCGTCCAGTTAGAAGTTGAATTTGCCTCTGAAAATAGTCATCCATAAGTTCATTCCACTTGGGATGAACTTGATTTGCTGGGATGCCAAGGCCTTCTTTTTCCTTATCCAGTGCTCTGTTACTATCAAAAATTTCCTCTTCTAACAAGGTTAAACTTTTGAGTAAATTAAGCAAGGGTGGGATGATTATTTCCACCATAGCTCGATAGTTTTCAGGGGTATTTTTATAGTTCACTCTCATGATTACTCTCTTAACTCTCCTGGATTAATTGCTTTACTTCTATGTCTGAAAGTTGTCCATCCATGTAGAGTTTCCTAAGTAAATCTTTATCTACGGTAATTTCATAATAGTCAGTCACAAACTCATGAAATCTCTCAAAGCTATCAAAAAGGTATGAAAGCAACCATTCTCCACCATCCTGACCTTGGTAAGTCTGTTGATGCGCGTGACCGTCATACCAGATAAAGAAGGTTGTTTCATCTTTTTGATCTTCAGAATAAAGTGAGACATACTTTTCATCCAGACCTTTATAAAAACCATCAATGACGTCTTGATCCCACTCGTCAGCAGCAAACTGGCTTAAACTACTCTCATGATCAAAGCCTTTTATAAGGATCATTTTATCAGTCAAAATCACATCTAGAGAATCACCAGAGCCATTGTCAATAAGGTAGCGGAGTCCATAGTCTTCCTCAGTCTTAATCACGAGTCTGAGCCAATCCTCACTCGGATCTGTCAAATACTCATCAATGACCAGCAAGGCATCTAAGCGAGTTTTTATCTTGTCCCAATCAATCTTTCTCATCTCTAAAAACCTCCATCTTATTCTTGCTCTTTATCAAGATCACAAGCCCTATAACGAGCTGTTAGATAGCCTGAAAAGCTAATCTGAGGGATATTCCACTCATTAGGCAAATAAATCGAACAATCCACCTGATCACCTAGAGAGGAACTTGCTGAAAAGACATATCTTCCCAAATCTTCATTATTAGGATTTCTTTCAACTAGACTCAATCTGCTAGCATTGAACCAGTCTTTAAACAGTAACCAGATTTGCTCGGCATCTTCGTTTAATAAGGATACTTTCAAGTTGTAGCTGATTCCGACCCTACATCTTTTTTTGAATCCTGACTCATCAGCCCTACAAACTTTTATCGATCCCTTATCATACTGCCAGTTATCACTATCTAATAGGGGGAATTGAACAGATAGATTGTCTTTAAATCCCTGCATAGTATCTAATAAATCTTTGGAGGCAGCTTCGAATAATTCTAGTTCTTCCATAGTTTTCTCTTTAATTTTCATAGCTAATCACATTTCGATTTAATCTGCATCAACCCAGATCTGGTATTTTTGACAATGGAGACATCTGAAAAGGTAACCACAGATAGGCCCGTCTTTGACCAAGTAGTCTTCTACCTCTTGATATTCTTCACGCGCTTCATAGTCTGCCAAGACTTGCTCAGCGATTCCCATATCCTTCAATTCTCGAGTTCCAACTGTACCCAGGTAAGCACAATAATCTTGGCAACAAGAAAGCCAATATTCTCCCTGCCAACTAGAGTAGCCTGGGGTCTGACAAAAAAGCAGCTGATTCTTTTCTGGATCCAATTCACCCTGCCACTCGGCATCTTGGATAAATTCTGCATCGAATTTTTTGGCTGCTTGACCGTTTGCAATGCAAGTTGGGCAGAGATGTTCTATCTCTTCGATACAATAAGGTATAAGGGTATAATAAACATTGCTTTCTTTCCCACAAGATGGACAAACCTTGGCTTCTCCTTCAACAAATGAACCTGTTGCTAAGGGATCTGGATGATAGAGAAAATAAGGTAAGTCTTTTAACAGGTTCTTCCTCTGCTTCTTCTCTTCTTTTCTTAGAGGACGAGGAAGGGCAAAACGATCGCCATGACTCTGACTCATTTCTTGTAAACGGCTCAGTTTCTTTATCTGTTTTCGATCAGGTTTGTCTAAGATTTCAGTAAATAAGCTATAGGCACTAGTGTAGAGACCCAATTGTTCATAGAGGTCAACTAAGACTTTCTTAGCTTCTAAATCATCAGACTTAGCTAATTCATCAGCCAAATCATAGAGGGCTGCGACACTTGAAGGATTTCCATCTTGGTCCAGGTATTGCTTTTTTAATGTAATGTATTTTTCTAGAAATGGATTCATAGGATTACCTTTCTAACGGAATATAAAAACCTTAACAAATAGTAACTAGGACAATACCATTTAAGCCTAACATTGCTTTATATAAATCTTTCATTTCATCACCTGATTTTAACCTCTTATTGTCAGACAGTTAGTAAATTTCATACACAAGCTCTCTATCAGCTTGAAAATATTTGTCGAATTTCACTAAAAGATAAAGGGATCCAGCTGGAGAAACACCGGCATCATAACCTAGAGCAAATTCGCCATAAGAACCACTTTTATCCAAGATTAACTCCCTTAATTCCAGTTCTGTAACTGCTTTATCAGGCCAATTATCATGGATAACCTTTTGAGCTTTTTTATCAAGGTGTTCCAAGTTTCTATATAAACGAGTCATCAAATCATCTGATAATAAGAGTAAATCCTGTTCACAGTACCCTGTAAAATAAATATTTATGTCTTTATTAAGATATCGCCCTAGAAAATAGATCCCCGAATCATGTTTTTCCCAGCTTATTCCCTTCCATAACGCCAATAAATCTTCTTTGTTCATTTATTTCCTCAAGCAGTTTTATTCTTTTAGGAAAAGTTTAATAAACTTTCTAACAAATAGTAACTAAGACATTTCCATTGAGCTCCAGAATCTTTTTGTAAAAGTCTTTCATTTTGACAAAGCAGGTTAAAATATCATCCTTGATTTCTTCCTCTTCCTCAAGATAATCCCAAATATCAGGATACAAGTCAGCTTTCTTGCATGCTTCCATACTAAAGTCTTCCAAAGCCTTGTCCATATCAAATTCTTCTAAAGCTTGACTGATAGCCGCAATTCTCGATTTTTCAGTATAGGCGATATATTCAGATACATCCTCTAGAGGAGTCACTCCTAAAACAGCTTCTCTTAAGGGATTGTCATCCAAAAATTCTGAACTACTAAATCCTGTCATTACAAAAACTAAGACATCCCACATTTTGTCAATATCTATTAAGATATCATGACTATAAGTGGAATCCTCAGAAAAATCTAATAAGTCATCTTCTTGATTGGAAAGACCTTTTAATTGTTTTAATTCATCGTCTGGTAAATATTGATAATTGGCAATCATTCCCATGATTTTACTCCTTTTAATCAGTTAGTATCATACGGATATTTCTAGCTCTTTTTCCCTAGAAAATGCTATAATGGAGCTAAGAAATTGTTTTATTGAATGTTAAATAGGGGGTATAGTAATGTTCACTAGTATTGTTTTGGCTTTTTATGCTCTTTTCTTTCTTTCCTTGTCCTTTACTATCTATCTCTATATCAGACTTCTAGTTGCTGTTAGACAAGGGAAAGATGTCCCAAAATGGATTTATAAACTTGGTCATGCTGTTCAAGGAAGAATTCACGTTGACTATGAAGAAATCACTGATGCTAATGCCCTTAAAGAGATTCATTGGTTCTTGCTGATCTATTTAATCGTAAATCTACTCCTATTGGCTGTCTTCTACTATCATGGTAATAGCTTTCCTCAAGCCATTTATGAATGTTTGAAAAAACAATTTTTTATCGTACTTGTTAGTATGGTTTTAAAAAGTATTGGTAAATTTGTTGTACTGGCTATAAGAAAAAACTTTCATAACAGTCATGCCTATGCTTCAACCAACGCTTTTGTCGGGACAGCTTTTTTAACGAGTTATGTTTTTATGTTTTGCATGATGATGAGTGGCCTTCCAGCGCAACCTGTTCCAGTAACCATTCAAGATACCACTGTCATTGTCGGGGAGACCAAGGCTTCCGAACTTTTGGACCAAGGCTTTAGCTTTGAAGATAAAAGTCCAGAGACTTCCATCACAAATCCCAAGAACGACCACTTCTACTACGGTCAGCTTCTTGAAGTCAAGCGTGATGATCAGTCCTATGGCTTTATGAGCCTCACTCCCACAGGTAAAGATACAGATCAGCTCAAAAACTGCGTCATCACCTACTACAGAACACCTAAGGATAACAATCAACTAGAAGAAATTTCTATCAATCATGTCAAGCTAGCCAATCTCAAGCTTCAAGATTTTCAAACACGAAAGTTAATCGATATCTTTGAAGTCAATCCTGCTGATTATAATGTCTCTGATAAGGATAACAACTTTATCCTAACCATTCAAACAGCAGATTACGACCTCTGGAAAAGATATCGGATTGAAGCCAAGTTCAATTCAGATGGTTCCCTAGATAGTTATGGTGTCAGGGCCCAGCATAGTCAATGGGAATGATTGACCATTTCCCCTTTTATCACATAAGCGTTAAACTGGAAAAATATCTTCGACAAGTTTATAGGTTTCGATGAATCTAAGGCCAGAGGAACCTTTATCTCTAGTGATTTCTTGATAAATATCTTCTAAATTTTGGGCAGGTGCTAGCATCCAAAGACTAAAAGGTCTAAGCTTCACCTGTCCAATTTTTTCAATATTTTCTAATAATTGCCCTAAATCTTTGTGATTGAACCAGCAGTCTGTAACGAGAGCAAACTTTGTATTTTCCATCTTACAGGAGATTTGACTGGTCAAAAAATCATCGATGGTGGGCTTTTTTGTCTGTAAGAGGCGCGTGCAAGCCAGATGATACTCAAGCTTTCTAGGACTCTGATCAACCATAGATACAAAGATAAGACCATACTGGTCTTTGAACTTAACAGCAAGGAGATCCCCTTCTACAAAGTAGGGTTTGCGTTTAGCTTTGGTCTTGAGGACCTTTAGAGGTCTAGGATTTTCAGTTTGCAACTGGATAGCAAGTTTATCCAAGACCTTTTGCCTTTGCTTCAAAGCCTTTGAATCTATTTCCAACCAAAATGGATCAGCCCCTTTTTTGATAAGCTCCAAGGTTTTATCTCTGATATCGTCTGTCAGGTGACCAATCTTCCACAGTGAGTAGGCAAGAGCAGTCCAATAAATTTCTGTAAAAAAGTCTGTTTGACAGTAATCTTTCTCTGCATCGAGGATATCCTTGATAATATTGGACACATGATCACCGTCTCTATAGCGACCGACTACTTCATTGTAAATGTCATACCCTTGATCACTGTCAATGATTTTAACGCCATCAATAGCCATACTCAACTCCTAATGCTCAATCGACACCTTATTGATAAATCTCAAAACTTATTTAATCTTATGCTTGTTCATTTTTTCTTGGAAAATATCTGTAAGAATTTGGCGCAATTCTTGTGCTTCTTTTTCAGGAAGTTGGCCTTCTTGTTCAGCTACAGCATACATGTCTGGATACTCTAGCGAGATTCTCTTAACAGTACGAGTAATGGCATGTTTTCTAACAAAAAATGGAATTCGTTTAATCATATCCTGAGGAATTAGGGCGATAATCTTATCGGCTGTTTCCTTATCGTTAAGCTTAGAGAATGTTAGTCCCTTTTTAATCATTTCTTGTTCTTGTTCTGTAAAATCTTTAATATCCATTGTGTCTCCTTATGACTATTTTATTTACTACTATTATACTATTTTTTTAATTGGTCGAATGAAAAATCTCTATAAATCACTTCTTGGCCAAGAACGGAATCTGTTGTAACAGGTAGTTTTTTCAGCAAATCTTGGATATCAATATCATTGGGAAGAGGATTCAATTCTCCCAGACTATTTTCCTGAGGATGTGCTGCAAAGATAAACTCTCCCTTTTCCCAATCCATAGCACAATCATTGATAACATCTACTGGCGACAGGTCCAGCAGTTCTTGCTCTTGCGCTATAAACGTTTCGTAGATCAGCTCAAAAATAGCTCTCTTATCAATTTTTACAACTCTTAATGTCTTTTCATCCATGCTTGCAGTCCTCCAATTATATCAATTTAGCTATCATTTGATTGGTAACTTCTTATCCCCCTCTTTAGGCAAATCATCCAAAAATACTACTTTTAGAGTTGAACCCATTTATCATTATCCATAATAAATGGCTTCGCTAGACCTTCTCCTGTATAGTTTTCGTATTTTGTATCTAGATATTTGTAACAATCTTCCTTGGTCGCAAATTTAATGGCTTGATAAGGCTCCTCAAAGGTTAACTTTTCGACAAAGAGATAACCATCCTCGCTTGGTACAAGAATCCCAACATGGCCGATAAAGAGGGATTGCCCATCCAAGTCATCATGGACGACTACGGATAACATTCTTGCATTTTCATTAAACTTAAATTGAGAAAGGAACTGTCCCATCTTTGCAGCATGGACCTTAACATCTGTCGTTGCTTCAGTCTTGACTCTTGAGAATAAAATATCAAAAGCATCCTTGTCTTCTGCACCAAAGACCTTTCCTTTATCAATAGCGTCATTATCGACAAATAATAGGGAATCATCTTTTTCTAACTTAGGAATTTCGATTGAATTTTTCAATAAACAATAACTATTGATACGACAGTTAGTACCGACAAAATCATCCTTTTTTGGCGCCCAAAGATTGCTTATCTTTTCAACATCATAGTCTGTTTTGGTAAATGTAGAAAAATCTCCAGTTAATCCAACTGAACCGACAGTATTGTTATAATCATTTACAAGGTTGAAAAATGCATCCACACTGTCCTTATCCAAATGCGCAGCCAAGGCTTTTCGAACTTCTTCTTCACTGGTTTTACTGTTCATATTGCTATAAGTAGCTTTCCAGGAAACCTGATTAGACTGCGATTGAGTCACTGAAGTATTAGTAGTCCCATCAGTTGTATTTTGAGTTTGACCGCAAGCTACTAAGGTAAAAAGAAGCGTTAAGCAAAGACTAATAGTTGCTAATCTTTTAAATTTCATAGGCTTTCCTAACTATCAACTAGAATGATATACCGAGACTGCAAATCACAGCATCTGTTGATTTAAATCATTTGTTAAGGTCATTATTCTTTCGGTTGAGAATAGACCTCGATATGCTGACCTAGGACCTTAATTTCCACTGGTAGGTCATCCGATTTGTCACCATCAACATCCGTTTCTAATGCAATATCTGAAGAAATTTTTATATGACGAGCTTTTATATACTCGATATTCTCATTTACGACAACATCCCCTTTTAATAAATCAGGGATAACTGACAATTTAGTAAGGATTGAGGCATCTTTTAGAATCAAAATATTGGCATAGCCATCCTTATTTTCGTTAAAGATTTTTTTGTCAGCGAAATAATTGGTAAGGAGAACCAAGACATGGCTGGCTGGGCCAATATAATTTCCATTTTCTGTCTCAACTCTAATGTTAAATGTTTGATCAGTAACGACAGAGTTCATGGTGTTAATAGCATAGGCTAGCATACCAAACTTTGTTTTATCTTCTATCCCAACGTTATGAATGGCTTCTGGTATTGAACCAATGCTAAAGATATAACCAAAATAATTACCGTTTGATTTGCCAATGTCAATCTTATTCGTAGAACTAAAATCAAGCTCGTCAATGGCACCATCAATATCTTGATTGATTTCTAATAGTTTGGTGATAAGATTTCCAGTTCCTCCTGGGATAATCGCAAGTTTAGGAATGTAGTCTTTTTCAGCAATACCGGAGATGGCTTCATTGACAGTACCATCTCCACCGAATACAAGAACTGCATCATAGTGCTCCCGAGACGCTTCTTCTGCAAAGTTTGTGGCGTCTTGCGCTTTTTCCGTAATATTAATCTCCACATCTTCAAAATAGTCTCTAGCTTTATTCTCCAGCTTCACCTTATAATCCAAAGCTTTTTCGCCACCAGAGGTTGGATTGATGATTACCATGATTTTATTCATTTATAATTCTCCTGTCATTAGATTTCCTTACTTTAACTAGCTTTCTTAAGTTTCTTCAAGATACATTTTGACTGCTAGGTATTCCTGTTCTTTAGCATAGGCAAATACTTCTGAATTTCTAATGTAGTCAAAAATATTTTCCTCTAAATCCTCATCCCAGGTTGATTCATGAAATATTTCATTCTCTTGACATGCTTCATAGAAAACATCGAGGTGAACCTGATAAAACTCTTCATCCTCATCAGGGACTTGCCTTACTAATGATAGTTGAAACAAGGGTTTATCAGATATACTTGTAAATGTCCCTACTTCAAACAAAATCATTTCATCATCAATTGGCTCACGACACAAATCTTCAAAGATTGCGACCATATCCTCCAAGGGCATTTTATCGGTGATTCTTTCTCTTAAAAATTCAAGTGATTGCTTCATATTTTTTCTCTTTCTAAATGTTTTCGTTCTTAGAATAATCCTATTAAAAAATTGAATCTCTACACCTTTTATTATACTACATTAACAGAAAAAAAGACTGAACCAGACGGTTTTCACCTTGGTTTCAGTCTAGTTTTTTAATAATCAAAAAAGTCTCTATGATGGCTCAATTTCATATACAATTCCATAAACTTAAAATTGATAGATTAGGTCTAAGCAAAATTTAAAACTCACAGATACAACTTTCATCTCTCATTCTTTAGAAATTCTCATGAGCGACTTCTTCAAGATAGTCATCCAGATGATGGTAAATTTGCATATCTTCTTCTGAACTATCTTGTAAAACTGCAAATACCTTCACTTTCTCATCATTGACAAATACGAAATTATGTTCACCAAAATAAGCCTGATAACCCTTGTCAACTAAGGTCCAAAGTTCATCTTTTTTTAAACCAAAAATATCTTTTTTTACAAGATAGGTTTTCCCGATTTCCATTTTCATGATAGATATTTCTCCTTAAGAAGCTAGATAGGGCTAGATGTTTCTCTTAACTACTTAATCCGTCTACTCAAGCAGTGGCATACACTCACAAAGAACTTTGGTTGACTATTGAATATCTTCCATCGCTTCTTTCACATACCCTTCGACATCTTCAACCTCTACAAACAGCGGGTCTAAGTGGCATAAGAAGTGCCAATCTTCGGTGCCGCGTTTTCTGTAGAGAATCGCTTCGCCGTCTTCACTTCCAAAAAAGCTTCTGTCGGCTTCATATCCGTTGCGTTCTAAGAAGTCTTTTGCTTTGCGGAAGTTTGCTTCTCTGGCTTCGACATAGGCTTTGACTTCATCGTTGTTAACGACATAGGCATCGATTTTTGTAGTGCCTTCGATCACTTTATCGTTTTTGACGGATAGATTCGAAATCTCTTTCCAAATAATATCCACATTTTCCTCAGAATCAAACGAAAATCTAGATAAAGGGACAATATTTCCATTGAAGACAATTTCCATATAATCCGGCAATTGTTTAGGGTTCACATACTCCACTTCAAACCCATCTTCTTTTTCGAGAGTGTATCCAGGAATTTGAGCTACAAAAGCTTTACCCTCCTCTAAAGAATCAAAAACGACTATATCTTTTGAATAATGATTTTGATACAATTCCAATATAATCATCTATCATCCTCTAATCTTAACTGTTTCTATTAATTCTCATCATTTTTACGTTATTACTATCTCAGCCTGTGCTACTTCTGTTGAAAATTAAAAGTAAGACATTAAATTTTGTTAATCTTCTGCTTAAACTTTAATTCAAGCATCTTATTATAACCTTCATAAAAACGTTCTCTTGTTACCACTTCACCTGGATATTTCTCTTCTAGAAGTTCATAAATTTCAATTGGTCTAATCCCTTCTTCTGCCATATCCTGAAGGAATGGACTGCATAACCTCATCTCACCTTTACTAGATTGTTTTAATAAAATTCCATATATAGGAATCTTAGTTAATAGATTATGGGTACTCTTTTTCATAACATTTATCTCCCCCACAAATTCGGATTGATTGGCAAGTCTACTTAACAAAATGATACTGAACATTGCTTGACTTAATTTTATGAAAAGAGGCCAGTAACAAACTTAAGCCCAGCCTCTTAGATAATCATTTTTCTTTGTAGCAAATAATGTATGCTTTGATGAAATCACTACCCACAACAATGGTTAGCGGAACACTCAAAACAACTTCATCAGTTTTGCCATTCTCATACTCTTGTCTTTCTTCAGGAGAGTATAGGTACATAGCTATTGAATAGGTGTTTCCAGCCTCCAAGTCAAGTTCCATACTGATATTTTCTGATTTGATATTGATTGTTTTGTTCAATCGAGTCTCAGTCGTTTTATAAACGCCCTCGATTGTATATCTCCCAGGAACTAAAGCAACTACCTTTTCTAGGTTTTCTCCAGTTATTGGATTAAAGTCAGCAAGATTCTGTCCATTAATTTTAGTTTTTGAACAGTATAAATGAACAATAGCTTTATCACTATTATCACTAACAAAGCTATCAGCTTTTTTCTTTCTATTGCCATTTACAATCATAAAAACAACAAATAGCAAGAGCCAAAGGACAACAAATCCTACGATAATATACATTGTATTCATCATCTATCTCCTATATTTTCTTTACTTTTTAACTACATTTTAGCACTAATCATAGAACAAAGCAAAAATATATACAGAAAATATGTATGTGTTTTAAAACTTATCATTCATAAACTTTTTTTCACTTCAAAATACGTGTTTTCAAAAGTATTTTCTGTTTTATTAGACTTTTTCATAACTCTATGAGCTCAATAGAAAAACCGTTCATCGATAAAATTATTTTATAAAGCGCTTGCTCGTGACCTTACGTTATGATGTATAATATATATAAGGAGGTGAGATAGATGGCAAAATTCAGAGCAATTCCAGAAGGGTTTATGACAGTTGGGGAAGTCGCAAAGAAAATGGGAGTTACAGTCCGTACTCTACAATACTACGATAAAGAAGAATTGCTTTCCCCATCAGCAGAAAGCGAGGGAGGACGTAGGCTTTATACCGATAAAGATTTAGTCATACTTCATCAAATTATATCCTTGAAATCACTTGGATTTTCTCTTAAGGATATAAAGGGGCGTTTAAACTCTTTGAAAACACCAGATGAAGTTGCAAACGCTCTTACGGAGCAAGCAGATGATATTCGCCAAAAAATAGAACAGCTCAAGGATTCTTTATTAGAAATAGAACAGTTAAAAGTTGAAGTTTTACAAATACAGACGGTAAACTTTAAAAAGTATGCAGATATTATTGTCAATCTACAGATGAAGAATGATTCTTATTCTCTAATTAAACGTTTTGATGATGATACGCTAGACCGCATACGCAGTCGATTTGACAAGAAAAGCGGATCAGACTTTATGGACAGATTTAATCGCCTAAGCGATGAGATTGTGGAGCTCCATAAAGAAAAGGTGCCAGCTGAAAGCGAACAAAGCCAACAGGTTGTGAAAGAATACTGGGGCTTGATTATGGAGTTTACAAATGGTGATATGACCATGCTTCCGAAGTTGATGGAAGTCGGTAATATTGATAGCGCCACTAACGCTTGGGAAGAAAAACAAAAGATCGTTAATAATTATTTAGAGCCAGCTTTGCAAGTTTATTTTTCAAGACTTGGAACTAATCCTTTTGAGGAGGTGTAGCCATGAAATACGCAATAGAGGTTCGTGAACTAATTAAAAATTACGGCTGTCATGGAATCCTAAAAGGTCTTAATATTCAAATCGTAAAAGGAGAAATTTTCGCTTTACTCGGTGTGAATGGAGCTGGGAAAACAACAACACTTGAATGTATCGAAGAACTGAGAAAATATGATGGAGGCACTATTGTTGTAAACGGCAAAATGGGAATTCAACTGCAGTCTTCTTCTTTGCCAGCCCATATCAAACCTATGGAGGCGATAAAGCTCTTTGCGAAATGGAATCATACAAAGATTGATGATGATATGCTTAAAGCTCTGGAAATAAAAGAAATTGAGAAGTTACAATACCTGCAATTATCCACGGGACAAAAAAGAAGATTACATCTCGCTCTTGCGCTTATCGGCAATCCCGATATTATTTTCCTCGATGAACCGACTGCGGGACTTGATGTTGAAGCAAGACTAGCCCTCCACGAACAAATACGGAATCTCAAATCACAAGGAAAAACAATCATTTTGGCAAGTCATGATATGGCTGAAGTTGAGACCTTATGTGACCGCATTGCTATTTTGAACAGTGGAAAGATTGTCTTTTGTGGCACTCCTTCAGAACTGACAGACAATGTTGGAAGAAGTTACTATATCCATTTAAAGACTCAAGAAGGAGTGAAGTCTTTTGAAACGACCAATATTGAGGGTACCTTAATTTCATTATTGACTGAATGCAAGCAGAATAAAATCCAGGTATTGGATATTAAGGTTGATCGTGGCACCTTGGAAGAGCATTTCATCAAAATGGCAAGGAGGGAATCAGAATGAACTGTTTTCTATATAGTCTAGTATTACAGTGGAAATTAGATATACGAAGCAAATCTCTCTTGGTTACTTTCTATATTGTACCGCTTCTTTTCTTTCTTATCATGGGTGGTATTTTTACTTCCGTTATACCTGGGATGGGAAACACACTCATACAGTCTATGATAGTCATGAGTGTTTCAATGGGGGCCTTTCTTGGCTTGCCACCTTCATTGGTTGAAATTTATGGAAGCGACATTAAAAAAATCTATAATGCAAATGGTGTGCCTATTTATTTAGGATTGGTAACTATGGTTCTCTCGGCCTTTGTCCATTTGATGATGACCTGTATTGTGATCCTTCTACTTGCCCCTATTTTATTTAAAGCAAGTCTACCGACTCAACTTCCGATTTTCTTACTTTCACTCACCATCTATATTATTGTGTCATTGAGTATTGGAAGTATTCTTGGACTTACTTTAAAAAACCAGGCAAAGCTGACCATGATAGCTCAACTTGTATTTTTGCCTTCAATTATGCTTTCGGGGATTATGTTTCCAATTAGTTTGCTACCTGATTTTCTTCAAGTAATAGGCCTTGTTTTTCCGGCTTATTGGGGATACAGATTGATGCTAGAGAATGGTTTTAGTATTGAAAACCTGTGGTATATGCTTTTTATATTTTGTATAGCAGTAATGATAGGTATCTTACTACTGAATAAGCAAAAATCTGAATAAATAGCTTAATAAAGCAAAATGGATCAATTTCCGCATTAATTTAAAAGAAAAAAGCGACGAGATTATTTGTTATCTCGTCGCTTTGCTGTTTTTCAGGGGTCAAGCTCATGACTTGGTTAAGTTTGTTTCTGCCTTTTCTTCTCAAAAGGTGATAACTCTTTACCCTAGTATTTGCTCAACTTCCTTAATCTTATTTTTAGAGTTTAATAATGACTAGTTAGTATCCGTTATGATATTGAAACTTCTTTCTCCCACCGTCTGAGCAAGTCTTTTAAAGGCTCATCTAGATAGGTATAGGCCTTGTCCTTTATCCAATCAGGGATTCCATAAGCTGCTTCGGCAATACTTCCTGTGATAGCAGCAAGAGTATCACTGTCCCCACCAAGAGAAATCGCATTTCGAATCGCATCTTCAAAATCTGTACTTTCTAGAAAGGCAACGATGGCCTGAGGAACGGTATCCTGACACGTTTCATTGAAACGATAAGTAGGACGAATTTCATCCAGCGTTTTAGAAAGGTCATATCCATACTCTTTCTCGATATGTTCCTTAACACGTCTTTTAATCTCCGCAGGATTATCGACGCCATCACCACCGAAGAAATAACGGCACATATAAATAGCATCAGCCGTTGCCATCGCACCTTTAACTCCTTCTGGATGGTTATGCGTCACCTCTGAAGAAAGTTGCGCCAGACGTTTTCTCTCGGACGGCAACTCGTCTGTTGTAGCCTCCATTACCCAAGCACACGGAGAAACACGCATCGCAGAACCATTCCCAAAACTATTGTAAGGCTCACGGTTGTCGGTCATAAGCCACCGGTTAAACCTGGCACCGTAATCCGCGTTTGGATACCTTCTGCCATACTTCTTCATGGCATCAATGAAGTTATCCTTCTGTCCGCCATTCATGATTGCTTCCGCCACAGCACAGGTCATCACCGTATCATCTGTGAAAAAGCAGTCGTCCCTAAACAAGGGAAAATCCTTCGTTTTAATATTATTCCATTCATAAACTGAACCAACAATATCTCCCACAATTGCTCCTAACATAAGATTCCTCCTTACAGCATATCAGATTTCCAATGGATCACTCTTTAAAAACGGCTCAACCAAATCGATCCATTCTTGAGGCAGGTAAGCTGATAGATAACCATGGTTATAGCCCTTTGCTTCATACAGAATAGTGTTTGGATGTAGCTGCTGAAATAATTTCGCCGATTCTTTCACACAGTTTAATTCTTTTTCACCGTAGATATACAGAACCTGCGCCTTGCTAGCAGAAATCGTGTCCTTCAGCTTGTAACACCCCATATATGTTTTGTAAATGGTCACCATTGTTTTAATAGGTGTCCTTGGTAGATCCTCCAAATAATATGCTTTTATTTCCTCTGGATAAGCTAGTTTAGGATAGAGTTTGTTCATCATGCTTAATTGAAGTTTGCAAGACAGTTTACTGAACATCAGTTTACCAAATAGAGCTACTATAAAGATGCTGATTTTAGCTAACCTTGGTTGTGGAATACAGAGGCTTCCGTCTATGATGGCCTTCTCAGCTATCTCGCTGTCTAAGGACAAAAGCTCCATGGCAATTTGACCTCCGAGCGAAACACCACCGATTGCATACAATTTCCCACCACAGTTTGCTTTGATATAGTCTAGGATCTCCAAAGCAGAATCTTCAGTAGAAATATAATCGAGTTGATATTCTTCACCATGGCCATTCAAAGTGGGTAGAATAACACGGTAGTCTTCTGACAAAATCCGTGCTTGACGAAGATAATTCCACCAAGAACTGCCACCGCCATGTATCAGTATGATAGGAGGCAAATTCCTATCACCAAATTCATGGAATTTCATGTTTAAACTCCTTACTGTGAGACTTTCAATAGATACGTCCTTGTTTAATCTGTTTAAAGAAGCAGTGATCTAAATACATCAATCGTTACTTTCGATAATAGTTAAGCTGATCAAAAATTTAAAATATTTTTTCCTTACTAATTCTATTACTCGCCAATATTGTATAAATTAAATGACCAATAAAAATGATGATAAAAATAACATAGCAGACAGTCTTACAACTTACTACTGTTCATATGATAATTTACAAATGTCTTTCCAGCCACTCGATCTTTTTAAAATCCTTATTGTTATTGTGATCATTTCGATAGGAGTCTTGAGAAGAAGCTTTGTAAATACTTAGATACTGCTCCAGACTTGGAAGACGAAAAGTGATGCCTTCAATGTGAATAAGCTCTATATCCGATTCCGAAACTCCTGCAAAATCAAGTAAGGAATCGATACTTCCAAATTCAACACTCACTCTATCCTTTTGGAATTCATGCTCATGAATATCTATTAAGACGTAGCCTAAGTCTTTCATCACTTTCATTATCTTGTCCCAGTCATAAATTCTGAGATGGTCAGGTGCTTCCCAACCTCTAGGGTCACCAGGCACATGAATGTCAATGTCAGACGGCTCCCAATTTTCTTTCGTTCTAAACTCCAATCCCAAAGACCCCATCAGTGTCGGTGTAATTCCGACTCGATTTAAATGGAAACAAATGTTTTTAAATTCTTCAAATAAGAGACTCATGTTTACTCTAAACCTTTCATCTAAATGTTCGTTATTTCTACTTTATTACCTTGAACAAAATCATCTTCATTTTATAGAATATAGCCAGTTATTTTGGATACAAATTCTTTTCCTTACTAATTCTATTACTCGCCAATATAGTATAAATTAAATAAGCAATAAAAATGATAATAAAAATAAGATTAATCTTCAGCACAAAATAGAGATTTAACAAATTTGCGAACGCATGAAATAATATGCAGTAACCGACAGATTGGGTTTGATGGTAAAGAAGTCCTAAAACAAAACTTAAAAATAACGTATATATAAAAAATAAAATAAAAGGAAATCCTTGATGACTTTCTCCTACTATAAACCATAAAGGCAGATGCCAAATCCCCCAAATTGATCCTACAATCAAATTAGATTTCCAATAAGTATATTTTTTATCAAGTAAGGGTTGTAGTATGCCTCTCCATCCTAATTCTTCGTGACCACCACCAAAAAAGATTAATTGAATAAAGAATAGTGGCATCAGGTATATTGATACTCCGTTTAATTCTAAGGAAGATACAGAAAATAGTATCAAAATTGCTAACAAATGAATAATGAAATAAATACTACTATTTTCTTTCTTACTAAATACAAAATGTTTAAATTTTATATTATTCCTTTTCAAATAAAAGGCACTTGCAATAGCTGGTCCAAGTGCACCTACTATATGTAATGTTCTACCTATAATCGTTTCTAATCCCAAAATATGAGATTGCGTAATTATGGCGAGAAGCCCCCATGTTATATAAGTAATTCCAAATGTAATATAAAGATAATTTTTTAAATTCCTTTTATCGATTTCTGTCATTTTATCTTCCTTATCTTGATTATACTATATATAATATTTTTTCTGCTTCTTAATTGCTATCGATTATAACTACCTATATTCTATCACAAAAATGCAAAAAAAGCCTTACAATCAAGGCTTTTCAGTATCCCTTTCGTTACAAGGTTTTTATGTTTTTACTAACAAAGTTACATACGCGCAAAGAACTTTTTTTAACTATTGAATCTCTTCCATCGCTTCTTTAACATATCCCTCTACATCTTCAATCTCTACAAACATTGGATCTAAGTGACATAAGAAGTGCCAATCTTCAGTGTTGCGTTTTCTGTAGACAATTGCTTCACCGTCTTCACTTCCGAAAAAGCTTCTGTCGACTTCGTACCCTTTGCTTTCTAAGAAAGCTTCTACCTTGCTGAAGTTTGCTTCTCTGACTTCGATATAGTCTTTTACTTCATCGTTGTTAACGACATATGCATCTACTTTTGTAGCGCCTTCGATTACTTTATCGTTTTTAACGGATAAATTCGAAATTTCTTTCCAAATAATGTCCACATTTTCTTCGGGTTCAAACGAAAATCTAGACAAAGGGACAATATTTCCATTAAAGACAATTTCCATATAATCCGGCAAGTGTGTAGGATTAAAATACTCCATTTCAAACCCATCTTCATTTTCTAGAGTATATCCAGGTATTTTGGCTACAAATTCTTTCCCTTCTTCTAAAGTCTCAAATACGACTAAATCCTTTGAATAATTGTTTTGGTACAATTCTAATATAACCATCTTTAATCCCTTCTAAACTTTTTTCGTTTAATTCTAATTTACTTTTTCATCTTATGATGGTTCTTTGGATTTTTGAAGCATGTCTTCTTGAAATATAAAACAAACACGTTTAGTTTGATAACCTACTTTTTAAACTTTAATTCTATTATTTTATTGTAACCTTCATAAAAACGTTCTCTCGTTACAACTTCGCCAGGATATTTTTCTTCTAGAAGTGTATAAATTTCAATTGGTCTAATCCCTGCTTCCGCCAAATCTTGACGGAATAGACTACATAGCCTCATTTCACCTTTACTCGATTGTTTTAATAAAACTCCATATATAGGAATTTTAGTCAATATATTATAGGTACTCTTTTTCATATCTGCTCCTAAAATAAATTAATTGAATATAACTACATAATCATTGTTGAAGTTATTAAAGGTGGTGTTTATATGATCATAAACTTCCTGTGTTTCTTTATATATTTTTTTAGAAACATAAAGGTCTTTCAATTCGTTTTTTTCAATTAGTATCCACTTTAACTGTGAGTATGAGTACTTTGCAAAAGTGATCCATTGTGCATAATTTATTGTCATAGGATTATTTGTAAAGTAGATTTTCCCAGCATTTGCAGCTGTAGCTGTAGAATGCCCGATAAATAGCATAGTACTTAATTTTGGATTCTTCTCTCTTTTCAACGAAAAAGGAATAGAATTTTTTAAAGAATTTCCTTCGTTAATTCTTTTTAAAGCATATCCTAGTCTGATGACAACTTCAACAATCATAGTTGAAATTGCCATACTACTAAAATGAATAAAATCATATCCTTCGTAATACATCCCTTGTACTATTTCTGCTATTGTTTGTTCCTCATCCCCAATTTTTCCGAACTGAAATAAATTGAATAGTCCCATCAATGGGGCAGGTAATCCCATTGAAGTTGTAATATCAGATTTAAAATGAATTATCTGCTTAGCAATTGCAGCGAAAATATCACTTTCTTTTCTATCTGTATAGTTGTCCATAAATTGAGATACTATTTTTCCATTTTTATCAATAGTAGTCATCTTTCCATTGAGAATATCACACACACCGATTACTAAACCAAGAAGTGGGTCATGTCCAAGAGATAGTAATCTATGATAATAAGCAGAAAGGCCATTAACATTAACTTTTGTATGACGATTATCTTGTGCATCAAAAGGAACCTTACTAACTTTAGAATTTGCAAGCTTTTCCATTTCTTCTTCAGGGAATCGTTGATTGAACCAATCTCGAACATAATTCGATAAAGGACCACCTTTCAATCCTTGTGGAGTTTTTTTAGGTATTCCAATTAAAAGAATATCAACTATTGCTGCTAATACACCAGCACCAGCACAAATCGAAATATCAATTGCATCAAGTTTGTGAATGTTATTAAAATCATCATTCAATTCTCGAATAATAGCTTCATTTAACTCTATCTCTTCATTTGTAAAAAGTACTTCTAATTCATTCGTAGAACCGACTTCATGCTCAGCTTTTGTAATTAAATCTTCCCATTTTGGAACGAATATAGTTCGGGCTTCTGTTTTCGTATCTATTATTGGTAAATCATTAAGATTATACCCTAACTCTTTCAATAATTCTTCACTTTCTGATATACTTGTTTCCATACCTGTCTTATCAAGACTTTTGATTAGACTTAATTCTCTAGCTTGATAAACTAAAATATTATTAAATTGTCTCTCTTCATCAGAATATTTAAATTTACCCATTACGATTTTCCTAAATCATTTTTTAAATCTTTTATCGCTTGTGTAAGTAGAATATTTAAACTTTGTAAATAATCGAGACGATCTTTATCAGCATCCGTCTCAGCCTTCAGCGCTTGTATAATAGCTTCATGTTTTTGCAGCGCATCTTTATACAATCGTTCTTTTTCCTGTTTAAGTTGATTATTTTTTAAATTAGATGCTAATAAAATAGCTCCTCCAGCCAAGACAACAGCTGGTGCTGCTAAAACAAAAACGCCAGCTACCATTCCACCACCAACAATACTTCCTGCCGCTGCAAGTCCAGATGTAATTCCAGCGGCAGACAAACCAACTGTGCCTAAACCATAGAGTGCAGCAAATGATCCAATTCCACCAACGCCTGCTCCCAGTGCACCAGCTAAAACTTCTGGTATTGCACTCTCTCGCATTGTACGCGCCTTGTCATTCAGCGCAGCAGATGCTTCATTAATAACATTTACTACTTGCTGTAAAGATTCAACATTTTGGAATACTAGTTCTTTACTCATAAAAAACTCCTCTATATTTTATTATCTTAATTATACCATGATGTAATAAAAAAACTGCAACACAAAAGTTACAGTTTTCTACTTATATATCAAAAGATAGTAAAGTAATTTATATCAGCAAGAATATTAAGCGTTTTTACTCTTTCACTAGCAATCCTACACACCTAATAGTTCGCTGTTACCATATTGTTTCGTCATATACTCCTTACTCTACGATGGCAGAGCATCTGCTTCTACTTAGCTGATAACTCAGCTCGTACAAGCAGTGATACCGCCTCAACATGATGCGTTTGTGGGACTCAAAAGGTTTGGGTGAACCTTTTGAGGATTAACTGCGTTTTACCAACAAGCTCACACACTCAACGTGGTGCGTTTGCGGGAACAGATCAACCGGCTGTACTTTCATTAATACATAACCTAACTCTTGGTAGAGTTTGATATCACGCGCCATGGTTGCCACATTACAGGAGATATAGGCGATGCGGTCAGCACCTGTTTGGGCACTTGCTTTGATAAAGCTTTCGGTCAAGCCCTTGCGTGGTGGGTCGACTAGGATAGCAGTTGGTTGGATGCCTTCCTTGAGCCAATTCTTCATAGCATTTTCTGCTGTGTCACAGACATAGTGGGCATTGGTGATGCCGTTTAAGCTAGCATTCTTCTGGCTATTCTCCACTGCTTCTGGGATGACCTCTACTCCATAGACTTCCTTGACATGCTTGGCAACTGACAAGCCAATGGTCCCAATTCCTGAGTAGGCATCAATGACCACATCATCTTCTCTTAGCTCTGCAAAGTCAATGGCTGTCTGATAAAGCTTCTCTGCCATTTCGGTATTGACCTGGTAAAAGGCTGGTCCTGAGATTTGGAAGCTATTGCCCAACATTTGATCGGTAATATAGTCTTGACCATAAAGCGTACGCCATTCTTTTCCAAAAATCGCATTGGTATTCTGGTCATTGATATTTTGCATGAAAGACACAATCTCTGGGAACTGCTTGATGACTTGTTCAATCAACTGTTCAACTCGGAAAACTTTAGGACGAGTTGTTACCAAAATAACCATGATTTGACCTGAATGATGTCCACGACGTACAACAAGGTTACGAATCAAGCCAGACTGCTCTTTCTCATCATAAGGCTTCAAGTCATATCGACGGAGTAAATCACGTAGGGCTAGAATAACTTGGTCAATAACTGGATCCTGAATGTAAAAATCTTCCAAGGGCATAAGGTCGTGAGAATTCTTACGGAAGAAACCAGTTTCCAGAACACCGTTAACCCGACGAACAGGGACTTGAGCCTTGTTACGGTACTTGACCGGATGTTTCATACCAAGAGTATCAGCAATCTCTACATCATAAATACCAGCAATCTTGTATAGGCTGTCTTTTACTTGTTTGGTCTTAAACTTAAGCTGCTCTGGATAGGCTAAGTGACCTAAGTCTGCAATCCCAGAACGTAAGTAAGCCAAATCTAAGTCTTGGTTGCGATGTGGTGATTGCGTAAGGTATTCCTCAACCTTACCAAATCCAATCTTTTTATTAACTTTAAGGACACGCATAAGGACTTTTTCAGTCGGCAGAGCATTTTCTACAAAAAAGACCAAGCCATCTACCTTGGCCACTCCTGCACCTTCATGTGTCAAATCGACAATCTCTACTTCTACAATATCATTTTTCTTCAACATATTTTTCTCTTTCTATAAGCCGACAAAAAAAGACGGCAACAATCCTGTTACCATCTATTATACCATGAATTGACCTAAGCACCAAAACTCTTGAAGAAATCAAGGATGGCTTGCCAAATAGAGCTGAGGATGTTCCCTCCGTCTTGAATAGCTTTATTGGCATCAAAGTTTAGGTCGATATTGCTGAAACTGTCACCTGCTTGCGCAACAATACTTTGTTTCAAATCTTTTAGAGTCTTTGTAAAGTCTTCGTTATTAAGAATATCGCTTTTTGATAGATTGAAGGCAAAGTTGATGATGACATTGACCTGATTGCCTGTAACGACTTGATCAAGTTTGTAGTTCTTCAAAGTATCTTCGACAATTTTACGAACATCATCTTCTGTAAGTTCACCTTTGGACTCTTTAGCCTTAGCGACTGCAGCCTTGATATCGGCAAGGGCTACGTTCAGTTTATTGGCATCAAAGCCTGATTTATCCTTGTTTTCATCGTTAATATCTGACAAGGCCTTGAGCTCTTCCTGAGCTAAGTCTTTATTTTCCTGAGGCAACTGAACACCGTTAGATTCAAGAGAATAGTAAATACCTGCTAGAGCACTTTCCCCAGTAACTGGGATTGGAGCTGCAACTGTGATTCGCGCGTGTTCGACACCCAAGGTAACAGCCGCATTACGGTACATGTCTTGGGTTACTTTTGTGATATTTTCAGGTGTTTCAATCTTGACTTCAAGTGGAGATTTATCTCCTAATTTTTGAATTTTTGCTGATGAATAAAGCTGAAGACTAGAATCGTTGGCCACATTCATAATTTTTGAGTAGACATCCGGTGTCATGGTCTTCAAGTCTTTAGTATCTTTAGAGGCATCATAACCAAGTTTTTTAAGTGTTTGATTTTTTTGATCTTCTGTTAGTGAAGAACCCAAGACATACTCAGGTTGAACATAGGTTTCATCAATTACTTTTTGAACATCAGTTGCTGCATAAACGTTTTGCAATGTTGCAACCGCCAAAAGAACTGCAGCACTCGTCAGAAAGAATTTCTTTCGCATGATACGTTCCTCCTTTTCCACTCTAGCATATTAAAGTATCCTTAAAGAAAACTTATAAAAAGCACCTAGAAATTCTAGATGCTTAAAATAGATTAAAAATTTTCATGATATAGAGATTTAGTTGAACCTGTCTAGAGTAATAATAGTTTCCCCCATCGACATAGAGTTCTCCACCCTGAAAGATAGAAATGGGATTAATGTAGCTATAGGTTTTCCCTGTTATATTTCCTAATGTCGGTGCAACTGTGTCTCTTGAGTATTGCTTAGCTAGTGCAATCGTATTTTTCTTCCCATTTTGGGCGATAAAATCAATATAAGCAGGCCCAAAGTTATAAGCTTGAATGGCTGTCCAAACATCCACTCCTTTTTCTTGAGCTAGATAGAGATTTTCTGTCAAGGTTTGAACCCCTTGACGAATACTACTTGCATTATCGTTTATGGTATCAGTGGAGCCGCTAGCAGATTCACTTGACTGCATCACATCTCCTTCTTTACCCTTGGTTTCTGTATAGATCATGGCGAGCACAAGCTCTTCGTTTGCTGGCGTATCTCTTTCATTCAAGATTTCACGTACCATGGGTTGGTAGGTCATGACTTGTTTGACATCCTGACGAATGAGATAGGCTTGGTATCCAGCGAAAAGGAAGACTGCTAGTACCAGCACTCTTCTTATAAGTTTAAACATTATTTATTTTGAATATCCTCGATGTTTTTGATTAAGATAGAATAAGTTCCATTATCATTTTGGATGAACTCAACGGATTCCGCATCTTGATAGACATTGTTTGGAACAATAAGTTCAATCCCGTTTGACAAGGAAAGTTTCTGATTTTCAAATCTCTTTAACTGACGACTAGCATCAATCTCATCAAACTGAACTGGCTCAGGTACTGCTTCTTTGACCTGGTCAATAAAACTGAGACGAGCTGTTAGATTATTATCAAAGAGATCATTGGCTAATTTTTCTGGAGAGAGCTCATTGTTTTCCTCAAGATTGTTGAAAATCGCGGATTTTACTTTTGATTGAAATTGGAAATCATCTGAGTTAAAGGTTTCGGCAATTTTCTGAGCCGTTTTTTCAAGTTCCTTGATTGATTTCTTAGGTGAAATCTTTGGTTGTGCTTGAATAAGATTCTCAGAAAAATAGTTTAAAAAGGCTCCATTATACTTGATCCGTTTCTCAATCAGGTGATATTTGCGGTTTTGAAGATTAACCACAAGGGCTTCATCAGCTCCAGTACCAAAACCTGGTAGATTATTCTGAGTCAGTTTGATTGGATTATCAACTTCACCACCTAGGTGTGTTAAGGTTTCTCGCAATGCAATTCGAAGGAAGGCAAAGTGTTCGACTCCTTCTTTTGAAAACTGAACAAAGACTAAATCATTTGTCTTTTGATTTTCAGATACAGAAAATTCTTCTTTCCAAAGGTTTGCTATTGTCACAGATGTTGCCATTAAATCTTCTGAAATATGGTTGAAAAATGGATTATCTTCTTCAAAAATCCCAGTTTTGGCATCGTCCGAATACACACGCTCCACTTTTTTACGCAAGTATTCTTCAATTTTAGGAGTGATATTGAGAAACTTATCCGCTAGGAACAACTCTGTGTCATCAGGGCTGAACTGGTGGATGATGGCTTTCTTAATATAAATGTCCATAAAATATTAGCCCTCGTATAATGGGAAGGCATCTGTCAAGGATTTGACTGCACTTCTTACTTCTTCTAAGACAGCTTCGTTTTCTGCATTCTTAAGGGCTTTAATAATAAGTTCAGCAACTTGACGACTTTCTTTTTCACCGAAACCACGAGCAGTAATTGCTGCCGCTCCGATACGAATACCACTTGTCTTGAATGGTGACAAGGTTTCGTAAGGGATTGAGTTTTTATTAAGGGTAATGTTGACCTCATCCAGCAAGTTTTGAGCTACTTTTCCACTTTCTACAACCTTAGTAACATCCACTAGGAAGAGGTGGTTTTCAGTGCCACCAGAGATAATACGGAAATCAGGATCTTGCAGGAATACTTCAGCCATAGCCTTACTGTTCTTGATGACGTTAGCAGCATATTCCTTGAAGGCTGGATCCAAGACTTCTTTGAAAGCAACAGCCTTAGCAGCAACAACATGCTCTAAAGGACCACCTTGGATACCTGGAAAAATAGCAGAATTAATTTTCTTAGCAAGCTCTTCGTCGTTAGTCAAAATCAAACCACCACGTGGTCCACGAAGGGTTTTGTGGGTCGTTGTTGTAGTGATATGAGCGTATGGTACTGGACTTGGATGAAGACCAGCAGCAACCAAACCAGCAATGTGAGCCATGTCGACCATGAGCTTAGCACCGACTGCATCTGCGATTTCACGGAATTTAGAAAAATCAATCATGTGAGAGTAAGCTGAAGCACCAGCAACAATTAGTTTTGGTTTTACTTCTTGGGCTTGTTTCAAGATGGCATCAAAGTCCAAGAGTTCTGTTTCAGGATCAACGCTATAAGAAACAAAGTTGTAGGTTTGACCTGAGAAGCTTACTGGAGCTCCGTGAGTCAAGTGCCCACCTGCAGCTAAATCCATCCCCATGACTGTATCACCTGGCTCAATCAAAGCCATGTATGCTGCACAGTTGGCTTGACTTCCTGAGTGAGGTTGGACATTGGCAAACTTTGCTCCAAAAATCTCCTTCGCACGTTCGATAGCTAGAGTTTCGATAATATCGACTACATCAGTTCCACCGTAATAACGACGTCCTGGATAACCTTCGGCGTATTTATTAGTCAAGATAGACCCTTGAGCAGCCATAACAGCTTTAGAAACTACGTTCTCTGAAGCAATTAATTCAATATTATTTTGTTGGCGTTCCTCTTCTTTGGCAATGGCATTCCAAAGATCCGCGTCATAGGCTTTAAAATCATCTTTATCAAAAATCATAGGTTTTCTCCTTTTATAAATTTAATGAATCGTTTCTGCATTTTATCGCAGGTATAACCAACTCTTTCATAAAATGCATGCGCACCTGTACGATGGTCTGCAGAATTTAAGCGAATAAAGTTATAGCCACGTTTTTCTGCTTCCTGTTCTAATCCTTCAAGCAAAGTTTTACCGATTCCTTTACCTTGTGTTTGAGGTAAAACAGCTAAAGCCAGGATATTAAAACCTGGTTTTGAATAAAGGGATTCATAAACCTCAGCATGAACATAACCAAGTAAGTCATGGCTGGTTGAATCCTCAAAACCAAGCAGGAAGTGATGCGAGTCTTGAGTCAACTTAGCTAGTTGACTAGCCGTTTCCTCAGGGCTAAAATCATAGCCTAAAGCTTCTTTGTTAATGACACAAATTGTTTCGATATCTGTCGCTTTTAATTCACGTAGCATATCATACCTCCTCAAAAGGAATTTCAGGTATCTTGGCAAGGATATCTTCTCGTGTAATCGCTCCTTGACGTAGAATCTTAACCTTGTCGCTAGATAAGTCTAAAATAGTTGAATCTTGACCTGTCAAAAAAGTATCATCTTCTATTCCCAGAACCTCTTTGTCCAAGTCTTTTAAAATTTCTTTAAAGCTAACACCGCTTGTATGTCCTGAAATGTTAGCAGACGGGCCAATTAAGGGACCAAACTCACGAATCAATTCTAGAGTGACAGGATGACTGGGCATGCGAAATCCAACAGTCGTCAAGTCTGAATTGACCCAGTAAGGGACCTTGTCATTAGCTTCTAGGATAATGGTTAAAGGCCCTGGCAAAAAACTTTCAACAAGTTGTTGTAAGTAAGTTGGCTGATTCTTTGAAAAGTTCAAGATAGCGTCTAAACTAGCAACATTGAGATTGAGAGCCTTGTCTCTAGGGCGACGTTTGAGCCGATAAACATGGTCAACAGCCTCCTCATCCAAAGCTTTCGCAAAAAGACCATAAACTGTCTCCGTTGGCAAAACTACAGCTCCACCCTTTTCCAACTCTTGCTTAATTTTCTCCATCATCAATGACAACCATCCTATCTTGGCCAAATTGGTCTTTCAGAGTACGAACTCGTTTCTCTGGAAGATTTTCCATAAAGAGAGCGGGCACACTTTGACCTTGTTTGTAGCCAATTTCAAGATAAATCTTACCACCATCATTTAGATAGTCCTTTGATTCTTCCGCGATTCTGCGATAGATAGCTAGGCCATCCTCGTCAGCAAAAAGTGCCAAATGAGGTTCTGAATGCAAAACATTCAAACCAACTTCTACCTCATCTGCTCGAGAAATGTATGGTGGATTGGATACAATTATATCATATTTTGAAGAAATTTCGGAGAAACAGTCAGATTTGATAAAAGAGAGATTTAGATTTTGAGCGTTAGCATTCTCTGTTGCAAGTTCTAGGGCATCCTGTGAAATATCCGCAGCCGTAACTGACCAATCTGGTCTATTTTTCGCTAAAGCAAGGGCTATCGCTCCACTTCCTGTTCCGATATCTAGTACTTTGATATTTACCTCAGGATTTTCAGCAAGAATGAGCTCTACCAACTCTTCTGTTTCAGGTCGAGGAATCAAAACCCGCTCATCTACTTTTAACTGCATCCCAAAGAATTCAGCATGACCTATAATGTACTGGGCAGGTATATGATTTGCCAGTTTCGTGTAAATTTCTTCTACGAAGTGTTTATCTTTCTCTGTTACCTCTTGCTGAAGAGCAAAAACAAAGTCTGTAAAAGATAGATTTTTCAGACTACGATAGACAAAAGAGAGGCTTTCTGCTTCCTCTCCTTGTGCTATTAACTTTTCCTCAAAATCTTTAAATAGTTGAGCTAATTTCATTACTTGTTTAATTCTTCTAATTTTTGTGTTTGGTCATAAAGAACCAAGGCATCCACTACTTCGTCCAACTTACCAGCTAGAATAGTATCAAGTTTTTGCAAAGTCAAACCGATACGGTGGTCTGTGACACGGTTTTGTGGGAAATTGTAAGTACGAATACGCTCTGAACGGTCACCAGTACCGATAGTAGACTTACGCTCTGCGTCTTGCTCATCTTGGGCAATCTGAGCGAAGTGGTCTGCCACACGCGCACGGATGATTTTCATAGCCTTCTCACGGTTTTTCTGCTGGGTACGTTCTTCCTGCATCTCAACCTTTATATTGGTTGGTAAGTGAACGATACGAACGGCAGTCGCAACCTTGTTGACGTTCTGACCACCAGCACCTGATGCGTGGTAGATATCGACACGAAGGTCTTTTGGATCAATATCGTATTCAACTTCTTCGATTTCAGGCATGACGAGGACAGTCGCTGTTGAAGTGTGTACACGACCTTGGCTTTCAGTCACAGGGACACGTTGCACACGGTGAGCACCTGATTCGTACTTGAGTTTAGAGTAAACTGACTGACCTGATACCATAGCAACCACTTCTTTGAAACCACCGACACCGTTCATAGAGGCTTCCATGACTTCAAAGCGCCAGCCTTGTGCTTCAGCATACTTTTGGTACATAGTTAGAAGGTCACCAGCAAAAAGTGCTGCTTCATCTCCACCTGCAGCTCCACGGATCTCAAGGATGATATTCTTGTCATCGTTTGGATCTTTTGGAAGAAGCAAGATTTTCAATTTTTCTTCATACTCTTCTTTTTCAGCCTTAGCATCTTTTAATTCTTGCTTAGCCATTTCTTCCAAGTCCGCATCTCCACCTGATTCCTTAATCATCTCTTCGGCATCGACGATGTTTTGAAGAACTTGTTTGTATTCACGGTAAGCTGTGACGGTATCACGAGTAGAAGCTTCTTCTTTTGAGAGCTCCATAAAACGCTTGGTGTCTGAAACGACATCAGGGTCACTGAGCAATTCTCCTAATTCTTCATAACGGTCTTCTACTGCTTGTAGTTGATCATAGATATTCATTCTTTCTTATTCTCCTTATTGATTTCAGGGGCAAAATAATGTTTGCGACAAACCGAGATATAGGTTTCATTGCCACCTATCTGGATCTGCTCACCATCATAAACAGGCTGTCCATCCTGGGTACGCAAGACCATAGTCGCTTTTTTCTTACAATACTGACAGATGGTCTTGATCTCATCAATCTTATCTGCTAAGAGCAAGAGGTGTTTGGAACCTTCAAACAGCTCATTGCGAAAGTCATTCTTCAAACCAAATGCCATAACAGGTATATCTAACTCATCGACAACACGAGCTAAATCGTAAACATGATGACGTTTTAGAAATTGAGCTTCATCAACAAGCACACAGTAAGGCTTTTCAGGCAAATCCCGGATAAACCCAAAGATATCTGTTGTTTCGTCAATGGCAATTGCTGGTCTTTTCATCCCAATGCGACTTGAAACATAGCCAACACCATCACGTGTATCCAGAGCTGAAGTCATAATCACAACTCCTTTTCCTTGCTCCTCGTAGTTATAGGCAACCTTGAGAATCTCGATGGTTTTTCCAGAGTTCATGGTCCCATAACGATAATACAACTGTGCCATGCTTCTATTTCACGTCCATTTCTAAATTTTTTGCTACATTCTAGTATACCATATTTTCTCAAAGCTTTAAATGGCAAAATGTGGTAAAATAGAAGAAATCAAATAACTAGTGGAGGACGTAATTATGCCATTTGTACGCATTGATTTATTTGAAGGACGCACTCTAGAGCAAAAGAAAGCCCTAGCCAAGGAAGTTACGGAAGCTGTTGTTCGTAACACAGGAGCACCTCAGTCAGCTGTTCACGTTATTATTAACGATATGCCTGAAGGAACTTATTTCCCACAAGGTGAAATGCGCACTAAATAAAGCTTAAGCAATGTGCTTAGGCTTTTCTTTATAAGTGGCATTCGTTGAATAAAACGCTATATTTTGTTACAATTTTAAATGATATTTGTATATAAATTGTAAAAAGGAAATGAAATGATTACACGTGAATTTGATACCATTGCCGCAATCTCGACTCCGCTTGGAGAAGGGGCTATTGGGATTGTTCGTTTAAGCGGAACGGATAGCTTTGCTATCGCCCAGAAAATTTTTAAAGGTAAGGATTTGAGCAAGGTTGCTAGTCACACTCTAAACTACGGACACATCGTTGATCCTCAGACTGGAAAGGTTATGGACGAGGTCATGGTTGGTGCTATGAAATCTCCAAAGACCTTCACTCGTGAGGATATTATTGAAATTAATACCCACGGTGGAATAGCCGTAACTAATGAAATCCTACAACTGGTTATCCGTGAAGGGGCTCGGTTGGCAGAGCCTGGTGAATTTACCAAGCGTGCCTTCCTCAACGGTCGTGTCGACTTGACACAAGCCGAGGCCGTTATGGATATCATCCGTGCCAAGACGGACAAGGCTATGAATATTGCGGTCAAACAGTTAGATGGCTCCCTTTCTGATCTCATTAACAATACTCGCCAGGAGATTCTCAATACACTGGCACAAGTTGAGGTTAATATCGACTATCCTGAGTATGACGATGTGGAAGAGGCTACTACTGCTGTTGTCCGTGAAAAAACTTTAGAATTTGAACAACTCTTAACCAATCTCTTAAAAACGGCACGTCGTGGGAAGATTCTCCGAGAAGGGATTTCAACAGCTATCATTGGTCGTCCAAACGTTGGAAAATCAAGCCTTCTTAACAACCTTCTACGAGAAGATAAGGCCATTGTCACTGATATTGCCGGAACTACTCGTGATGTCATCGAAGAATACGTCAATATCAACGGTGTTCCACTGAAATTGATTGATACTGCAGGTATCCGTGAAACAGATGATATCGTGGAACAAATCGGTGTTGAACGCTCCAAGAAAGCCCTAAAGGAAGCTGATTTGGTTTTACTTGTCTTAAACGCTAGCGAACCTCTAACTGCCCAGGACCGACAACTTCTCGAAATCAGCCAAGATACCAACCGTATCATCCTACTAAACAAAACTGACCTGCCTGAGGCTATTGAAACTGACGAACTACCTGAAGATGTCATCCGTATTTCAGTCCTCAAAAATCAAAACATCGACAAGATTGAAGAGCGCATCAACAACCTCTTCTTTGAAAATGCTGGCTTGGTCGAACAAGATGCTACCTATCTATCCAACGCCCGTCATATTTCTCTGATTGAGAAAGCTGTTGAAAGCTTACAAGCTGTAAACGAAGGCATTGAATTGGGTATGCCTGTTGATCTACTTCAAGTTGATTTGACACGCACTTGGGAAATTCTTGGGGAAATCACCGGAGATGCAGCGCCTGATGAGCTTATTACTCAATTGTTTAGCCAATTTTGTTTAGGTAAATAAGAAAAACTAGTTTAAAAAATGCTAGTCACCTAAAAAGAGGTTGGGACAAAAAGTTCCCGACCTCACTTTTTATTATCAATCATAATTTGACGCGGTAGCTGATTGAACTTTTTGTTCGTTTTTTAGACTCCAAAAAACTCCTAATCATCCTCGCGGGGCTGGGACTACGAAATCAAGACTTTGTCTATCGATTTCTATCCCACCGCCTTTTCTTTCACCTTCTAAGTTATATCCTGCCTTAGAGGATATTTGAAACAAAACTTACCAGTTCTTTTCTATTTTCACTTAGTCTTTAGGTAATTTGCCAGCTTTTTCAAGCATTTTTTTGATTAAATAAGGCATCTTGACATTTTCACGACCTTTTTTCTCAATTAATTTTTTAACAAATTCTGGCATTTGTAAGTCTTGTGATTCATCTAAAATATTCTTAGTTTCATCCGAAGGGACTAATTCATCAAAGGTCTCTTCTTCTGGGAGGAATTCTCTAAATTCTTTATGTTCATTAGCTCGGATAATATTGACCAAGCCATCAATCAAACGAGAATCTGTATTTGGCATTGGTGGACGATGGTAGTTCACCTCCAATTTCTGACACAAGTCATGACATTCCACATCGTTGTCAAACAAGACTTCAATGTGCTCACTGATAAAACTAATAGGTACAAAAATATAATGCTCTGGATGTTCTTCCTGTTCTCTAAGATATTCCAAGACATCTGGTTTTATCCAAGGAATACCAATATCACTTTCACTCTGCCAAGTGTTGGTATATTGCTCTGGATTTAAGCCTAATTTCTCAGCAATCAACTTGCTATTTTCGAAAATCTGGTCAATATAAGGATCACCAAAATCCAAGGCAAAAATGGGGACACTGTGGGCAGAGAAGATGACTTTAAAGCTATCCTGTTTCACCTTTTCTTTTAAAATCTTAGCAATTTCATCTTTCCAATAGTTTAAGAGGGCTTCTTCTTGATACCAGTCCTTAATAACTAAAAACTGAATTTGTTTGCTTTCCAGAAACTTTTCGTACCCCATGACAGAGTAAAAAGAATAGTGTGGCTCCAAAATCAAGCAAATACACTTTTCAATTCCATCTGCTTCCATTTGCCGAATCACATCTGGAATAAAGGGGGTTGAAAATTTATTGGCAAAATAGACACTATATTCATTTCCCAATCTAGCTTCTACTAAGGCAACTTCTTCACGGGTAATTTTTTGTAGTGGAGTTCCTCCAATTCGAACATAATTATCATAGAGTGTTTGAATTTCATGGTCTTGAGGTCTCACTCCACGACGAATGTTGGTAAAAAAGTCGGCTACTCCTTCAAAGGTAATCTCTTCTGGTGAACCAAATGTCATCATTAAAATCGCTTTTTTCATCTCTGCATCCTTGTGATATTTTTATCTTTCTTATTGTATCACTAAAGAAGCCATAAGTAAACGCTAACATAAATATTTTATCGCCCTTCCGACTTTTGTTTTTCTCTTCTTTCTATGATACAATGGTTTTAAAAGAAGGAAAAAAGGAGTTATGATGAAATATCCAACATTACTAGAGCGTTTTTTAACTTATGTCAAGGTTAACACGCGTTCTGATGAACACTCAACTACTACACCAAGTACTCAAAGTCAAGTCGACTTTGCGACTAATGTTCTCATCCCAGAGATGAAGCGTGTCGGTTTGCAAAATGTCTACTATCTACCAAACGGTTTTGCTATCGGTACTCTACCAGCTAACGACCCTAGTTTGACTCGTAAGATTGGCTTTATCTCCCACATGGATACGGCAGATTTTAATGCTGAAGGCGTTAATCCTCAGGTTATTGAAAACTATGACGGCGGAGTTATCGAACTTGGCAATTCTGGTTTCAAACTTGATCCAGCAGATTTTAAGAGCTTAGAGAAATATCCTGGCCAAACTTTAATTACTACAGATGGAACCACTCTTCTCGGCGCTGATGACAAATCTGGTATCGCTGAAATCATGACAGCTATCGAATACTTGAACGCTCATCCTGAAATAAAGCACTGTGAAATTCGAGTTGGATTCGGACCAGATGAAGAAATCGGCGTTGGTGCCAATAAATTTGATGCAGAGGACTTCAATGTTGACTTCGCTTATACAGTTGACGGCGGACCTCTAGGTGAATTGCAGTATGAAACCTTCTCTGCCGCGGGTGCTGAACTCCATTTCCAAGGTCGTAATGTTCACCCAGGAACGGCTAAAGGACAAATGGTTAACGCCCTTCAGTTGGCAATTGACTTCCATAACCAACTTCCAGCTGGTGACCGACCTGAATTGACTGATGGTTACCAAGGTTTCTACCATCTCATGGATATAACTGGTAGTGTTGAGGAAGCGCGTGCTAGCTACATCATTCGCGACTTTGAAAAAGAAAGCTTCGAAGCGCGTAAGGCCGCAATGCAATCTATTGCTGACAAGATGAACCAAGAACTTGGAAGCGATCGTGTTACCCTGACTTTGACAGACCAGTACTACAACATGAAAGAAGTCATTGAAAATGATATGACTCCAATCACTATTGCTAAAACAGTGATGGAAAATCTTGATATTACACCTATTATCGAGCCTATCCGTGGTGGAACAGACGGTTCTAAGATTTCCTTCATGGGAATTCCTACTCCAAATATCTTCGCTGGTGGCGAAAATATGCACGGTCGTTTCGAATATGTCAGTCTCCAAACTATGGAGCGTGCAGTTGATACAATCATTGGAATTGTATCTTATAAAGACTAAAAAAGAAGTAGCAAAGCTACTTCTTTTTTAGTTGACTTCTTTCTCGCTTGTTTCAGGAGAACTAGTCGTTGGATTGCTTGATTCAGTCTGTTTGTCGCTTACTTGTTTGCTAGTTGTTTCAGAACTTGCTTCATTCGGCTTAGCTTTGGATTGAAGTTCTTGGTTTAATGAGACAATTTCTTGCGCAAGAGCTAGAAGAGCTTGTTTGTCTTTGCTTGCAGCTGACAATTTATCGAACAAAGCATCCACTTTTTCAAAGTCCGCATCAGAACCATTATTCATTTCCAAATAAGTATGTAGGGCAAGGACTCCATTATATAATTTTTGATAGAGAAGCAAAACCTCTGGGTCTTGATTAGCATTCTCACGTTCAGTCTGAATGGTTTGTGAAATACGTTTTATAAGATCTTGGACTTGTGTGTTTAGTTCATCAAGGTCTGCATCGTCTTTATCTAGAGCAGCTTTCAGGTTTTTCACCTCGTCAGCGAGTGAAGCTTTTACGCCTTCTTCTTTGACTTGAGCAACTAATTCTTCAGCTTTCGTTAAGAGTCCTTCTACTTGAGCTTTTCGAACATGATTGCTTTGTTCCTCAGGCTTAATATCATCATACAAACCTTTCAAAAACTCATAGACTGCTGTTTTAGCACTATGGCCATCCACTTTTTCTGTATCTAAAATCGTTTCAGAAGGCTTACTTGTAACAGGTTCATTCTTCAGAGCTTCTTCAACTTCCAGTTTTGTTCGATAGATTTCTGGGAATAGTTTGTTCAAGTCAGTCGCCTTAAGGAAGGATTGTGATTGATAAAGTGTCCAAGTTAGGTTGGCAACTTTATCTCGTAACTTGTCATTCAAGCGACCGTCAGATAGATGTTGGTAGAAATACTTGATGTATTCTACTGTTGTAACTCCAGTACGGTCATTAAAATCTTGCAAAGCTTGTAACTTAGCTTCAACTGCATCTAAACCTGCTTCATCTTGGGCTAGCTTATTTTCTTGAAGCTGAGTCAATAAATCCTTCTTAGGAAGTCCATAAGCATCTGTGTCTAAGGTATTAATCTTATCTACTAAAGCTTGATATTTCTTGTCTAAAGGACTGATTTCTGTTGGTTTGACACTTGAGTCAATGTGAATATACTGCTTATCAAACAAATCCAAAGCTGCCAAATAACCTGCAGTAGAGTTGGTTGATAGCTTCTTCATATTCTCAGAAAATTGCCCCAAAGCAAGTTCAATCTGTCTTTGTAAAATTGGTTTATCTTTATAGACTTCACGACTCTCTGCCAAGAGTTGATCAATCTTATACTGGACTGCTTTTTCATCAAAAGCACCAGGTTGGTAAGTTGACTGTAATGCAGGAATTTTGTTTTTCAAAGCGACTTCATAACCTTTAGTTTGAACCTTGATGTAGTGGTTATGGTCACCATGAGGAATGACAAAGCTACCATTTTCAACCTGCAAGCTATAAGGAGAAACACCATCACGTAGAGCAGTAGTATAGAGTTCGTTTAGGAAATCAAGCTCTGCATCACCTGTTTGAAGCGGAATACGAACGTGTTCCTTACGAACTGCGTAAGGGTGAATGTGAGTTGGATCATAAGCTTGGTCTGGATTACCAAATACAAAGAATCCATTTGAAATTCTGATAGCCTCAAGAGGAACGTCATATGTTTTAGAAATATAAGCTATTTTTTCTTCATCGCTGGCATCTCGAGAGAAACTTTCAACCGTCTTGGCAAGTGGTTTAACAGGTTCTGTCTGCTGATGGCCATGAAGATGGTCTTGTGCAGCCTTAATCTGCTCTGCTGATAAATCTTTCTTGTAAAAATAATGATTGTGGTCTCCATGTGAAACTACGAAGCCTTGGTCGTCCTCACTAATCACTCGGTCAGCATCGAATCCGTGATTATGGCCTTCACCATGGTGGTGATCATGCCCATCTTCATCATGGTGCTCATCTGATGGATTAGATTTAACTTCGGTTTTACCTTTCAAGTGTTCCTGAGCTTCTTTAATCTGTTGGGCCGTCAAATCTTTCTTGTAAAAGTAATGATTGTGGTCTCCATGTGAAACTACAAAACCTTGCTCATCCTCACTAATCACTCGATCAGCTGCAAAGTCATGGTCATGCTCTTCTTCATCGTGATGATGATTAGCATGATCGTGATCATGGTCTTCTTCGTGATGATGATCAACATCTTCGTGGTCATGGTCGTGGCTAGGGTCTTCGTTTGGTTTACTTGGAGTTTCTACAGGATTTGATGGTGTTACTAAGCCTGAAAGCGGTATCAAACGTGCAATCTTTTGCTCCAAAGCAGATAGACTACTATAAGGGATGAAATGGTAGTGATTACCGTGTGGAATGGCCACCCCTGATGGAGTACGACTGGTAATTTTAGCCGGGTCAAATACCAAACCATCAGATTCTTTATAGCGTTGACTAACTGGTAAAGCGTAAAGCTGTTCTAGAAGTTTTTGAAGATTATTTTCTTCTTGTACTGGATTGCTTGTAGCTGGTTTCTCTACTTGATGACTTGGTTCAACACTTGGAATCGGTTTGTAGTCTGTTAGACTTTGTTGACTTCCTCTTCCAGCAAGGTAAGCTTGAGCGGCAGCCAATTCACTTGAAGATAGAGCACTCTTAGGAACGTAATGATAATGGCCACCATGAGGAACGATATAAGCGTCACCTGTATCCTCTAAAATATCTGCAGGATTAAAGATATAGCCGTCGTCAGTTGTATATCGACCTTGTGCTCGTGCAACAATAACTTCATTACTTGTACTTCTACTATCTGATGTGTGTTCTTGTTTTTGTTTCTCAATTTGGTCTTTGGTA
Source organism: Streptococcus infantis (assembly GCF_047464715.1). Lineage (GTDB taxonomy): Bacteria > Bacillota > Bacilli > Lactobacillales > Streptococcaceae > Streptococcus > Streptococcus infantis_S. The sequence continues at coordinate 633,629 of NZ_JASHBJ010000001.1, forward strand.
CGAATATTTTCTGCGTGACTAGCATCTTTCAGATAGACATAATATTTCCCATCCACCTTGATAATATAGCCACCCTTAATCTCATTGACAATATCTCCATCACTTAGTTGATAGTTTGGATCCTTCATGACCAATTCTTCACTAAAGATGGCATCATAAGGCACCTTACCATTGTAGAAATGGAAATGGTCACCATGAGAAGTCACATAGCCTTGATCTGTAATCTTAGTAACAATCTGTTCAGCTTCTATTCCTTCTTTTTGATTGACTTGATCAGGTGTCAAATTTTCATTCTTTTTAGCATCAGACTCTTTCCCATCAACATAGTATACACGGTTATTTTCTTTGTTCTCAGGCGCTTGATGTTGATTTAAAGCGTAAGCGCAGACACTTAAGGCAAGAACCACTGCGGATCCTGCTAAATATTTTTTATTAATTTTCATAAACTCCTCATTTCAATTCTTGAGCTAAAATTGCCAAATTTTCTTCTAAATTTTCCAAGTAAGACTTGTCATTTTGTGGGTCAGCCTCTAAAGGGTTTAGCGTTTTAAGAGTTACACCTGTTGATTTAACAAGGGTATCAGCTACCTTTGATGAAGCGTTACTCTCTGTAAAAATTGTTTTAACCTTATAAGTCTTAACAAATTCTTGGATTTCAGTCAATTGTCTCGGGCTTGGTTCTTGGTCAGGAGATATTCCTGCAATCCCAAGTTGATTTAGCCCAAATCGTTTTGCTAAATAAGAAAAAGCTGTGTGTTGGGTTACAAAAGTTTTTTGATTAGCTTTTTCAAAGATGGGTTGGTATTTCTTGGTTAAGTCTTGAGCTTTGGCACTAAAGTTCTGTGCATTTTTCTGATAGGTATCCTTGTTGGCACTGTCCAGTTCGGATAACTTATCAGCAATTATCTGTGCTTCTTCTGCAACCTTTTCAGGATCAAGCCAAGTGTGAGGATCGTACAAGGTCTTCTCGTCAATCCCTTCTCCAGCCTGCATATCTTCTAATCCAGGCACGCGCTCCAAGGTCATACCTTCTGATGCTTCTAAAACCTTTACCTTAGATTTTTGCAAACTTGGGTCTAAACTTCCAGCCCATGACTCCAAGGTATGAGAATGATAGACGAAAACATCAGCATCATAGATGGCTGCAATATCATTTGCAGAGGGCTCAAAGGAATGAATACCTGAGCTCGACTGAATCATCCGAACATCATTTAAATCGCCAGAAATTTCTTTAACCATGGCATAGACAGGGTAAAAACTAGTCACAATCTTCATCCCCTTAGTTTCACTGCTATTATCTTGACTAGATTTTTGTCCACAAGCTCCTAAGAAAAGAGAAAACAAGGCAATTACAAACCACAGGACACTTCTTTTTTTCATCACAACTCCTTAACTAGTATTTAACCATTTAATTAACTAGTAAACATTCTACTCCAAAAAATTTACGATGTCAAGCGATAGACTCGATTTTATAAGATTTTTTATAAATAAAAAAGCACCGATTTTCGGTGCTTTAATACTAAACTCCTATATGAATATCTGGAAATTTATCTGAGATTAAATCCCAAAGTTCTTCCAGTTGCTCTTGAACTGTTTTAGTTGTTTTCAAAGTCATGTCTTGTTTTTTCTTAGCATTCTTACGAACATAGCAGAACTGGTAGACTTTATTTGTTATTAGGGAACGGTTAATTCTCGTTTCAACTAGATAAAGTTGCTCAACATCTCGTAGGTCTAAAGCTTGAGTCCCTTTAAAGTAAGTGATGAGATGATTTTTATAGAGGATTACCTTTAGACTCTCATCATAAAATTCTGCCAAACCAGTTAGATTTTCAACATTTCCTTGCAATTCAGGATAGGCTTGATAAAGCTCTTCAAAAGCTGCGATAGATTTTTTACGAAGAAGAAAGGCACTCACTAATGTAACTAGGCCAATTCCTCCAAAAATTGCAGCACTTATGATATGCCACCAGCCATCTTTTGAGTGTTCAGTCAAACTTAGATAGACACTTGAGTTCATGTTCAATGCAACAGTTGAATCAGGTTCAAGTATAGAGTCAAGAAAGCCAGACAAATCTACAATTCTATTATTTCGAGATTTGTTATTAACATTTTTACTTAGAGGTTGTAACTGTGTACCTACTAGAGTAGCTGGATTATCTATAAGTGTTTCAGTTGCAGCTTGATCCATAAGTTTTTGAATCTCTTTATCATTTTCTTTAGCCTCTACAACTGCAAATTTACCATCACCATCATTGCTATATTGCACAAGATATAAAACACTTCCACCTTCAACTTCTCCAACCACTTCTGGATAGATATCATAGACAGTCATCGTCACTTCTTTACCTGACCGAGTGTCATCTGAAAATGGATCCATTGGATGCTGGTGATGATTCCACATGAAGACAGTTCCTGCAGAAAAAGCAAAGAAAACTAGTGAAAGAATAAGCCCTGAAATAAAGCCTTTATTTCTTTTTTCTTTAAACATCATAATCTCCTTTAGTTTGATGATTAAATTATAGCTATAATTCCTATAAATTTCAATAATCATCTTAAATACAAATACTATTAAATTAGGAAAGAAAGCGCTTATCAAAAATAATATATGATATTTCAAAAAAAGAGCTTGAGATAATCTCAAACTCTCCTATCATTTCAAATCCTATTTTCTTGCCATCTGTTCATCTTGCTTAAGTTGCTTGACTAATTGATCTATACTATCGAATTTCACCATATCTCGGATACGATCTAACCAATAGACGGTCACAGTCTCTCCATAAATATCTTCATCAAAATCAAAGATATTCACTTCAAAACGCTCTTCCTCTCCATCGAAGGTTACGTTCTTTCCGACACTGGCCATTCCTCTATAGAGTTTTCGTTTGATTTCAATATCAACAGTATAGACACCATCTGCTGGCATATAAGTGCGGTCCAAAAGCACGAGATTTGCAGTAGGATATCCAATTGTACGGCCACGAGCATTGCCATGTACAACAATTCCTCTTGTTGGAAGTGGGCCACCAAGCAATTGACCAGCTTCTTTCACATTCCCTTCTAGAATAGCTTGTCGAATGCGAGTAGAGCTAATCTTTCCTTTTTCATCTTCTACAGGTGGTACTACGACTACTTCTCCATCAAAGATTTCTTTTAAATCTTCAGCTGATTTTCTATCAGAACCAAGACTATAATCAAATCCTACTACAATGGTATCTGCTTTGACTTCTTTGACAAAGGTATCTACAAACTCTCGAGCGGTCATATTGGCAATACGACTTGAAAAATCCATTAAATAAAGATTTTCGACCCCAGCTCGTTTAAACTTTCGTTCACGTTCTTCTGCATTCAGGATATGAAGTAAATTTTCTGGTGAATAGGGTTTTAATGTTAACTTCGGTGATTCATGAAAGGTAATTAAAGCAACGCTTAATCTTTTCTTTGCAGCAATTTCACCAGCAATGCTAAATAATTTTTGATGTCCTAGGTGGATACCATCAAAATATCCTAATACTAGGACAGTCGGTCCTGGTGTTGCAATGTCTTTTTCAGTTTTTATAGGTATTGTTACAATCATAGTCATATTATACCAAAAAGAAGAAGGCATTCAAAACATTACGAATTTAAAAAGACTATAAGCTACTCTTCACTTCTTTCCTAAGTTGTTCCAGACTTTCGATTTGATACTTTTCCATAACTTTTGGCAGATTTTCGATAATATCTGGACAGGCATATGGATTGGTAAAGTTTGCTGTTCCAACACCAATAGCTGACGCACCAGCTAAGTACATTTCTATAGCAGCTTCAGCTGAATCAACTCCTCCCATACCAATGATTGGTAGATTGGTAGATTGGGCTACTTGACGGATCAATTTGAGAGCTACTGGAAATACTGCTGGTCCAGACATGCCCCCTGTCCCATTTGCAATGATTGGCTTTCTAGTTTTGAGGTCAAAACGCATACCAACAAGGGTATTAATCATGGTGAGACCACTAGCTCCAGCATCTTCTACTGCTTTTGCAATAGTTACGATATCCGTCACACTTGGTGTTAATTTAACGTAAACGGGTACATCAGAAGCCTCAACAGCTGCCTTTACCACATCATAAGCCAACTCAGGGTCCTGTCCAATTAAAAGTCCATGATTTCCATGATCAACGTTTGGACATGAGATATTGAGCTCGATGGCTTTTACATTAGTTACCTTTGAAATTCCATAAGAAACGGCTGCGTATTCTTGTTTTGAAAATCCAGCAACATTGGCGATAATAGGGAGATTTGGGTATTCTCTTTCAAGCCAAGGTAATTTCTCAGAGAGAACGACATCTAAACCAGGATTCTGCAAACCAATGGCATTGAGCATACCAGCAGGTGTTTCTGCCACTCGAGGTGTTGGATTACCAAATCGTGGTTCAAGCGTAGTAGCCTTTATCATGATAGAACCTAATAGGTCTAAATCATAGTATTTAGCATACTCTTGACCAAAACCAAAACAACCTGATGCGGGAATGATAGGGTTCTTTAACTCTAAACCAGGTAGAGAAACTTGTAATCGATTTGTAGTCATGATACTCTCCTTATAAAACAACTGTTCCTGTTTTAAATACAGGCCCATCTTCACAGACACGTTGACTAACTGTTTCACTATCTGGAACTTTTAGGACACAAGCATAGCAAGCTCCCATGCCGCAGGCCATACGCGATTCTAAAGATAGATAAGCTCTTGGGTGGTCGTAAAAGGTTTGATTGATATATTTCATCATACCAGGTGCCCCACAAGAGTATATGGCGTCAAATTCAGTGTCTAATTCCTTAATCACAACTGAGACATTTCCCTTGATACCATAGGAGCCATCATCAGTCGTCACAAAGACTTTGCTGTATTGGGATAATTCACTTTCTAAAATGACAGCATCTTTAGTAGCAAATCCTAGAACAGTTGTAATTTCCACACCACTCTTATGTAGTTGTTTAGCTACTTCGAGTAAGGGTGGTACTCCGATTCCTCCACCAACTAGAAGAACACGATTCTGCTTGTCTAAATCAGATAAATCAAAGCCATTTCCTTGAGGTCCCATAACATCTAAGCTATCACCAGATTTTAAGGTTGAAAAGATTGCTGTACCAGCTCCTTCAACTCGATAGATAAGTTTACACTGCTTACTATATTTATCGATAGATGAGATTGAAATTGGACGACGCAAGAGGTGGGCATCATCAGGTACACGTAAATGAAGAAATTGTCCAGCTTTCATAGCTTCAACCATGTCTCCTTCAAGTACTAGCTCAAAGATTGCTGGTGCGATTTCCTCTTGAACAATCACTTTCATATTTTCCAAGCGAATAGCACCCATGCGTTTTCTACAATTTGGATTCATAACTTTTCCTCCTTAAATTTCAAGGGGATCAGATAAAGAAAAACCTTGCTATTGCAAGGTTTCAGTTAAGATATTTACACAAAAGTAGCAAATAAGCACCTGCTTACTTGTTTCCATTGTAGCTTCTTTACTCTGACACCTTGTGAGTCTCTCTGGACTTCCCTTAAAGGTTAAATTTTCACTAGTATACTGTATCAAACATGAAAAGTCAAGTAAAAATAGGTAAGGTATCAGTTCATAAAAGTTGCTTATTTTTGCGAAGAAAGAATTTTTTCTAGTTTTTGATAATCTTTAACACTGTCAATTTCGTAGATAGAATTTTCTTCTAACTCTTCTACATAAACATCAAGTTCTTTGATATTATCTTTGACCATGTTATCCCAATATAGGTCAACAAATTCACCGCTTGCATAGGCTTTGTAAATAAAGCCAACAATCTTCTCAGCTGTTGGAGCATCCCAGAACGATACTCCACTCAAGATACGTCCATTCTTGCTATCAACGATGATATCTTGTACTTTATAGTCATCACCATAAACCAAGAACCATTCATTGTCACAATCCTCACGATAAACACTAAAATATGTTGAACGCTCGATATCATTGCGGAACATATTCTTGAAAAGATAATTATCAGCATCAATAACGTAGCTGTTAGCCAACTCTTCTTTTACCAAGTAAAGAGAGTAAAAGTTATTGTAATCCGCATACTTATCGTTGAAAACTAAACGCACACCGTATTTCTCTTTGAGATAGTCGAACTGTTCTTTCAAATAACCTACGACGATGATAATGTCATCAATTCCTCGTTCTTTTAAATATTCAATTTGATATTCAACCAAAGGTTTTTGATTGACTTTAACCAAGGCTTTGGGAGTATTTTCTGTCATAGGACGTAAACGAGTTCCCAATCCCGCTGCTAAGATGATCGCTTTCACGCGTTTTCTCCTTTATTCTTTAATGATAATATAAACACCAGCCATTACAACAAATGAAGTTATAATGGTCAAGACAGTCAGAGGTGTCCCCAAGAACATCGCTGCAAACAGGACAGTCCAAACTACATAACTGACATTTAAACCAGTTGCTTTTGCTGGCTGCAATCGATTGATAGCCATATAGTAGGCAAGATAAGAAATCATATTAAATGCCGCAAAGACAATTAATAGACCAAACAATTGGCCATTTGCCACTTCTGCAAATGAGTGATGCGAGAAAAGCACAATAACAAGATAAGACAAGAAGGATGTAACTTGACGAATCAAGAGAGCTTCAATTTCACTGAGGTCACTTTCCATAGCAAAGGAGCTCAGAACACTTTCACTTCCCCAAGCAAAGGCACAAATCAAGGCGCAAAGAATACCTATGTAGAAAGAATTGACCTGCTCTGCTTTATAGGTCTGAGCAATAATCCCTGCAATGATTAGAAAGATACCAAAAATTGTATTTTTGGAAATCTTGTGCTTCAAAAAGAAGAAGGCAAGCAAGACTGAGACTGCCGGATAAATAGCTGAGACTGACGAAGCTAATGAACTTCCAATATACTTAACCGCATAGAGATTGGCCTGCATACCAATCGGACCGGCTAGTAAAGCTCCGATGATAACACTGACATTTCGAATGTTCAAGAAGATTGAAAAACGAACTCTGCCTTCCTTAACTAGAAGATATCCTAGCAAGATAAAAATACTTAGGAAATCGTGTGCTGCTGCTACTACAAAGGGCGATAAATCCGTGAATATTGAAAAGATATAAGCACTAATAGTTAATCCTAATCCCCAGAACACACCTGATAGTAGCCCAAAAGAAACTCCATTTTTAGTTTTCATTTAAATCTCCTTCAGACTCTAATTCTTTTACTGCTCTATTGTAACGAGAGATTCCGTAATCTCCGAAATCTGCACCATTTTCTTCTTTGTAAATAGTCCAAAGACTCCAAATGATATCTTGCAAGATTTTGTAAATACGAATTTTCTCCCTTGAAACTGGAGTCTTGTCACTCTCGTAATGACTTAAAAAGTCTTCTTCTTCTGCACTTGTAAATTCAGATTCTAGGAAGAGGGCTGCCAAATCCCACATAGGATCATTCATTGAAGAATATTCCCAATCAATTAGATAAAGATGTCCGTCTGGACCTTCAATAAAGTTTTCTGGAACCAAATCAATATGACATGATTTCTTATCAATTCCAATTTGTTCAAGCTCTTCCTTCAGAGAAAATACAGCCTTTCTGACAGCTTCATAATTGGGATAAGAAATCTCCCCTTGAATCAATGATTCATATTTTTTAATTTCCTCAAAAGGAGCAAACTCTCCTTTCAATTCTTTACCAGAAGCATGAATCGTTTGTAAAATTGGAGCTATCTTTTCAAATTTAGTTTTAATGGTATTAAAATTAAGTGTCTCAGCATTTTCGATGTACTGATTAACCTTGATACCTGCTTCGATATCAAAAAGATAATTTTCTACATCTAATTTCAAATCTTTCAACAACTCAAGATTGTACTTTTCATTCTGGCGGTCGATTAATTTATCAGTACCTTTACCGAAAAACTTAACGATGTACTGGTTTGAGGTTGTCTTAACCAAATAGTTTTGATTGGTCATCCCCCCCAATTGTTCAACGCTCTGAATTTCTTCGTCAGCTGACAATAAGGAAGCAATCTTTGCTTTAACGATTTTCTTCACAATAATCCTCCATTATACTTCCCACTTAAAGACTGTCTTAAATGCTGTATTTAAGTCAGTTGCAAAAACTCGGTGAATATCTTTAATTTCTCTGACTGGTTCTTCTAGATAAATAATATTCTTCAAACGATTGGCAAATTTTTTAATTTCCATCATTTGGATAGCATTTTCAAAGTCAATTCTTCCTGAACGTGAAGATCCGACTAGTAACAAGCCTTTTTCCAATGAATCCCGAGTGTTGATGTTGACCTTATACTCACTAACACCCATCATCAAAATGGTGCCTTGTGGTTTAATGTAACGAATGAGATCATTAATAGCAGGTCCGCATCCATCACCACCACAGCATTCGAAACCATGGTCAAAACTAAGATCTTCTGGAATGCTATCCGTAATGTAGAGCTCTTTTGCAAATGAGAAGAGTTCTAACTTTTCCCAGTGACGACCGATAACAATAATCTCAGCTTCAGGCAGAGTATAGTTAATAATATTAGCCATGACAAAAGCTAAACTTCCATCACCAATGACAGCAATTCGTTGACGTCTGCTGTGAGATACCGTCATGAAACGATTCATAGCATGCATGCCAACACTGACAAACTCTGTAATGGCAGCAACTGTATCTTCAATATCTTCGTATGATACCACACGATCCTTAGGCAGAGATACAAATTCTCGCATAAACCCATCATAACCACTTGAAAGGAAATATGTTCCAGTCATGTAATTTTCGTAGAATTCCTCATCACTTTGCATAGGTGGTTGATTTGGAATCATAACAACCTTCTGACCAACTTTGTAGGTACCGGTTGGGTCAGAAATGACTGTACCACAAGATTCATGAATCATAGCCATAGGTAGTTTTTTGGCTAAAATTTTTGGATCTCGTTTACCTTGATAATAGCGCTGATCCGCATGACAAACAGCCATATAGTTTGGTCGGATGAGAATATGATTCTCTTGATCAATTTCTTCTTCCTGATATTTAATATTAATAAACTTTGGTTTTGTCAGTTGATAAATTTGATTAATCATGTCTCTAGTCTTTCTCAATCATGCTTTTAGCAATCTTCAAGTCTGTAACTGTTGTAATTTTAAGGTTTGAGTATTCACCTTTAGCTAAGGCTACATCTTTACCCTTAATGACAAAGATCTTACATGCATCTGTTAAAATTTCTTTTTCTTCTGCTGATAGAGAACCATACAAGTCAATAAAGTCTTTACAACGGAAGGTTTGTGGAGTTTGTCCTTGGTATAGATGAGCACGATTTGGAATATCTGTAATGAACTGACCATTTGTACTTTCAACGATAGTATCAACCGCTTCAACCACAGTATCAACCGCATCATGTTTTTGAGCAAGAGCGATATTGTCTTGAATCATGCGAAGTGTGATAAAGGGACGAACTGAGTCATGCGTCACTACGATATCATCTTCTGTTAGTGGACGATAAGCATCAATTGCTTCAATAATCTTTTCAATACTAGAATTACGGTCCGCCCCACCTTTTGTGATGATGATACGGTCCTTGTGAAGTGGAAGGAATTTTTCAACTAGATCTTCTGCATGTGTAACCCAGTCACCATGAACTCCAACAACAATTTTTTCAATACTTGGTTCTAGGACAAATTTTTCAATTGTATGGATAAGAATTGGGCGGTCTCCCAACTCAAGAAATTGTTTAGGTAAATTACTGATACCCATGCGCGTGCCGGTTCCACCTGCTAAAATTCCAGCGTAAATCATATTGATTCTCCTTTGGTTTGTTTTAAAAACTCATTCTTTACTATTATATCACAATCCTACAGTAACTTGAAACAAATACCAGTTGTTTTCAGCAAGAAAACTCTGTCAAAAAAAGTATAAATAGAATATTCTTATCCTATAAACATAGAGTTCTTCAGAATAATATACAAAGCTTAAAGAAAACTTAAACCATTGGTTGATATATATATAGCAATCCTGAAATTTTAATTAGACTTTTCCAATTAAAATTGTTAAAATAAAATGGAAAATAAAAGAAAAGGAAGCTAACTACCGCCATGATGAATATGCAAAACATGATGCGTCAAGCTCAAAAACTTCAAAAACAAATGGAGCAAAGCCAAGCTGAACTTGCTGCAACAGAATTTGTTGGGACTTCTGCTCAAAACCTCGTAACTGCTACCTTAACTGGAGATAAGAAAGTTGTAAAAATTGACTTCGATCCAGCTGTAGTTGATCCAGAAGACATTGAAACTCTTTCAGATATGACTGTTCAAGCCCTCAATGCTGCGCTCGATCAAATTGATGAAACTACTAAGAAGAAACTTGGAGCATTTGCTGGTAAGTTACCATTTTAATTAGATTTTCAAAAAGAGGCTGGTTCACAGCCTCTTTTAATTTATGCTAAAAAGCAAATAATTCAGTTGCTTTATTTAACAATAAGTCACTATATTCAGGATCTTCCTGAGCAGTTTCTAGTTCTTCTTTTATTTTTTCCAAGTCATCCGTAATCATTCCGTCAACACCTAGGTGAAAAGACTTATTAAAAGATTCGGAACTATTGATTGTCCATACATAGAGTTTTTGCTCAGTATTCCATAGTTTCGTGACAAAATATTCATCCAAAGTAGAGTACTCCATTGTGTAGCCTGTCGCAACCGTTCTAGGAAAAACAGAATTATAGGGAAGAATAAAGTAGACCGGAATATCCTTATCATACTCTCTTACTTTTTCAATAACCTTATAATCCAAGGATTGCATTTGATGACCATAAACCTTAATTTTTGCACCGTATTTTTCTAGAAAATGTTCCATCATCTGCGGACTATCTTTGTGGCTAGTCTTAATTTCAATGAGTAGTTTCTGATGCAGTTCATTTGCGCGAGTTAGATAATCATCGAAACTTGAAATCTTTGTATCATAACCATTCTCATGAATGTCAATCTGCTTTAACTCTTCTAAGGTCAAATCTTGTGGTGTTTTATTGATACCAGCTAATCCTCTAAGATTAGCATCATGCATCATGACAAATTGCCCATCCTTTGTTTCCTGTATATCCATCTCGATTAAATCTGGTTTTAATTGAGATGTTTTTTCTAGGGATTGAATGGTATTTTGTACACCATTTCCATTTGATACACCACGGTGTGAAATCACAAGCGGTGGATTGACTACAGGAGCTTCTAGATAATTATAGCCTTCAATCGCAAAGAAGATACATGCACACACCATAACACCCCACCTCATGATATGGTCCTTCTCGCGTCTTGGCATAATATCAAGTTCTTCTCCTGTTAAGAAGGACGTAAATTTCACAAGGAAATAGGTTAATGCCATATAGTGGAAATTCTTGATAAGAACAAAATTCAAAATAGCTAGAACCAGAGACTCTCTCTGAGTAAGGCTATCCACTATATACTGAGTAGATAATATTGGGATGAGAGGAAGATAGAAGAATAGATTGGTTTTTACAATAATTAAGAATAAATGCCAGGCGTAAAACCAAAAGTGATCTTTAGTTTTATCCAAACTATAAATGATTGCTTCCTTAACCGTCATCTTTTCATAAAAGACCTTGGGCAGAGTGAATATCAAGCGAACTGAAACATAGAAGAATAAGAGTGATAAGATAATAATGGCTACCCACCACATCCAGTACTTATCTTCCATGTAGGTTTGAATAAACTCTGGAATTACGATTTTATTGAAATAATAAATCTTAAATATCTTTCTGATAAACGGAAATAGCATTGCTACAAATATAAAGATGAACAAAGCTTTTGAAATAGTCAATTCCTTCATAAAAGCAAGGCTTTCACGAAATACTTTTCGACTGTATTCTATAAGAGTTCTTTTTTCGTGATATAGGAGGTGGCGAGCTCCAATAAAGAGAATACTAAGTTGAAAATAGGCTACCAGCAGATTGATGGCTATTAAGATTACGAAGCCAAGACTGACTATAGGAGCGTTTTTTATAATCTCAAAAATATTGTTGTAGGAAATAAACAAATATCCAGTCTGACTTAGCAAAAATCCAGCTATCACTGAGTTTAATGGCAACCAGATATAGTCAACCAACATAAAGATTAGAAAGAATAGAAAGAGGATTTTATCTAGATTTAGGTAAATCTTTTTAAAACCCAATTTTTTCGGTTTTTCAGGTTTCATAAAAACTCCTAATCAAAAAGCTGTGATAGATCTAAGGCACCAAATGGATTCGAATTGAGACTACTCTGAGAATCGAGTAACAGTCTACTCTCATCTGACTCAAGAAAAGCTTCATACACTCGAGCAGTCATACGAGCATCCTCTAAACTATTATGAGATTGCCCTTTAAAACCTAGAAAATTAGCCACAGTTTGTAATTTTAGATTAGCAATTCCATGCAGATCAGAACTACGTCGCTCAAGTGCCTCATTGTAGAGATCGACTAAATATTGTTCTCGATAGTCAAACCCATGTTCTAGTAAAATCGGTAAATCACTCTTTGCAGCATTGTATCCAACAAGGGGTAAGTTACCAACGAAATCTTGATACTTTTGGAGAACTTCTTCTACCTTTGGAGCATCTTTGAGTGTCTCCGAAGTGATACCGGTCAAACCATTGATAAAACTTTTCAAAGGAACATCAGTGTAGACATAAGAGTCAAATGCTCCTACTTCTTCACCGTCTTTAAAATGTACCGCCGATACTTGAATCAAATGAGTCTTATCCTGGTGTTTGTTAAATTCTAAATCAAATGAGATATAATCTCTTACTGTTTCCATCATATCGTACCTAATTAGTTTGTAAAAAGAAACCACCTGGTCTATTTATAGAAACCAAGCAGTTTTTTCTTATTTTCCAAATAAGCGAGCAAAGAAGCCTTTCTTCGATGCTTGTACTTCTTGCTTAGCTTGATCCAACTCCAACTGAAGTGTTTCTTGATCCTTCATTGCTTGAAGAGTCAACTGTTGTTGTTGATCCAATTGCTTATCTTTTTCAGCGATTTGGCGGTCTTTGACTCGCATCTGTTCATCTTTTTCAGCCAGTTGTTTATCTTTAGCTTTTAATTGCTCATAAAGACGGATGATTTCAGCATTCTTTTCATCAACAAGAATCTCCATAAGCTCTCGTTGCTTAACTTCATCACTAACTGGTTCATCTTCAAAGATAGTCTTTTTGTAGATTTCTTCAAGTTTGATCAATCCACTACGGGTAACAACGGTGACACCTTTGTCGTTTTTTGTAATATCTTCTTCAGGTAATTCTTTGACACGATTATTGATTGCTTGTCGGGATAGCCCCAAGACCTCAGCAATCTCACTGACAGTCATTTCAATACTCATAATATCCTCTATTATTCTCTAACTTTTCTTAAATTAAATCTTATCATAAGTAAACCGAACTGTCAAATAACACTGTATTTTCAATGGTTTTTTAGGACATAAAATTCTAAAATATTTTCACGGCCATTTTTTGAAATGTATGAGAAAAACTCATCTTCTAAATTGTAGGTAAAAATCAACGGTTTGGTAAATTTTTAAGAGAAAACCTTTCTAGGTTTATAAAGATTTTCACGCTTTTCTAAAATAGCTAATAGCTTCTCGCCTTCAAAAGCAGCTAATTGTTTTTCTGTTTGCTCTAATTCGATAAAACGTCCAAAACGGACTTCCTCTGCCTGCTTCGGAGTAAGATAAACCTTAACTAAATCCCCTGTCCCAATCTCAATCGGATGTAGAAAATCGAGTTGTCCAGCCTTTACTTTTTCGGAAATTTCTTCTAAATTCAGAGAGTCCTCTAGTTGCAAACCTGCAGCACTGGTACGTGTTAACTGAGACATATGGGCCGCATAACCAAGTTTTACTCCAAGGTCAACAGACAAAGTACGGATATAAGTTCCCTTACTGCATTTCACGCGAAAGGTAAATCTGGCAAGTCTATCCTCATAAGAAATGGGACTCGTTCTTTCAAAACTATAAATCGTTACCTGACGCTCTGGACGCTCGACCTCCTGACCAGCACGCGCATACTCATAAAGCTTGCGACCATTGACCTTGACAGCAGAATACATAGGAGGAACCTGTGTGATATGTCCAGTCAGAGAGGCTATTGCTTCATCAACAACTTTTTCATCCAAGGGTGACAAAACAGGTGACTCTGCAATGATTTCCCCACTAGCATCCTCGGTCGTTGTAGAATATCCCAGAGTGATTTCCCCCTCGTAGACCTTACCCTCATCCTGCATGAACTCTACCATGCGCGTAGCTTTACCAACTGCAATCGGTAAAACGCCAACAACATCCGGATCCAAGGTCCCACCATGACCAATCTTCTTGGTTCCTAAAATCTTACGCAGTTTAAAGACTGCATCATGTGACGTCATCCCTGCTTCTTTCTTTAAGTTGATAATACCGTTCATTTTTGCTTTCTAATTTCCTTTTCACTTTATATCAACATACTCTATCTTAGACAGATTTTAAAACTATATCAGCTCATTCTTCTAAATATTTCTGCGCTTCCTGAACATAAAAGAGTTCTGGATTTTCATGGGCGATGCTTTCAAACAAACTGCGGGCACATTCTTCATCTCCTTTTAATTGGGCATTGAGGGCTCCGTAATAAGAGAACATGATTCGAGCTAGCCTATTTTCTGGTTCAGCAGTGTCGAAGTAGTCGTTTACTTCTTGACTAAACACAATATCTTTTATGGCTTGAGTTTGGGCGACTAGTTTAGCTTTGCCTCCTTTAAAATCTGGCGCCTTGGACAATTGTTCCTCAAAGAAAGCAATATCTTGTGCATCTTGAAGATGAATGCAAACTTTTAATAGCTCATAGGTTGATATTAAAAATGTATGGTTCCTGAATCTCTTCCAAATTTTCTTCAAATCATATTTGGACATATTTTCCTTGGCAGCTTGAAAATCTCCTTTTAGATAAGCCACTTGACCTTGGATAAATTGGTGATACTCACGATATGTTGCCCTAAAGGGCTTAATAGATTTTTCTGATTGAACCCTGAACATGTCTTCATAGAGTTTAAGATTAATAGCATCGTTTAACATTAGATAAATAACCTTGTTTAGGACAAAACGTAGATATAAAACCCACATGACTACAAGCGACATCAGTAAAGCAAGTATTATCCCCCACCTTTTTGTTTCAGGTTGGTGTTCTAAAAAAACTGCTAATACTCCGATAACTAATGATATGATATAACTTACCTGACTAATAGTCTCTATTTGAAGTAAGACATCCTCCGTTGCTGAACTGACTATTTTTTTTACTAATTTCATATATTACTCTCTTATTCCTCTGCTCCTAAATATTTCTTCGCTTCCTGAACATAAAAGAGTTCTGGATTTTCATGGGCGATACTTTCAAACAAACTACGAGTACGAGCTTCATCTCCTTTTAGCTGAGCATTGAGAGCTCCGTAATAAGAAAACATGATTCGGGCTAATTTATTTTCTGGTTCAGCAGTGTCGAAGTAGTCGTTTGGACTCTTCTTTTTAATAATATCCCTAATAGCTTCTATTGTATTTAAAGCATCCCTTAACCTACTACTTTGAGAATTCGTCCTCGTATATAAATGAGCTAAAACTTCAATCTGGTTTGAAACATCTTCTGTTCTATTAGAGTGAATTAGAGAAAGAATACTAAAGTAAATTTTAGATATTTGAATCTCAAATTTCTTATTAAAATTCATATCCTCAAGACTGATGCACTCTAAATTATCAAGTGTTTCTTTAAATTTCCCTTGGTAGAAAAAAACTTGAGAAACAGCTATTAAATAGTTTACATTATTGAACAGTTGTTTCCCCTTTAAAGAGCGATCAGCGATATATTTATAATAATTTACATATTTCTCAAAGTTAATATCGTTTAAAAGGAAATTTGCTACAGCTTTTTGAACTAATTTATTATTTAGTAAGATTAATGTTTCAAAAGTAAAACATAGAATGGTCCAAAAAAGGAATTTTATAAAGTCTAAATCTCCACCCTTAAATAATTCTAGAAGCATGCCTATAAATGATAAACAAACTATAGGAATTAAGTAACCGTAAACCTTTTTGGTATGTTTATATAACTTAGGAATTTCAAATTCAGAAATTTTTAAAATATAATTATTGACTATTCTTTTCATCATCATCCTCAATCGTAGAATCTAAACATAGAAATGCGCTTATTAATACTGGTGTAGCTTTTGAAACTAAAATTTTACATCTTTATTTGCAAATATTTTAATCAAGCTTTTCAATTTTATAAAAATCCTCCAAATAAAATTGTTTACTAGATTCTCTAAGTAAAAAATTTTCAAAATCATCTTCATCTTCAACTATTGTATACATTCCGTTGTTAACGATAAAATAGTCATTATTGATCTTGTAGTGTCCATCGGAAAGTCTTGAAAAATCAATGTCTTCTAACTTCAATTTGTCACTTTCACTAATTCTTAAACGTAAACGAAAGGCTCCCTCTTTCATATAATCTTTAAGAGAAATTGCTGCATATCCTCCAAATGCTTGTTTTTCTGGACTAGATGACTTTTGATTTTGAACTGCTTTTTCTTTAAGAAAAGAAGTGATTCTAAATGAACGTGATATTTGAAAACCTGGGCTAGCCAATGGCTGATCTTCAGCATCAAATACAGATAAATCATAGCCTTTCTTTTTAATAGCATCTTCTACTACAGTCCTAAAATCTTACGTAATTTAAAAACCGCATCATGCGAGGTCATCCCTGCTTCTTTTTTTAAATTGATAATACCGTTCATTCATTAACTTTCTAAAAATACTAAAACTCTATTTTGGAAATTCTTATTCTGCTCATAAAGTGCATGCCCACATTCTGGTAAAAGGGTGAGTTGGCTATCTTTGATATGTTGATGTAATTCAAGCGAATCTTCAACGCCTAGAACATTATCTTTTTCTGCTCCAATAATGAGTGTAGGACAGCTGATTCTTTCCAAAACAACCAGACTATCATGTTTTAAACAAGATACAGCCTGAATAGAAATACGTTGTTTATCTTTAATGCGACCAAATATTCCCATGACATTATAAAGTAACCGCCACGTTTGATAGCTCTTTTGCGTGTAGGAGTGCTTTGCAATATCCAGCATGAGATGCTTAAAATTTCCAGATTGACTGAGTTTTTGCCAACGCTCAATTCGTTCTCTAGCAAGTTGACTAGGCTTCGCTGTTGTCACAGTTAGGATGAGTCTTTGAACCCTTTCTGGAAAATCCACAGCTAACCATTGAGCAATCATTCCACCTTGCGAAATCCCCATAACATAGGCACTGGTAATATTCAATACCTCCATTGCTTCTGCAACATCTGCTGCCATATCCCGTGTAGTATAACCCTGCCTCAACTCATTGATTCGAGAAAAAACATAAATTTTGTAACGTTCGGCAAGTATACGGTATGTGATTGAAAAAGGTATAGCCATACCTTTAACCGTTTGTAGTCCATCGCCCAATCCTGGTATAATCACCAGAGGTTGATTTCCTTTTCCAAATGTTACATAGTCCATGCTCTTTTCATTAAAATATAAGGTTTTCCCTTTTGTTGAAGACATTACCTCATTCCCTCTACTATTTTTTCATGATTTATTTATGTTGAATTTATAAATACAAGGCAAAGCCGAGAGTAACTTTTTCAAATCCAACCGCCTGATAAAACTGATGTGCAGCATTTCGTTCAGCGGTTAAACCACTATTTAGAGCCAGTGCCTTAACTCCTTCTTTTATCGCTTGTTTTTTCAATTCATCAATTAGCCTACTAGCAATTCCTTGTCGTCTTGTTTCTTTTGCAACTGACAAAGCCAAAATACGATAGTAAGATCCATCTGCTTCAAAAAAGAAGAGCTTTGCGTAACCTAATAAACCTAAAACTTCTCCGTTTCTTTCAGCTAAAAGACAGCCATAATGCGGCTGAGAAAGAATCATTTCTAAACGTCGAGACAGCTTAGAAGCGGTCGTTGGATAGCCCAAGTCTTCATATAGAGACAATAGTGCTTCAGCATCTTTTATGGTTGCTTTTCGTATCTGCATAGGAGCCTCCTAGTCTTCCTTCAAAGCATCAAACTTCGCTTTCATAGTTGGATTTTTCCGTGTCAATTTTTTGACAGAAACATCATCTAGCTTGTTGTTAGCGAGACGAAGTTGATTTTCTGATGTAGTCAAGAATTTCTTAACTTCTTCCATCCGTTTAATAGCCTTGTCAATTTCGTCGATAGCCTTACCGAAGTTGACGGAAGCTGAATTGTAGTTTTTGGCAAAGGTTACTTTGAAAGCTTCCAAATCTTCCTCAAAATGAGTGATATCAATGTTTTGTTCACGTATAAGCGCCAACTCCTGCTTGTATTTTAAAGAGTTAAGAGCCACATTACGCAAGAGCCCGATCAGTTGGATAAAGAACTGAGGACGGACGACGTACATTTTCTCATACTCATGACTAACATCGACAATCCCAGTGTTGAAGTAGTCATTATCGGCTTCTAACATCGATACTAATACAGCATACTCACAGTTCTTCTCACGGCGGTCCTTGTCCAACTCCTTGTAGAAATCGGCATTCTTGTGCTTCTTCCCAGTTCCATCCGCTTCATTTTTCATCTCAAACATGATGGAAATGAATTCTAGTCCATTTTCATCAAAATCACGGAAAATAAAATCGCCCTTAGAACCACGTGCTGAAATCTTATTGTCCTTTTCAAAGTAAGCATTAGGAAAGGCAAAACTACGAACCTTGTTAAACTCGCTCTCTGCATACTGTTCTAGACTTTCACCAATAGCTTTTGTAGATTGTTGTGCCTTGAAATTCTTGTAGAACTCAACCTGCTCATTTGCTGCCTTAAGTTGGGCTTCATAGTTTTGCTTAACTGAAGTCAGAGAAAGCTCGTTTTCTTTTTCTTGTAAAAGGAGCTGATTTTTAACCTGATCGCGTTCTTTTTCAAGATCAGAAAGAGTTTTTTGTAGTTGATTTTCATGCTCTAAGCGCAAGGTAGCCAATTGATTCTCAAGAGCTTGAACTTCTTTTTCTTTCTCTAACAGACTTTGACTAGCACTTTGCTCCACTTCTTTCTTAGCCAATTCTTTTTCAGTATCGAATTTTTGGATTTGACTTTGTAGCTGGGCAATTTCTTGGTCTTTTTGAGCGAGTTTTGCCTGTTGTTCATTCAAGGCCTTTTGTTCCACCAATGTCAACTCTTGCTTGATTCTCTCGTGCAATTCCTTGTCAAACTCTACAGTACGAACTTGAGAAATCAGCTCTGCATATTGACTTTCATTTACTGTAAAAACTTCCCCACAATTTGGGCATTTAATTTCGTTCATAATTTTCCTCTATATCAAACTATTCTCCATTCATTATAGCATGGAAAAACAAAAAGAAAAAGTTGGAATCAATCCAACTTTTAATCTACATATGTATCTTCGTTTTTGTTTAAGAAAGCGTAAGGCAAACCAATTAGTAGACCACCACCAATAAAGTTACCGATAAAGGTCACACCCCAGTGACGAAGGATATTTCCAATACCGAAGTTTGCAATTGAATCAGCAGCGACACTGAATTTCACAATCGCAAATGATGCAAAGTTTGCGGCGATGTGTTCGTTCGTTAAGAATACAAACATGTAAATGGCTGAAAGAACCAACCAAAGTTTAGCTCCACCATCTTTCACCAAAACAAATGATAGAATTGCGATATTTACAAAGATATTCGCTAAAATACCTTCAAGTAATACCAATTCATTCGAACGTGCCAACTTCATTTCTACAACGCCAGAAATAAAGCTATCATGTGTTAAGTTTGCGTAAGCTGCTGAGTGTGCGAATCCCCAACCAGCGATAAGCGCACCAATTAAGTTAAAGAAAGTACAATACAAAAGAATTTCAGCTGTTTTTCTCCAGCTTATTTTTTTCAAAAAACTACCAGCTGTAAGGAACATCATATTAGATGTAACCAACTCAGCATTCAAGAAAACAATGTAGGCCAATCCCCATGCGAAAACAAATGGGAAAAGGAAGCGTCCGCTACCAGGAGCAATCTTATTGATCAAGTCAGCACCAACAGCTCCAGCTGCTGTACTGAAGGTAAGGAATGCACCTGCAAACATTGAACGGATAGCATACTTGAATTTGCTATTTGAATAAAGACTTTCTTTCTTTTTACAAGCAAATTCAATTTTTGAGATAAATTCTGATGAAACCATATAAACTCCTAAAACTTTTTATTTGTGAATATTATAACATAAAATCGATATAATGGGAAGGCTTTCCTAAATCAATTAAAAATATTTTTTAAAATATCGGAATCGTTTACATCCTTGTAGTATTAAGTTTTTAGACTTCAAATATTTTTTAAAAAAATTCCTGAACTCCTAGCTTTATTTCTAATATTTAATATATTTTTTCAAAAAAGAAAAATAAAAAGAGAGAAACCAAGTGAATCTCTCTCCTTCTATTGAAATTTTAATCTACATAACTATCTTTGTTTTTATTTAAAAAAGCATATGGTAAACCGATTAAAAGCCCACCACCTATTAAATTAGCAACAAAGGTGACCCCCCAATGACGGAGAATATTTGCGATTTCAAAGTGCTGAACTTCGTTAGCAACAATGCTGAATTTAACAATACTAAATGAAGCAAAATTTGCAGCAATATGTTCGTTTGATAAAAATACAAACATTGAAATTGCTGACAATATAATCCAAAGTTTTTCAGACGCATCCTTGACTAAGATTGAAGACAAAATAGCGATATTAACAAACACGTTGGCAAGGATACCTTCAAGTAAAACCAATTCACTTGGACGCGCTAATTTCTTAGCTACTAGTTTTGGTAAATAACTATCATGAGTCAGATGTGAAAATGCGGACGAATTTGCAAAGAACCAGCCAGAAATTAAAGCACCTAGAAGATTAAATAGAGTGCAGTAAAGTAAAAATAAATTTTTGTTTTTTACATTTGATTATTTTTAGTGCTAACAAAATCTTCAATTTCTTCTGCAGTCAACCCTACCAGCTCTGAAACCCACAAGCCGACAATATCTGATAAAACAGAATCGCAGACATATTCATTCTCACCATGACCATATTTACAAGTAAATAGTGGAGTTCTTATCGCTGATTGATAAAAATTGAACGCTAACTCTTGCAGTTTCTCTGGCTGAAATTCAAGTCCCAACTCTTGTGCGAGTCCGGCTCTCACTTTATCCCACAATTCACCTTTTGACTGGTAGTTTTCTCGTGCTTTGTAAATAAATCCCTGACAGAATTTTAACAACAAATCCTTGTTTTGATAGAGCAACCGACAGGAAAAGTCTGAGATAGAACCAGCATGAAGTAAGAAAGTAAGCAAGTCATCAAGGCTTTCGGCTACCCGACCAACTTGGCCTTCACTCCCTATAAAGCCGATACTCTGATCTTCAAGAATTACATATTCTCCCCCGCTGCCGTCTTTAGCAAAGGCTATGGGCGAAAGAGAATAAACTTCATTGTTCTGAGAAAATTCAACCTCTTTCAACTGGTCATAAAAGAGAATATCGCATTCTTGCATCAATAAAATTCTTAGTTGTTTATCTTCTCTTATTACTTGTAGTTGATTCATATTAGCTACTCTCCTGGCTTTGACAATTGTCACAAGTGACAACAATTCAATTTTAGCAATCGACTCTTAATAATAATAATAGATTTTAATATGGCACTTCTTGGCCACATTGGCAAGATTTTTCAATAACTCCTCGTTTCTTTTGCTTTTTCCAAAATGAAAAGTAAAAGATTTTCCATCTTTCCTTGTAAAGTACAGATGATACCTGTCCCCATTCATTCTTCTCCCTCGAACGTAATCAATATCAATCTGTCTAATTTCAGCTAGAGGAACAATCCTTTTTCTAAAAAGAATAATCGTGTGAATGTATAATCTTCCCTTTGCAATATGAAAAGGATCCAACATACTCCCACCACTTTTTAAAGATGTCTTAACTCTTTGGAAAAAAAGATAGAAATAAAATAGTGCTAAAAAAATTAACAAAAATCTAATGACCTGATTTTTCCAAAGGACTTCAAAAACTGAAATACGATAACCATACATATTAAAATAATCCCTTTTTTCTTTATTATACCACTTTTGTTGAGCTTCTAGGTTCATGGACAAAGAAAAAAACTGAACAAAGTTCAGCCCTTTTCAATAATATTTCATGTGATATCTTTATCTAGTCAAATCAATACGTTGACCAATTTTACCAATGATAATGGCACCGACAATTAGTGAAGCGAATTCTCCGATACCAGTAGTGAACCAGGTAAAGAAGAAAGGTGCTTCTGCTACGATGTTTAATTCAGCAGCAATGGTGATCATTGAAATTGAAAATAGAATTGAAAAGAAGAAATGATCTTTACGAATCAATCCATTAAAAAGATAGTCTTTACTATATTTACTGAACAACCAAACTCCTAAGCTAAGGAAGACAAGAGTTGAGCCTCCACCTACAGCGACATCAATGAGTCCAAAACTGAAGAAATTAGCAATCATACATCCAAGAGTAACCCCGATAATGTACTTAGGATTGTAAAAAGCTAAGAAGTTCATCATTTCAGATATACGGAACTGATAGGCGCCATAACTGATGGCATTCAGTGGTGGTGTGATTGTCAACACCACATAAATAGCTGCGACAATGGCAATATCTGCCAAATCACGGACAGTAAGTTTTTTCATATTTTCTCCTTTAGCGGCTCTCCCGCGTCTAATATGCTTGGTGAAAGAAGCTAAGCACCAAGGGTTGAGCAAGTCAACTTTATTAGTATAGCACATTTAAATGCTTTATGCTATACTAATCTTATGAAAAGATACATTAAAAAATTCTTCGATAATGAAATTTTGTCTTATTTGTTTTTCGGCGTTGCTACTACTATTGTTTCTGTAGGAACTCGCATGATTATTTTTTACTTGACACAGCAAGAATTAACCGCTACTGCTTTAGGAAATATAACAGGTATTCTATTCGCTTTCTTCACGAATGACACCATTGTTTTTAAACAAAAACGAGCAAATTGGTTTAGACGACTTATCAAATTCTCAGGAGCTAGACTTTTTACCTTCTTACTTGATATGGCATTAACCTTTATTTTTGTTACCAAGTTTCCTCATATAATTGGTCAATTTGTAGGTGATGATATTAATATAATTAATACAATTGAAATAGGGTTTGCTCAAGTTACAATTGTTGTTTTAAATTACCTATTTAGCAAGCTTTTTGTTTTTAAAAATAAATGAGCACTTTTCTTGCATTCAATATAGATTTACGATATAATTTTGTCTGTAAAAATTTGATAAAATTTTGAAAGGAAAAAGATTATGTTAAAGGATCTTAAGGATTTCTTGCTCCGCGGTAACGTCGTAGACCTTGCTGTCGGTGTGATCATCGCTACTGCTTTTGGTGCTATCGTAACTTCATTCGTTAACGATATCATCACTCCACTACTATTGAACCCAGCTTTGAAAGCTGCGAAAGTTGACCGCATTGCTGAACTTTCATGGAACGGTGTTGCTTACGGTAACTTCTTGAGCGCTATCATCAACTTCGTAGTAGTTGGTACTGTTCTTTTCTTTGTAGTTAAAGGAATTGAGAAAGCTCAAAACCTTCGTAAGAAAGAAGAAGTTGAAGCAGCTCCAGCTGGTCCAACTGAATTGGAAGTTCTTCAAGAAATCAAAGCACTTCTTGAGAAAAAATAATTCCATAAAGGATTTGGTGAATACTAAATCCTTTTTCTATTCTTTAATGTCATGTTTTAGATGGGTCTTGAGTTACACCTTCTTTTTTGATATAATGATGAAAGTTTCCACCCTTAGTGTAATGGATATCACGTAAGATTCCGGTTCTTGAGATGGGGGTTCGATTCCCTCAGGGTGGATTAGAGATTAAAATCCCATTTATTAAAAAGCAGTGAATGATCACTGCTTTTTTTTATATCTACACTTGCTCAGACAATTCTTCCCACTCCAGCATAGCTTCCTCCTGTCGCTGGCTAATTTTATCCAGTTCTGCTTGTAATTGCATGAGTTCATCCGCATCATTGGTGGTATGCATTTGTTCAGAGATTGATTGGGCTTGAGTTTCCAGTTCTTCGATTTCTATCTCAAGACTTTCGATTTGTCTCATTAACTTACGAAGTTCTTTTTGACTTTCTTTTTGTGCTTGGTAATCATTAACTGGAGAAGTTTCCTTCTCTTTATTTTCAGTTAAAGCCTCTTCTGCTTGGCTAGCTTCTAGTTCTGCTTTCTTTTCGACATAATAGTCATAATCACCCAGATAAAGGGTCGATCCGCTTTCGGATAATTCCAAAACATGAGTGGCTACTCGGTTGATAAAGTAACGGTCATGGCTGACAAAAAGTAAAGTACCATCAAAGTCAATCAGTGCATTTTCCAAGACTTCCTTGCTATCGATGTCTAAGTGGTTTGTCGGCTCATCGAGAATCAAGAAGTTGTTGTTTTCCATGGAAAGTTTAGCCAGAAGCAAACGAGCTCGCTCACCACCTGAGAGCATTCCAACTGATTTCTTAACATCATCACCTGAGAAAAGGAAGGCACCTAGGCGATTTCGGATTTCCACTTCTGGCGTCAATTTAAAATCATTCCAGAGTTCATCTAGAACAGTATTACTTGGTGTTAACTTGCTTTGTGTTTGATCATAGTAGCCAACTTCGACATTGGCACCGAAACGCTTCTCACCCTTAATGAAGGGAATCTGATCAACAATAGATTTGATAAAGGTCGTCTTACCAATACCATTAGGACCGACAATTGCTACTGCGTTCATCTTACGAAGGTCTAGATTGATGGGCTCTGACAATACTTCACCATCATAGCCAATAGCAGCATTCTCAACTGTCAGAACAATATTTCCAGATGTTTTATCAGAATGAAAAGTCATATTAGCTGATTTAGTTCCAACTTCAGGCTTGTCTAATCGCTCCATCTTTTCTAGTTGTTTCCGTCGAGATTGCGCCCGCTTGGTTGTTGAAGCTCTAACAAGATTCCGGTTAACAAAGTCTTCTAAAGCAGCAATTTCCTTCTGTTGCTTTTCGTAGTTCTTAACTTCAGTTAGCAACTTCTGCTCTTTCAGTTCCACAAAACTTGAGTAGTTTCCTACGTATCTGTCTAAGGAATGTTTGGTTAAGTCGAGCGTTATGGTTGCTACCTTATCCAAAAAATACCGGTCGTGACTGACGATAATGAGAGCACCGCTATAGTTTACAAGGTAGTTTTCTAGCCAAGCAATCGTTTCAATATCCAGGTGGTTAGTCGGCTCATCCAAAACCAAGAGATTTGGCTTTTCAAGGAGCATTTTGGCTAGAGCCAAACGAGTATTTTGACCTCCAGAGAGCTCGGCAATCTTCATCTGCCACATGGATTCATCAAACTTAAAACCATTTAAAATAGCACGAATATCGGCTTCATAGGTAAATCCTCCAGCCTGACGAAAATTCTCAGACAAGCGATCATAATCAGACATAAGTTTTTCTAAATCTGTACCGGTCTTTTCACCCATCTCGAGCTCCATCTGACGAAGCTGTTTCTCAGTAGTTCGTAAGTCATCAAAAACGTGCAACATCTCGTCATAGATAGTATTTTCTGACTCAAAACGACTATCCTGGGCTAGATAAGATAAAGAAATATCCTTTTTCTTATTGATCTCACCAGAGGTTGGCTCTTCTTCTCCAACCAAGATTTTTAAAAGGGTAGACTTACCTGCTCCATTTTTCCCAACAAGAGCGATACGATCTCTTTCATCTACTTGTAGGTTTATATTATCAAAAAGAATCTCTCCTGCAAAAGAGCGTTCGATTTTATTAGCTTGTAAAATAATCATGTAACTATTTTACTATCTTTTTCTATTTTTAACAATTCAAATAAAAAAAGTTCGAGCTTTAAACTCGAACTTTTAGATATTAATAACCGATACCACCACGGAATGTACGTGCCATATCTTTTAAGTTATAGTTCTTAGAAGATGTGTCGATTGTCCATTTACCGTCTTTCTTGGTCATCTTGATTTCGTAACCTTCTTTTTGCATATTGTCGCTAGTATCGAGAGGTGTTGAATCAAATTGACTTGGTGCGTTTTCTAAAATGTACTTCTCACCAGCTTTCATAGCTTCTGAGTAGCTGCTGTATTTACCTTTGTTTTCTTCATAGAATTTACGGCTCAATTCATGGACATTCAAGTTATCCAAGTCGATTGTTTCAGGTCTTACATAGATAACTGCATAGTCTGGCAAGTAAGTTTTTACTTTGTAATCAACTTTTGCTCGTTTTGCATTTGCTTTGATATATGCTTCTGCAAATGTACGAAGTTCAGAATCAGAAGGTTTGTAGTTGTAGAATCCTTTACCGAATGACTCGATGAATTTCTTGATAAATTCTTCTCTATCAACCTTCACGTCATTTGTAATCACATCAGAATCCTTAGAAGATTTTTTGTCATCTGATTTTTTGTCTTCAGACTTATTATCATTTTTCTTTTCTTCAGATTTCTTATCGTCTGATTTCTTGTTGTCTGATTTTTTATCTTCAAGCGCGACGATTTGAGTTTTATCATTAGTAAAGCTTACGTTTGATGCTCCACCAGTGTTTTCACCATCTAGGTAAACAGCATCAACATATTTTTTCATAGCTTCTTTAGCTTCTTCAATTGTGTCTTCGTATTGACTTGGATCAACCTTGATAGCTACGTCATTTTTACCTTTTTTATTTTCTTTTACATCATCGTAAAAGCTTGGGGCAAAGTGAAGTTCATATTTAGAATCTTTATCAACTTCATAAACTACATAACCAGCAACACTCTTGCCTTTAGAGAGGCTATCTCCGTATGACATAAATTTAGTTTTACTGTCTGACTCATAAATTTGAATCGGTTCAACTTTTTCGACTTTTTCGTTATAAAGTGCAATATCTTGGCTAGTAAAACTAAACTGTTTATCACGATTATTTTTAATTTCTACTTGAAGAGCAAGATAGTGTGATGATGAATCTTCATCTTTTGGCAAGACATACATACCATCTTTAACAGAAACTTCAAAGTTTGAGTTAGATGCAGTACCATTATCACTTGCTTTCTTACTATTTCCACAAGCTACCAATGCTAAAGCAGTCAAAACTAAAGCAGAATGCTTAAGAACTTTTTTCATAATAGAAAATCTCCTTTTTTTATTTATTAAATTGCACCATACAGTCAAAAATTTTCAAAACAGAAACAAGAAATCGCTTTAAAAATATTGTAAATTATTATAAAAATGACAATTTCAATCTGTTTCTTATATTTGATTAAATTTTTAAAATTCATATATTTTGGTCATGCTAACGTTTTACTAAAACTTTAAAAAATGCTATAATGTAAACGGTTAATACTAATAACAAAAAAGGAGAATTTCAATGACTTATCAAGAAAACTTCCAAAAATGGGCTGATTTTGCTGACCTACCAGATTACCTTCGTCGTGATTTGGAAAGCATGGATGAAAAAACAAAAGAAGACGCCTTCTACACAAACCTTGAATTCGGTACTGCCGGTATGCGCGGATTGATTGGTGCAGGTACAAACCGTATTAACATCTATGTAGTTCGTCAAGCAACTGAAGGTTTAGCTCGTTTGATCGAATCTAAAGGTGGAAATGAAAAAGAACGTGGTGTAGCCATCGCGTACGATAGCCGTCACTTCTCTCCAGAATTTGCCTTTGAATCAGCATCCGTTCTTGCCAAACACGGTATTAAATCATATGTCTTTGAAAGTCTCCGTCCAACTCCAGAACTTTCATTTGCTGTTCGTCACCTCAACTGCTTCGCAGGTATCATGATTACGGCCAGCCACAACCCTGCTCCATTTAATGGTTAC
This sequence comes from Streptococcus infantis, assembly GCF_047464715.1. Classification (GTDB taxonomy): domain Bacteria; phylum Bacillota; class Bacilli; order Lactobacillales; family Streptococcaceae; genus Streptococcus; species Streptococcus infantis_S. Next base: position 661,564 of record NZ_JASHBJ010000001.1, read on the forward strand.
AAGGTTTACGGAGAAGATGGTGGCCAAATGCCTCCACATGATGCGGACGCTTTGACTAGCTACATCCGTGCTATCGAAAATCCATTTGCTGTTGAAGTTGCTGATGTAGAAGCAGAAAAAGCATCTGGTTTGATTGAAGTTATTGGCGAAGCAGTCGATACCGAATACCTCAAAGAAGTTAAAGATGTAAATATCAACCCTGCCTTGATTGAAGAATTTGGTAAGGACATGAAAATTGTTTACACTCCACTTCATGGTACTGGTGAAATGTTGGCTCGTCGTGCTCTTGCTCAAGCAGGATTTGACTCTGTACAAGTCGTGGAAGCTCAAGCAACACCAGATCCAGACTTCTCTACTGTGAAATCTCCAAACCCAGAAAATCAAGCAGCCTTTGCTCTTGCTGAAGAACTTGGTCGCCAAGTAGGTGCTGATGTTCTTGTCGCAACTGACCCTGACGCTGACCGCGTTGGTGTCGAAGTTCTTCAAAAAGACGGTAGCTACCTTAACCTTTCAGGGAACCAAATCGGTGCTATCATGGCTAAATACATCTTGGAAGCTCACAAAAATGCTGGAACTCTTCCAGAAAACGCTGCTCTCTGCAAATCTATCGTTTCAACTGACTTGGTTACTAAGATTGCTGAAAGTTACGGCGCAACCATGTTCAACGTTTTGACTGGTTTCAAATTTATCGCTGAAAAAATCCAAGAATTCGAAGAAAAACACAATCACACTTACATGATGGGATTTGAAGAAAGCTTCGGTTACTTGATTAAACCATTCGTACGTGATAAAGATGCTATCCAAGCCGTTCTTGTAGTTGCTGAGCTTGCTGCCTACTACCGTTCACGTGGGTTGACTCTTGCTGACGGTATCGAAGAAATCTACAAAGAATACGGCTACTATGCTGAAAAGACTATTTCTGTTACCCTTTCAGGTGTTGATGGAGCTGAGCAAATTAAGGCTATCATGGCTAAATTCCGAAATAATGCTCCTAAAGACTGGAATGGAACAGCTATCTCAGTTGTTGAAGATTTCAAAGCGCAAACTTCTACTGCTGCAGATGGAACTGTTACAGCTTTGACGACTCCTCCAAGTGATGTATTGAAATACACTCTAGCAGATGGTTCATGGATTGCAGTTCGTCCTTCTGGTACAGAACCAAAAATCAAATTCTACATTGCTGTTGTAGGTGAAAGCAACGAAGATTCACAAGCTAAGATTGCTAACATCGAAGCTGAAATAAATGCCTTTGTTAAATAAGCAACTATAAAAAGATGAGATAAACCTATCTCATCTTTTTTTCGTATCAAATCTAAGCATTTTTAAAGACTTTATGGCATACTAGATTTAAAAGAAAGCGAGGAAAACTCATGGAACAATTTTTAGAAAATATTAAAGATCTTGAAGTTACCACTGTTACGCGTGCCCAAGAAGCTCTTGATAAAAAAGAAACTGCTACATTCTTTATCGGCCGCAAAACTTGCCCTTACTGCCGTAAATTTGCTGGCACATTGGCTGGTGTGCTTTCTGAAACTAAAGCACATATCTACTTCATTAACAGCGAAGAACCAAGTCAACTAGATGCCTTGCAAGACTTCCGCTCACGTTACGAAATCCCAACTGTACCAGGTTTTGTTCATGTTGAAAATGGAGAGATTAAGGTTCGTTGCGACTCTTCAATGTCAGCTCAAGAAATCAAAGAATTTGCTGGATTGTAAACATATAAAAAAGAAGGCTTCTGCCTTCTTTTTTATATGTCTGTGAGTGGAGTTGCAGTGTCTGGAGATGTATCGTAAACTTGAAAATCCACTCCTACTCCTAAATCTGCTTGAGCTAACTGATTGACCATGGTCATGTGGGCTAGCTCCTTGATATTATTCTCTTTAGATAGATGTCCTAGGTAAATCTTCTTGGTACGATTACCTAGTGTACGAATCATGGCATCTGCACCATCTTCATTCGAAAGGTGACCAAGGTCAGACAGGATGCGTTGTTTGAGTCGCCAAGCATAAGATCCAGCTCTCAGGATTTCCACATCGTGATTAGACTCAATCAGGTAACCATCTGCATTCTCGACAATGCCAGCCATACGATCACTAACATAGCCTGTATCCGTCAGCATAACAAAGCTCTTGTCATCCTTCATAAAACGATAGAATTGGGGAGCAACTGCATCATGGCTAACTCCAAAACTCTCAATGTCGATATCTCCAAATATTTTAGTTTTTCCCATTTCAAAGATATGTTTTTGAGAAGAATCAACATTGCCTAGATACTTACTATTTTCCATGGCTTGCCAGGTCTTTTCATTTGCGTAAAGATCCATGCCATACTTACGGGCCAAAACACCAACACCGTGGATATGGTCAGCATGTTCATGCGTTATCAAGATAGCATCCAAATCCTCTGGTTTACGATTGATTTCACCCAACAAACTTGTAATCTTTTTACCGGATAAGCCTGCATCTACTAAAATCTTTTTCTTAGGGGTTTCTAGATAGAAGGAATTTCCACTAGAACCCGATGCTAAAATACTGTATTTAAAGCCTTTTTCACTCATTCTAGTCTTCTACTTCATCCTCCCATACTTCTTCTTTTACAGCATCATTATCATAAGGAAGAACAATGGTAAAGGTAGAACCCTTGCCGTATTCACTCTTAGCCCAGATAAATCCATTGTGTTGCTTGATGATTTCTTTTGCTATAGCTAGACCTAAACCAGTCCCACCTTGGGCACGACTTCTAGCCTTATCAACCCTGTAGAAACGGTCAAAAATCTTCGGTAAATCTTCTTTAGGAATTCCAAGTCCTTGATCAGAAATGGATAAAATCATCTGGTCATCAGTGGTTTTCATGCTAACCGTAATTTTCCCACCATCAGGGGAATACTTGATGGCATTGTTAAGAATATTATCGATTACCTGAGTCATCTTGTCTGTATCAATTTCAATCCAGACCGATGTAATGGGATAATCACGAACCAACTCGTATTTCTTTTCTTGATCCTGGGCTCGTATCTTATCGAAACGGTTTAGGATAAACGTAATGAAAGCTGTAAAGTTAATCAATTCAACATCTAAATGGCTAGTTGCATTATCAATACGCGAAAGATGCAAGAGGTCCGTCACCATTCGCATCATACGGTTGGTCTCATCTAAAGATACTTTGATAAAATCAGGAGCAACAGGTTCATATAATGCACCCTCATCCAAGGCCTCTAGGTAAGATTTTACACTGGTCAATGGAGTTCGCAATTCATGACTAACGTTGGAAACGAAAAGCCTTCTCTCGCGTTCTTCCTTCTCTTGTTCAGTCGTATCATGTAGAACTGCTACCAAACCAGAGATAAAGCCGGATTCTCTACGAATCAAGGCAAAACGCACACGCAAACTAATATACTCCCCATTTACATTTTGGGAATAAATCATCATTTCAGGACTTTGCGTAATTAAGTCTCTAAGCTCGTACTCATCTTCAATCTTAAGCAACTCAAGAATGTTCTGATTTAATGCTTCATCACTTACGACCCCAAGTTGCCTCTTAGCCATATCGTTAATCATCGTGATTTGACCACGACGATTTGTTGCAAGAACCCCATCTGTCATATATGACAAAATACTATGCAATCTTTTACTTTCCTGCTCAAGGTTTTCTTGAGTTAGACGAATTACTTCAGACAAATCATTTAAGTTATTCGTAATGTTAGTGATTTCAGTATTCCCCTGCATATCTAATACCTGAGAATAATCACCAGCAATTAAATCTTTAATCTTTTGATTTAACTGTTTGAGTCGGATATTATCTCTACGGCCTTCAAGCAAGAGAAAGCTAACAAGCATGATAAAACCAATTAAAATGAGTACAAAGACGAAATCTCTGGTTAAAATTGTTTGTCTAATTACTTCAATCATTATTTCTCATATAATAACCCACACCACGACGAGTTAAGATATATTCAGGTCTACTTGGTGTGTCTTCAATCTTCTCACGTAGACGTCTAATGGTAACATCGACAGTACGAACATCACCAAAATAATCATAACCCCAAACAGTCTCAAGGAGATGTTCACGGGTAATAACTTGACCTAGATGAGAAGCTAAGTGATGCAACAACTCAAACTCTCTATGAGTTAAGTCCAATTCTTCCCCATATTTTTTGGCTACATAAGCATCTGGAAGAATCTCTAAATCCCCAATTTGAAGACTTTGCAATTTAGTATCTTCCTCTTGGTTATCCACTGCTACTAACTCCGTACGACGAAGAAGAGCCTTAACACGCGCTTGTAGCTCACGGTTAGAAAATGGCTTAGTCACATAATCATCCGCGCCAAGTTCAAGACCAATAACCTTATCAAACTCACTGTCTTTTGCTGAAAGCATGATAATCGGAACACTGCTTGTCTTGCGAATCGTTTTAGCCACTTCCAGACCATCAATTTCTGGTAACATCAAGTCCAAAATAATAATATCAGGTTTTTCAGCTTCGAACAGTTCAATCGCTTCACGTCCATTAAAGGCTGTAACAACTTCATAACCTTCCTTGGTCATATTAAACTTAATAATATCTGAGATTGGTTTCTCATCATCAACAATCAATATTTTTTTCATATAGTCACCTTTTTCCTTATATCAATTATACCAAAAAAATGCAAAGAAGACACGAAAGACAAGTGTGTCAGCATCTTTTTGAATACTCTTGCCAAATTTTTTGTTGAGGTTTTGCAAGTGGATAGAGGTCAAACTCATCTGGAGTTAACCAAACAACTTCTTTGTCACTATACTCTTTACTATCAACTACTTGTCCCGCTAGGATTCGTACATGCCACTTTCGATGGCTAAAGATATGCTTCACTTCTTTGAAATCACTATCCTGCCAGTCAACTTCTAAATCATAATCCTGCTCAAAACTTTCTTGAGGTGATGGACCAAGTTGCATGGATGGTTCAGCAACTTGATTAAAGAGATTTAGTTCTTCATCTTTTGAAAATTCATCTACCTCAATCAAGGGGAAATGCCAAAATCCAGCAAGTAACTTTTCACTTTCATTTTTTTCTAGTAAAAACTGTCCCTTAGCATTTTGAACAACTAAAGCATTAAGATAGACGGGAACTGGCTTTTTCTTTGGCGCTTTAATGGGATAGCGATCCATTGTTCCATTTTGATAGGCAGCACTAAAATCTTTAACTGGACTATCTTCTGGCCTCGGATTAACGGGTGCCTCAATATCTGAACCCAAATCCATCAAGGCTTGATTGAAATCACCTGGACGTTCTGGATCAATCAAAATTTCCATCATAGCTTGAAATATCTTGCGATTACTTGGATTACCAATGTCGTGATCAACTTCAAATAACCGAGCCAAAACACGCATGACATTCCCATCAACTGCAGGCTGTGCTATATTAAATGCAATACTTGAAATAGCTCCAGCTGTATAGGGACCTATCCCTTTCAAGCTTGAAATACCTTCGTAAGTTGATGGAAAATCTCCATTAAAATCATTCATAATCTGTTGAGAGGCTGCTTGCATATTACGAACACGGGAATAATATCCAAGACCTTCCCATGCCTTTAATAAGCGTTCTTCAGATGCATTAGCTAAACTCTCTACAGTTGGAAAGCTTTCTAAAAAACGTTCATAATAGGGAATAACTGTATCAACTCTGGTCTGCTGTAACATGATTTCAGATACCCAGATATGGTATGGATTTTTACTTCTTCTCCAAGGTAGGTCCCGCTTATTTTCATCATACCAAGCTAATAATTTTTTGCGAAAAGAGAAAATCCTATGCTCTTCCCACATGGACACGCCATATTTCTCCAAATCTAACATATATCTAGTATAGCATATCCTTATAGGATACTCAAAAAATGAAAATTGTCCTTGTTTTAGTATCGACTCTCTTATCATGCCTGACTATCAGACATACTCTACTATTTCTGTTATTTTCTATCTTTTTTTGATATAATGAATTTTAAATGAATCTTTAAAGGAGATATCAATGCGTTTTAATCAATTTAGTTATTATCCCGTTACAAATCAACTAGCTTTACAAGAATTATCTGAGCTTGGATTCAAGCTTGATCTTTCAACTTCACATAAAGAACAGTTTGAAGCCTTTGTTAGAACTTGTTTCTTCAATTACAAAAATACCGACTATCCACTTTCCGCTTTAGCAGTTGATAAAGAAACTGATTTACTTACTTTCTTCAATTCAGACCGTGAATTGACACCAGAAATTTTCTATACTGTAGCCTTCCAGTTGCTTGGATTCAGTTACTTACTAGACTTTGAAGATGGTCTTGTTTTTCACAAAGAAACGGCATTCCCAATTGTATACGGAGATCTGATTGACAACCTCTACCAACTTCTTAATACGCGCACTAAAAAGGGAAATATCTTGATTGATCAGCTAGTTAGTGATGGTTTTATTCCTGAGGACAATGACTATCATTACTTCAATGGTAAAAGTTTGGCAACTTTCTCAACTGCCAATGTCATTCGTGAGGTTGTTTATGTAGAGACTCGTGTTGATTCTGATAGAGATGGACTTCCTGATCTCATTAAGGTGAGCATAATCCGACCAACATACAACGGAATGATTCCAGCTGTTATGACTGCAAGCCCATACCATCAAGGAACCAATGATAAAGCAAGCGATAAAGCTCTTTACAAAATGGAAGCTGAACTAGAAGTCAAGGAACCACACGAAATTACGTTAGAAAATCCAACCCTGGACTTGGTTGAACCAGTTGGGGAAGCTGAACTTGTTTCAGAAGCCGAAGAAAAGCTCACTCATATCAATAGCAGCTACACACTTAATGACTACTTCCTTCCAAGAGGTTTTGCTAATATCTACGTATCAGGTCTTGGTACCAAGGATTCTCAAGGTCAAATGACCAACGGCGATTACCGACAAGTTGAAGCCTATAAAAATGTCATTGATTGGCTAAATGGTCGTTGTCGTGCATTCACAGACCATAGTCGTGAATGCCAAGTCAAAGCTGACTGGTCAAATGGCAAAGTAGCAACTACTGGTCTTTCTTACCTAGGAACAATGTCAAACGGCCTTGCTACTACAAGAGTTGATGGTTTAGAAGTCATTATTGCTGAAGCCGGTATCTCTTCATGGTACAACTATTACCGTGAAAATGGTCTTGTGACAAGCCCAGGCGGCTATCCTGGTGAGGACTTTGATTCATTAGATGAATTAACTTATTCTCGTAATCTCTTAGCTGGTGACTATATTCGTGGAAACGAGGCTCATAAAGATTCTATAGAAGAACTCAAGAAAAATCTAGACCGTAAAACTGGTGATTATAACCAATTTTGGCATGACAGAAACTACCTACTCAATGCTGAAAAAATTAAGGCTGAAGTTGTCTTTACCCACGGTTCACAAGACTGGAATGTAAAACCACTTCATGTCTATCAAATGTTCAATGCTCTTCCAAGCAATATTAAGAAACATCTCTTTTATCATAACGGTGCCCATGTTTATATGAACAACTGGCAGTCAATTGATTTCCGTGAATCCATGAATGCCCTTTTGACACAGAAATTATTGGGTCAAAACACTGACTACCAACTACCAAGAGTCGTTTGGCAAGACAATACTGCTCCTCAAACATGGCATAAACTTGATGACTTTGGAAATCAAAGTGAACATAAAACTTTCTCTTTAGGTACTGAAGAAGCTGTCATTCAAAACCACTACCAAGATTCTGACTTCGAACGTTTTGGAAAAACCTACCAAACCTTTAATAATGAACTCTATCAAGGAAAAGTCAATCAGGTTACCATAGACCTGCAAGTGACAGAAGACCTTCATCTTAATGGGCGTGTTAAACTGAACCTTCGTCTCAAGTCAAGTACAAACAAAGGCTTACTTTCTGCTCAACTTCTCGAACTTGGTCAAAAGAAATACCTACAACCATATCCAGGAGTTTTGACTGCTCGTACTATTGATAATGGTCGTTACCATATGCTGGAAAACCTTTGTGAACTACCATATAGTCCAAATGCCCAGCGTGTTATTACCAAAGGCTACCTCAATCTCCAAAATCGTCATGATTTATTGAAAATTGAAGAAGTTAAGCCAGATGAATGGATGGAATTCCAATTTGAACTCCAACCAACGATTTACAAACTAAAAAAAGACGATACAATCCGACTAGTTCTTTATACTACTGACTTTGAGATTACTATCCGTGACAATACAGACTATCAATTAACTGTGGACCTTTCACAATCTAGTCTAGAAATTCCTTATCAAAAATAGTCAGTAAACCAGAAAACCCGTGATACAAATATCACGGGTTCTTTTATTCTTATTTTTTTTCTTCGGCTTGTTTTTTCATTCTCGCAAGTCTCAATGAACGATTGGGATTGAGGCGATTAAAAAGTTCTTCTAATTTCTTTTCATTCCAGACGTCTGCTGCAGAAACAAAATTTCCATCAGCATCTCGGAAAGATATTGGTTTATCACCCATAGCTATCTCCTAGTCTACAAATTCAAACTCAAATTTTCCAATACGGACAAGGTCGCCGTCCTTAGCACCACGAGCACGAAGAGCTTCATCAACACCCATACCACGCAACTGACGAGCAAACTTCATGACAGACTCATCACGGTCAAAGTTAGTCATATTAAAGAGTTTCATGAGTTTTTCACCTGAAAGAACCCATGTTGCATCATCGTCACGACCAATCTCAAATGGTTTTTCTTCTTCATCGAAGCCATAGTAAGCCTCTTCTTCCATTTCTGATTCGTCATAAAGAAGGAATTCTGGCGTTTTATCAAGAAGCTCAGCCGTTGCGTCTAATAGCGGTGCAAGTCCTTGCTTAGTCAAACCTGAAATTGGGAAGATTGGTGGTAATTCTTCAAATTCATCATAATTAGCAGCCAATTTTTTCTTGAATTCTTCAAGGTTTTCTTGACTCTCAGGCATATCCATTTTATTGGCAACAATAATCTGTGGACGCTCCATCAGACGAAGATTGTAAGATTCAAGTTCCTTATTGATTGCTAGATAGTCCTCGTAAGGATCACGTCCTTCGCTAGCTGACATATCAATGATATGTAGGATAACACGAGTACGCTCGATATGGCGCAAGAACTGAGTTCCTAGTCCAACACCTTGGCTAGCACCTTCAATCAATCCAGGAAGGTCTGCAACGGCAAAGGATTCACCGGACTGGGTACGAACCATACCAAGATTTGGAACAATTGTCGTAAAGTGGTAGGCACCAATTTTTGGCTTAGCAGAGGTAATCACGCTAAGGAGTGTTGATTTACCGACAGATGGGAAGCCAACTAAGCCAACATCCGCAAGAATTTTAAGTTCTAACTGTAATTCACGTTCCTGACCTGGTTCTCCATTTTCTGAGATTTCTGGTGCAGGATTTTTTGGTGTTGCAAAACGGATATTTCCACGTCCACCACGTCCACCATGAGCTACAATAAACTCTTGACCATTCTCAATCAAATCGGTGATGACTTTTCCAGTCTCGGCATCACGCACAGTTGTCCCTTGAGGTACACGGACAATTAAGTCTTCTGCCCCTCTACCGTGCATCCCTTTGGTCATTCCCTTCTCGCCAGATTGGGCTTTGAAATGACGATTGTAACGGAAGTCCATAAGGGTACGTAAACCTTCGTCTACAACGAAAACAACGTTACCACCACGTCCTCCATCACCGCCCCATGGTCCACCATTAGGGACGTATTTTTCACGACGAAAGGCAACCATGCCATCGCCACCATTACCAGCCTTTACTTTAATCTTGGCTGTATCTAAAAACATACTCATATTCTCTTCTCACTTCAAAAAGGGCTGGGAAATCCCAGTCACCCAACTTATTGCCAAACAATAAAATGATTAACTTTTTAGAATCTGCTAAATACACCAATAGCAGTAGCAAAGATACCTGCCAATGTTACAAATAACATTACTAATACAACAAACATTGTAAGTTTTTCAAAGAATGTTTTTTTACGTTTACCATTATCACCGAATGCCATTTTTTCTCCTTTACTATAATACTCTGTTCTTAATATTCATCTGATACAGGAGCGATTGCCCACAAGATTAAATAAGCAATAAGTCCAGCACCATAACAGAAAGCCAAAACTCCCCAAATAACACGTACGATTGTAGGGTCGATATCAAAATAATTAGCTAAACCAGCGCATACACCACCGATTTTTTGATCTCTACCACTTCTCATAAATTTCTTTTTCATATTTTTATTTCCTTTCTTTGATTCGATTAATCATTTATATATTTTCTTAAATTTCTTAATTGTTTTCTAGATGCCTTAAGCATACGCTTCGAACCTTTAACTGGCATAGTAACAGCCTGTTGCGGGATATAGAAGACTGTCTTTAAAATACGTTTTGTAACAGGTTCGTCAGCCCCTATTTCTTTGGCAAAATTATTTGAAATAATAACGTCTAGATAAAATTCATGGACTCTTCTACCAAAATTCTCAGCAGAAATTTCATATAACTTTTCAGCCAAGTGTTTTTCATCCATCAGTGGAGTAGCAAGTAAAGCCTCAAGAATCGCTCCTGCCAAGTCCCTTTCCTCATAATAAAGGGTTCCGAACATTTTATCATTGATGAGATTATCCAAATAAGGATTACCATGGGCAATAACAGGTGTCTTACTAGCTAAACTTTCCAGATAAGTCAATCCCTGAGTTTCACTTGTAGAAGCCGATATGAAGAAATCAGCTGTCTTATAATAGAGTGCCGTCTCATTTGGCGGTATCATACCTGTAAAGATAACAGAATCTTGAATTTTTAAATCTTCTGCTTGCTCCTTAAGGGTGTCTAAATAAGGTCCATCTCCAGCTACAACCAGTTTAACATTTGGTTCTTCTTTTAGGACATCTGGTAAAGCTTTAAGAACTGCTTGAATATTCTTCTCGTACGAAACACGAGAAAGACTTAGAAGCATCTTTTCACTTTTCTTGATACCAAGTTTATCTCGGAGGTCACTGATTTGCTCAGGACCAATCTCAGGCCGTTCAAACTTGGCAAGTTCAATCCCTGTAGGAATGACACGCTTTTCAACCTTTACCTTATAATCAGATAACAAATCACGCACAATTTCACTCGGACAAATGACTCCATCAACGTCATGAAGAAATCCTCTCACAAGATACTTGACCATACCTGGACGAATCAACATACCCTTAGCAATATAGTGGACATAATCCTCATATTGGGTATGATATGTATGAATGACTGGGATTTTCAGTTCTCGAGCAATCCAAATTCCCAATAAACCAAGAGAAAACTCAGTTTGGGTATGAATAATATCGAGTTTGTATTGTTTCGCAATCTCAAGAGCTTTCGTAAATCCACGGTAAGCGAAACGACGGTCTTTAAAAGCAAAGAAAGGAACACTAGGAATACGGATAATTTGCCAGTCTTCATAGCGATTAACATCCTTATCAGTTGTCGTAAAGATAAAGACTGCATGCCCTTGCTTTTCAAGCTCAGTTTTTAAGGTTCGAATACTGGTCGCAACACCCGAGACCTGTGGGAAATAAGTATCTGTAAATAATCCAATTCGCATATACTACCTCATTTTTTTCCTAAAGCTGCTTGCTCCCGATAGAATTTTAGCCAGATTTCTAAAAGATGCTCTTCTGAGTATTCTTTTGAAATAGCCTTAGCCCTCTCTTTTAATTCTTTTAGTGCTTCTGGATACGCTCTGTATTCCAAAATGGCTTCTTTCATCTCTTCCACATCGGTGGTTGGTCTGTAATTTCCTTCTAGAATCACCTTATAAAGATCTAAGTCCCGAAGCATAATGGGAGCTTCACAACTCGCAGCTTCTAGAATAGTCATCGGAAAGAGCTCATTATAGCTAGGAAGTAAGAACAAATCTGCCAAAGCATACAGCTCTCTCATCCGTTCTGGCTCAACAATTCCAGGGAAAATCAGATTCTCTGGAGGATTATCCATGATTTTTTTATAGCGTTCATAACCATCTGTAATCCCACCAAAAGAGAAGCCTCCAGCCCAAATAAAGGTGATATCCGGTAGTTCCTCAGCAAGTGTAATGAAATCATCAATCCCTTTACGCTTTTGAACCTGCCCAGCCCCTACTACTACAAATTGATTTTCGTTCAATCCCATGTCACTTCGAAGTTTCCTTACTTCTTCTTCAGGAAGTGAATGCCATTTTTCTTTGTTAACAAAGTTAGGGATGTAGGTCACCTTTTCACGAGGAATACCAGCTGCAACCAAATCTTCGATAAAAGTAGGATTAACCACAACTAAATGTTCCATACGGTCATAAAAGGAAAATACGTAGCGCTTCACAATTCCTTTTAGAAAGAATGGAATCTTCAAACTGCCCTCCAACGTATCAGGTAAGAAGTGGACATAACCAATTCTACGACCAGAACGCTTCTTTTGGAATGTTGACAAATAATAAGGAAGGTCGATTGTATGAAAATGAGTAACATCAGCTTCTACAGGAAGATTCTCCGTTACTATTAGTTGGTCTTTCGCATCACGTTTCAAAAGTTGCACAAGTTCACGGTAAGCTCCAGATACACCTTGTCCTGCTACCTTTTCACTCGAACTTAGCATATTGATGCGTAATTTCTCTTTTTCCATACTATCTATTATATCATTTTATTGAAAGAAAATCAGCAAATTAAAAGAGAGATAGCATAAAAGCTAGGGAATTTCCTAACACTTATACTATTTCTCTTTTTTATCATTCTATTTAATACCTAAAGCGATACGTGCATAGCGACTCATTTTTTCAACCGTCCAAGCTGGATACCAAACTAATTTTACTTCAACGTTAGTAACCTCTGGCACATCTGTCATAGCATCATAGATTTGATCAGTCAAGAGGTCGGCCAAAGGACAACCCATAGTCGTCAAGGTCATATCAATCTCAGTATCACCGGTATCACCATCAAATCGAATCTCATAAATTAAACCTAAGTTGACGATATCAATTCCTAATTCTGGGTCGATAACCTCTTCTAGAGCCGTCAAAATACGAGTTTTTATGTTTTCAATTTGCTCTTCTGTGTAAGCCATATTCAGTCTCCTCTATCTTAATCCTCGATAAAGTCACGAAGCGGTTTGCTTCTACTTGGTTGACGAAGTTTTCTCAAAGCTTTTGCCTCAATCTGACGAATACGTTCACGAGTGACATTAAAGACTTTACCCACATCTTCTAGAGTACGCATTTTACCATCATCAAGACCGAAACGTAGACGAAGAACATTTTCTTCTCTATCAGTCAAGGTATCTAGAACTTCATCCAACTGCTCACGCAAGACGATACGAGTTGTGTAGTCAACTGGATTTTCAATCACTTCATCTTCGATAAAGTCACCAAGGTGGCTGTCATCTTCTTCACCAATTGGTGTTTCAAGAGAAACTGGTTCTTGAGCAATTTTAAGGATTTCACGAACCTTATCAGGTGTCATATCCATACGTTCTGCAATTTGCTCAGGAGTAGGATCTTGTCCTAACTCTTGAAGAAGATTACGTTGTTCACGAACAAGCTTGTTAATTGTTTCCACCATGTGAACTGGGATACGGATGGTACGAGCTTGGTCAGCAATGGCACGGGTAATAGCCTGACGGATCCACCAAGTTGCATAAGTTGAGAATTTGAACCCTTTAGAGTAGTCAAATTTATCAACGGCTTTCATAAGCCCCATGTTACCTTCTTGGATTAAGTCAAGGAATTGCATTCCACGTCCAACATAGCGTTTCGCGATAGACACAACCAAACGAAGGTTAGCTTCTGCTAGACGTTGCTTAGCTTCAACATCACCTGCTTCAACAGCAAGAGCCAACTCTTTTTCTTCTTCGTTTGTAAGAAGAGGTACAACCCCAATTTCTTTCAAATACATGCGAACAGGATCGTTAACCTTGGCAGATGTAGAACCAATTAAATCCTCATCGCTAAGTTCGGGTTCTTCCTCAGTACTTAGAACACGTTCACTTGGGTTTCCTTCGTTATCCGTGATTGCAATACCAGCATCTTGAATACGTTGCAACAGGTTTTCAATCCCTTCAACATCAAGAGCGAAAGGAATTACAAGAACATTGTTGATTTCGTCATCTGTCGCAGTACCAGTTTTCTTATGGTTACGAATAAACTCAGCGACTTGGACATCAAAAGTTGTTACTTCTTTTTGTTTTTTTGCCATTCTTACTCCATTCTTCTTTTTTGGGCAATTAAGCGTTCAAGCTCTTCTAAAGCAGTATCAGTATCACCTACATGACTAGCTTCCTGAACCTTCTTTTTGATTTGCAAGTTTTGTTGATTCAAAAGAGCACGATTACGAGACTCTTCCACTTCTTTTAGTTCTTCTGGAGACATTTCAGAAGGTAGATCCAAGGCTAACACTTGATACCAAGCATTTTCCACTTCTCTAGTCTGATTTGCTAAATCTTCAGAAGATATCGAACCATTATCAATCAAGAGTCCATACAAGGTCTGAAACTCTGGAGTTTCAAATACAAAATCATCTCTCAAACGATAATCATTCAACACAAGGGGGTGCTCCATCATACGATAAAGAATATGTGCTTCAGCTCTCATGACTGCCGTCAATTGTTTAGAAACCGACATAGTAACTGGTGTCGGATTAACAACCTGCTTCACTTTTTCTTGTCTTTGTCTGACACGACTTTCGTTGATGATGTGCTCAACTTGTTGATAATCAAAAGATGGTAAATGATCCGTCAACAAATGAATATAGGTGTTCTGGGCTGTGATAGAAGGTTCTTTGACGATAAGAGGTGCAATTTTCTCAATGAACTCAATCTGTGCTTGGAGATTTTCACTATTACTAGGTTTGTAATGATGGATATAAAACTCAATCGGACTGATTCGAGTATTGGATAAAAGATAAGCCAAATCCTCTGGAGAATTCTTTTGTAAATACTCATCAGGATCCATTGCATCAGGAATCTGGACTACTTGTACAGGTAGATCTTTAAGCTCGTCCAAAGCTTTAGCAGTTGCAGCTTGTCCTGCCTTATCACCGTCATAAGTGATAATCACTTTTTTTGTAAAGCGTTTGAGATGTTCGACGTGTTCAGCAGTCAAGGCCGTTCCCATGGAAGCTACTGCATTTTCAATACCAGCACGGTAGGCTGCAATAACATCCATAAAGCCTTCCATCAGATAAATTTCAGGAGCTTTACCTGAGCCTTTTTTTACCCTATCCAAATGATATAATTCGTAACTCTTGTTAAAAATCGCCGTTGCTCGACTATTTTTATACTTGGCAGTTTGAGAATCTGTCTCTTGCCAAATCCGTCCAGAGAAAGCAATTACCTTTCCTTGGTCGTTTGTGAGTGGAAATATAATCCGGTTATGGAAAGTATCAAAAAATTGGTTACTCTCAGATAGATAAAATAGACCTGAATCCAGCAAGTCCTTCTCACTATAATCGTCTGCTAAACGCTGATAAAGATAAGAGCGTTCTGCTGGAGCTAGACCAATCATAAAATGTTTAATGACATCATCAGTCAAGCCACGATTATAGAGATACTTTCTCGCCTCCTCACCCATTTTAGTCGTCATGAGGATTGCATGATAAAAGCGTGCAGCCTTGTCATGCATATCGTAGAGATTTTGATGGGGGGACGTATGTTGAGCAGTATTGTGTACAGGAGCTTCAAGGTGCATTCCGAGTCGTTCGCCCAACATCCTTACCGCATCCGCAAAAGTTACTTGTTGATACTCCTCTATAAACTTAAAGACGTCTCCAGAACGACCACAACCAAAACAGTGGTAAAATTGCTTATCTTCGACCACGTTAAAGGAAGGGGTCTTTTCACCATGAAAAGGACAGAGCCCCAAAAAGTTCCGTCCAGATTTTTGTAAAGAAATCACTTCTCCTATGATTTCGACAATATTGGTATTGTTTTTGATTTCTTCGATGACTCTCTTGTCAACCATAGACAATACCTCCATTTTATCACAGTTTACTTTATATAGTATAGCTTATTTCTGAAAAAAAGTAAACCATTTCATACCTTTTACATGCTTCTATTTCATAAGTTTCCACCTATCATGAAAAACTGTATCTTCTAAGCAAATTTTCTACTCTTTGCAAAGAAATTAAAGACTATTTCACTTGATTTTCGAGATTATTTTTCAATATCCTGCTAATATACTGACCATCTTTTCTACTGATACAAGCTGTTGCATAAGTCAATGGTGCTTTGTATACCTCTCCTCTATAGGATGGATCAGTCAATACAGGCATAGAATAATAGGCGTTCTTTTTATTTTTAAGGTCAATAAACCATTTTCCTCCTAGGTGTTTGCGAAAGGTTTCACCGATATAAACGGTCAAATAATCCAACATCTTGCGGTCTGCTATCAAAGCATGGTGGTCTTCGTAGTGAGCTAAGATCCAAGCCTCCAAATCATCCAAAGACTGCATGCTATAGTCTAAATTTAGCCCTTCTTTCTCCGCAAACTCCCTTGTGAAATAATCCATCTTAAATCCAATCTGAAAAATCCATTCCTGAAAATCTTCTTGTGTGTAAGTCATCTTTTTATCTCCTACTCCTATAAAAGTTTAAGATTCTTATACTGATTATACTCTAAAGTAAAACTGATGAAAAGGAAAAAAAGTAATATTTAAAATTCACCAAAAAACTTAGAAGCAAAAGTCTACTTCTAAGTTTTTAAGGATGCTTGATTTAAAAATTATCTACTCAAAAAGTTGATAATAATCGGAAATTTTCATCTTGGCTTTTTCATCCTTATTCAAATCTTGGATGATTTGTCCATCTTTCATAACAATCAAGCGATTTCCATACTTGAGAGCATCTTCCATATGGTGAGTAATCATCAAAGCTGTTAGATGGTCCTTGTTAATAAAGTCATTTGTCAATTCCATCAAGGCGACACTTGTTTTAGGGTCAAGAGCAGCTGTGTGTTCATCCAGTAAAAGGAGCTCTGGACGTTTCAAGGTTGCCATCAAGAGGCTCAAGGCCTGTCTTTGTCCGCCTGACAAGAATTCAATCGGTGTATCCAAGTGTTTTTCTAGACCATTTCCCACCTTCTCAATGGTTGCTTGAAATTCTTCTTTATATGCTGAGAGTTTTCTTGGAAATAAACCACGTTTTTCTCCACGGAACTTGGCAATCAAAAGGTTTTCTGCGACTGTCATACGTGGAGCTGTCCCCATCTTAGGATCTTGGAAGACACGAGAAAGGTACTTGGCACGTTTTTCAGGGCTGAAATGAGTCACATCTTCGCCCATGATGCGAATGCTACCACTTGTCAATGGTAGAGTTCCCGCAATGCTATTAAAGAGGGTTGACTTCCCTGCTCCATTTCCACCCAAGATTGTGATGAAGTCATGTTCAAAAATTTCAAGTGAAACATCGTTTAGGATAATTTTTTCCTCGTCGAAGCCATTTTTCACAATTTTTGTGGCATTTTTTAATTCAACAATTGCTGTCATTTGCTTAACTTGACTCCTTTCAAGTATTTATCCTTAAGGGTTGGAATGACTAGACAAGTGGCTAGGATAAGAGCACTGTAAAGTCTGAGGTAGCTGGTGTTAAATCCGAGAGCAATGACTCCCCATACCAAGAATTGGTAACTAATCGAACCAACAACAATGGTAACCAAGCGTTCTGCTAGGGTAAGACTCTTAAAGAGGACCTCACCGATAATCAAGCTAGCAAGACCAACTACGATAACACCGATACCACGAGAGACATCGGCATAGCCTTCTTGTTGAGCGATAAGGGCACCAGCAAGTGCGATCACACCATTTGACAAGACCAAGCCCATAAGCTCCATGCGTCCAGTATTGATACCAAAACTACGAGCCATATCTGGATTATCTCCTGTCGCGATATAGGCCTGTCCAAGTTTGGTATCTAGGAAGAAAAGCATGAGAAGGATAACCAAAGTCACAAAAATCAAGCCTGTAAATAATTGATTAACCTCAGATGAGAAAGGAAGAACATCCTGGATTTGTTTGGTTCCCAAAAGCCCAAGGTTTGCGCGTCCCATAATCATGAGCATGATAGAATGGCAAGAAGTCATCACCAAAATACCAGACAAGAGTGTTGGAATCTTTCCTTTCGTGTAAAGAAGACCAGTCGCTAAACCTGCAAGACAGCCTGCTCCAACAGCTACTAAGGTAGCAAGAAAAGGATTGACTCCTTGTGTGATTAGAGTTACTGCTACCGCTCCTCCCAACGGGAAAGAGCCCTCCGTTGTCATATCTGGAAAGTTGAGGATTCGAAAGGTCATAAAGATTCCCAAACCTAGAATAGCCCAGACAAATCCTTGTGAAATTATCGATACTATCATGTTACATTCATTTCCTTCTTTTAAAAATTGGAGGAGATGTCTCCAACTCCTCCTTCATTCTTATTCGATTACTTGACCAGCTTCTTTAAGAACTGATTCTGGAATAGTGATTCCAAGTTCTTGAGCTAGTTTTTTGTTGATAACTGATTTACCAGTTGAGAAGACATTGACTGGAGTATCAGCAGGTTTTTCACCCTTCAAGACTTTAGCGATCATCTTACCAGTAGCCACACCAAGATCGTGTTGATCCACAACGACTGATGCCAAACCACCGGCTTCTACCATTGCAGTTGCACTTGGATAGATTGGTTTTTTAGCTGTTTGGTTACTTGATACTACAGTTGAGAACGCAGATGCGATTGTGTTGTCAATTGGAACCCAGATTGCATCTACTTTTCCAGTCATGACGTTTACTGTAGAAGCAATTTCGTTAGTTGATGGAACTGCAAAAGTTTCTACTTTCAAACCAGCTTTTTCAGCGTAAGTTTTGAACTCTTCAACTTGAGATTTAGAGTTATCTTCACTACTTGAGTAGAGAGCTCCGATTGTTTTAACATCAGGTGTCAAAGCTTTAATTAATTCAACTTGTTGCTCAGCAGGGTTGTGGTCAGATACACCTGTGATGTTCCCACCTGGTTTTTCCAAATCTGTTACAAGGTTAGCACCGATTGGGTCAGTTACAGCTGCCATAATAACTGGAAGATCTTTTGTTGCACTTGCAAGCCCTTGAGCTGCTGGAGTTGCGATACCGACAACAACATCGTTTCCGTTTGCTACTAATTGTTTACTCATTGTCGCAACCTTACTTTGGTCACCTTCTGAGTTCATAAAGTCGATTTTAACTTGGTCACCTTTATAACCTTCTTCAGCAAGTCCATCTTGGATACCTTGGTAAATCAAATCAAGTGATGGATGGCTGACGAATTGTAAAACACCAACTTTAGCTGTCTTGTTAGCTGTCTCTGTTTTAGTTTCTTGTTTCGTTAAGTTAGAGTAGACCAAGCTTCCTCCAACTACAAGTGCTAGTGCTGCAATAATACCAATTAAACGTTTATTCATATCTATTTCTCCTTATTTTTCTTAAACTTAGTAATGTTCATTTCACTTTCAATATAACTCTACCAAGCGTCGCCATCGCTTAATTTCCATAAAATTGCCTCCCCATAGAAAAAGTCCTCACACAAAAAACTTGTGTGAGGACGTCGATGCGCGGTGCCACCTCAATTATAGGAACTTGTCCTATCGCTCTTACTCGCTTCACGAGTTGCACTGTAAGGTGTGCTCACCGAATTCTTATGATTTCAAATTCTTAATAACATTCAGCCCAATTTTCATCACTTCCACTTATCTGTTTCCACCAACCACAGACTCTCTAAAAAATTTCAATGATTACTTTCTGAATGTTTAAATTATATCATTTTACTAAAACTTGTCAAGGCTTTTTATGAATTATTTTTTAAAATTATGAAAATTCCTACGGTTTTTAAAAAATATAGCTTGTATTAACCTGAATTACGTAATCCTGTAGCAATTCCGTTAATAGTTGTATGAATCAATCTTTCTTCATCTGAAGAAAGCTCGCCACGACGTTGACGCTTAATCAATTCCAACTGGATATAGTTAAGGATATTGAAATAAGGCATACGGTAGTTCAAACTGTCTTTCAAGTAAGTATTTTCTGCCAAAAGTTCATCATAGCCTTCAATAGCCAGGATAACATTCTTAGTCAATTGCCATTCATCCAAAATAGTATAGTAGATTGCTTGTACTTCTTCACTTTCACAAAGTTTAGCATATTCAAAAGCAATATTCATATTTGATTTTGACAAGACCATATCAACGTTAGATAGGAGTGACTGGAAGAAAGGCCAGTTTTTATACATGTCGCGAAGGTATTCAATATTTTTTGGATCTTGATCAATAAATTCTTTGAAGCTTGAACCAACACCATACCAACCCGGGAACATGACACGACTTTGTGACCATGAGAATACCCAAGGAATGGCACGTAGACCACCAATTTCAGTGATTGTTTTACGAGCTGCTGGACGAGAACCAATATTAAAGCTTGAGATCGCCTTGATTGGACTAGATTCAAAGAAATAATCGTAGAAATGTTCGTTTCCAAATACTAGTTCACGGTAGATATCATAGCTACGACTGACTACTTGGTCCATGATTGCCTCATAGCGATTTGACGTATTAGTATCACTCTTCTTCTGTGTAATCATACGGTTGATAGCCGCTGATACCAACATTTCCAAGTTATAGTAGGCTGCATCCTTGTTTCCGTATTTATTTCCGATAACTTCACCTTGTTCAGTTAATCGAATACGATCTTTGATTGATTTGAGCGGTTGAGAAGCAATGGCATCATAAGTTGGTCCACCACCACGGCCAACGGTACCACCACGACCATGGAAGAAGGTTACTTTGACTCCGTATTCATCACCAATAGCGGACAATTGTTTTTGAGCCTTATAGAGTGTCCAACAAGATGAGAGATATCCACCATCTTTGTTACTATCAGAGTAGCCAAGCATGATTTCCTGGTAATTATCTCTAGAAGCAATCCACTTCTTAGCAAGTGGTAAAGAGAAATACTTTCTCATTGTTTCTTCAGAATGATCTAAGTCCTCAATCGTTTCAAAAAGAGGAACGATTTGAACACGAGCTTTTTCAGCATCCACCAGACCGACTTCTTTGAGCATGATGGCTAATTCTAGCATATCAGATACACTAGTTGCATGAGAGATAATTGTTTGACGAATGACGTCTTCTCCCAAACGATTTTTTAATTCACGTGCAGTTTGGAAAATAGCCAATTCTTTTTCGAGGAGTTCAGACTTCTCAGCATGAGTCGCTGACAAGATTCGAGGATCTTCTAACAATTCATGTAAAAGCAACTCGCACTTTTCATCTTCTGACAAATCGCTATAGTGGTCATTGATTCCAGCAGATGCTAACAATTCAGCAACACAGGCTTCATGAACGCTTGAGTCTTGACGCATATCAATAGATGCCAAGTAGAAACCGAAGACCTCAACTGCTTCTAGTAATTCTGCAAACTCACCTGTCAACAAGGCTTCCGCTTTATTCTCAAGTAATGAATCCTTAATAATATAAAGGTCTTTCTTGAACTCTTCAACTGTTTCGTAGTGAGGAGGACGATCATCTGCTAATTCTTGAATGGCTCCCGAGAGTCGATTGCTGATATAGTCAGTGATTTCTCCTTGTTGATGCCCTTGAGCACCAAGAAGACGTTCGACATGATGACGTTCATCTGCTGATGAACCAACTACCGCCCACTCTTTTAGATTTAAAAGTGTTTGAATTAATTTAGATTGGATAAAGTGAAAAGCACGACGGTAAGGTTCTTTTTCACGGAAGACAGATGTATCACTAGATTGCGCAGCCATTTCTTCAACAGCCTTGCTTGTCTTGGATAAATTAGTAGAAAGAGAGAAAGTACGATAGAGACTAGAAATCTTGCTGATATAGTAGTTGAAGATGACTTCGCTTTGAATGGTTGCTGAACGCATGAGAGTTTCAGCAGTTACAAATGGATTTCCATCTCGGTCTCCACCAATCCACATTCCCATAGTAATAGGTTTGGCTTGTTTAAGGTCAATTCCTTGTTCTTTCGCAAGACGTTTATATTCTAGCATTAGATTTGGTACTGCCTGAAGGAAGGAACTATTGTAATATTCCATCACGTTAGTGATTTCGTTGGTTACTTTTAGTTTCTTCTCACGAATCATATCCGTCTGCATGATAATCTCAATATAGCGACGAAGATCATTGTGCCATTTTTCCTCGTTAATAAGACCCATTTTAACATCACGGTATTTACGCAAGAGCGTATGAATATGTGTGGTCAAATCCAACATACTCTTCCGTTGCACTTGTGTTGGGTGGGCTGTCAATACTGGTACAACGTTCAAATGTTCAAGAATCTCGGCCGCATTTTCTTTTTCTGCTACCATTTCAATGGTTGTTGACAATTTTCCAAGGTAATCTTGATCAATATTGTTTAGGTGGTTAATCTCGTATGCCAAGTCAACGTCTTCAGAAATATTAATCAAAAGTGGCAAAATAGAGAAATATCTAGAGATGTAGACCATTTCATCATTTGAAAGACTTCTCACTACCTTATCTAGTCCTTGATAGTCTAGATTTGATGATAGCTTCTTCAACTGCATAATCTTGTCAAAAGTCTCAGCAGGAAGCATATTTTTCGTGATATCTTCAAGTAAATCTGTCAAGATTTGAACTTCTTCTTGCACGACAGTTTTGTTACCAAAATTTTCTAACTTTTGAAGAGACATTTTTTTCTCCTTGTTACTATTTCTTAAAGCTGTGCTTCATATTCGCTATAGAGTTTTGCACGTTTTTCACTAGCATCGATATTTAAGACAAAGGCGATTGCTACAGATAGAACCAACAAACTATTTCCTCCCTGAGAAAGGAATGGGAAAGTTACACCTGTAGATGGAATCAAACCTGAGATCCCACCTATATTGACGAATACCTGAATTAAAATCATCCCACCAATACCGATTGCCACCATAGAGTTGAACGGATCTTTTGCTCGTACCCCCACTAAAATAATACGAAGAATTAGGAAGAATAATAGAGCTAAAATAAGACTGGCA
Organism: Streptococcus infantis; assembly: GCF_047464715.1. Taxonomy (GTDB): domain Bacteria; phylum Bacillota; class Bacilli; order Lactobacillales; family Streptococcaceae; genus Streptococcus; species Streptococcus infantis_S. The sequence continues at coordinate 684,573 of NZ_JASHBJ010000001.1, forward strand.
CCAACAAATCCAAACTCCTCAATCACAATAGAGAAAACGAAGTCCGTGTGTGCCTCAGGTAGATAGCCTCGTTTTTCGATAGAGTTTCCTAATCCTAGCCCAAACCATCCTCCATTTACCATAGCATAGTATGAATTTGCCAACTGGTGTCCTGCACCAGCGACGTCATCAAATGGATTAAAGAAAGCACTGAATCGTTTAGCAACGTATCCAAATACTGGAATCTTAGAAACCTTTTCAACACCAATCAATTTAATGGCTGTGAGGGAAACAAAGGATAAACTGGTCAATATTCCAAGAATAGTTGCAAACCATCGATGAGCTATCCCACTAATTGAGTACATCAACAATGCTACTAAAAAGAGAATTGTAGCATTTCCAAGGTCAGGGAAAATAGCCAAACTTCCAATCATGACCAAAAGGACAAATCGCCAATCGTTAAAGGATCTAGGCAACCATTGGTTTTGAGTTAAAACTTGAAAATCATAAATACCAATCTCTTCTTGTTGTTTTGAAAAACGTTGAGCCAAGTACCAAATGATTATAATTTTCAAGTATTCCGCAGGCTGAACAGTTATAGGTCCTACTTTAATCCAACCGTAAGCACCATTGATGGGAATCCCAATCAAACGGGCTAAAGCTAGTAACACTAACTCAGCAAACATAACAATAAATAACAAACGTTCGTTTCGAAGAAAACCAAGTTTCAACTTATAGATTACTGCAATAAGCAACAAACTAACGATCCAAAACAAGCCCTGATTTCGAACTAATTGAAAAGCGCTCTTTCCTTCTTGAATCAAAGATGCACTCGTTGTCGAATATACCACTATTAAACCCAGAACGGATAAGAGAATATAGGGCACTAAAATAGAGTAATTCAACAGGTGCCTTTTACTAATTTTCATACTTCACCACTAACAAATCTTATTTTTATTAATTTTAGTTTTCTTGCTATTATACCATTTTTTGAGTTAGAAAAAAACTCTTACCCTATAAAGGTTATAATTTAAGCTTGTAGAATTCAAACAACAATTATTCTCATTTATAACTTTTATCTACGGAAGATTAAAAAAACTCTATCTTTCAAGAGTAGAAAGATAGAGTTGTCACCCTTAGTTTGAAGATGTTGTTGTAGTTTCACTTGCTGTTGTTGTAGTTGTAGTTTCACTTGTTGTATCACTTTGGATATACTGAGTAAAGATATTTTGGAAGGCTTGGTCCTTAACCTTAATATTTGCGGCTTGCAATTCTTTACTAATAATACCTTGAACGAAAGTAGCATCATTTTGTTTTTGAGTCAGGATAACTGTCTTCAATTTTTCTTTATAATCTTCCCAGTTAGAAGATTTTTCTGTTTTCTTGGTCAATTTCACAATATAGAAACTGTTTGAATAAGCTTGTGTACCTGGAGCTGTGATCACATCTGAAATACCATTTACATCAAGAGCAAATGCAGCTTTTTTAACAACGTCTGGCAATTCTGTTGATGCAGAGTCAAAAGTGATTTCTCCACCATTTGCTTTTGTCTTTTCGTCAGTTGAATTATCTTTAGCCAATTGTGCGAAGTCAGCTCCAGATTCTTTTGCTTTAGCAAGAACTTCTTTAGCCTTATCTTCACTATCAAGTTTAATAATTTGCGCAGTTACTTCTGGTGTGTACTCATCGTAAGCTTTTTTGTAGTTCTCATCCGTCAATTCAGCTTCTGCAGCTTTCTTAACAGCATACTCAACCAATTTACTTGTACGAATTTGAGCCTTACGACTTTCAGCTGTCATACCAGCACGAGCAAGAACAGTTTGATAACTGTCTCCATATTTTTTTTGTTCTTCTGCTACAGCTTCTTCAACTTCTTTATCACTTACTTCAGAACCATATTGTTTTTCGAAAACTTTTTGAATAGTCATATTAAGCAAGATTTGTTGGGCAGTTGAGTTGTTTTTCACTTCTTCATAAAATTGGTGCTCAGTGATGACATCACCTTTCATAGTGATGAGGTCAGCTCCTTCAGAGCTATTTGAACAAGCAGCCAAAGTAGCTACTGATAACAAAGTGATGGCACCAGCCAATAATTTTTTCTTCATGTTTACTCCTTTTTATACACTAGATAAATGTTTACCTTATCTATTTTACTAAATTGTCTTAAAAATATCTGAAATTAATCAACATCAGGCAGTTCTACTTCTGCTTGATTCTTTCTCAGCATCAAGATTCCATCTCCGAGAGGAACTAGGCTAGCTATTAATCCCGGATTGTCTAGAGTTGCCTCAAAGAGCCTTTGCAAACCACGATAAATGGTTCGTTGACCGCGTCGGACTTCCATAATATCCTTAGCAATGTCTCCACCTTGGAAAATATCATCCAAGACAACTACTCCACCAACCTCAAGGTGTTTGAGGATTTCTGGTAAAAAGACGATATATTTAGATTTTGCAGAATCCATAAAAACAAAATCATAGGTCTCTGTCAATGTTGACAAGACATCTACCGCATCGCCTTCCAATAGAGTGATTTGTTGGCGATTATCAAACTTGGCGAAATTCTCCTTGGCAAAACCAATCATTTCAGGATTCCGATCAATGGTTGTAATTTTTGCGTTTGGGGCATGATTTGCCATTAAAAGAGCTGAAAATCCAATCGCTGTCCCAATCTCTAAAATATTTTTTGGTTGAATAGTTTCCATAAGGAAACGGAAGTAAGCGACTGTTTCATGAGGGATGATAGGAATATTCTCCTTACGAGCAAAGTTTTCTAGTTCTTTTAAAGAACCGGTCACCTGCTTTTGTCTGTGGCGCATAAATTCCACAATCTCATCCTTAACAACAGGCCGTCTCATGTTGTGGTTGGCATTTTTACTGTATGACTCAACCATTTTATGCTAATCCTAATTTTTCAACAAGGGCTTCAAACTCATCCAAACGACGTTCAAAGACTGCAAAGGCATCGTTGAGATAGTCTTCTTTTTCCATATCAACACCAGCTTTTCGCATGATATTTAGAGGATAGTCTGACTTCCCAGCCTTGAGGTAATCAATATAACGGTCACGATCATCTTGACTACCGTTAACAATCTTTTCAGCCAAGGCTGAAGCTGCTGCAAAGCCTGTTGAATATTGATATACATAGTAATTATAGTAGAAATGAGGGATACGAGCCCACTCGTACTGAATTTGAGGATTGTCTTCCTTACTCAAGCCATAATATTCCTGGTTTAAGTCAGCATAGAGATTATTTAAGAACTCACTTGTCAAGACTTCACCATTTTGATCAGCTTGGTGAATAGCATGTTCAAATTCAGCAAATTGAGTTTGGCGGAACACTGTTCCACGGAAACCATCCAAGAAGTTGTTTAGAATAGCGAAGCGTGTTGCGTCATCTTGAACTTCTTGCAATAATTTTTCAGTTAAGATATTTTCATTGGTTGTTGAAGCAATTTCTGCCAAGAAGATTGAGTAATCTCCGTATACATAAGGTTGTGTTTCACGCGTATAGCTAGAATGCATACTATGACCTGTCTCATGTACAAGAGTAAAGAGATTATCGAGATTATCCTGCCAGTTAAGAAGCATAAAGGCGTTAGTATCGTAGGAACCACCAGAGTATGCACCAGATCGCTTCCCTTGATTCTCATAAACATCTATCCAACGTTCGCTGAAAGCACGTTTCACACGACTCAAGTAATCCTCACCAAGAACAGCCAAAGCTTCTTCTGCTTTCTTCAAAGCTTCCTCATAAGTAAAGCTGTATTCCACTGAAGACAACGGAGTATAGACATCATACATTTTGAGATCAGGAATACCCAAGATTTTTGAGCGAAGAGCAAGATATCGATGTAAGAGTGGCAAATGCTTACGAACAGCAGATACTAGATTGTCATAAACACTTTCTGGCACAAAGTTGGCTGCAAGTGCTGCTTCACGCGCACTCTTGTAGTTACGAACCTTAGCACGATAGTTTTGTACTTTAACGTTTGTCTGCAGGGTTTTCGCGTAAGTGTGCTGGTATTGCTCATAGGTAGAGTAAAGAGCTTCATAAGCTCCACGACGAACCTCACGATTCTTAGATTCTACCAAGCGCATATAAACACCGTGTGACAATTGTACTTCATTTCCATCTTCATCTTTAACGAATGGAAAGACGATATCTGCATTATCTAAAATAGCAAAGGTTTCACTAGCAGCACCGAAGATTTCACCAGCACCTGCAAGCAACTCTTCTTCACGTTGTGAAAGGACATGGTCCTTGTTTTGCAATAGTTTATCAAAGAAGTGTTTATAAGGCTGGAGTTTTGGTTCTTCTGCTAAAAAGTTTTGATACTGCTCTTCAGTAATTGCCATAAATTCTGGCTCATAGAAAGAAAAGACTTGATCTAGTTGACTGTATAGAGTCATTGCCTTTGCATAATATTCTTGATATATAGCAACACGTGTATCCTGGTCGTTTTTCATATGAGCGTAGACATAGAGTTTTTCAAGACGACGGCTCAAATCCAAATAACGCTCTGTAATATTTAATAGGCTCTCTGCGCTATCCAAAAGATGTCCCTCAAGTCTAGCTGCTTGTTTTGTATCCTCGGTTAATAGGGCTAACTCTTCTTCCCATTTTTGGTCTGTTTCAAAGATAGTGGACAAATCCCATGTATCTTTTTCATCTATTTCATTTCGTTGTAATACCATAAATTTCCTCCATCCTTTCTATTTTACCATATTTTTCAGGAAATAACGCTGATAAAAGACAGGTGGATAGAGCTTTTGTTGCTTATTTTGAGGATTTTTCTCATAATAAGCCTGAAAGTTTCGATAATAATCATGAATATCTTGTTTGATTTGACAAAAATGACCAAGTTCTATCGGTCTTACTTGGGGATACCAGTCCTGTTTTTTTAGATTTAAAAGATTTTCTCCTCTCAAGTAAGCTTGGGCTTGTTGTTTCATCCAATAGGGATTTTGATAGTAGAGCTGTTTTTGAATGTAATGACAAATATTTTTGTCCTGTTCAACTGAAAAAGTAATAAGAGCTTGTTGCTTATATGGACTACGTAAAATTTCTAGAAGATTTCCTTTGTCATAAGAAAATTCCTTGAGCTGATAATGGAGTTTTCCTTTCAAATCTTGGTGAAGGAGGTACTTGAGTCTCAAAACTTGTTTTTTATGATCTAACTCCCAAATATAAAATCCCATATTATTACTAAAGTAAAGAAAATCTCTTTGAAGTTTAGTTAGTCGCTCTTTTAGCCAGAGCTTTTCTCCTAGTAGCCAAAGGACTTGAATTCCCAAACTTCGATAACCATTGCTTCTCTCCCGTAAAAGTTTGCAAGAAATGGGACTACACTGAATTTCTAGAGCTATTTTCTTATTGATAAAGATATCTGCGATTTGCTTCAGTTCAGGTATGGGATATTCCATCTCTACTTCAGCATCTTTCTTAGCCCAATTAAAAAGTGCCACCTTATTCTCCAAATGTTCTGGTCCTTCATTCTCATGATAAAAATCACAACTTTTTAAACTTTCATGCGCAAAATGGGTTCTTACATTTTTCCCTTTTTTCAAGCGAAGACTTGTTCCGCAAGCTGGACAATAATAAGCTTGTCTCTTTACTTCATTCTCTAACGCGTTGATTAAATGACCTTTTTTATCTCTAGCTAAAAACATAAACTCTCCTTTTCTAGTCCATTCGAAAAGAAAAAGCAGAAAAAGGCTGACCAACTCAACCTTTTTCACATTTAATTCTCAACTATTTCAGATGTTTTCTAATATATTTCTGCAACATGGGAATGAGATTCTGTATTTGATCCTGCTTTATCACCATTACACCATATTCTTGACAACGATGACTGTAAACGGGGTTAATCTTGCCTGAGCAAACAATCATCTTCAAACAATTATCACCCGCAAAATGATTGGCATAAACTTCAAGTTCGTTAATAGCTTCAACTGCTAGATCAGTCATTTTACAAGAAATGAAAACTACAGAGTGACCTTTACGAAGAATAACATCAATCTCATTTTGAACATTGTCAGCCTCAGGGAAAATCCCATTCCAGTCAATTTCAGTACCAATCATACATTCATCAAAATACTCTGACTCGAGGGCTAGTAAATAGATATACAATTCTAAAATATGCCCTTTAGTTCGACATAACAGATGTGCTTCTGGTGTTGGGAATATATAAGTAACAGTATCTGTTGTTTCTTCTTCTACTTTCAGTAAATTAGCTTTTTGGAACAAAGGAATCAAGCTACTGGGGTAAGAATAAATTTTTCCATTACTCTCCAAAACTTTTGCTGTTTCAGCGTGAAAATCAGTTGTTTTTGCCAGTGCAAAGAATTGGGTAATCTGATACCATTTTTCAGGATTTTCGATAGCATATTTGGCCAATTTTTTAATAGCTAGCACTTGCTTATTAGAATGCTGAGGCCTTCCTGATTTAAGGACTTTTCCACCACGTAAAGCTATCAATTGTTCAATGGATAAACTAGGAATATCTAAATGTTTATCATAAATCTTGCCCCTTTTCCAGGTATACTGCTTTCCTTGTTCAACATCCATAGCAATAATCGAAATACCTTTCTCCAAACCATACTGATATAGAACTATTGCTAATAGGTTATCTCCGCCAAAAACATCGATGGTAACTGTCTCAAAATCATTGATAAATACGTCTAATTCCTGGCAGGTTTTTTCTAGGTTAAATTGTCGAAAATGTACTTGTTTTAAGTGTGGAACTTGTTCCATTAGAAAATGCTTCAAGGAAAGCTTTTCTTCCTCAGCAATTTTTTTTGTAGAAAGATATAAAATCTCATCACAATCACTGACAAAAGCCTGGTAGACATTTTTCTCAATGGTATGACGATCGTACAGTTCAATTAAAAGACTAGTCATCCTAAGACCTCCTCGACAAAAAGTCTGAAAGAATAGTGGTCGATTAGAATCATTTTAAAACTATCACAATTCTGTTTAATTTCATCGACTTCTCCTACTTCTAGTATAGCATAAATTGAGATTTCCCTTTCTTATTAGGGTAACAAATAAGGAATAGAAAACGACTGCTCTCTATTCCTTTTTTTCATTTATTTTACTTTTTTAGCCAACATAGTCGCAAAGCGTAGTTGAATACGATTGCCATTTTCGTCACGACGGTGGAGATGGCCAGGATTTTCATTGTATTTGATCAATTCCCAGTCATTGTAATAATTTGCCAACTCCCCCTCTTTGAAGGTAAATGGGAAATTAACTGAACATGGATAATCTTCTGTATCCATGGCACACACAATCAAATTGTAACCCCCAATTGAGGTTTGCTCCTGCATGTTTTGGATAATAGCCGGAATACGATTTGCTTGTAAAAACATGAGAACAACTGTCGATACGATAAAATCGTAAGTTTGTCCGATACTTGCTGAATTGATATCGTAGATACCAACAGGCATTTCCAAATCTTCTTGCTCCACGATACTTTGCAAGATTTCAAGGGAAAGTTCATTTTGGTCAACTACAGTAACATCAAATCCATGTTGAGCGAGAAAGAGGGCGTTTCTACCATGCCCGCAGCCTAGGTCTAGTGCCTTACATGGTTTGACCGTCTGCATAGCTTCTAGGACTTCCGAATGAACTGGATTGCTATTGTATTTCTTTGGGAAATAATCCTCTGGTTTACAATAAAATTCCAAATACCACTCCACATCATCTGTGGCAGCTTCTACTCTGTGCCAAGCTTGAGGTTGTGTCATAGGATTATCAGCACCTGCTTCAAAGAGGTGCTCAGCTATAACTTCTCCCTCTTCAGTCAATTCAATAAACTTAAGAGTCCCTTTTAATACGGTAATCTTGCCCCAGGTTCCGATCTTAGTATTGTGTTTTCTTTGAACAGCCTCTGGCATGGTGTCTTTATTCCAGACAGGCATGCGTTTGTAGGCAACTAGTTTTTCCATATTCTTCACTCTTTCTATCGGTGGTTAACAGCTTTCATAACACGCGCAATATCACGATCTTGCTCACGGCGTTTGATAGACTCACGTTTATCGTAATCGTGTTTCCCTTTTGCAAGTCCTAAAAGGAGCTTGGCATAGCCATCTTTGATATAAACTTTAAGAGGAACCAGCGTCATACCCGTTCCTTTTGTTTCTTGCTCTAACTTCTGGATTTGCTTTTTATGAAGGAGAAGTTTACGACGACGTTCTGGTTCCTGATTCCAGATATTCCCTTCTTCATAAGGAGCGATATGAACATTGCTCAACCAGACTTCACCATTTTTTACTTGGGCAAATCCGTCTTTTAAATTGATACGAGCTGCTCGAACACTCTTGATCTCTGTACCAGTTAGAACCATTCCTGCTTCTAGCGTATCTACGATAGTATAGTCGTGATGCGCTTTTTTATTTTGCGCGACGACCTTTCCCTCGCCCTTTGCCATGCTTAGCTCCTTTCTTTGCTACTTCTTTATAAAAAGGTTTCTTACTCTTTTTCTTCTTGTCTTTTGAAGAATGCTTACGTTTATCACTTGAGCGACCAACTTTTTTCTTGTCTTCTTTCTTATCAGAACGACGACCTCTATCCTTGTGGCCAGACGGTTTTAAACCTTTCTCAATGACATCAAACTCGCTTGGGATAAAAGAAAAATCAATCTCACCAGTCATTTTATCGGCTCTTTCGACACGAATACGAATCTGTTGTCCCACACGGAAGGTTGTCCCTGATTTCTCTCCACGAAGAGTCAAATCACGTTCATTGAAATGGTAAAACTCAGGCAGATTTGTAATATGAATCAAGCCTTCGACTGTATTTGGCAATTCAACAAAAAGACCAAATTTGACGATACTTGATACTACTGCATCATACTCTTCACCCACAAACTCTTCCATGTATTCGGCTTTTTTCATAGCTTCAACTTCACGTTCAGCTTCGATAGCCCGACGCTCACGATTGGATGATTGAGTTGCAATCTCTGGAATGACCTGTTCAAAATGCTCCGCTACTTCCTTAGAACGTCCATAGTTACGAATCAAACGGTGAACAAGGAGGTCCGGATAACGGCGAATCGGACTGGTAAAGTGAGTGTAATAGTCTGCAGCTAAGCCATAATGCCCATGATTATGCTCAGAATAACGAGCCTGCTGCATAGAACGCAAAAGCATCATGGACAATACATCCGCGTAAGGTTCTCCCTCAACAGCACGCATGATGTCTTGGAGGGCTTCTTGACTAATTTCACTGGCAGTCCCATAAATTCTCAAGCCAAAACTTGAAGCATAATCAATAAACTTCTGAACTTTTTCAGCTTTAGGTTCCTCATGGATACGATAGATAAAAGGTAGGTCCAGCTTGCTGAAGTGCTCAGCAACCGTTTCGTTAGCAATCAACATAAAGGACTCAATCATACGTTCAGCAACACCACGATGACGAAGTACAATATCAACTGGCTTGCCTTTTTTATCTACCAAAATCTTAGCTTCATTGGTATCAAAATTGAGGGCTCCACGCTTAATTCGCATACTTTCCAAAGTTTCATGGAGCTTGGCCATAAGTTCGATACTAGGAACAATTTTCTTATACTCTCGTCTCTTCTCCTCGTCACCTGCTAGGATGTCATTAACATCACTATAAGTCATACGGAAACTTGTCTTGATAACAGTCTGTGTAATCGTATAATTACGAACACGACCATTTTTATCAATCTCCATAATAGCAGATTGAGTCAAGCGGTCCACTTGAGGGTTAAGAGAACAGATACCGTTTGAAAGACGCTCTGGCAGCATTGGAACTACACGGTCTGTCACGTAGACGGAGGTTGCCCGATTAAGGGCTTCCTTATCTAGAGCAGATCCCTCTGTCACATAGTAAGAAACGTCGGCGATATGAACACCTAGTTCGATATTTCCATTTTTCAATGGTTTGATATGAACAGCATCATCCAAGTCTTTTGCATCCGCTCCATCTATAGTAAATGTAATTTCATTCCTAAGATCCAATCGTCCTTCAAAATCCTTCTCAGATAGTACATCCGGTACATTTTCCGCTTCTTTGAGAACAGCTTCTGGAAACTCGGATACAATGTCCATTGATTCCAAGACCTCGAGGACATCAATCCCTGTATCTGTAGAATGTCCAACCACATCTAAGACACTGGCAACAAAGAAATCGTGTTTCTTACTTGGGTACTTATCAATAAAGACCTTGAGAACTTCTGTACCGTCTAATTGAATAGCTGGCTTCTTAACGTAGATAGGTTGACTAATCTTTTGATTTTTAGAACGGATATAACCCGCATACTTGGGTTTTTCCTCATCAAGAACGATTTGCCCGACAACCGTCGTCAAACTGTGTTCTAAAATATCAATAATCTTAGCTTCAGCTGCTGTACCTTTCTGTCGGTCTGCAATCTTCTTAATTACAATTTCAACAGTATCGCCATCAATGGCATAGTTAACATCATTTTTTCCTACAAAAAGGTCATCTTCTTCCCCTTCTAGGCTTACAAAACCAAAGCCATTTTTGTGGGCATGAAAAGTTCCTTTAAGAGTAATCTCGTGTTTCTTCTTTTGGTCCAAGGTGAGACTACCATCTTCTTCAAAGTGAATTTGGTGCTTCCTTTCCATCAGGGACAAGGTTTTAATGAGCTCTCGAAAGTCCTTGGAACCATCCTTTCCAAGAGCTTGAGCCAAGTCATTTACAGTGACTCGTCCCTTTTCTTTTAAATATTCTTTTATTCTATCTTTCATGTTTTCTTTCTAGATTGTTAAAATTTTTCTTTTTGGCGTAAAACCTTATTTCTTTTAAAAATAAAAATAGGCAAAGACCTAGTCTCGCCCATTATTTTCTTATCTACTTGATAATACCGTCAATGCTAAGGCAATGGCTAGCCAGAAAAAGACTAAGATTCCTGTCAAACGTTGCATTACGGCTTCAAAACCACGCGCTTTGCTACGTTCAAACAAATCACCTGAGCTGGCATCAAATACATTGCTAGATTGATTTTTAGTTGGTTGCATAAAAATTGCAATTACAATCACAACAGATAATACTAATAAAATGGTTAATAATAGGTTATACATATCAAACTCCTTAAAATCCCTATTATTCTACCATAATTTCTACTTAGATTCAAGATGTAGAGTCACTTTTCTTTCTTTGGGACAATACTTTAAGACTTCAATCTTATCTGGATGTGTTTTGGAGTTCTTACTGGTTAGATAGTTCATGCTACCACAAGAGGAGCATTTTAGATTAATTTTTACACGCACTAGATTTTTTGTATTTGATACTATTTTAATCTAAGATGACTTGAACAAACAATACCAAAATTCTCCTTCCTAACAAAGTTGATTTATAGACACATTTCATCAAGCAACTGAACTACCTGAGCTATCAGCTGTTCTTGATTTCCATTATTATCTAGACTGTGGCTAGCCAGACTAATTTTTCTTTCTAAAGGCCATTGAGAGTTTAAACGGGATTCAGCTGCTTCTTTTGAAATTTGATCCCGTCTCATTAATCGCTCCAATTGAACATCACGATTTACATAGACTAACCAAGTTTCGTCAAACCATGAAGCATAGTCCTGTTCAAAAAGCAAGGGAATATCCATGAAAAAGAGTGCTTCAGTCTGAGCCAACTTTTCTCTCAGAGACCCCAATTCTTGACAGATAATTTTCCCTTGAGTCTGTTTAGACCATTCTCTCTCATCAAAGCTGTTGAAAATTAGACTAGCAAGTAAGGGGCGATTCAATTCTCCATTTTCCAGAAGGATTTTCTCACCAAAGTGTTCCACTAAAATCTGATAAAGTCGGCCACCAGGCTTTTGGAGTTGGTGGACGACTGCATCCGCATCTACCACTTCAAATCCTTTTTGTCTTAGAAAATTTGTGACGGTGGATTTCCCGGATGCAATACCACCAGTTATTCCTATTATTTTTCCCATCACTTCCTCCTTTGACATTTTGGACAAAAGTGGGTTCCTCTACCGCCAAGCTGAATTTTTTCGATCATGGATCCACAACGTGAACAAGCTTGTCCAGCTTTATCATAGACCTGATGAAACTCTTGCATGGTCCCGTCCTCGCCAAAAGCATTGGTATAGCTACGAATCGTTGAACCACCCTTTTCAACAGCCTGTCCTAAAACCTTAATCGTTTCATCATGGACTTTTCTGGCCTCTTGAGCAGTTAAACTGTTAGAATGTCTAGAAGGGTGAACCTTCGCTCTCCAAAGAACTTCATCAACATAGATATTTCCTAATCCCGCTACAAGAGTCTGGTCCAGCAAATGAGATTTAATTGGCTTTTTAGACTTTTTCAAGGCTAGTTTTAATCTTGCTAAATCAAAATCTTGCTCAGTCGGTTCCGGACCTAATTTTTTAGTAACAAAGTAAGCTTCTAAAAGCTTCGGAGCAAGTAACTCCATAGTCCCAAACTTACGAACATCCTCATAGACCAAAGTACCACCATCTTCAAAATGAATCAAAACATGGGCGTGTTTACGTTCTGGAACTTGGTCTGGGTAATAAAAATACTTGCCTTCCATTCTCAAATGTGAGATAAGGACTTTATCAGATAAATAGAAAAGTAGATACTTGCCACGACGTCCCATTGATTGAATGACTTGACCAGACATTTCCTTCTGAAATTCATGCAAATCAGTTTTTATCATCTTGGGGTAACGAATGTCAATATTTGAAATCTTCTTCCCCAAAATCAATTTTTCTAGTCCACGCCGAACCGTTTCGACCTCAGGTAATTCAGGCATAGCTCCTCCTTTTCTAAAAACAAGAAGCAGGCTACTGCCCACCTCTTCTTAATATTCTTTTTCGTTGTAACCAAAATCAGCAAGATCTAATTTCTTATCGCGCCAATTTTTCTTAACCTTGACCCATGTTTCTAGGAAGACCTTGTCACCTAGCATGAGTTCGATATCTTTACGAGCCATGGTTCCAATTTTCTTGAGCATGGCACCGCCTTTACCGATAATAATTCCTTTTTGGCTGTCACGCTCGACCATAATGGTTGCTCGGATATGAACTTTATCGGTTTCCTCATCTCGTTTCATAGAATCAACCACTACTGCAACTGAATGCGGGATTTCTTCGCGAGTTAAGTGTAATACTTTTTCACGAATCATCTCTGATACTAGGAAACGCTCTGGGTGATCTGTAATTTGATCAGCTGGAAAATATTGGAAACCTTCTTCTAAGTTTTCGCTCAAAATATCAATCAAATGGGAAACATTATTTCCTTGAAGGGCTGAAATCGGAACAATTTCCTTAAAGTCCATCTGATTACGGAAATCATCGATTTGAGCTAAAAGTTGATCAGGGTGAACCTTGTCAATTTTATTCACCACCAAAATCACAGGAACCTTAGCAGCCTTGAGGCGTTCGATAATCATATCGTCCCCCTTCCCTCGTGGTTCATCTGCTGGCACCATAAAAAGAACTGTATCGACTTCACGAAGAGTGCTATAGGCTGACTCTACCATGAAATCTCCAAGAGCTGTCTTAGGTTTGTGAATCCCTGGGGTATCGATAAAGACAATCTGTTCCTTATCGGTCGTGTAGATCCCCATAATCTTGTTGCGCGTTGTCTGCGCCTTGTCACTCATGATGGCAATTTTTTGCCCCATGACATGATTCAAAAAAGTTGACTTCCCAACGTTGGGACGTCCTAAAATGGCTACAAAGCCTGATTTAAATGTCATAGTTACCTCTATAATGTTTAAAATAGCAAATCCCAAATCCTAGGGATGAAAATGATAAGTCCAGTCACTGCAGCAAATAAAGACACAACAAGAACTGCACCTGCAGCCATGTCTTTAGCCTTCTTTGCAAGCATATCGAAGTGATAATGGCTAGCCAAATCCACTACATTTTCAATAGCAGAATTCAAAATCTCAAAAGCAATTACTAAAAAAATGCTTAATAGGAGAAAGAGCCATTCAATTCTGGAAACTTGAAAAACAATGCCTGCAAGTAGAACTAAAAGAGAAGTCACCGCATGCTTTCTCATATTACGCTCTTCTTTTATGGCAGTAAAAATACCTGTCAGGGCAAAATCTAAACTTGAAAGCAAGTCGCGATTCTTCCATTTTCGTTTATTGTCTTGTGAGTCCATAGGCTGTTAAAATTTCTTCTTGTAAACCGAACATCTCCGCTTCTTCTTCCGGAGTGTAGTGATCATAACCGTTTATGTGTAAAAAACCGTGCACAGCTAAAAAGCCCATTTCACGTTCAAAACTATGACCGTACTCTTCAGCTTGCTCATGCGCTTTATCAATTGAAATGAATAACTCGCCGATATAAGAATCAAATTCTGACATCATTTCTGCTAAGTCAGGATCTTCTGCCAAATCCTCTTCGTCAAAGGTAATCTCTAATTCAGGTTTGTATTCAAGACTAATAACGTCTGTTGGACGGTCAGTATCACGAAACTCTAAATTGAGTTCATGACTGCGTTCATTGGTCACAAAGGTGACTGCCATCTCCTTGTCTTCTTTTCCAATCGTTTTCGCAGCAAATTCCAAAATTTCTTGTGTTTGCTTTAAAATTTCTTCAGAAACCTGACCAGTTTCATCTACCATTTCAATATACATGTGCTTCTCGATTCTCTTTACTTGGCTTTATTATACCATATTTCTATGATTTTATTCTACCTTTTTGATATAATACTATGGAATACATTCATAAGGAGAGAACCATGTCATTTGATGGATTTTTTTTACACCACATGGTTGAGGAATTGCGAGCTGAACTACTAAACGGTCGCATTCAAAAAATTAATCAACCCTTTGACCAAGAATTGGTCTTACAAATCCGTAGCAATCGCCAAAGTCATCGTCTGCTCCTTTCTGCTCACCCTGTTTTTGGACGCATCCAGTTGACAGAAACGACCTTTGAAAACCCTGCTCAACCTTCTACCTTTATCATGGTTTTGAGGAAATATTTACAGGGTGCTGTTATCGAGTCTATCGAGCAGATTGAAAACGATCGAATCGTTGAAATCACTGTTTCTAACAAAAATGAGATCGGAGACGATATTCAAGCCACCCTCATAATCGAGATTATGGGAAAACATAGTAATATTCTCCTTGTCGATAAAAGTAGCCACAAAATTCTTGAAGTTATTAAGCATATCGGTTTTTCTCAAAATAGTTACCGTACACTCCTACCTGGTGCAACGTACTTAGCCCCACCAAGTACGGAGGCTCTCAATCCTTTTACCATCAAGGATGAAAAACTTTTTGAAATCCTACAAACACAGGAATTGACAGCTAAAAATCTTCAAGTTCTCTTTCAAGGTTTAGGCCGTGATACGGCATTTGAATTAGAAAATTTATTAACTATTGAAAGACTTTCCAATTTCCGTAACTTTTTTAATCAAGAAACAAATCCATGCTTAACGGATAAGTCTTTTTCTTGTGTCCCTTTTTCAACTAAAATTGAAGGACATTTTTCAAGCTTATCTCAACTTCTTGATGTTTTTTACAAAGATAAGGCAGAACGTGATCGTGTCAAACAACAGGCTAGTGAACTCATTCGTCGTGTTGAAAATGAACTACAAAAAAATCGTCAAAAACTGAAGAAACAAGAAAAAGAACTTCAAGCTACCGAAAATGCTGAAGAATTCCGTCAAAAAGGCGAGTTACTAACGACTTTCCTTCATCAAGTTCCAAACGACCAAGACCAAGTAATCTTGGATAACTACTACACCAATCAACCTATCACAATTTCTCTCGATAAAGCTTTAACGCCAAACCAAAATGCTCAAAAATACTTCAAACGTTATCAGAAGTTAAAAGAGGCTGTCAAATACCTGACTGATCTAATTGAAGAAACCAAGGCTACCATTCTTTATCTAGAAAGCGTCGAAACAGTCCTCAACCAAGCTGGGTTAGATGAAATTGCTGAAATTCGCGAAGAATTAATTCAAACAGGCTTTATTAGAAGACGCCAACGCGAGAAAATTCAAAAGCGTAAAAAGCCAGAGAAATATCTAGCTAGCGATGGTAAAACCATTATTCTCGTTGGACGAAACAATCTTCAAAACGAAGAGTTGACCTTTAAAATAGCACGCAAAGAGGAACTTTGGTTCCATGCTAAGGATATACCAGGAAGCCACGTTGTCATCTCAGGAAATCTGAATCCTTCTGACGAAGTCAAGACGGATGCTGCAGAACTAGCTGCCTACTATTCGAAAGGACGCCTTTCCAATCTCGTTCAAGTTGATATGATTGAGGTTAAAAAGCTTAATAAACCAACTGGTGGGAAACCTGGATTTGTGACTTATACAGGTCAAAAAACGCTTCGTGTCACACCTGATTCTGAGAAAATTGAATCCATGAAATTGTAATAAAACTTTTGTAGTCAAACTCTCACTACTTGACTTTTGCACAAATAAATATAGGAGGGAGCTCTATGCTTCGGCATATTAAATCAACTGTAACTATTATTTTCGGAGCTGCTATTTTCGCCTTCGGACTTACCTATTTTGTTGTTCCACATCACTTGTTCGAAGGTGGAGCAACAGGGATAACCTTGATTACCTATTACCTCTTTAACATCCCTATTTCGCTGATGAATATCTTGATTAATATCCCTCTCTTCTTACTAGCTTGGAAAATATTTGGACTAAGATCACTATATTCCAGTCTACTTGGAACCATCGCTGTCTCCGTCTGGTTAGCTATCTTTGAGAAGATTCCTCTTCAGTTTAACCTTGAAGGAGATCTCGTTGTGGTTGCTTTAGTAGCTGGTGTCCTCCTAGGTGTTGGACTTGGTGTTATTTTCAATGCGGGTGGAACAACTGGTGGTACTGATATCGTCGCTCGTATCCTTAATAAATACACCAATATCTCTGTTGGAAAATTGCTTTTTGGACTTGATTTTCTGATTCTAATGTTGATTTTAATCATCTTCCAAGACCTACGTCTTGTAACCTATACTCTCTTATTTGACTTCATCGTTTCAAGAGTTATTGACTTAATCGGTGAGGGTGGATATGCTGGAAAAGGATTTATGATTATCACTCAAAAACCGATGGAATTAGCCGATAAAATTAACGAAGAACTCGGTCGTGGTGTTACCTTTATCTCAGGACAAGGCTACTATAGCAAAAAGGACTTAAAGATTATTTACTGTATTGTCGCAAGAAATGAAATTGTCAAGATGAAAGAAATGATTCATACAGTTGATCCGATGGCCTTTATCACTATCACGGAAGCTCACGAAATCCTTGGAGAAGGGTTTACTTTCCCAGCAAGAGACGAGGTTTCTTAACCTAAAAATAAAAAAAGTAACTTCAATTATTGATGTTACTTTTTTTATTGTCATATTATCAATTATTTTTCAGCTGTAAGAGCAGCCATTGTGATGTAGTTGTATGGTTTGTTGAAGTGTGGCAAGAAGAATAGGTCAGTCAATGCCAACTTGTCGATTGTTACATGTTCTTGGATAGCAAGTGAGAACATGTGGATAGCCATAGAGATTGCAGAATCACGAGATACCATTTGAGCACCAAGGATTTCACGGCTGTCTTTATCAAAGACAATCTTGATAGCTACTTCATGGTTGTCATGTTTCATGAATTCTGGTTTTTGAAGGTCGTTAAATCCAGTTTCAGTAGCATTGTAACCAGCTGCTTTAGCTTTTTCAAGTGTCAAACCAGTTGAAACCATGTGAAGACCATAGATTGAGATACCGTTTGATCCTTGAACACCAATTCCTTCAAGCTCATGTCCACATGCATTGTAAGCACCTACAATACCAGTACGAACAGCGTTTGATGCAAGGGCAATGTAGCTAGTGTCTTTACGAGCGTTGTCATAAACAGTCGCACAGTCACCAACAGCGTATACACCTGGGATTGAAGTTTCTTGTTTCTTGTCTACAAGGAAAGCACCGTTACGGAAGAGTTCGATCTTACCGTCAGCAAGAGCTGTGTTTGGACGGAAACCAACTGCAAGAACAACCATATCCACATCAAATGTTTCTTTATCAGTGATCAAGCGTTCAACTTTTCCTTCGCCCTCGATAGCTTTAACTGTTTGACCAAGTGCCAAACGGATGTTGTGGTCTTCCAAGTTTTTAGCCATCATTTGTGTGAAGTCTTTGTCATAGTATCCGTTCAATACTGTGTCAACGATATCAACAAGGACAACTTCTTTTCCAAGACGTTCAAAAGCTTCTGCAAGCTCAACACCGATATAACCACCACCTACAACAGCGATGCGCTCAAGGTGTTTGCTCTTATCAGCAAGTTTGTTGATAACTTCTTCAGCATTTTGGTACAATTTAACGAATTGTACGTTTTCAAGAGTTGCTTTGAACTCACGGTTACCTTTAACAATTTCAACACCTTCGATTGGTGGCAAGATTGGAGTTGAACCAGTAGCGAAGATCAATTTATCATAAGATTCTTTGTGTTCTTTACCGTCAACTTCTGCAGTAACAACTTTGTTGTCGTAGTCGATTGAAAGAACTGGTGAGTTCATATAAACTTTAGCACCTTTTGCTTCCAATTTTTCTTTGTCAGAGTAGAACAAACCTTCAGGTCCGTCAATTTGTTCACCGATCCAAAGTGCCATTCCGCATCCAAGGAATGAAATGTTTGAGTTTTGGTCAAATACAACGATTTCGTTTTCGTTTCCAAAATTATCCAACATAGTGTTGATACATGCAGTTCCAGCGTGGTTAGCACCCACAACTACGATTTTACTCATAAGATAAATCCTACCTTTATTTTTTTATTTACCTTTCAAGTATACCATTATCTGTGAACGTTTTCAAGACTTTTGACTAGTTTGATGCTATTTAAGAAAGTTTTTGAAAGATATATTAATTTGTTTTCAAAGGGTCCTCATTGATTTGGAGGTGTTTTTAATTTTTTAAGCATATTTCTTGACTTTTTGTAAAAAATGATTTGTGAAAACGCTGACTTTATGATATTCTATTTATATGGAAATAAATTATAAATTCTTAATTTCTTATTCATTCAAGATTTGTAGCTATTTCCGAGTGATTTGAAGGGAGCTGATTCTTTGCCTCTTAGTTCATTATCTGAGAGATTAATGGGAACTACGATTACTATTTCCTTAGTACATGAACAAGCCGATAATCTTCTCCGTCAAGCTTTTGATTTGCTCAAGGAACTTGAATTCCGCTTCAATGCTAACAGTACTGAATCCGAATTAATGGAAATTAACTATCAGGCAGGTATTGCCCCAGTTAAAGTCCACACTGATTTATTTGAACTGATTTCATTAGGTCTAGAACACAGTCTAGCACCTAAAAGTCATCTCAATATTAGTATCGGGCCTTTGGTTCAAACCTGGCGTATTGGTTTTTCCGATGCAAAGGTTGCAAGCCCTGAAGAAATTGCTTCAGTCTTACCACTAATAGACCCTCATTTTATTAAACTCGATTCAGTCAATTCTACGGTTTTCCTAGAGAAAAAGGGAATGAAAATTGACTTAGGGTGTTTAGCAAAGGGGTACAGTGCAGATAAAGTTGCAGCTTTCTTAAAAGAAAACGGCGTCACTTCTGCTCTTATCAATCTTGGAGGAAACATCCTCACAATTGGGAACAACCAATCAAAAGATGGACGTCCATGGCAAATCGGCATTCAAGACCCAAATAATCCACGAGGTAAGCACCTGATGACCTTGTCTATTACTGGAAAATCAGTTGTTACATCTGGGATTTATGAACGGCATCTTGAAATCAACGGCAAGGATTATCATCACATTTTTGATAGTGAGACAGGTTATCCCATTGAAACGGATTTAGCCAGTTTAACCATTGTATCTGACCGCTCTGTTGACGGCGAGATATGGACCACACGATTATTTGGCGAACGTAGCGCCTCTATTATGTGGCAAGTCGAAAATATTGATGGTATCGAAGCCATCCTCATTGACAAAGATGGACATGTCGCTTGTTCATCTGGTATCCAACGGTAATTAATTAATAATGCAAAAGAGAAAGGAAAGCCCATGCTTAAACTTATTGCTATTGTAGGAACAAACTCAAAACGTTCCACAAACCGCCAACTGCTTCAATATATGCAGAAACACTTTGCTGACAAAGCAGAAATCGAATTGGTAGAAATTAAAGATCTGCCTGTATTTAACAAACCAGCTGACAAACAAATCCCAGCTGAAGCTACGGAAATCGCTGCTAAAATCGAAGCTGCTGATGGAGTTATTATCGGTACACCTGAATACGATCACTCAATCCCAGCTGTTCTTATGAGCGCTCTTGCTTGGATTTCATATGGTGTATTCCCGCTTTTGAACAAACCTGTCATGATTACAGGTGCTTCATATGGTACACTCGGTTCATCACGTGCTCAATTGCAACTTCGTCAAATTCTTAATGCTCCTGAAATCAAAGCTAATGTTCTCCCAGATGAATTCTTGCTTTCACATTCTCTTCAAGCATTTGATCAAAATGGTGACTTGGTAGATCTTGATGTCATCAAGAAATTGGATGCCATCTTTGATGACTTCCGTATCTTTGTTAAAGTTACTGAGAAATTGCGTAACGCACAAGAACTTCTTCGCAAAGATGCTGAAGATTTTGATTGGGAAAATTTGTAAGATAGGAGATCGAAAGAATGAAATTTGTTGGACTTGTTGGATCAAACTATGATCAATCATATAACCGCAAACTCTTGGAGTTCATCCGCCGTCAGTTTAAATTTAAATTTGAACTAGAAGTTTTGGAAATCGATGAAGTTCCAATGTTTAACCAAGACGAAAAATGGGACGAGAGCTTCCAGTTGCGCCTTCTTTACAACAAAATTACTCGAGCTGATGGTGTGATTATTGCTACTCCAGAGCACAACCACACTATTTCTGCATCACTTAAGTCAGTCCTTGAATGGCTTTCATACGAAGTTCATCCATTTGAAAACAAACCTGTTATGATTGTGGGTGCTTCATACTACGATCAAGGAACTTCACGTGCTCAAGTTCACCTTCGTAAAATTCTTGATGCACCAGGAGTAAATGCCTACACATTACCAGGTAATGAGTTCCTTCTTGGAAAAGCCAAAGAAGCTTTTGATGCAAACGGAAATATTATTAACGAAGGAACTGTTAAATTCCTTGAAACTTGCTTAGATAACTTTGTCAAATACGTAGGAGTCGTATCTAATTTGAAAAAACCAAAACCAATTGAACCAGAAGATTTGGATTGTGGAAAACCAATTGCCACAACTATTACAGAAGTTGACCCTGATGATCCAGAATGGGTAGAAAAAGTTGCAGAAATCACAGGAGCTGTATCTGGTGATACATACGTTAAACTTGACCATGGTATCCTTACAGTTAATCAAATCGATATGTTCTTGAAAGCTATGCCTTTTGAATTGACATATGCTGATGACAACAACCAATTCCTCTACTACAACAATGCTCACCAAGATCCAGAAACAATGTTTGCGAAACGTGTACCACCTCAATCTGGTAGCCGTATGTCTACAGTTCACGGTTCACTTCCACCTGCACGTATGAAAAACGTTGAGTGGGTTATCGGTACGCTTCGCAATGGCAACCAAGAATACGTACGTACAATTGTTCCTGGTTCACCTGCAGGTGTTATCAATACTCACAACTACCAAGCTATGTACTATCCTGATGGATCATATGCTGGTATTAATGAAATTGTCTTTAACTTCCAACCATGGCTTGACTGGTACTTGAAAGAAACTGGTCAACGTTTGGTAGGAGGTAGCGGACCTTTCGCTCCTGCTGCAGGTCATGGTGATGCAGATGCTACTTCTGGCGCTTCTGACTCAGCCGATGGCGGCCACGGTGGTGGCGCAGATGCTACTTCTGGTGCTAGTAACTAATAATAACCTAAAGGAACCAAATGGTTCCTTTTTTCAATATAAAAACCTCGGTTAGCAGACACTAACCGAGGTTTTATTTAGCTTATGAATTTGGATCATCAAGACTGCGACCATGCAAACCTTTTTCGCGTTGTACTTGTCGAAGTTTTTCAGGTGTCACATCATTACCATCTTCATCGACAATTTTGATTCCTTCAATGTGGTGACGAACAGAACGACGATAGCCTTCGATATACTCTTCACGAAGCTTGGCTTGTTCAACTTTTTCTTCCGCAGTCAAGCCTTCTGTTTTCTTCTTTTTAGCAAGTTCATTAATACGAGCGATTTTTTCTGGTGTCATATTTAGACCTCCAATCTAATTTTCAATTACTATTTTGTATTAAGAAGGTTAAAAGCAGCCACTGTTTTTGCTTTATTGACAAGTTCAGCTAGAATAGCCAAACGATTATTCTTAACATCCACATCTTCTGCCATAACCATGGTATTGTCAAAGAATGCATCAATTACTGGACTAAGAGCAAATAGTTGTGTTAATTTATCGCTTGCTGAACCTTTCAATTCTAGGTTTTCTACCGCTTGAGCTAGTTCTTTTTCCTGTTCATTTTCAAAGAGACTTGCATCGACTTTAACCAAACCATCTGCTTTTTCAGCTAAATTGAAGGCACGAGATAATGACTCAACTGATGATTTGTAATCTTCAGTTTTCGCAGCTTCTGAAAGAGCTTCTGCTGCTTCAATCATATCAGAAACAACAAAGTTTGAACTTGCTAGAACAGCTTCTTTAATATCTTTTGCAGTAGAACCCATCATCTTATCGACACGAGCTTTGATGAAGTTAAGCACTTCTTCTTGGTTATCGTAAGTTAAACTATCAAACGATAAAGTATAAAGACTCGCAATCAATTCGTCCATTGGAATATTCCAACCGAAGTCTTCCAAGATACGGACAATCCCTTGTGTTGCACGTCGTAGAGCATAAGGGTCGTTTGAACCAGATGGAATCAAACCAACAGAGAAGAAAGATAAGAGAGTATCTAATTTATCGGCTAGTGCAAGTATTGCTCCAACTTTAGATTCAGGAAGCTCTCCATCTGCTGAGTCTGGAAGGTAGTGTTCACGGATTGCTTGCGCAACTGTAGGATTTTCACCAGCAAGCAGAGCATACTTCTCACCCATGATTCCTTGAAGCTCATCAAATTCACCAACCATACCGGTTAAGAGGTCAAATTTATAAATGGCTGCAGCACGAGCAAGATCAATAGATTCATCAACTGATAGACCAGCTTTTTCAGCTAGCAGGATAGCAATTTGTCCTGTACGAATCATGTGTTCACGAAGTGAACCAATCTTTTCATGGAAGGTTACGTGTGAAAGTTTAGCAACTAAATCTTCAATCTTGAGTTTTTGGTCTTCACGCCAGAAGAATTCTCCATCTTCCAAGCGGGCAACCAAAACTTTCTCATTTCCTCGAATGACATTTTCCAAGTGTTCAGCATTTCCGTTACGAACTGAAATGAAGTTTGGTTTTAGATTTCCATCAAGATCACGGACAACAAAATAACGTTGATGAGTTTCCATTGAAGTAACCAAAACTTCTTCTGGAACTTCTAGGTATTTACGATCAAAATTACCCATAAAAGCGGTTGGATATTCGACCAAGTTTAAGACTTCGTTTAAAAGTCCTTCATCAATCTGTACTTGAACGCCTTGTTCTGCTTCAATTTCCTTGATTTGTTCACGAATCATATTTTCACGTTCAATGCTATCAGCAATGACATAGACTTTTCGTAAATCCTCTTCGTAACTATCAGCATGACGAATTTCCACTTCATGTCCAAGGAAACGATGTCCACGGCTCACTCTGCCTGAATGAATATCTAAGAAGTCCATATCAAGAGCTTCATCATCCAAAAGGACTATCAAAGTATGGACAGGACGAATGTATTCAAAGGTATTATTTGCCCAGTGCATACTTACTGGGAAGCTAAGGCTAGCCAATACTTCTGGAATCCCTGTCAACACTTCCTCAGCAGGTTTTCCAGCTTCATGCTTGGTTACATAGACATATTCTTCACCTTTAATTTCACGGAATTCAATATCATCAACTGTCAAGCCTTTTCCACGGACGAAGCCTTGAGCAGCTTTAGAAAAGTTTCCTTCTGCATCCAATGCGATTTTCTTTGAAGGACCTTTAAAATCTTCAGTCAAATCTGTTTGTTGGTCTGCTAAACCAAGTACACGAACAGCCAAACGACGTGGAGTTGAGAAAGTTTGAATGCCTTCATATGAAAGGCGGTTTTCATTCAAGAACGTTGCCATTTTTTCACCTAGTTGTTTTTCACTTGGTGTGACAACGTAGGCTGGTAACTCTTCAAGTCCTAGTTCTACTAATAAATTTTTTGTCATGTTTTTTCCTTTACACAATTAATGTCTTTAACAAGATCTTTTGTAGTGGGGGACGCAAGCAAACCTTCGGTTTCATTGCTAACTGCCAAGCCTTAAGTCTCGTCAGTCCCCCAGTCGGATAAGAAATTTCTTATCCGACTTTCACTACAGCGATCTTGTTTTATTTAGCGACCTACGGGTCGACCTTCAGTCATTTATTCCTGTACTCTTATTCTTCCTCTTCTGCTAGGAGTTTGGCGCGTGTGGCTTCGTCGAGAAGTGGGTAACCGAGTTTCTTACGCTCTGCGACGAAGGTTTTGGCTACGACACGGGCCAAGTTACGGATGCGAGCAATGTAGCCGGCACGTTCTGTAACAGATACGGCTCCACGCGCGTCTAGCAAGTTGAAGGTATGTGAACATTTCAAAACGTAATCATAGGCTGGGTGAACAAGACCCAATTCCAGAGCACGTCCTGCTTCTTTTTCAAATTTCTCAAAGTTTTCAAGCAACATATCTTGGTCTGAAACTTCAAAGCTGTATTTTGAGTGTTCATATTCTGGCTGAAGGAAGATTTCTCCATATTTAACTCCTGGAGCCCACTCAATATCATAAACAGAATCTACTTCTTGAATGTAAGAAGCTAAACGCTCTAAACCATAAGTAACTTCAGCTGTAACAGGACCAGTAGCTAAGCCACCGACTTGTTGGAAATAAGTGAACTGAGTAATCTCCATACCATCAAGCCAAACTTCCCAACCAAGACCAGCTGAACCAGTTGATGGGTTTTCCCAGTTATCTTCAACGAAGCGGATATCGTGTTCCAAAGGATTGATTCCCAATTTCTCCAACGACTCAAGGTAGAGTTCTTGGATGTTTGAAGGTGATGGTTTCATAACCACTTGGAATTGATGGTGTTGGTAGAGACGGTTTGGGTTTTCTCCGTAACGACCGTCCGCTGGACGACGTGATGGCTCTACATAAGCTGCATTCCATGGCTCAGGACCAATAGCACGAAGGAAAGTGTAAGGGCTCATAGTTCCTGCACCCTTTTCGTTGTCATAAGCCTGCATCAGCATACAACCCTGGTCATTCCAGTATTGTTGCAAAGTTAAAATAATTTCTTGGAAGGTTAATTTTTTGGACATGTTTTACTCCTTTTTTTAATTCTTGAGACTTTGAATACAAAAAGAACCGAGTCTTTGCTCCTAAGTCTGCGACCTAGGGGCGTCAGAAACGCGGTTCCACCCTAATTTATTACTTCATTATTTTTAAAAATTTACCAAAAGTGCCACACTCATCTCTCAATCACCTGACTCTCACTACCACAGGCTCGCTTGGGATTTACTGATAAGATATTCTTTCTTGCCATCTATTATAACAAAATGCAATTAAAAAGTAAATTTTTTTTCATAAGGAATCTCCAATAATTCACCTAAAATAGAAATACTAATCTAACGTCGTTCCCTTTTTGCCCCTTCTAGAACAAAAAGAAAAACCGCTACTCCTAAGAATAGCGGTTTAATCATGTTTTTAAGCTACAAATGTAGTCGCTCTATTATTTAAGAGTAACTGAAGCTCCAGCTTCTTCCAATTTAGCTTTGATTTCTTCAGCTTCTGCAGTTGGAACGCCTTCTTTGATGACACCTGGTGCACCATCAACAAGTTCTTTAGCTTCTTTAAGTCCAAGACCAGTGATTTCACGTACAACTTTGATAACGCCAACTTTTTTGTCACCAGCAGCTGTCAATTCAACGTCAAATGAGTCTTTAGCAGCACCAGCGTCAGCAGCACCAGCTGCAGCAACAGCTACAGGAGCAGCTGCAGTTACACCAAATTCTTCTTCGATAGCTTTTACAAGGTCGTTCAATTCAAGGATTGAAGCTTCTTTAATTTCAGCAATAATGTTTTCAATGTTCAATGCCATTGTTATTTCCTCCAAAATAAGTTTAAATTTTAATTTTTATAATTTTTTGTAGCTAGGCTACGATGCGTAGCTTATGATTAAGCTGCGTCTTCTTTGTTGTCTGCAACCGCTTTGACTGCAAGAGCAACGTTGCGCACTGGCGCTTGAAGTACAGAAAGGAGCATAGAAAGAAGTCCTTCGCGGTTTGGAAGAGTTGCAAGAGCAATAATCTCTTCTTTAGATGCGACAGCGCCTTCGATTGCACCACCTTTGATTTCAAGTGCTTCAGCGTTTTTAGCAAAGTCGTTCAAGATTTTCGCTGGTGCGATAACATCTTCGTTAGAAAATGCTACTGCAGATGGTCCAACAAAAACAGATGCAAGATCTTCAAGACCAGCTTTTTCAGCTGCACGACGTAAGATTGAGTTTTTAATAACTTTATACTCAACTTCGCTTCCACGAAGCTCACGACGAAGAACTGTATCTTGTTCAACTGTCAAACCACGAGCGTCTACAACGACGATTGATGCAGCAGCTTTCATTTTCTCAGCTACTACGTCAACTAGTTCCGCTTTCTTAGCAATAATTGCTTCACTCATTAGTGTGTTCACCTCCGTAATTATTTTGCTTGGGGAATTTTTCCAAAAGAAAAACGCGCCCAAACCTAGACACGAAAGTACAATACGCTTCTTTTTACATGATACGTTTTGTCCTCGGTAGGATATTTATGAGTCTAGCTCCCCTACTGTCTTAGGCAGTTTTTTCAAACCGTTTATAAGTATATCACACTTGTTACTTCAAAGCAAGTCTTTTTGTAAAAAAAAATGATTATTTTTTATCCTGCTTCTACTAATGTCTATGAGAGAAAATACTTAGATTTTATCATTGAATGGAAAAGATTGGTACCAAGGTAGTATAGATTAAGAGCGCATGAAATGCTAACATTAGGACATGAAATAAAAATGGTGTGGGTTGCGTGATTTGAATATCTTGGCCAGATTTTTGACTGTCTAAAAAAAGTGATAATGACAAGAATAGTAAGATGATTCCATAAATGATGCTAATATGAAAAAGAATCTCACCTATAACAGCAAAATAGAGGAACCCGAAAATGGGAATCGAGAAAATGAATAGTCCTAAGGCTCCAAAAGCAATTCGAATTAAAGAAATTATCAAGAAGCTATAAGCTGTAAATGTTGTATATTTCGATACTTTTAATCCTGTTTTTTTCTGCTTAGATATATAATGAATGACAAAAATCGGATATACAATATCTATCATCTTACCTCTCCGTTTTCTAAGATAGTTTACTATAGTTTATCTATTTTTTTCTCAAAAATCAATTTCCCTCTTGACTTGAAAAATAATTTAGTGTACTATACAACTGTATATACACATAAAAAGGAGTTATTATGAATACACAAAAGAAAACCCAATTCATGACTTTAACCGCATTGCTGACAGCTATCGCTATTTTGATTCCTATAATGATGCCATTTAAAATCGTTATTCCTCCCGCTTCCTACACTCTTGGAAGTCACGTGGCCATCTTCATTGCTATGTTTCTCTCTCCATGGATGGCTATTTTTGTCATTATTGCTTCTAGTATTGGATTCTTACTAGCCGGTTATCCGATTGTTATCGTACTTCGAGCTTTTTCTCATATCTTCTTTGGAACCCTGGGAGCTTTCTACCTTCAAAAACATCCTCAAACCTTGGACAATAAGAAATCTTCCTTGATTTTTAACTTTGTACTTGGTTTAGTACATGCTATCGCCGAAGTCTTTGCTTGTATCATCTTCTATGCTAGTACAGGAACAGACCTAAAAAATATGTTCTATGTTCTCTTTGTATTAGTTGGTTTTGGAACTATTGTTCATAGTATGATAGACTATTACTTAGCATTAGCTGTTTATAAAGCACTAAGAAAACGCCATTAAGAAAGTAAATCATGACTAAAGACCGAAAAGAAGCGCTTATTCAACTCTTAAAAGAATCTCAAAAGCCAATGAATGGCCAAAGTTTAGCAGAACATTTTCACGTAACTCGGCAGATTATTGTTCAGGATATAGCTGTGCTTCGCGCAGATGGAGCTCCTATTCTATCTACTAATCGTGGCTATATCTATAAAGAAAACAAAGCCAATCCTTTTGTTCACAAACTCTTTAAGGTTAAACACAAAGAGGAAGATATGGAGCAAGAACTACTTGCTATCGTTGATAACGGCGGTCGGGTGCAAAACATTCTTATCGACCATCCTGTCTATGGAGAAATCGAAACCCTTCTTAAGTTGAGTTGTAGACGAGATGTAGAACACTTTTTAAACCAAGCTGAATCTTCAGATTTTCGCCCCCTATCAGAATTAACAGATGGAATACACTACCATTTGGTTGAGGCTGAAAGCAAACAAGACCTCCTCTATATCGAGAAGGCCTTGGATCAGCTAGGTTATTTAGTCAAAGATTAGAAAGTCTTCTTTTCCCATCCGTCTTCTGTACGATGACGGTAGAAAAATTCAGACTTGTCTGGAGCTTCCATCATCTCCATCAAAGGTAACATATCATAGGCCAGATCCAAATTTGGAATCTGGTCTTTTTGTATCCAGGAAACTTCTCCTTCTTCTGAAGAACGGAGAGTGCCAGTAAACTCAGTCGCCTTGTAACAAAAAACAATGTAACGCTCACCTGTATCTAGTGGCCAATTTTTAATGCCAACCAGTTGAGGAATTTGGATTGTCAGACCTGTTTCCTCGTATATTTCACGAATAACAGATTCTGCAAAAGCCTCTCCGTCTTCGACATGCCCTCCTGGAAAGGCATAGCCAGACCAGTGGTTGGTTTCCGGCGAACGATACTGCATGACCACGCGCTGCTTTTCAAGGTCTTCAATCAGGCAAATATTGGTTAGAATGGTTAAATGTGCTCGAGACATAGGACTCACTTTCTAAGATTTAATTTTCTATCTTGTACTTAACTTTAGACTTCATAATCAAAGGATTAATCAAGTCGTGATATTCACGAATATCATCAAGAAAAGAACCCCTATTAATTCTTATCTCTTTGTCTTTACTATTAACTTGATAGTCTATACTGATAGGTATGGATGAGTCTGGAATGAAAGATAGGAAAAAGAATATCATTAACCAGATTAAAAGAGCGAAAAATCCACTGAGAGCTTGAAAAATCAGATGATGCCATTGAAAAATCCTCGTTTTATAAAAGATGGTCCACGGCTGAATAAATAAGGTTAGGCAGAGGCCAAAGAACCAGATATTCCATAAAATTGGTGTAAAAGCTAAACCAAACAATCCTAAGATAAAATGAATCAGTACAAATACCAGGCACGAAAGGTAAATTACCCTAAATACAGTCAGATGTTTCAGCATGATTAACTCCTTTTCTTTTTAACATATTTGGAAATTAAAATAATCAAAGCAGCTACTAGGAAGAAGATGATATAAGTAAGAATAGGAAACCAGATGTAGCGGTGATCTAGGGATAAGAGAGAAGGCAGAAGGCCCTTACTATTTTTCCCGCCAACTCCTAAAAATAGATGGACTATTAAACCGATACTATTAAGATAGATAAATAAATCTGCATATCTTTTTATTGTCATCTTTGTCCTTGACAAGTCTAGGAACCAATAGTCAAAGAATTGATATACCAGGCAAAAAAGATTTATATATATTGGAAAACTATAGTTGATATCTCTGTATGGTGAAGGAATAGGAAGGCTTTCGAAAATTAGATTCAAACTTAGTCCTATTGCTAGGATAAGACCGAGGATCAAGAAGAATCCTAAAAATTTATGAGAATCTAGCCAAAGATGAAAACTTTCTCTCCTTGAGAGATTCTTTTTTGTATTTGAATTTCTTTTATTCTTTTTCATTTGTGTGGATTTTCCCTATTTTCTTCTTTTCCCTTTTTCTTTTCAATATGCTTGGCAATCAAAATGATCAAAGCAGCCACTAAGAAGAAGGTTATATAAGTAAGAATTGGAAACCAGATGTAGCGGTGATCTAAGGTTAGTAAGGGAGGAATAGACTTTCTATTTCTACCCATTATTCCAAAGAAAGTGTGAAACAACAAACCTACTCCATTTAGGTACAAGAATGGATTTGCAAAATCTTGGACTCTAGTCATTCCATCGAAATTATCTCTAAAAAAACCCTGATAAAGTATATTCACTAAGAATATTAGATTCATAATAAGTGGAAAGACATAATTGAAGTTTTGATATGGTTTTGGAACAAAAGTTGTTCCAAGCAACAAATAAAATAACCCGATAGCTGAGAACCAAAATACACTACAATCTAATAGAAAAGCTATTTTTGAATGCTGTAGCAACCACAATTTTACTTTATCTAGCCAGCTCATTTTTCGATTTGGCATATAGAGTTTTTTTGATTTTTTCTCTTTTTTATTATCTTGTTTCATGATAATTTTTTAACTTCTTCTGCTACTTTTTGGAGATGTTTTTCACGCATACTAGCTGTATTCACATCTCGACCAACTTCTCCTAGTACGCACACGCGCTTAGTTTTAATTCCACAGTGATTCAAGACCGCATTTTTCAAAACAGAGATACCATAGCTATCTGGAATGTTGATAGGACCCGAAAAGATTTCGTACCACCAAGTGGGCGCCATGGAGGTTGCGTAAATACTGGCTGTTTTCCCTTTTAATAACTTTCTAAACTGCTTGCCTCTAAGGTAATTCCAGATAAAGCTCCCCTGATCATTAGCAGAGTAAGCAATCCCTGGTGTAAAGACCCGGTCAATCCAACCTTTCAGGAGACTGGGCATACTACTCCACCAAATGGGATAGACAAAGATAAAATGGTCTGCCCACTGGATTAATTCTTGGGAACGAAGGATAAAGGGATCTTCCTCCATACGTTTTCGATAACCATAACGTAAAACAGGATCAAAGTCCTCTTCATTAAGGTTGATGACTTCAAGTTCATGGCGACCTGAGTCAATATTTTCTACAATGGTTTGAAAAATAGCCTGACAGTAACTTTCCTTATCAGGGTGTCCATTGATGACTAGAATTTTCATTCGTTCTCACCTTCATCTCTTTGTTTCATTCAATCTCTTTCACTCTTTACACTTGATTAATTGATAATAGTTCAAATATTGATAGATACGTCTTTAGGAATCTTTATTTGAAGAACACACCATCCGCAATTCCTTAACAGGTTTTCCTAGTTCAAGTATTTGTTCTTGGCCATCAAAAGTAAAACCCATTTTTTGATAGAAAGCAATGGCTCGCTTATTATCTTTCAATACCCATAAATAAATTTCAGAAAAATGATCAAGAGTCCTCAAAGCTTCCTTCATTAATTTCTGAGCAATACCTTTTCCATAATAGTCTTTTAAGACATATAAAGCAATAATTTCACCAGCTTGAATAGTCTCATCACGAAAGTTTCCATAACTGATAAAACCAACTACCTTCATACCGTCCATTGCAATCAATGTATTTTCTGGATATTTTTGACTAAAGAAGCGACATCTTTCTAATGTCATCGTCTCCTGAAATTTTGCAGGTAAAAGGTCATCATAAGCCTCTCTCCACGTTTGCCAATGAACGAGAGATTTTCCTTCTATCTCTTCAGGAGTTTCCATTGTTTTAATGATAATTTTCATTCGCTTTATCCTATCTAATCCAACGCTTTGACTTCCAACATCATATCACGAATCTGAGCAGCCAGTTCAAAGTCAAGCACTTCGACGGCTTCTTGCATTTGTTTTTCCAGTTTCTTAACCAATTCTTTACGTTCTTGTTTGTTAAGGCTATTGATATCGACTTCCTTATCCTCTCCCTTAGCAACTGCCTTGGTTACAGAGATTAGGTCACGGATTTCTTTCTTAATGGTTTGTGGAACAATGCCATGCTCTTCATTATAGGCCATCTGGATTTTACGGCGGCGAGCCGTTTCATCGATGGCCTTTTGCATAGATTGAGTCATAGTATCAGCATACATGATGACATGACCCTCGCTATTACGGGCAGCACGACCAATGGTCTGAATTAATCCGCGTTCGTTTCGGAGGAAGCCTTCCTTGTCGGCATCAAGAATAGCAACTAGACTGACTTCAGGCACGTCAATCCCTTCACGAAGGAGGTTAATCCCGACTAAGACATCAAAGACACCTAATCGTAAATCTCGGATAATCTCTGTCCGCTCTAAAGTCTTGATATCCGAGTGCATGTATTTGACTTTGATCCCCATTTCCTTGAAGTAATCGGTTAAGTCTTCTGCCATTTTCTTAGTCAAGGTTGTGATAAAGGTGCGTTCATTCTTTTCAACACGGGCATTGATTTCCCCCAAGAGGTCATCAATCTGTCCCATGGTTGGACGCACTTCTACCTCAGGATCCAAAAGACCTGTTGGACGAATGATTTGCTCAATAACAGTGTCCGTTTGCTCCATCTCGTAATCCCCAGGCGTCGCTGATACATAGACAATCTGGTGAACATGACTTTCAAATTCTTCCCGCCGGAGGGGACGGTTATCCAAGGCAGACGGTAAACGGAAACCGTAGTTAACCAACATTTCCTTACGTGAACGGTCTCCATTATACATCCCCTTGATTTGCCCCATGGTCATATGGCTCTCGTCAATCATAATCAGAAAATCATCAGGGAAAAAGTCAAGAAGAGTATAAGGTGGCTCCCCTTCGCTTCGTCCATCCATGTGACGTGAGTAGTTTTCGACACCATTGGTATAACCCATCTCACGCAACATCTCGATATCGTACTCTGTCCGTTGTTTCAAGCGTTGTGCTTCGAGGAGTTTACCCTCTTTTTCAAAGATAGCTAACTGCTCCTCCAACTCGGCCTGAATTTTAGCAATAGCTACTTCCATGTGGTCGTCATTGGTCACAAAGTGAGTGGCTGGGAAAATCGCCAAATGGTCCACTTCGCCCAGAACTTGCCCCGTAAGAGCTTCGACTTCACGAATACGATCAATCTCATCTCCAAAGAACTCAACACGAAAGGCATGCTCATCACGAGAGGCTGGGAAAATCTCCACCACATCTCCACGTACGCGAAATCTTCCACGCTGGAAATCAATGTCATTACGCTCAAACTGGATATCCACCAAGTCGTTCAGCAGTTTATCGCGAGAAATCTCAAGACCCGGACGCAAACTTACCACACTATCAGCATATTCCTTCGGAGAACCCAAACCATAGATACAAGAAACTGATGCCACAATGATAACATCATTACGCTCCAACAAAGCTGATGTAGCGGAGTGGCGAAGTTTATCAATCTCGTCATTGACCGAACTATCTTTTTCGATGTAGGTATCGCTAGAGGGCACATAAGCTTCTGGCTGGTAGTAATCATAGTAAGAAACGAAGTACTCAACAGCATTCTCTGGGAAAAATTCCTTGAACTCCCCATAGAGCTGGCCTGCTAGTGTCTTATTGTGGGCAATGACCAAGGTTGGCTTATTAACTTGCGCAATCACTTGACTCATGGTATAGGTTTTCCCTGTACCAGTCGCCCCCATTAAGATTTGGGCCTTTTCTCCACCCTCGATATTATCCACCAACTGCTCAATGGCCTGTGGTTGATCCCCTGACGGTTGGTATTTGGATACAAGTTTAAATTTGTTGTCTGTAATTCTATTTATCATAATAGCCTCATACACATTTTCTATCCTTCTATTTTACCATAAAAAGGGAAGAGTTTCTGTTTCTCAACAGACTACCTCATCTTATTATATGTTATATCTTCTGACATAGAAATATAAAATATTTGCCGGATACAATTTTTTCTGCTATAATTTGAAAATACCCTGAAAGGAGACATCACATGAAGAAAAAAATTCTAGCTTGTTTGCTTATTATATTTCCTATTTTTTCATTAGGACTAGTAAAAGCTGATACCGAGAAAAACAAGTATGTTATCGCCAGTGACTCATCTTTTGCGCCATTTGTTTTCCAGGATTCAAGCAATCAATACACTGGTATCGATATGGATCTAATCAAGGCAATCGCTGAAGACCAAGGCTTTGAAATTGAAATTACCAACCCTGGTTTTGATGCTGCTATCAATGCGGTTCAATCTGGACAAGCAGACGGTATCATTGCAGGTATGTCAGTTACGGATGCTCGTAAAGAAACTTTTGATTTCTCTGATTCTTACTATACAGCAAACACCATTCTCGGTGTGAAAGAATCAAGTACCATTTCTTCTTATGAGGATTTGAACGGTAAGACTGTAGGTGTGAAAAATGGTACTGCTTCACAAACCTTCCTAACAGATAATCAAAGCAAGTACGGTTACAAGATCAAAACTTTTTCTGATGCTGCATCTATGTATGATAGCTTAAACACTGGTTCAATTGATGCCGTTATGGACGACGAACCTGTTATTAAATATTCTATCAGACAAGGACAAAAGTTAAAAACACCAATCGCAGGTACACCAATTGGTGAAACTGCTTTTGCAGTAAAAAAAGGAAGCAATCCAGAATTGCTAGAGAAGTTTAACAAGGGTCTTGCAAACCTTAAGGCAAATGGAGAATTCCAAAAGATTCTTGATAAGTATTTAGCTAGCGATTCTACTACTACAAGTTCAACCGCTGATGAAACAACTATCTGGGGCTTGTTGAAAAACAACTACAAACAACTTCTCAGCGGACTTGGAATTACCCTCTCATTAGCACTTATTTCATTTGTAATTGCGATTTTCATCGGTATAATCTTTGGTATGTTTAGTGTCAGCCCTTATAAATCACTCCGTTTGATTTCAGAGATTTTCGTTGACGTTATCCGTGGTATTCCATTGATGATTCTCGCAGCCTTCATTTTCTGGGGAGTTCCTAACTTTATCGAATCCCTCACAGGTCAACAAAGTCCAATCAACGACTTTGTCGCTGGTACAATTGCCCTCTCCCTAAACTCAGCAGCTTACATCGCTGAAATCGTTCGTGGTGGTATTAAGGCCGTTCCTGTTGGACAAATGGAAGCTAGTCGAAGTCTTGGTATTTCATATGGAAAAACCATGCGTAAGATTGTCTTGCCTCAAGCAACCAAGCTCATGCTTCCAAACTTCGTCAACCAATTTGTTATCGCATTGAAAGATACAACGATCGTATCTGCAATCGGTTTGGTAGAACTCTTCCAAACTGGTAAGATTATCATTGCTCGTAACTACCAAAGTTTCAAAATGTATGCAATTCTCGCAGTCTTCTACCTTGTGATTATCACTCTTCTAACTAGATTAGCGAAACGCTTAGAAAAGAGGATTCAATAATGGCAAAATTAAAAATTGATGTCGATAATTTACATAAACAATATGGGAAAAACAAGGTTCTAAAAGGAATCTCTGTAAAATTCTACGAAGGTGATGTTGTTTGTATCATCGGTCCTTCTGGTTCAGGTAAGTCAACTTTCTTGCGTAGCTTGAATCTCCTTGAGGAAGGTACAAAAGGTCATATTACTGTTAATGGTTATGATTTGACGGATAAAGCAACCAACGTGGATCATGTTCGTGAAAATGTCGGAATGGTGTTCCAGCACTTCAATCTCTTCCCACATATGACTGTCTTGGAAAATATCACTTTTGCTCCTATCGAGCATAAGTTATTAACCAAACCTGAAGCTGAAAAATTAGGCATGGAACTTCTTGAAAAGGTTGGACTTGCTGACAAGGCCAATGCTAATCCTGATAGTTTGTCTGGCGGACAAAAACAACGTGTGGCTATTGCTCGAGGTTTAGCAATGAACCCTGATATCATGCTCTTTGACGAGCCAACTTCTGCCCTTGACCCTGAGATGGTCGGCGACGTTCTTAACGTTATGAAGGAATTGGCAGAGCAAGGTATGACCATGATCATCGTAACTCACGAGATGGGTTTTGCTCGTAAGGTTGCTAATCGTGTAATCTTTACCGCAGACGGAGAATTCCTAGAAGATGGAACCCCTGATCAAATCTTTGATAACCCACAACACCCTCGTCTAAAAGAATTTTTGGACAAGGTTCTCAACGCTTAAAAAAACTGCAAGGTTTCCCTTGCAGTTTTTTTCTTACTTGTATTGGAATTTTGGATTTTTTAGAAAATTATGATAAAATAAAGGGTATGAAAATGGGGATTCCTCATGACTAGCTTGACTAGGAAACAAAATAGAAATTAGGTAGCTGGATGTCATCTAAAGTTATTGTTACAATTTTCGGCGCAAGTGGAGATTTGGCTAAACGAAAGCTTTACCCTTCACTCTTTAGACTTTATAAATCAGGTAATCTTTCTGATCATTTTGCTGTTATCGGAACTGCTCGTAGACCTTGGAGTAAAGAGTATTTCGAATCTGTTGTTGTCGAATCTATCTTGGACTTGGCAGATAGCGCAGAAGAAGCTCAAGCATTTGCTAGTCATTTTTACTATCAAAGTCACGATGTTAATGATACTGAGCACTACATCGAACTACGCAAGCTTCAGGCTGAATTAAACGAAAAATATCAGACTGAGCACAACAAACTCTTCTTCCTCTCAATGGCACCTCAGTTCTTTGGTACCATTGCTAAACACCTCAAGTCAGAGCAAATCGTTGACGGTAAGGGCTTTGAACGTTTGATTGTTGAGAAACCTTTCGGTACAGACTATGAGACTGCAAGCAAACTAAACGAAGAACTTCTAGCTACTTTTAACGAAGAGCAAATCTATCGTATCGACCATTATCTTGGTAAGGAAATGATTCAAAGCATTTTTGCCATTCGCTTTGCCAATATGATTTTTGAAAATGTTTGGAATCGTGAGCACATCGATAACGTGCAAATCACATTTGCAGAGCGTCTCGGTGTTGAAGAACGTGGTGGCTACTATGATGAGTCTGGTGCCCTTCGTGATATGGTTCAAAACCATACCCTCCAACTTCTGTCACTCCTTGCTATGGACAAGCCTGCAAGCTTTACCAAGGATGACATTCGCGCAGAAAAAATCAAGGTCTTCAAGAACCTTTACCACCCTACAGATGAGGAACTCAAAGAACAATTCATCCGTGGTCAATATCGTTCGGGTAAAGTCGATGGCATGAAATACATCTCTTACCGTAGCGAACCAAATGTCAACCCCGAATCTATGACAGAAACATTTGCTTCAGGTGCCTTCTTTGTAGATACTGATCGCTTCCGTGGTGTACCTTTCTTCTTCCGTACAGGTAAACGCCTAACTGAAAAAGGAACACATGTGAACATTGTCTTCAAACAAATGGATTCTATTTTCGGTGAACCTCTAGCACCGAATGTGCTTACCATCTATATCCAACCGACTGAAGGATTCTCTCTTAGCCTTAACGGTAAGAAGGTGGGTGAAGAGTTTAGCCTTGCGCCAAATTCTCTTGACTATCGAACAGATGCGACTGCTACAGGTGCTTCACCAGACCCATATGAAAAACTGATCTATGATGTTTTGAACAATAACTCAACCAATTTTAGCCACTGGGATGAAGTAAGCGCATCATGGAAATTGATTGACCGTATTGAGAAACTTTGGGCTGATAATGGAGCTCCACTTCATGACTACAAGGCTGGTACAATGGGACCTCAAGCTAGCTTTGATTTACTTGAAAAATACGGAGCTAAGTGGACCTGGCAACCAGATATCGCCTATCGTAAAGATGGTCGACTAGAATAATCAAAAACAATCCTGCAAGAATTCTTGCAGGATTTTCTTTTACAGCAAACCTTCTAGAAGGCCCTTCATAAAGTTTTCAGAATTGAACTCACCGATATCATCGATTTTTTCACCAAATCCAATCAACTTAACAGGGATATTGAGCTCTTCACGGATAGCAAGAACGACACCACCTCGGGCAGTTCCATCAATCTTGGTTAAGACAATACCTGTCAAAGGAGTGATTTTTGAAAATTCTTTAGCTTGTACAAGAGCATTTTGACCAGTTGAGGCATCTAGAGCTAGGAAGGTTTCATGAGGTGCTTCAGGCACAACACGCTTGATGATACGACCAATTTTTTCCAACTCTGCCATCAAGTTTTCTTTGTTTTGCAAACGTCCAGCTGTATCAATCATGAGAATATCAATACCTTCTGCTACTGCACGTTCCATTCCATCAAAGACCACACTGGCTGGATCAGCTTTTTCTGGACCCGTTACAACAGGCACACCGACACGACGACCCCATTCTGCTAGCTGAGCTACCGCACCAGCACGGAAGGTATCCGCAGCAACCAGCATAACTTTCTTACCAGCTTGTTTGTAGCGATGTGCCAATTTACCGATTGATGTTGTCTTTCCGACACCATTAACACCTACAAAGAGCATGACAGTCAAACCATCTTGGAAGTTAATACTTTCATTGTATTGCCCATCTTTTTCGTAAAGCTCCACCAATTTTTCGATGATAACACGACGAAGAGCTTCTGGTTTCTTGGCATTTTCAAGTTTAGCCTCATAACGCAATTCTTCCGTTAGATTTGAAGCTACCTGAACACCAACGTCACTCATGATTAAGAGTTCTTCTAGTTCTTCAAAGAATTCTTCATCAACTGAGCGGAAATTAGCAAAGAAGGCATTCAAACGAGCCCCAAATCCCGTACGAGTTTTCTTGAGACTGCGATCATACTTTTCCTGTACAGTCTCTTCAACCAGAGGAGTTTCTTCGATTACTAGATCTTCTTCCACTTCCTCAGTGATTTCCGGCTCTGTTTCGTCTGATTGAAGTTGATTAAAATCCTCTTCTTCATCGCTTGAAGTCATATCTTCAACGTGAGATGATTCCACTTGAGGACTTTCTACCTCTTCAACTTGAATTGCTTCTTCTTGATGAATTTCAACTTCGTCGATCGGCTCAGAGATTGCTTCCTCAACAATCTCTACTTCAGATGAGCCATCATTGATTTCTTCCTGAGGTTCTTCTGGTAAGGTAACCTCTTCTGGTTCTGTCACTTCAGCATTTTCAGATTCCGATGCATCGTTTTGCTCGTTATCATCTGATAAATCAATGTTTTCTAATGCTTCTTTGACGACATCTTCAATTTTTGGTTCTTCTATTTTCCCAAATAAACGGTCAAATAATCCCATACTTTAATTCTCCTTCAGTACATATTTTTCAATTGCCCAGGCGACTGCTTCCTCGTCATTGGTCATAGGCGTTACCACGTTTGCAACTGCTTTGACCTCAGGCACAGCATTTTGCATGGCTACACCAAGACCTGCCCATTCAATCATAGAAAGGTCATTAGCTTCATCGCCACAAGCCATGACTTGACTTCGATCAATTCCTAAATGCTCAATTAACTTAGCTAGTCCTGTCGCCTTATGGACATTCTTTGGTGACCATTCTAGCAAGAGTTCACGTGATTTAAAAATTTCATATTTGTCAAACAATTCAGGAGAAATCTTTTGAATAGCTGCATCCAAGGGTTCTTGAGGAAAGGCAGTGACACACTTATTGTAAGTAATCTGACTAGACAAATCTTCAAGAGCAGTTTGAATAAAGGTTAAAGCTGGGTTAAACTGAGCGTATAAACTTTCTTGATCTGATTGAATCTGATAAACGACGCCTTCAGAAATAGCATCTAATGGAATATTTAGTTTTTCAGTTTCTTCGTAAATACGACTCACATCATCAATGGAAAAGACTGTCTTATCAAGGATTTCACCCGTATTTTTTTGAACCAAACCGCCATTAAAAGTAATAGTATACTCATCCTCATGACCATCTGTTCCAAGTTCTTTGAGGAAGAAATCCATGGCTTTGAGAGGACGTCCAGTTGTTAGGACTACCTTGACTCCTTGTTCACGCGCAGCCTTCAAAGTTGCCTTGGTACGATCTGTTAATTTCTTATCTGTCGTTAGCAAAGTACCATCTAAGTCCAAAGCAATTAATTTAATATCTGCCATTACAATTCCTCCATATAAGCGATAACTGATTGGTCTTTGTGGTGTCCAATAACTGTTTCGGCCAGTTCTAGAATTTCTGGGCGAGCATTTTCAGGTGCGACTGGATGTCCTACAACCTGCATCATGTGAAGGTCGTTGAGGTTATCACCAAAAGCCATCACTTGATCCATATCCAGATTTAATTTTTTCGCTAGCTCTACAATTGCTACTCCCTTGTCAACATAGTCTAGAACAATATCAATGGATTCAAAACCAGTAGTCATAGCCTTAACACCGGGCACATGTTCATTGACCCAAGCTTCCCCGGCTTTTACTGTCTCTTCAGTAAAGTTCGTTGTGAATTTGAAAATCTCATCGGTAATATCTTCGAGACTGCCTACCTTTTGGATATTTTCATTGTAATGATGGCTAAACATAAGATAGGTCTCATCCACCGTTTCTAAGACATAACAGGCCTTTTTACCAGTCAAGAGCATCTTCTTCTCATCAAAATAAGGGGAAGATTTTAGTTTTTCAAATGTTGATAGGTAAAAATCACGTGGCATGGTTGCTTCATAGAGGTCCTCTCCATGAAAACGAACCAGACTCCCATTTTCAGCAATGAAGATAATCTCATCTTTGACATCCGCAAAATGTTTCTCTAAGGACAAAAGACCACGTCCTGATGCTACAGCAAAGTAGATTCCTCGTTTTTTATATGAAGAGAGAAGAGCTTTTAAGCGCTCCATATCAAATTGGCCCGCTTCATCTAGAAAAGTCCCGTCCATATCAGTTGCGACTAGTTTTATCATAAATACTTATATTCTCCAGTTATAAATCTATCTACTATTATACCATAGAAAAAACAAAAAAGACGTGCAGGATTGACACGCCTTAGTATACTAAAAATCAATCCAAAGAGCCAATTCTTATTATAAATATAAGCCCTTCTCTACACTTTCCTGAATTAACTTTTTTGTCAATTTCCATAATTCTTCAGATTCACTTTTTATGAACTTTTTCTTTTCTAATACCATGTCTGCACTGATATTATCAGGGTTATAATTTAATTCTGATACTTCTAAATGATTTATCAGTGGTACCAATGCATCGATTGCTCTTGCATATCTTGCTTCAGCACTCTGCCCTTTTTCAAATTCCAACCACAAATTTTTCATATTCAAATATTTCTCTTCTGGAAGGAGGCTCATTGTTTTTTCTATAGATTCTAGCTCTCTATCATGAGAATGAAACTTTTTTTCATTATCAAAAACCCAAGTATCTCCGGCATAAATCTCACCTAAATCATGAAGCAGTAACATAGAAATCACTTTTTCCATATTCAATTTTTCAGGATAATAATCTTGAAGAACCATTGCAGCTATGGCACCCTGCCAAGAATGCTCAGCACTATTTTCAAATCTTCCATCAAGAGTTCTATTAAATCTTGTTACTGACTTTAATTTCTCTATTTCTTTAATAAAATCAACCGAATTCTTCAAATTACTCATTGCTGCTCCTATCTTATTTTAAATTTTAGATATAATACCAAAAAATATTAATTTCATCAAATATTTCCCGTATTTGCAAAAAATAAAATAGCGCCTAATCCATACGAGATTAGACGCATATATAAAATAAGTCTCGCTTATTCATCAGTTCAAGGTTCTCTTATCCATATTTGGCAAAGAGAGCTTAAACTTAATAATACAGAGTCGAATCACAAAACCGACAATTGAGAGAATAATAAAGGCAGTAATTCTTGGAAAATGGAGGACAAAGGCCAACCAGTAATAAATAACGCCAATTACAAAAGATAGAAGGGCATAGATGTCTTCTTTTAGAACACTTGGAACTTCATTGATCAGGAGGTCTCGGATAATACCACCACCTGCTCCCGTTAAACAGGCTAAAATCCCTGCAGACATCAAATTCAATTTACTATCAGCTAAAGCTGTAGCTCCAATTAGAGAGAAGATAATTAAGCCAATGGAATCAAATATGAGATAGGCTTCTCTCAACCACTTATAGAACTTTTTATCATGACTCGCATTAGCCTGTTTTGAAGTCACAAAGACATACATGATAACTGCTACAAGGATAGAGACATAAATTGGTCCAGGATCAGCAAGCGAGGAAGGAAAGCGACTGATAATAGAATCTCTTAAAATCCCCCCACCAACTGCTGTTACGATTGCCAATAAACTAATCCCAAAAATATCTAAACGTTTACCAAAGCCTTTGATGGCTCCTGATGCTGCAAAAGCTATTGTCCCAATATAATTACAAACCATTAGGAATAGATCAAAATCCATATAAGCTCCTCAAATTATTTTTGTAACCCTTCTGACTTCTTAAAGGTCATTCTAAATGCTTAGCTGAAAGTTTGTAACGAGCACTCACTAAGCATCCATATTCTCTAAATCTTTTAGTTTTACAGAGACAATCTTAGATACACCAGATTCTTGCATGGTCACCCCATAGATAGAGTCTGCTGCTGCCATGGTTCCCTTACGGTGAGTAACAACGATAAATTGGCTGTCTTTATCAAATCGATTGAGATAATCACCAAAACGTTTAACGTTTGCCTCATCAAGTGCGGCCTCTACCTCATCCAAGATAACAAATGGAATGGTCTTAACACGAATGATTGAGAAGAGCAAAGCTAGAGCTGACAAAGCCTTCTCCCCACCACTCATGAGGTTGAGGGATTGGATTTTCTTACCTGGTGGTTGAACAGAGATTTCGACACCTGCTGTCAATAAATCTCCTTCTGTCAGGATTAGGTCTGCTTGACCACCACCAAACATCTGCTTAAAGGTCACTTTAAAGGACTCCCGAATGGCTTCGAATGTTGACTTAAAGCGTTCTTTCACTTCATCGTTCATTTCTGTAATGGTCTCAAGAAGTAAGTTTTTAGCAGAAAGAATGTCATCTCGCTGAGTATTTAAGAACTCCAAACGTTCGTGCACTTCATCAAACTGTTCAATAGCATCCAAGTTAACCGGACCAAGTGAACGAATGGATTTTTCCAAATCCTTAACCTTTTGTTCAGCGATTGCTAAATCTTCCAACTGATTCGCTTGTTCTAAAGCTTCCGTATAGCTAATCTGATATTCTTCAGTCAGTTGACCTTGAAGATAACGAAGGCGGTCCGTAATTTTTTCTTTGGTCGCTTCCGCTCGTGTTTGCTTACGAATCCATTCTTCATTTTGCTGGCGAGCTTGTTCTAAATGACTGGCAATATCATCCAGTTGTCCCTCAATGTCGTCGAGTTCAAACTGCTTACGAATCAATCCTTGTTGAATTTCTTCCTTCTGACTCTTGGCTTCTGCTTCCTGCTTGGCCAAAAGTTCTGTATCAACTTTTTCAAGATTATCTACTTTTTCTTGCAAAAGACGTTCAATCTCTTCTTGCTCGATATTGAGGTTCTCAAGTTCTTTGTTAATCCGTTCAATATCAGAAACCTCATAACGTTTCCGTCCAAGCATTTCTGTTTTAAGCAGACGCTCTTGGGAAATTTTTTCCTGCAAGTTTTTGTAGCGTTCCTGAATAGCATTTTTATTGGACTTGATTTCTTCAATTTCAGATTCCAGCTTTTGCTTTTCAGTTGCAATAACTGCGAGACGTTCTTGGCATTTTTCTTTTTCAGCTTGCCAATCTCCACCTCTAAGGTTGTTTAATTCTTGCTCCTG
Source organism: Streptococcus infantis (assembly GCF_047464715.1). Classification (GTDB taxonomy): domain Bacteria; phylum Bacillota; class Bacilli; order Lactobacillales; family Streptococcaceae; genus Streptococcus; species Streptococcus infantis_S. Next base: position 728,260 of record NZ_JASHBJ010000001.1, read on the forward strand.
AAGTTTCAAGAGAGTCTCAAGTTCTTCGACCTGCTGGCTAGTTTGTTGATAAGCTAAGTACAAGCCTTGTTCCTGGATACGAGCTTGCTCTCCCTGGGACTTAATGGTCTCCAAAGTTTGACTAAGAGTATCCAAAGCTTCTTGAACTGACTTCAGATTTTCTTCTTCCTGACGAAGGAGCTTTTCTTCTTGAGCAATCTCTTTTTGCAACTGCTCTAATTCAGGCTTGATGAAGATGCTGTTATTTTGACGATTGGCACCACCAGCATAAGAACCACCTGTTCGCAATTCTGTACCATCTAGCGTAACCATACGAACTTGATAGCGTACCTTACGAGCAGCATCACGCGCATGCTCAACTGTATCAAAGATAGCTGTGGTAGCTAGCAGATTTTTAAAAATAGCTTCAAGCTTGGTATCAAAGGTAACCAGTTCATCTGCCATACCAAGAAAACCTGGACTTGAGGCAATCACATCTTGATTCTGCCCAGAAATGCTCCGAGCCTTAATGGTTGTCAAAGGAAGGAAAGTCGCACGACCGGCTCGATTTCGTTTAAGGAAATCGATAGCTTTAGTCGCTGCCTGTTCGTCTTCAACGATGATGTGTTGGCTACTTGCACCGAGAGCAATCTCAAGAGCTGTCTGATAACGAACATCAAAGGTTAAATGTTCACTAACTGCTCCAATAATACCACCTAAGCGATTTTTTTCTTGGAGAACAGTCTTGACACCCGCATAAAAATTGCTATGGTTTTTAAGAATGTTTTCCAAACTTTGCGCCTTGGCCTGTTTGTTTTTCAGACTATCCAAACGGTCAAAGAGTAGATTTTGCTGACTTTGATAAGCCTGCTTTTGTTCTTCCTCTTGCTTAGCACTGATCTGATAATTGACAAGTAAACTTTGTACTTCTTCTTTAGCTGATTTAAGGGCAAGCTCTTGCTCACTAGCCTTGGACTTGGCAGAAGCCAATTGTTCCTTCAAGGATTCTAATTGTTCTTCTTGCTTTTGAGTCTGTTGGCGACTATTTTCAAGGTCATTTTCAATCCTTGTTAATTGGTTAGAGACATCCGCTTCTTCCTGTAAGAAAGCCACAAAACGTTCACGCAATTGCTCAATCATTTGATCTGGATCATCAGAAAAAGCCAATAATTCTGCTTCTAAGCGATTGAGTTCCTTCGTATTGACCGCTAAATTTTCTTCTAACTGACTGAGATTTGCTTCTTTTTCTTCCTTCTCCTGAATGAGAGCATTTCTCTTTTCGTCCAAACTAGCCAAACGTGCCTGAGCTTCTTGTTGATTGAGAGCGACTTGTTCTGTTTCCAGTTTTGACAAGGCTAACTTACGCTCTAATTCACTGATTAGACCAGTCAAATCCATCAGTGTGGACTGGTCTTTTGACATTTCAGCTTGCAAATCATGACGTTTCTTTTTGAGAGTTTGATTTTCTTCTTCTAACTCTTCACGTTTCTGATAGTAGCTCGTCAAAAGTTCTTGAACTTGGTTTAATTCTTCTTCTGTTAGATCTAATTCAGCCTTATTGGCTTGAATTTGTGCAACCAAAACATCCAAGTAAATCGCCTTACGCTGACCATCTAATTCTATAAATTTACGAGCTGTTGCTGCTTGCTTTTCTAAGGGCTTGATTTGATTGTCTAACTCATAGATGATATCTTCCAAGCGGTCTAAATTGTCTTGAGTTTGTTGCAGTTTACTTTCTGTCTCTTTGCGACGAGTTTTATATTTTAAAACTCCAGCTGCTTCTTCAAAAATAGCCCGGCGTTCCTCAGGTTTGGAGTTAAAGATTTCTTCGACCTTCCCTTGGGAAATAATAGAGAAGGAATCGCGTCCAAGTCCAGTATCTAAGAAAAGATCATGAATATCACGAAGACGGACTTTTTTCCCATCAATCTTGTACTCACTATCTCCAGTACGATAAATGTGACGCTCTACCTTAATTTCCTGGCCTGCATCCTTGATAAAGCCGTCCTGGTTATCTAGGGTAACAACCACAGAAGCATAGTTTAAAGGTTTTCTACTTTCTGTTCCTGCAAAGATAACATCAGGCATCTTCCCACCACGCAAGCTTTTCACACTAGATTCACCTAGTGCCCAACGCAGACTTTCCGTGATGTTTGATTTTCCAGAACCATTAGGTCCTACAACAGCTGTAACTCCCTGGTCAAAAACAACCTTGGTTTTGTCAGCAAAGGACTTAAACCCCTGAATCTCAATTTCCTTTAAATACATGAATCCAGCCCTTCCTCAACTGCATTTTTTGCGGCTTCCTGCTCTGCTAATTTTTTTGAACGTCCTTGACCAGTTCCAAGACTTTTCCCTTCAACAAGGACTTCCACTTGAAACATCTTATCATGGGCAGGCCCAATCTCTGATATCACTTGATAACGAATATCGACATCACCATTGACTTGGAGTAATTCTTGCAAGTGAGTCTTGTAGTCTTTAATCATTTCAAAATCGCCGGCTTCTACTTTTGGTATCATGACTTGATAGATAAAATCCTTCACTCTAGCCAGATCCTTGTCTAAAAGAAGAGCACCCAAAAAGGCTTCGAAGGCATCTCCCAAGATGGTATCACGATTGCGACCACCTGATTTTTCTTCTCCTTTGCCTAGCTTGATAAACTGATCAAACTGGCAATCACGCGCAAAACCAGCTAAACTCTCCTCGCGAACAATCATGGCACGAAGTTTAGATAAATCACCTTCTGGTTTTTTAGGATATTTCTTGTACAGGTATTCTGAAATCAATAATTGCAGAACAGCGTCTCCTAAAAATTCCAAGCGTTCATTGTGTGAAATTTTTAAGAGGCGGTGCTCGTTTGCATAACTAGTGTGAGTAAAAGCTGTTTCAAGTAATTGTTTATCTGAAAAAACAAGCTCAAAACGTTGCTCTAACACAGTTTCTAATTCTTTCATAAGAACCTCTTTCTAAAACATTATAATACACTCCATTATACCAAAAAAAGGATTCATAGTCAGAAAATAACCGTTAAAACGTCTTTTTCTCACTTGCTTCTAAAATCAATCCATTACTAGCAGTCTAGCCTATTTTTTGGTATAATAAATCTTATGGAAATTGAAAAAACCAATCGAATGAATGCTCTGTTTGAATTTTATGCAGCCCTTTTGACTGATAAGCAAATGAACTATATCGAACTCTACTATGCAGACGACTATAGTTTAGCTGAAATCGCTGAAGAATTCGGTGTCAGTCGTCAGGCTGTTTATGATAATATCAAACGAACCGAAAAGATTCTGGAAGACTATGAGATGAAGCTCCATATGTACTCTGACTACATTGTTCGCAGTCAGATTTTTGATCAGATCATTGATCGCTATCCAGAAGATGCTTTTCTCCAAGAGCAAGTTGAGATTTTAACAAGTATTGACAATAGAGAATAAGAGGAATAAATATGGCATTTGAAAATTTAACAGAACGTTTGCAGAACGTCTTTAAAAATCTACGTAAAAAAGGAAAAATCACCGAGAGTGATATCCAAGAAGCAACCAAGGAAATTCGTTTGGCTCTTTTAGAAGCCGACGTTGCTTTACCAGTGGTTAAGGACTTTATAAAGAAGGTTCGTGAACGTGCCATTGGGCATGAGGTCATTGATACCCTCAATCCAGCTCAACAAATCATCAAGATTGTTAATGAGGAGTTGACTGAAGTTCTTGGTTCTGATACAGCTGAGATTATCAAGTCTCCAAAAATCCCAACCATTATCATGATGGTCGGTTTGCAAGGGGCTGGTAAAACAACCTTCGCTGGAAAACTTGCTAACAAACTCAAAAAGGAAGAGGATGCTCGTCCTCTGATGATTGCGGCCGACATCTATCGTCCTGCAGCTATTGACCAGCTTAAAACACTGGGACAACAAATTGACGTTCCTGTCTTTGCTCTTGGAACTGAAGTTCCTGCAGTGGAAATTGTTCGCCAAGGTTTGGAGCAAGCCAAAGCCAACCATAACGACTATGTCTTGATTGATACAGCCGGTCGTTTACAAATCGATGAGCTTCTCATGAACGAGCTCCGTGATGTTAAAGCTCTTGCTCAACCAAATGAAATCCTTCTCGTCATCGATGCCATGATTGGTCAAGAAGCTGCTAACGTTGCGCGAGAATTTAACGCTCAATTAGAAGTTACCGGTGTCATCCTTACCAAGATTGACGGGGACACTCGTGGTGGTGCTGCCCTTTCTGTTCGTCATATCACAGGAAAACCAATCAAATTCACTGGTACTGGTGAAAAGATTACCGATATTGAGACTTTCCACCCTGACCGCATGGCCAGCCGTATTCTCGGTATGGGAGATATGCTGACTCTGATTGAGAAAGCTTCTCAAGAATACGATGAGCAAAAAGCCCTTGAAATGGCTGAAAAGATGCGGGAAAACACCTTTGATTTCAATGATTTCATCGATCAGTTGGATCAAGTGCAAAATATGGGGCCAATGGAAGATTTGCTTAAGATGATTCCTGGTATGGCCAACAATCCTGCTCTTCAAAATATGAAGGTGGATGAAAAACAAATCGCTCGCAAACGTGCCATCGTCTCATCTATGACTCCGGAAGAACGTGAAAATCCAGATTTGCTCACTCCAAGCCGTCGTCGTCGTATTGCAGCTGGTTCTGGTAATACCTTTATCGATGTCAACAAGTTCATCAAAGACTTTAACCAAGCTAAACAACTCATGCAAGGTGTCATGTCTGGTGACATGAACAAGATGATGAAGCAAATGGGTATTAACCCTAACAACCTTCCTAAAAACATGCCTGGTGGCATGGATATGTCAGCCCTTGAAGGTATGATGGGACAAGGTGGCATGCCGGATATGTCTGCTCTCGGAGGAGCTGGAATGCCCGATATGAGCCAGATGCTCGGTGGAGGCCTCAAAGGTAAAATCGGTGAATTTGCCATGAAACAATCCATGAAACGCATGGCTAACAAAATGAAAAAAGCTAAGAAAAAACGCAAATAAAAAGGACTCAATTGAGTCCTTTTTTATTGTTCATTTCTAAGTTTCTCCAAGGTTTGCTTGAATATTTCTGGAATATCAGCAGTAAATTCCAGCGTTTCACCCGTTCTTGGATGGGTAAATCCAAGAGTCTTGGCATGGAGAAATTGTCCATGTCCCTTTAGGGTTTTACGAGGTCCATAAACCTCATCACCAGCTACAGGATGACCGATATAAGCCATGTGTACACGGATTTGATGGGTCCGTCCTGTTTCCAGTTGCAACTCTAATAAAGAATAGTCACCAAAGCGTTCTAAGACTTGGAAACGTGTCACTGCTGGTTTTCCTTTAGCAGTGACAGATTGTTTCTTACGGTCTTTTTCACTTCGACCAATCGGTGCCTCAATAACACCTCGGTCATTTGGAAGATTACCATGAACAATAGCCCAATATTTTCGAAGAGATTTCTTGTCTTTCAATTCTTGAGCAAGTGCTAAATGCGCTTCATCATTTTTAGCAACCATGAGAAGCCCAGATGTGTCCTTATCGATACGATGGACAATCCCTGGGCGCAGCACACCATTAATTCCTGATAAGTCCTTAATATGATACATAAGGGCATTCACCAAGGTACCACTGGTATGACCAGCACTTGGATGAACAACCATGCCTTGAGGTTTATTGACTACTGCTACATCCTCATCTTGATAAATAATTTCTAAAGGAATATCCTCTGCTACATACTCCAAAACCTCTGGTTCGGGAATTTGATAAGTGATCATATCTCCTTCTTGGACTGTATATTTGGCTTTCTTGACCTGGCCGTTGACCAAGACTTGACCAGACTTGATTTGTTCATTGGCGAGACTACGAGACAATTCTGTCAAATCTGACAAAGCCTTATCTAGGCGTATCCCGCCTCTTTCAATTTTAATTTCCATTCATTTCCTCTTTTAGCATTGCAAGCAATAACACAACGACCCCTACTGTCAGATAACTATCAGCCACATTGAAAATCGCGAAATTGATAAAGTCTAAGTGAAACATATCCACGACAAATCCTTGGCTAATACGATCAATAAAGTTCCCCAGACCACCTGCAATAATCAAAACCAATCCAAAGACTGTCCAGAAGGAATCCTCTATATGCTTATGAAGATACCAGATAGCTCCAACCATGACTACGAGGGTAATCACTGCAAAAAACCACTGTTGATCTTGGAGCATCGAAAAGGCTGCTCCTCTATTTTGCAGATAGGTTAAACTAACTAGATTTGGGATCCATGACTTGATTTCACCAAGAGCAATATTCTGAACGACATAAGACTTTACCAATTGGTCGAATAGGATTAAGGATCCTATAATCCATACTACTAGTCCTCTTTTTTTCATGCCTTCCTCTTCTGATTAAAATACTCTTGCATAACCTCTACGAATAAAGTTCCCGCTTGGCTCAATTCTACCTCTTCACGTTTGACATAAACCATGCGATTATTGAGATTATCATTTAGTGGAATAACGGTGATCCCGTTCACACTATCGCTATCTAAGAATCCAGAACCAGTCGCATAAGCATTTGTTCTTTCAAGAATTCCATTTAAAGTAGCGCGGTCTGTTACGTTAAACATCTGGGAGCTGGCACTTGTGTCCACAAAGTTTTCTGAGTAATAGAGATATTCATCCTTCTCTTGTGTGAAACGAACTGTTGGCAAATCAACTAAATCATCCATGACCAGTTCTTTTTTCTTAGCCAAGGGATGGCCCTCACGTAAATAAATGTGCGTTTGGAAAGGAATCAACTCAATTACTTCAAGACCTAATTTTTCAATCCGCTGCATGATACCTTTTTGGTTTTGATTGTTGAGGTAAATAATCCCAATTTCACTATGACCTTGGGCTACTTCATCCAAAATCTGAACAGTTGTAGATTCAAAAATACGGAAATTTTTATAGTCTGGGTACCGTTGAGAAAAAGTTGTGATAGTCGGAGGTAAGAAATCATAGTGCTGGCTGGCTATTGAAAACTCATCCTTTTCCTCTTCAGGATTGGCATACTGGTTCTGGAAAACATCAAATCCTTTGACCAACTCTTGGGCTTTTTCATAAAATTCCATTCCACGACGAGTAAGAAAGGTACCCGAACTAGTTCTGCGGAAAATCTTGAATCCTAGCTCTTTCTCCAGATCTCTTACAGAAATAGATAGACTGGGTTGGCTAACGTACATTTTCTCAGCCGCTTCACGAAAAGTACCACTATTGGCAATAGCAACAACATAACGTAATTGTTGAATATTCATGACTTCTCCTTCGTTTTCTATTTTTTCATTATACCATAAATCAAGTCTATCCAACAAAGGAAAATCATGTATCCTAGACTTCTAAGCAAAGTAAACAAAAAACACCTTTAAAGCTAGACTCAAAATCCAACTAAAAAGGGGTGTTATCAAATGCGATTATTTAGCTGCTGCGTAAAGCTCGTCTACTTTGTTCCAGTTAATCACTGAGAAGAAAGCTTTGATATAGTCAGGACGAACGTTGCGATATTTCACATAGTAGGCATGTTCCCAAACGTCCAAGCCCAAGATTGGTTTCTTACCTTCTGAGATTGGTGTGTCTTGGTTTGCTGTTGAAGTCACTTCAAGTTTACCTTCTTTGTTAACAACCAACCATGCCCATCCAGAACCGAAACGTGTTGTTGCTGCCGCAGTAAATGCTGCTTGGAATTCATCGAATGAACCAAATGTTGCATCGATTGCTGCTGCAAGTTCTGCTGAAGGAGCTGTTTTTTCAGGAGTCATCAATTCCCAGAAAAGAGCATGATTCAAGTGTCCACCACCGTTGTTGATAAGCGCTTGACGGATATCAGCTGGGATAGATTCTACATCAGCAAGCAAAGCTTCAAGGTCTTCACCAATTTCAGGGTGTTTTTCAAGAGCTGCATTAGCGTTATTTACATATGCTTGGTGATGTTTGTCATGGTGTAAATGCATTGTTTCAGCATCAATATATGGTTCCAAGGCGTCGTAAGCGTATGGAAGATCTGGTAAGATAATAGCCATCTGTAATACCTCTTTTCTTTCTATATAAAAATGATAACGCAAACAACCTTTTTTTTCAAGTTATTTGCTCAATTTGACTGGCTCGCAATTTGCAACAAAGCCTTCTCAAACAGGTAGCCTTTTTCGTAAACACCAGTCTTAATTTGATAATCTGCTTGGATGAGATAACGGATAGAATCCTGTAAGAAATTCAAGGACAAAGCTCGTGTGTCACGAAGGGCAAATTTGATTTGGTAAGGATTAGGATTGCGACCAAGATAGTGACCTAAACTGCTGACCATCTGAGATTCTGTCTGACCAGACTCTTGCAAAATTTTAACCTGTGTGTAGAGTCTGAACTGTCCCAGCATAATGGCAATCAGTTTAATCTCATCTTCTCCCTGCAAGGTCAAATCCTTCACTAAATCACGCGCCTGATCGATCTTCTTCCCTAAAATCAATTGGGTTAAATCAAAGATATTATCCTGCAAAGTCTTTGGTATGGCTTCAACAATGTCTTCTTCTGTAATGTCACCATTATCCTTGTAGGCCTGTAAGAAGAGTAGATTTTTTTGAATTTCACTGAATTGAAAACCTGATTTGATAAGTAACTGTTCAAAAGCTTTCCCCTCAAAGGAAAGTCCTTGTTCCTGAGCCCACTTTTGAAAATAAGCACGCATCTCTTGTTCTTTTGGCTCGATGGCTTCAAAAACCTTCGCATCGCGCTTGAGCAATTTGACCAAACGTCTCTTACTAACCAACTTCCCTTCAGCAAAAATGACTAGTTTACTAGAAGGTAAAGGATTTTCCAGATAGTCTTCAAAAGACTTAAGTTCATCATCAGATAGATAGCGTTTTTTAGCTGTCGTTATGTCGAGAAAATGATCTAAAATAACAATCTTTTCATCCGCAAAGAAAGGAAGACTGACCAACTCTAGTTCCAAGCTTTTGTAGTCTACTTCTTTCATGTCAAAATAAGCAAAGTTCAAATCTGCAGAATCGTAGCCGATTTGTTTTAGAACCTGTGTTTTCATGACGTCATACTGGCCTTGGTCGACCCCTGTAAACAGGGTCAAACTCGGAAGGTTAGCTAAGGACAGTTTTCGGCTTTCTTCTATGGCTAGCATCTATTCTCCTTTCTTTTTAGTTTCACTTTTATTTAATCAATATAATGTAATTTACCACGGAAATCATCTAGGCTTTGATAACCTTTTTCCACCATAATTTCTTTGAGTTCCTTGGTAATACGCTCAAAAGCACCTACTCCTTCTTTATGAAGAGTAGTTCCTACCTGCACCATGCTAGCACCACATAAGATATGTTCAAAAGCATCACGCCCTGTTAATACTCCACCAGTTCCAATGATTTGAATTTCTGTATTTAAGCGTTGATAAAAGGCATGGACATTGGCAAGGGCAGTTGGTTTAATGTATTCTCCACCAATTCCACCAAAGCCATTCTTAGGACGAATCACGACCGACTCATCTTGAATATAAAGACCATTTCCAATAGAGTTGACACAATTGACAAATTTGAGCGGATATTTGTTAAAAATAGCTGCAGCCTGGTCAAAGTGAACTATATCAAAATAAGGTGGTAGCTTAATTCCTAGAGGTTTTGTAAAATACTCAAAGACTTCTGACAAAATACGGTCTGTTGTTTCAAAATCATAGGCAATCTGAGGTTTTCCTGGAACATTGGGACATGAGAGATTGAGTTCAGTTAGACCACGAAAATCACTTTCTTGCACCTTCTTCAAAATGGTATGAGTTTCCTCTGGAGACATTCCAACTAATGATAAAAAGAAGGTACGATTTGGTTCCTTTTCTTGCAATTCCAAAAGGTAGTTCAAGTAATAGTCTAAACCATTATTTGGCAAACCCATAGAGTTGATAGAGCCAAGTGGAACATCTTGGTAGCGTGGTTCAGGATTCCCCTGACGAAATTCCAAGGTTGCTGTTTTAGTGACGAAGGTTCCTGCTGCTGAGTTTTTAACACCTTCCAATTCCTCAATAGTCATACAAGCAACTCCTGCCGCATTCATCAAGCAATTATCAAATTCAAAACCAGCAATCTGTGTTTTAGTTGATACCATGATTCTGTTCCTCCAGATTCCTTTATATTGCTACTATTATACCATACTTTGGCCGGACTCTTTTAATAAAACTAATCCTATAAAAAGGTTCTTATTCAGCTAATAAAACTAGCTAATCCAAATTGAAAGAATTTTTAGAAAATTTATGTTTTTTTCTTTACACTGAAAAATTTTTCTGCTATAATGTCTCATGTAATAAAATATGACAACAAAAAAGGAGAACGATATGACATCTGCTAAAGAATATATCCAAAGCGTGTTTGAAACTGTAAAAGCTCGTAACGGGCATGAGGCTGAATTTCTCCAGGCGGTTGAAGAATTCTTCAGCACTTTGGAGCCTGTCTTTGAAAAACACCCTGAGTATATTGAAGAAAATATCTTGGCACGTATCACTGAGCCTGAGCGCGTAATTTCTTTCCGCGTTCCTTGGGTTGACCGTGATGGAAAAGTTCAAGTTAACCGTGGTTACCGTGTTCAATTCAACTCAGCTGTTGGACCATATAAAGGCGGACTTCGTTTCCACCCAACTGTTAACCAAGGGATCTTGAAATTCCTCGGATTCGAACAAATCTTTAAAAACGTTTTGACTGGACTTCCAATCGGTGGAGGTAAAGGTGGATCAGACTTCGATCCTAAAGGCAAAAATGATGCTGAAGTGATGCGCTTCTGCCAAAGCTTCATGACTGAATTGCAAAAATACATCGGACCATCTCTTGACGTGCCTGCTGGTGATATCGGTGTCGGTGGACGTGAAATTGGTTACCTTTACGGACAATACAAACGCCTCAACCAATTTGATGCTGGTGTCTTGACTGGTAAACCTCTTGGATTTGGTGGTAGCTTGATTCGTCCAGAAGCAACTGGTTATGGATTGGTTTACTACACTGAAGAAATGCTTAAAGCTAACGGAAACAGCTTTGCTGGTAAGAAAGTTGTTATTTCAGGTTCTGGTAACGTAGCTCAATACGCTCTTCAAAAAGCTACTGAACTTGGTGCAACTGTTATCTCAGTCTCTGACTCAAACGGTTACGTCATCGACGAAAACGGTATTGACTTCGATCTTTTGTCAGATGTTAAAAACAACCGTCGTGCTCGTTTAACTGAGTATGCTGCAGAAAAACCTACTGCTACATACCACGAAGGTTCTGTATGGACTTACACTGGAAACTACGATATCGCTCTTCCATGTGCGACTCAAAACGAAATCAACGGTGAAGCTGCGAAACGCTTTGTTGCTCAAGGAGTTATCTGTGTATCTGAAGGAGCCAACATGCCTAGCGACCTTGAAGCTATCAAAGTCTACAAAGAAAATGGAATCCTTTACGGACCTGCCAAAGCTGCCAATGCTGGCGGTGTAGCTGTATCTGCTCTTGAAATGAGCCAAAACAGCCTTCGCCTTTCATGGACACGTGAAGAAGTTGACGGTCGTTTGAAAGATATCATGACTAACATCTTCAACACTGCTAAAACAACTGCAGAAACTTACGGTCTTGGTACTGACTACCTTGCAGGTGCAAATATTGCAGCCTTTGAAAACGTAGCAAATGCTATGATTGCACAAGGTATTGTTTAATTCCTAGTAACTACATAACTCCTCACTCCTGTGAGGAGTTTTTTCTTATACATTGAAAAAGACCTACCCTACTGGATAGATCTTTGCTTTCTTACAATTTACCTGCTACTGCATCCAACAATTCTTGGATTTTAGCTTGATTGCTTCCTCCTGCCATGGCCATGTCTGGTTTACCACCACCACGTCCATCAACGATTGGAGCTAATTCTTTAATCACATTACCTGCATGCACATCTTTTGTCTTGCTGGCTACAAGGACATTGACCTTGTCACCGATAGCTGCGACAAGAACAAGGACATCAGAGTAATCTTTTTGTTTCCAGTTATCCGCAAAGGTACGAAGGGCACCTGCGTCTGATACAGATACTTGGCTGGCAATGTAACGGTGTCCGTTTGCTTCTTGAACATTCTTGAAGACATCACCTGCTGCCGCTGCCGCTGCTTTTTCCTTCAATTCTGCATTTTCTTTTTGCAATTGACGGAGTTGCTCTTGAAGTCCTTCCACCTTGTGAGGTACTTCTTTGAGTTGAGGAGCTTTCAAGGTTGCTGCTACTGCTTTCAGTGCATCTTCTTGTTCACGGTATGCTTCGAAGGCTTCCTTGCCAGTCACTGCCAAGATACGACGAGTTCCTGATCCGATACCTTCTTCTTTAACAATCTTGAAGAGACCGATTTCAGAAGTATTGCCAACGTGGGTACCACCACAGAGCTCAACAGAGTAATCACCAATGGTCACAACACGGACTTCCTTACCGTATTTCTCACCAAAGAGGGCCATAGCTCCCATTTCTTTAGCTGTGTCAATATCAGTCTCAACTGTTTCTACTGCGATGGCTTCCCAAATCTTCTCATTGACTTGTTGTTCAATAGCACGCAATTCTTCTGGAGTCACGGCTTGGAAGTGAGTGAAGTCAAAGCGAAGGAATTCTACTTCATTAAGTGAACCTGCTTGAGTAGCATGGTGGCCAAGAATATTGTGAAGAGCCGCATGGAGCAAGTGAGTGGCTGTGTGGTTCTTCATGACACGATGACGACGATTGCTATCGATGGCCAAAGTGTATTCTTGGTTCAATGCAAGAGGAGCAAGAACTTCAACGGTGTGCAATGCTTGTCCGTTTGGTGCTTTTTGAACGTCTGTTACAGTCGCTACAACATTTCCTGCAGCATCCAAGATTTGACCATGGTCCGCAACTTGTCCACCCATTTCAGCGTAGAATGGAGTTTCTGCAAAGATAAGTGACGCAGTTCCTTCTGATACAGCCTCTACTTCTGCATTGTCCGCTACGATAGCCACCAACTTAGAGGACAATTGGCTAGCATTGTAGTTGAAGACACTTTCTACAGTGATGTTTTGAAGGGTTTCATTTTGCATACCCATAGATCCACCTTTGACAGCAGATGCACGCGCACGTTCTTGCTGTTCTTTCATGGCTGCTTCAAAACCTTCACGATCGACAGTCATCCCAGCTTCTTCAGCGATTTCTTCCGTCAACTCAACTGGAAATCCGTATGTATCATAAAGTTTGAAGACATCTTGACCAGCGATGACGCTTTGACCTTTAGCTTTCAAGTCTGCTACGATAGTTTCTGCAAAGTGTTGACCTGAGTGAAGGGTACGAGCAAATGACTCTTCCTCGCTCTTAACGATTTTTTCGATAAAATCACGTTTTTCAAGCACTTCTGGGTAGTAGCTTTCCATGATCTTACCAACAGTTGGAACCAGTTTGTAAAGGAAAGGCTCGTTGATGCCCAATTTTTGTCCATGCATAGAGGCACGACGGAGAAGACGACGAAGGACATAACCACGACCTTCATTTCCAGGAAGGGCACCATCCCCAATCGCAAATGAAAGCGAACGGATGTGGTCTGCAATAACCTTGAAGCTCATGTTGTCGCCATCTTGGTCGTAGACCTTACCAGACAACTTCTCAACTTCGCGAATAATAGGCATAAATAGGTCTGTTTCAAAGTTTGTCTTCGCCCCTTGGATCACCGCTACCAAACGCTCTAAACCAGCACCCGTATCAATGTTTTTGTGTGGCAATTCTTTGTACTCGCTACGAGGAACCGCAGGGTCTGCGTTAAATTGTGACAATACAATGTTCCAGATTTCGATGTAACGGTCGTTTTCGATATCTTCTGCAAGAAGGCGAATACCGATATTTTCTGGGTCAAAAGCTTCTCCACGGTCAAAGAAGATTTCTGTATCAGGTCCAGAAGGTCCCGCACCGATTTCCCAGAAGTTGTCTTCGATTGGGATCAAGTGGCTTGGATCCACTCCTACTTCAATCCAGCGGTTGTAAGAATCTGTATCATCTGGATAGTAGGTCATGTAGAGTTTGTCTTTAGGGAAGTCAAACCACTCAGGACTTGTCAAAAGCTCATATGCCCATGTAATGGCTTCGTCACGGAAGTAATCCCCGATTGAGAAGTTCCCCAACATTTCAAACATGGTATGGTGACGGGCAGTCTTCCCTACGTTTTCGATATCGTTGGTACGGATTGCTTTTTGGGCATTGGTAATACGTGGATTTTCAGGGATAATAGTCCCGTCAAAGTATTTCTTAAGGGTTGCTACCCCAGAGTTGATCCACAAAAGAGTTGGGTCATTTACAGGAACCAAGCTGACTGATGGTTCTACAGAGTGTCCTTTGCTTGCCCAGAAATCAAGCCACATTTGGCGGACTTGTGCACTAGATAATTGTTTCATAATGTCTCCTTTTTACTAATTAGATTGGCTTTCTAGCATTTCCACATAGTCGATAGCGACACAGAGGGAAATGACTAGGTCTGCATAAGATTCGTCGTAGACTGTTACAGTATAGGTAGAGGTTAAATGAAAAAGTTCCTTGGTAATCTCAGCAATCACTTGATCACGATCATCTAGGAGTCTAAAATTCAAATCCCAAATATTTCCTTCGATACGAAGACCAAGGTTGTCAAACTCATACTTATCTTTGAAGAAAGTGAGCTTCTTTCGAATATAGAAACTATCACCGTTGCTAAGTTGAATCTCAAAGCGTGGCATAAAGGTAAGAATTTCTTTGCTAATTCCACTGACCTGTTCACCAACTGCATCATAGATGGTAAAGGTCTTTGGAATCTTTAAGAATGAACCTTCAACTTGATAGGCAACATTGCCCATTTCATCTTTGATATCAAAGCGTTCACCACCTAGGCGAAATTTTTGTTTGACAAGGAATGTCTTCATAAGCACCTCCAAAAATAAAAGACAAATCCATATCACGAAGGGCGAAAAACCGCGGTACCACCTTCATTCAATGAACTTGTCATTCTTGATTCTTATGCAATTGTTACAATCGAGTAGCATGATTTTCTATCTTAGATGGCTCGCAGCACCGCCAATTCTCTGAACTAAGATGGAGAGAAAATCAATTCTCAACTTTCTTATTATATCGTTTTGATAGAAATTAGTCAAGTTTTATAATTTTAACGATACTACATCAAGTAATAGATTCTGAAGCTTATATAGTAATCGTCTCTCCTACAGATAGGACTGTATAATTGGAAGCTTCAACTTCTGTTTTTGTCGTCTGGTAATGACTATAATCATCAATATGAATTGGATAGATATTTTGGGGCTGGAGTATAGTTTCCAATTGCTTTAACATCTTTAAATTCATTGTGAATGGACCACCAAATGAATCAGATTTAACAGCTCCAAGGTTTGCAAAAATAGCATCAATTTTTTGGGGAACAAAATCTGTTACCCTTGGATATATAATCGTGTCACCTGTAAAGTAGATTCTTTTAGTTTGCAAAGGACTTGTGATGGTTATTTGATATCCATTAACCTTTCCAACTATTTTTTGCATTATATAATTACTCGCATGATAAGCCGGTACAGCTTTAATGGCAATTTGATATTCATCAACTGAAAACAACTGCTCTTCTCCCCAATTTAAAACTATACTTTTTAAACATGACAAACTTTTTGTGATTTTTCTGTTAGGAGAAATTACAGTTTTATCCTTCAGGTATCCTTTGCCAACTTCATCTAAATGGTCTTGGTGACCATGAGTTATTAACCAAATATTAACATTATCAAGTAACTTCTTGT
Source organism: Streptococcus infantis (assembly GCF_047464715.1). Taxonomy (GTDB): domain Bacteria; phylum Bacillota; class Bacilli; order Lactobacillales; family Streptococcaceae; genus Streptococcus; species Streptococcus infantis_S. The sequence continues at coordinate 744,022 of NZ_JASHBJ010000001.1, forward strand.
CGTTATTGACATCAGTTTGTTTTTTAGATACAAAACCGTTAAATTGAACTAAAGTACCTTTAGGAGATAAATCAGGGTCAATTCCTATATGAAATTTGTCATCCACGGAAATGACACCACATGCAACTCCACAATAAGTAAACGAAATAGACATAATACTCCTACAAATACTTCCCAAATCACTTTTTCTATGAAAAGATAGATTCCTTATGATTAGAAAAATTATAACACGATTCACAAATTATTACTACTTAACACTTATAACAATAATAAAACCTAGCTTTAGAAACTTTACTAGTTACTCAAAGCTAGGTTTTGTTTTACTTTAATTGAAATTATTTACGACAGTTGGAAAGCTCCTACTTCCGATACATTTTAAACTGTAGGAATAGGTCACTATAAATTCCTGTCCATTTATGGTCAAATTTCTCATAAACTTCCAGATTTTTCATAGTATCTGCATCTGGATAGAAGGACTTGTCCTCTTTTGTCTCCTCAGGGAGCATTTCCTTAGCAGCATTGTTTGGTGTTGAATAACCGACATATTCAGCATTTTTGAGAGCATTTTCGGGTTTCAACATGAAGTTGATGAAGGCATAGGCTGCATCCTGGTTCTTAACTGTCTTTGGTATCACCATATTGTCAAACCAGAGGTTACTTGCTTCTGTAGGTACGACGTATTTGAGGTTAGGATTCTTTTCCAACATCTGGCTGGCTTCCCCTGAGAAAGTCACACCGATAGCAGCATTGTTCTGAATCATGTAACCCTTCATCTCATCCGCAACAATGGCCTTGACATTAGGTGTTAGCTTATAGAGTTTATCAACTGTCTCCTCCAACTGTTGTGGATCTTTAGAGTTGAGACTGTAGCCTAGTGAGTTAAGACCTAAACCAAGCACCTCACGCGCCCCATCAAAGAGCATGATTGAATCCTTGTATTCTGGTTTCCAGAGGTCATCCCAATGTTCAGGTGCTTCTTCCACCATAGTTTCATTGTAGACAATTCCCAAAGTTCCCCAGAAGTATGGGATTGAATACTTGTTGTTTGGGTCAAAAGACTGGTTGAGAAATTCTGGACCAATATTCTCAATGCCCTCAATTTTACTATAATCTAATGGGACCAAGAGGTCTTCATCCTTCATCTTGTTAATCATGTACTCACTTGGGATGGCAATATCATAGGTTGTCCCACCCTGCTTAATTTTGGTGTACATGGCTTCGTTAGAGTCAAAGGTTTCGTACTGGACTTGAATCCCGGTTTCTTCTGTAAATTTCTCTAGAAGTTCAGGATCGATATAGTCTCCCCAGTTGTAGATGACCAATTTTTGACTATCACGACTATTGATTTTACTATCAAGATGGTAAGAAATTCCCCATAAGACAAGGATAATCGCTAAAATTCCTGCTAAAAATGAATAGAGTCGTTTCATGCTTGCTCCTCCTTCTCACGTGAAATAAAGTAATATCCGACAACCAGGATAATACTAAAGAGAAAGACCAAGGCTGAAAGAGCATTGATTTCCAGCGAAATTCCCTTACGAGCTCGAGAGTAGATCTCAACTGACAAGGTTGAAAAACCATTTCCCGTTACAAAGAAGGTCACAGCAAAGTCATCTAATGAATAGGTGAAAGCCATAAAGTAGCCTGCAATGATAGACGGCGTTAGGTAAGGAAGCATAATTTCCTTGAACATTTGGAAATGACTAGCCCCAAGGTCATAGGCCGCATGAATCATATCTCCATTCATCTCTTTCAATCGAGGCAAGACCATGAGCACTACGATTGGAATCGAGAAGGCCACGTGACTGGACAAAACTGTCAGAAAACCAAGTGAAAACTTGAGCTGTGTAAAGAGAATCAAGAAGCTGGCACCAATCATAACGTCTGGCGCAACCATCAAAATGTTATTGAGAGATAGGAAGGCTTCTTGGTATTTTTTGCGTGATTGATAGATATAGATAGCCCCAAAGGTTCCAATCACTGTCGCAATCAAGGCTGATAGAAAGGCTAGTAAAAAGGTCTGAACCAAAATCAGCATGAGCCTTCCATCGCCAAACATCGTCTCGAAGTGAGTCCAACTAAAGCCTGTAAAGCTATTCATATCATCCCCGGCATTGAAGGCATAGACGATCAAGTAGAAGATTGGTAAATAAAGGACGATAAAGACAAAGGCCAGGTAAAGATTCGATAATTTTTTCATCGTTCTCTCCTTTCCTTAGTCACCCACATAGTGACGAACATAGTCAGGATAAGAACAACACCGATAGTTGAACCCATACCGTAATTGTCGTTGGTTAGGAAGTTCTGCTCGATGGCAGTCCCCAAGGTAATCACTCGGTTCCCTCCAATCAAACGGGTCAACATGAAGAGGCTCAGACTCGGAATGAATACGGATTGGACTCCGCTTCGTACTCCGTTCATTGACAGAGGGAAGATGACATGGCGGAAGGTTTCCCACTTGGTCGCACCGAGGTCATAGCTGGCATTGATGAGATTGTTATCCATATCATCCAAAACATTGAAGATGGGCAAAATCATAAATGGAAGCTCGATGTAGCTTGCTACAAAGATAAATGAGAAATCTGTAAAGAGCAACTGCTGCGAACCGATTCCAATAAATTCGAGGAATTGGTTGATAGAGCCATTTTGACCAAAAATCCCGATAAAGGCATAAGCCTTAAGGAGTAGGTTAATCCAGGTTGGCAGGATAATCAGCATGAGCCAGAGTTGACGGTGTTTAAGACGAGTCAAAAAGAGGGCTGTTGGGTAGCTGATAAGTAGCGTCACTAGAGTTACAATTCCTGCATAGAGCACTGAGTTAAAACTCATTTTGAGATAGGTCAAGTTTTGTGACGCAAAGTAGGATTTATAGTTTTCTAAACTGAACTGGCCTTCAATGTTGAAAAAGGATTGTCCAAATATCAAGACCAAGGGTGCCAATACAAAGAGTGCAATCCAAAGCATATAAGGCACTACAAAGAGTTTAGAGGTTGTTTTCTTCATCTCTTTCCTCCTCAATAGCGTTAATCAAACCTGCTTCATGCTCTTCGATTTCTACGTACTCTTCGATACGAGCATCGAACTCTTCTTCTGTTTCATTGAGACGCATGATGTGGATATCTTCTGGTTCAAAGTCCAGACCGATTTCCTCACCTACAATGGCCTTACGAGTTGAGTGAATCATCCATTCATTACCCAGTTCATCATAAGCGATAATCTCGTAGTGAACCCCACGAAAGAGCTGCGTATCGACCTTCACTTGAAGTTTTCCTTCTTCTGGAAGGGTAATGCGCAAGTCTTCTGGACGAATGACGACTTCGACTGGTTCATTTGGCTTCATACCACCGTCGACCGCTTCAAATCGTTTGCCATTGAACTCAACCAAGTAGTCCTCAATCATGGTTCCTGGCAAGATATTTGATTCACCGATGAAGGTTGCAACAAAGTGGTTAATGGGCTCATCATAGATATCCACTGGTGTACCTGACTGAACAATTTCACCATCATTCATGACGAAAATCCAGTCACTCATAGCCAGGGCTTCTTCCTGATCGTGGGTAACAAAGACAAAGGTAATGCCCAAGCGTTGTTGCAGTTCACGGAGTTCGTACTGCATGTCTGTCCGCAACTTTAAGTCAAGTGCTGACAAAGGCTCATCCAAGAGGACCACACGTGGTTGGTTGATAATGGCACGCGCAATTGCTACACGCTGACGTTGTCCTCCAGAAAGCTTACGAATAGAACGTTTTTCAAAACCTTCCAACTGTACCATCTTGAGAACTTCAAGCACACGTTGTTCGATTTCTTTCTTATCGACCTTACGCAAACGCAATGGAAAGGCAACATTTTCAAAGACATTCATATGTGGGAACAGGGCGTAAGACTGGAAGACCGTGTGAACATCGCGTATATTGGTCGGGATATCATTGATACGAACACCATCCAACAAAATATCACCAGTTGTTGCATCCAGCAAACCTGCGATGATATTCAGAATGGTTGATTTCCCTGAACCAGACGCTCCTAGCAATGTGTAAAATTTTCCTTCTTCCAACTCAAAGTTAATATCCTTGAGAACCTTGGTGTCGCTATCTTCAAAAACTTTAGAAACGTTTCTGAATTCGATAATTGGTTTTTTCAATTCCTCTAAATTCCTTTTTCTTCGTAAATTAACAGATTGGGACCTTTTTGAATGCTAGAAACAAGCTTAGGACATAAAATGGCCTAAATCTCATCTAGCGATAAAATCCCAATCTTTGTATAATGTGTAATAATGCTATTCGTGCTCACCCAAGATACGAACTTCTCGCTCTAGGGTAACACCTGAATGTTCTTTAACTTTTTCAATGACAGACTCAATTAAGTCTTCATAGTCTCTTGCAGTCCCGTCAGCTACATTAATCATAAAGCCTGCATGCTTTTCTGAGACTTCGACACCACCGATACGGTAGCCCTTCAAACCAGCTTCTGAAATCAATTGCCCTGCAAAATGCCCAACTGGACGTTTAAAGACTGAACCACAAGATGGATATTCCAACGGTTGTTTGAGTTCTCGTAAATGAGTCAAGCGTTCCATTTCCTGTTTGATAGTCTCATAATTTCCTGGAGATAGTGCGAATTTAGCCGATAAGACAACTGCTCCAGAATCTTGGATAGCTGAATGACGGTAACCAAAGGCTAAGTCTTTGGCAGATAAAGTCTCGATTTCACCATCTTTTGTTAAAATCTGACACGATTGCAAGATATGAGCAATCTCACCACCATAGGCACCAGCGTTCATAAAGACAGCACCACCGACGCTTCCTGGAATTCCACAAGCAAACTCAAAACCCGTCAAACTATGACGCAGAGCTATACGAGTTGTTTCAATCAAGTTAGCTCCAGCTTCTGCCTCAATGGTATAACCATCAACTGTGACATTATTCAATTTGTCACACATGATGACAAAACCACGAACGCCACCTTCACGAACGATAATATTACTTGCATTTCCAAGAACCATCCATGGGATATTTTCTTGATTGGCAAATTTAACAACACGAGCCATCTCGTAGCGATTACGAGGAAAAACTAAGTAATCTGCTTTCCCTCCAACTTTTGTATAGGTATAAGTTTTCAATGGCTCATCGAATCGAATATCAATTCCTTCTAAGGTTTCTTTTAATTTATCTAATACAGTCATTTTTCTTATCCTTTTATAAAATTCATTCCATTATACCATTTTTAGCGATTTTTTTCGATGATTTGAAAAGCTTTTTTATTCATACAAATTAAAAAGAGGCTAGGCCTCTTTTCGTTTATTGTTTTTTATAAAAAATTGACTTTGTAAAGTATACAAATAAAACAACTTCCACTGCTAACAATCCTTCGACAAGAAGCGGATTTGAAATCCAACCAACCTGTGAAAGACTAGGAGCTAGATCGAATAAGGCGTGCAAACCATAAGCAGCTAATAGGTAAATCCAATTCTTTTGACGGACTGCTTGATAAACCCAGAAAGAGAGACCAATTTGCATAACAAGAGCAAGCACACGCTCAACACCGAGTAAATAAACCTGCCATCCAGATAGAGATTGGACTGTTTCGAGTGTAGTTTTGGGAAGGAGATTTGCTACATCGGGATTTGGAGACTCTAATAATGAAAGGAGGATCAAAAGACTAATCAAACTTCCCATTCCGAGGTAGAGCAACTCCAAACCTCCATGCCCCAACCCATAGGCTAAGGCATCTGAATCTTCTAAGCTTCTCTTCTTCTCTAACCATTTAAAGAAAACAAGACGAGCTGTTTCTTCAAAGAGAGCTGCCATAGCAATTCCATAAAGGACATATAAAAAAGGATGCTCCTGCATGAGCGAAATGGTTCCATCTTTTTGTGGATGAAGCACCAAAAGGTGAACGATTTTCTCCAGTACTTGAGATGAGACAAAAAATGCTACTGCCCCAAGACCTAGTACAGAAAGGTTAATCTTGTATTTCTTTTTTGCATACCAAATGGATGCTATAAGAAATACAACTAAAGCTATCATAGTAATTATTACATGAATTTTCATACCTTGCACCTCTTACTCTGCTTGTTCGATATCTTTTTTCATCTCATCTACATTAAACTTAGCAAAGAGATACTGACGATCCTGAACAGGGAAACGTTGATCCAACTGGTCAACAGCTCCTACCTCTACAATTCCTTCCTTGATAACAAAGTCCATAACGTGGCCACCAAAGGTTAGGTCATCTGAGATAAAGTGCAAATGGTAACCCGCAACACTAACTCCATGAAAAATCTCTGGCGTCCAGAAACCAACAATAGTTCCTGAAACATTGTCACAGCTATATTCAGGCTGATGAGTCGCAACCTCAGCAAACTTTGTTTCACTTGTTGATTTTGGAATCATGCGAACATGCATATGTTTAAAATCACCGTGAATCTTAATCGAACGAAATAGGTTTTCCCCATCATAATAGGACTCAATACGTTTTTCAAGTTCCTGATCAGTCATTTCAAAACGCTGACGAAAAATAACCTCTGCCTGGTGGGGTACAACTGCCGCATAAGGAATCAGAGCATCTGGCGACACTTCAACGATTTCAGGTTTATCACCTGACCCCTTAGCTTGATAAGCCTTCCCATCTAAGACAATCAATTCCCCGTCAATGGAATCTAGAGTTCCTAGTCCTAAATCTCCATGTTCAAGCAATTCACCAACGGTCATAGTCCCACCGTAAAGTCCAGCCATCAAGGCTCCCAAAGTATTGTATTGGAATAATTTAACTGGTTCTTGCACCTTCATCATCTCACTCTTCTTGAAATTTTACTTACTAAGTATATCACATTTCTGATTAGAATTGAACGCTAGACTGCCATTTAATACTTAATCAAAATAAAAGAGCAAACTAGGAAACTAGCCGCAGGCTTTACTTGAGTACGGCAAGGCGACGTTGACGCGGTTTGAAGAGATTTTGAAGAGTATAACATTGCCAAACTTTTAAAAAAAAGGTACAATGTAACAAAATCAAGAGAGGTCTGGGATGAAGCAAGAAAGCAAGTACGAACAAGTCGTACACTATCTAAAAAATGAGATAGAATCAGGTAAACTTCAAACAGGAAGTCGCCTGCCTTCTATCCGAAGACTCAGTCAAGATTTCCACTGCAGTAAGGACACTATTCAGCGTGCCCTCATGGAACTTCGATACGAAAATTACATCTACTCCAAGCCCCAAAGTGGTTATTATGTTTTGGAACAACAAACCAGTCACGAAGACCTAATTATCTCAGTTAACGATGAACATGTAGCTGCCTATGATGATTTTCGGCTTTGCGTCAATGAAAGCTTGATTGGACGAGAAAATTATCTCTACAACTACTATGAAAACCAAGAGGGACTAGAAGAATTACGAAAATCTGTTCAGACATTACTTTTTGATCAAGCGATTTATAGTAAATCCGACCAGTTAGTCATGACGTCTGGAACCCAGCAGGCACTGTTTATTCTTTCGCAGATTGATTTTCCAGGGCGAGCTCAGGAAATACTGGTTGAACAACCGACCTATCACCGAATGAATCAACTGCTACTGGCTCAAAACATCACCTTTCAAACCATTGAACGTAGAGTAGATGGTATTGACCTGAATGAACTTGAGGAACATTTTAAAAGTGGCAACATTAAGTTTTTCTATACCATTCCTCGTTTCCACTATCCTCTCGGACATTCTTATTCTGAAGAGGAAAAACGTGCTATCCTTGATTTGGCAGCAAAATATCAAATCTATATCGTTGAAGATGACTATCTAGGTGACTTGGATCCTAAAATGGGACAAACCTTTCATTATCTGGACCAGCATGATTTGGTCATTTATATCAAATCTTTTTCTACGAGTCTATTTCCTGCCCTCCGGATAACTGCACTTCTTCTTCCAAATGCTATCAAGGATGCTTTTGTAACTTATAAAAATATTCTGGACTATGATAACAACCTTATCATGCAAAAAGCCTTATCTCTTTATATCGATAGTCAACTCTTTAAGAAAAACAGACTAGCAAGATTAGCACTTCAGGAAAAAAGTCAGGAACACATCCAACAACTCTTAAATAACTATCCCATTTCCTTGCCAATCTATCCTCTCCATGATGGAGTCTTACTTGATCTTAGAGACTATCCTAAGATTGCAAGTCTCAAACATAGTCCTTTAAATCTCGACTTTTTCGAATCGTCTTACATCGAAACTTGTCCTTATCAATTTGCTAAGGTTCCTTTAGAAAATCTTGAAACAACATTAAACTACTTAAAAACAGAGCTGGACTAAAATCCAACTCTGTTATTTTTTTATTGTTCTACTTCGGTTAATTTAGAAGCTTTTTCAAGATAGGTTTGGTAAGTTCCGTCATCTTTCAGTTTTTGAATCACCTTATCAACTACTTCTTTCAAATCTGAATTGCCTTTTTTGATAGCTACAGCATTTGCTTCGCCTTCTTTCATGGTCAAGCTTACTGTAGCAACTGCCAAATCAGAGTTTTTACCAGCATAGCTTAGAGCAACTGGTTCATCCATATGAACAGCATCAACCTTACCTGATTGAAGTTCATTAACAGCTTCCCCCATATTTGTCAATGAAGTCAACTGAGCTTTAGGAAGTTGTTCTTTGACCATAGATTCAGGGACAGTTCCTTTTTGAGCAGCAATATTTGCACTTGCTAGAGAATCCAAATCTTTGTATTTTTCAAGATCAGTTTTTCTGATTAGGAAGCTAATTTTGTTTTCATAGTAAGGAATTGAGAAATCAAAGACTTCTTTTCTTTCTTCAGTTGCACTGATTCCCGCAATTGCCAAATCTGCTTTTCCTGTTTGAAGACTAGTCAAGACGTTATCAAAACTCATGCTTGAAACTTCCAATTTCACTCCAAGTTCATCAGCGATTGCTTGGGCCATATCAATATCAGCACCTACGACTTGGTTCTTACCATCCACAAGTGCTTGAAACTCAAATGGTGCATAGTCTGGGCTAGTTGCAACCACCAATTTCCCTTTTTGTTTGATTGCCTCTACTGCAGACTGTGAACTTGAGCTAGATGATTGGCAAGCTACTAAAAAGAAACTTGCAAGAAAACTACATAATACAAATATCCATTTTTTAAATTTCATAAATAAACAACCTTTCTGTCAATTTTGTATAATTATAAACCTATTAAACTACTTTGTCAAGTATAAAATTAATATTTATTTATTTTCTTCGTTTTCTTTATCAAAAAAGGAGCTTTTATTCATTTTTAGGCTCCTTTTCTGTATATTTAATCAATTTTACAATTCGACAATCTTACCTGTTTCAAAGTAAACAACCCATTCACAGATATTCTTTGCATAGTCACCAATGCGCTCCAAGTATGAAATGACTTGGAAGTAATCACGTCCTGTGACAATAGCATCTGGATTTTTTCTGATTTCTTCAGTTGCAAGGTCACGAATATTTTCGAAATAATGGTTAATTTTTTCATCCATGGTTGCAACTTCGTATGCCTTATCAACTGATCCGTTAAGGTAAAGTTCAAGAGTTGTTTCCACGAAGGCTTTCACATCACGTCCCATGTTTTTGATTTCTTCCTCAACTGCTGGGATACGTTGTTCACCCTTCATACGAATGGTAGCTTCAGCAATGGATACTGCGTGGTCCCCCATACGTTCCAAGTCTGAAACAGCCTTTAGAACAGTTAGAACTGTACGTAAGTCTTGTGAAACTGGCTGTTGAAGGGCAATGATTTCAAATGATTTCTTTTCAAGTTTCAATTCGTATTCATTTACTTCTGCGTCTTGTTCGATGACTTCTTTTGCCAAGTCACGGTCGTGTGTCACAAAAGCGCGCACTGTACGATTGATTTGGGAAAGAACTTCTTGCCCCATCGCGTAAAATTGGTTGTGCAATTTATCTAAATCTTCTTCAAATTGAGATCGTAACATCTTTTCACTCCTTATCCAAATTTACCTGAAATATAGTCCTCAGTCTCCTTATGTTGAGGATAGAGGAACATTTCCTTGGTATCGTTAAATTCTATCAAATCTCCATTAAGGAAAAAGCCTGTTTTATCAGAGATTCGAGATGCTTGCTGCATAGAACGAGTGACCAAAAGCATGGTGTACTTGTCTTTTAGACCATACAAGGTTTCCTCAATCTTACCCGCAGAAATAGGGTCCAAGGCTGAAGTTGGTTCATCCAAAAGGATAATTTTAGGACTAGTCGCCAATACGCGCGCTACACAAACACGTTGCTGTTGACCACCTGAAAGACCAATAGCAGAGTCGTGCAAGCGATCCTTGACCTCATCCCAGATTGAAGCACGTTGTAAAGCCTTTTCCACTGCTTCATCTAAGACCTGCTTGTCTTTTTCCCCATTGATACGGAGACCGTAGACGACATTTTCATAGATAGACATAGGGAAAGGATTGGGTTGTTGGAATACCATTCCAATTTCCTTACGTAATTCAACTGTATCTGTACGAGGGCTATAGATATTGTGACCATTATAGACCACTGATCCAGTTGTCGTCACTTCAGGATTAAGGTCACCCATTCGGTTAATAGCCTTTAGAAGTGTTGACTTCCCAGATCCAGACGGACCGATAAGGGCTGTAATTTCCTTGGGTTGAAATGATAAGGAAACACTATTCAAGGCCTTCTTTTTATTGTAATAGACTGACAGGTCTGAAACCTGCAAAATCGGTTCTGTCATACTGTTCCCTTCCTAACCAAAGTGTCCTGTTACATAGTCATTGGTTGACTGTAGCTTAGCATTTTGGAAAATATTAGCAGTTTTATCATATTCAATCAAATCACCCAAGTAAAAAAATCCTGTGTAGTCACTTGCACGCGCAGCCTGTTGCATACTGTGAGTTACGATGATAATGGTAAAGTCCTTCTTCAACTCCAGCATAGTTTCCTCAAGCTGAGCTGTCGCAATCGGATCCAAGGCTGACGCCGGCTCATCCATCAAGAGAATGTCTGGTTTTACAGAAATAGCACGCGCGATACAGAGACGTTGCTGCTGACCACCTGAAAGCGTCAAGGCTGACTTATGAAGGTCGTCTTTAACCTGATCCCAGAGGGCAGCCTGGCGAAGTGAGGTTTCAACAATTTCATCTAGGACTTTCTTGTCCTTAACACCTGCACGTTCATGTGCAAAGGTGATGTTGCGATAGATTGATTTAGCAAATGGATTTGGACGTTGGAACACCATTCCGATGTGTTTACGCATTTCATAAACATTAATTTCAGGACGGTTAACGTCAATTCCTTGATAGAGAATCTGTCCTGTCACCTTAGCAATATCAATGGTATCATTCATACGATTGAGACTGCGTAGGTAAGTTGATTTCCCAGACCCTGATGGACCAATCAAGGCCGTAATTTTATTTTTTTCGAATTGCATATCCACGCCCTTGATGGATTCGTTTTTACCGTAGTAAACATGTAAATCCTTCGTAGAGAGGGCCACTTTTTCTTCTGGAAAAGTAATGATATGCCTTTCATCCCAATTATATTTCGACATGGCTTCTCCTTTAGGCAGCGGTTAATTTCTTGTGTAGATAGCTTCCGAGTTTACGAGCTCCAAAGTTAAAGATTAAGATAAAGATGAGGAGCACCGCAGCTGAACCTGCTGAAACAAGAGTTCCATCAGGAATAGTTCCTTCACTGTTGACTTTCCAGATATGAACAGCCAAGGTTTCTGCTTGACGGAAGATAGAGATAGGACTAGATACACTTAGGACATTCCAGTTAGACCAGTCAAGTGCTGGTGCTGATTGTCCTGCTGTGTAGATAAGAGCTGCAGCTTCACCAAAAATACGACCTGATGCAAGTACTACACCTGTAACGATTCCAGGTAGAGCTTCAGGAATGACGACATGAAGGACTGTTTCCCAACGAGAAAGTCCAAGTGCTAAACCAGCTTCACGTTGTGTATGGTGAACGTGCTTCAAACTGTCTTCAACATTACGTGTCATCTGTGGAAGGTTAAAAACAGTTAAAGCCAGGGCACCAGAAATAATTGAAAAACCATACTCAAACTGGACTACAAAGATAAGGTAACCAAAGAGACCTACAACAACAGATGGTAGAGAAGACAAGATCTCAATACAGGTACGAACGAAATTGGTAACACGGCCTTTTTTAGCATACTCAGCCAAATAAATTCCAGCCCCCATGGATAATGGTACAGAAATGAATAAGGTGATGACCAAAAGGAAGAAGGAATTATAAAGCTGAATTCCAATACCACCACCTGCTTGATAAGAAGATGATTTTCCTGTCAAAAATGACCATGAAACATGAGGCAAGCCTCGAACTAGAATATAAAGAATCAAAGAAGCTAGAATTGTCACGATGATTCCTGCGATGGTATAGAGGACAGCTGTTGCAAGTTTATCTAATTTCTTAGCGTGCATAGTTTTTCTTTCCTCTTTCTTTCGTAATCAATTTAATCACACTGTTGAAGGCCAAGCTCATCAAGAGCAATACTAAGGCTAGTGACCAAAGAACATTATTATCAACAGTTCCCATAACTGTATTTCCAATTCCCATAGTCAATACAGATGTTAAAGTCGCTGCTGGCGTTGTCAATGAAGTTGGAACAACTGCTGAGTTACCGACAACCATCTGAATAGCCAAGGCTTCACCAAAGGCACGCGCCATACCAAAGACTACAGCCGTAAAAATACCTGAACGAGCAGCCTTCAAGGTTACACGCCAGATAGTTTGCCAACGAGTAGCTCCCATGGCTAAACTAGCTTCACGATAGTGACGAGGAACTGCACGTAAGCTATCAGTTGTCATAAAGGTTACAGTCGGCAAGATCATAACAAAGAGAACGAAAATCCCTGATAAAATACCGAAACCCGTTCCACCAAAGACACTACGTACAAATGGTACCACGACCTGTAAACCGATAAACCCATAAACTACTGAAGGGATCCCGACGAGTAGTTCAATAGCAGGTTGCAAAATCTTAGCTCCTTTTGGTGATACTTCTGTCATAAAGACAGCTGCCCCAATGGCAAATGGTGTTGCAATCAGAGCTGATAGAATGGTAACGATAAAGGAACCTAAAATCATTGGAAGGGCGCCAAACTGTTTACCTGAAGGGTTCCAAGTTGCACCAAAGAGAAAATCAAAGATATTCACACCATTGACAAAGAAGGTTGACAAACCTTTTTGGGCTACAAAGATTAAAATCATAGCAACGATGATGACAATCAAAGAAAGGCAAGCAAAGGTTAGACCTTTTCCTAATTTCTCAAGACGAGAGTTTTTTGAAGGAGAGAGCAATTTTTTAGATAATTCTTCTTGATTCATTATTGACTCCCTTCTATCGCTGTCACAGTACCTGCAGCATCTTTTTCGACTTTCATTTCCTTGACAGAAATATAGCCCATTCCTTTAACAATTCCATTCTGCGCTTCGTCTGAAAGAACAAAGTTCAAGAATTCTGCAACCAATTCATTTGGCTCACCAAGAGTATACATGTGTTCATAAGACCACAAAGGCCAATTATTAGTGGTTACATTTTCAGAGATTGGTTCATAACCATTGAGCTTAATTGTCCCAACCGAATCATCAACATATGCAAATGCTAGGTAGGAAATAGCTCCAGGGGTTTGGGAAACGATGGACTTCACCATACCGTTTGAATCCTGCTCCTGACTTTGAACTGCTGATTTCCCATCCATGATAACACTATCGAAGGTAGCACGAGAACCTGAGCTCGCAGCACGGTTGATAATAGAAATAGCTAAATCCTTACCGCCAACCTCTTTCCAGTTGGTAATTTCACCTGTAAAAATTTTGCGAAGTTGTTCTGTCGTAAGATTATCAACATCTACTTCTTTGTTGATGATAACAGCTATCCCCGCAACAGCTACCTTGTGGTCAACTAAGGCAGATGCATCGATTCCGTCTTTTTCCTCGGCAAATACATCCGAGTTACCGACGTCTACCGCTCCAGACTGGACTTGAGATAGACCTGTACCTGAACCACCGCCTTGAACATTGACTGTTTTACCAATGTGAGCTGACGCAAACTCATCTGCTGCCGCTTCGACTAAGGGTTGAAGGGCAGTTGAACCTACAGCTGTCATAGATTCCCCACGATCAATCCAACTTGCACACCCTGCTAGCGAACCAGCAAGTAAAAGAGTTGCAAGAGAGATGGTGAGTTTTTTAAATTTTTTCACTATTTGTCTCCTTGAAAATAATGATGAATAGCTTGAATTTTTGCCCTTATTTTCTATTGTTTTCAGGGAAAATCCATACTTCCACTATAACATAGAATACAGTTTTTGACTAGTTTTTCACCTTAAACCTCAAGCCCTTGGGAAAATAATTCTTCAAGGTATTTCCGGTTACTTTTGCAAAACCTAGACCATTTCCACCAACCAAAACTTGGTACCAACCATTTGGCAGAGTTTCAGCTAATTGGACTGTTTCACCAGCCACATATTTGACAAAGTCTTCTTGATGAATTTCGATTCCTTGCTTGACTTGACTTGGTTTTAAAGCTAGGCCCAGAGCAAAGCTTGGTTCAAAACGTTTCTTCTTAAAAGTCCCGAGATGAAGACCATTACGAGCAATTCTAAGTTTTCCTAAATCTGGTAGGATTTCTGGCAAGAGATAAAGCTGGTCACCGAAAACTTGTAGAACACCGGTCAGTTTTTCTTTCAGATGTTTCTTCTCAAAATCCTGCCATAAGGAAATCTGTTCATGAGATAGGTTGGATTTAGAAGGTTTGAACTTCCCAGCCTTGTTTTGACCTTTAAACTGAAGATGGGCCACGAACTGACCTTCTCCCTTAAAGAGATGAGGATACATACGAGCTGTCTCAGGTTGGTTGATGCCTTGTGACATACCATTTATATGTTCCACTGGAATCAATTCAAAATCATAGTTTTCCAGTAACCATTTAATGATTTCTTCATTTTCTTCTGGCGCCCAGGTGCAGGTTGAATAGACTAGTCGACCACCATCAGCCAACATAGTAACCGCATCTTCTAAAATCTCACGTTGTAAACTAGCGCACTGGCTAGGATAATCGACACTCCAGTAATCCATGGCATCAGGTTGTTTACGAAACATCCCTTCACCCGAGCAAGGCGCATCTAAAACGATCAGATCAAAATAACCTTTAAAAACCTTGGCTAAACGGTCTGCAGATTCATTGGTTACAACAACATTAGTCGCTCCAAAGCGTTCCATATTCTCAACTAAAATCTTTGACCGTTTGCTTGAAATTTCATTGGAAACAAGAAGTCCCTCACCTGCGAGATAGGAGGCCAGTTGAGTAGATTTCCCACCCGGAGCTGCTGCCAAATCCAAGACCTTCATACCTGGCTTTGGCTGGGCTACTTGAGCGACCATTTGTGCGGCAGGTTCTTGTGAATAGACCAAGCCAGTTACATGTTCTGGTGATTTCCCTGAAACCTTCCCATAGTAGCCCCAGGGTGTATTGGGAATAGCATCTGAAAAAGAAAGCTGTCTTTCTTTTAAAGGGTTGATACGAAAAGCAGAAACAGCCTCATCATCAAAAGAGGCAAGAAAAGCTCTTGCCTCATCTCCCAATATTGTTTCGTATTTTTTTACAAATCCATCTGGAAATTGCATGTAGATTTATTTCCTTTCATAGATATAGGATTGAATCTCATCTTTCATCTCGACTGGCACCATCATAACGGCCTGTCGTGTTTGAAAATCGACTTCCTCACCAGCAATCGTAAAAACCTTATAACCCAAACTCTCACCTAGGATACTTGCAGCCGCATAATCCCAAGGTTGTAAATAAGTGATATAGGTTAAAAGTCGACCTGATAGCACCTTGGCAAAACTAATAGCGGCACTACCATAAACTCGTGTCCCAAGTGCAGCGTTTCCCAAATCTGCTAAGCCCCATTCGTTAGTCGCTAACATTCCAGAATTACCAGCTACCAAAAATTCTCTCAAGGGTTTCTTTTTAAATGGTGGTAAAGGTTCATCATTGCGACAAGGCGGAAAGTCTCCTCCACCATGGTAGCAGTCACCTTTCATAACATCATAGATAATCCCAAATTTCCCAACACCATCCTCAAAATAGGCTAGCATAACGGCAAAATCTTCACCTTGTGCTACGAAGTTGTTGGTTCCATCAATAGGATCAATAATCCATACCGAACCTTGTCCTACTGCTGCACGCATGCAGCCTTCTTCTGCACAAAATAGATCATCTGGATAGCGAGAACGGATTTTTTTAATAAGTAAGTCTTGAACTTCTTTATCTAACTTAGTTACCAAATCTGTAGGGGAAGACTTTCTCTCAACATGGAGATCTTCTTTCATATGCTGGAGAATGTATTCCCCAGCTTCCCTGACAATTTCTTTGGCAAATGTAAATTTATTTTCCAAGTGAAACCTTCCCTTCTCCTTTTTCTTTGGCCAACTGGACTGCACGGTAGAAAGAGTATCCACTAACTGATTCAAACTCACGTCCCAAACGTTTTTCTTCGCTCTTGCTAGGCACAACTGACTTGAATACCTTGTAGGAATCTAATAGTTTCTTAGCATCTACCTGTGTTTCATAGGCAGCTTCAACATCATTAAAAAAAGAAAGCACTGAAGCAAGTTCTTCAGTGCTCCACGACAAATCTAGTGGGTAACTATACTGTTTATTCATCTAATTAATACCAGCTCTTAATGTAGCTTCTTTCAATTCTTGCTTACGATAACTACGAGGAAGAAATGCACGAATCTCATCTTCATTAAAGCCAATCTGCATACGTTTATCATCAATGATGATTGGACGACGCAAAAGACTAGGATATTGCTCAATTAAATTAAGCAACTCTGTCACCGAGATACTTTCCACATCGATATTTAACTTTTGGAAAATTTTTGAACGAGTTGAAATAATGTCATCGGTACCGTTTTCGGTCAAGGAAAGAATGTGTTGTAACTCTTTTCTTGATAAAGGACTGGTCATAATGTTGTGCTCTTGGAAAGGCACTTTATGATTATCAAGCCAGGCCTTTGCCTTACGACATGATGTACAACTCGGTGATAAAAATAGTGTAATCATGCTATTCTCTTCTTTGCATACTTTTCTAACTCTATTATACAAAAAAATAAAGCGCTTGACTAGTTATTTCCGTAAAAAAACCTACTTTTTAAAGAAAAATAGGTTTTTCGTACAATTATTTAAAACAATTTTATGCATTTATTCTTTTTTCGGTAATTTTTTCCAACTTAGTAGATACATGAAACCAAAAAGCAGTTCATACAAGCAGAAAAATAGGAGAAAGGCATGCAAGAAAAAATTCTCTGGTAGGATGAGAATAACTGGATCTTTTGCAGGATCAAACAGCCAGGTATCATCACCTACAAACAGTATCTGATGGAACAAGGTAAAGAACTGTTCAAATCCAATGAAAACACCAACTAAACCAAGAACCAAAGGTAGAGAAAGCATGATCAAAAGTCCTCTGCGATAAAGAGACAGAAACCCTTTCTGAATGACTTGCTTCCAAAAAAGATAAAAAATCGGTAGAGTAACTATGGCTACTCCTTGAGTCAGATGGAAGAGTCCCTTCACAACTGCAAAATGATGGAGCCCAGAAGCAGACGATGGAAAATCCGGCATTGCCAATACTTGACTCAATGGATTGGTCAAATAATTCATCAACACATTAAAGTTATGTTGGATGGTCTGAGATTGGAAAGGAATACGGCTGGTCAGATTTAACCAAGAAATCTCCAGAGGGTAAACCAACCAAGCTAGATAAATGGTCAATAAAATGGCAAGGGAGAGAAGAAAGAGAAGACTCCCACCAAAAGTAAACTTAGTTTTCATCGAAATTCCACTCCGCAAGACTTGAGAGGACATGGGTTGGCGCGATTGGTAAATCAGCTACTTCTTCAGGTTTTGTAAACCCTGTCGTCACCAAAAGGCTCGGAATTCCATTGTCAATACCAGCTCGAATATCAGTCAGATAATTGTCCCCGACCATGACAATTTCTTGGCGCTCAAGTCCTAAGTGCTCGACAGCCTTATCCATAATAATAGCGTTTGGCTTCCCAATATAAACTGGTTTTACGCGAGTTGCTGCTTCGAGAAGAGTAATCAGTGAACCAGCACCAGGCAAAAGACCACGTTCAGTTGGAATATTTAAATCTGGGTTAGTACCGATAAAGTGAGCACCTTTATGGATAGCTAGGGTTGCCGTAGCAAATTTTTCATAGTCTACTTGCCAGTCTAGACCAACAACCACATAGGCTGGATTTTCTTTATCTTCAACATAACCAGCTGCTTGAATAGCTTCCTTGAGCCCTGCTTCTCCAATCACATAAACGGTCTTTTCAAGTCCCAGGTCATTCATGTAATCAATGGTCGCTAAGGTTGCAGTATAGATTGTCGATACAGGTGTGTCGATATTAAACTGATTTGCCAACATCTCTTGGACACTTTCAGGTGTACGAGTAGTGTTGTTTGTTACAAAAAGATAGGGAATCTCTCTTTTCTGCAGCTCGTGAACAAAAGCTTCTCCCGCTGGAATTCTATCTTTTCCTTTATAAATTGTACCGTCTAAATCAATTAAATAGCCTTTATAAGTCATATATTACTTTCTAATCTGTGTTAATTTCTTGCCAAATTATCTTTGCCTGAGCATTGATATCGCCATCACTTGTGACTTGGTGATTGCTTTCTAGTTGATTCAATTCGTAACTAGAAGTAATCATACCACCTGGTCGAACTTCCTTGACATACTTGAGGTTGATTTTTTTAGGAATATGATTGGTTAGGAAATCTGCCCCCATGACCTCAAAAATCCAGTCTAGGTATTTGCTGTTATTGACGTGGCCATTCATATCCAAGTCGTAAAAACGGACATGGTAATCTTTGCTAATCGCTTCTTCCAGCTCTGCGTATTTTGGCCCGCGAAGGAGTTTCTTAGAAAACTCAGATTGATAAGGTGCGACTATTTCAGGTTCTACAGGATGAACCTTCCGACTATCACGATCCATAAGGACAAAGGTAGCTACCATGCGAATGATTTCTTGACCAGCTTCATCATAAATAGTAAAACGGCGGTAGCAAAATAGACGATTGTAAGTCAAGGCCTCTGTTTCGATGGTAATTTCCTCAGCAAATTGAGGTAAACGTACAATATCGATATCATAATCAGTGATAATCCAAACTAGATTATACTGTTCTAAAACATCCTTGTCACTCACTCCTAGATTAATTGATTGCATTCCTGATACTTGCAGGGACAACAAGATAACATCTGGTAGCTTGATATGGCCATTCATATCAGCCATATCAAAAGGAATTTTCATCTTCATTTGATAAGTTAAGCCCATAATTCTACTCCAATATAAATCGTTCTGCTACTGTATCTCCTAAAAAGAGACCTTTTTTTGTCATTCGTATTTGTTGACCTTCTACTTGTAAAAGACCTTGATGACATAAATCTCTTACAACTTGACCATATAAATTTTCAAAAGATGTGCCAAATTTTTCTTCGAATCTTGCTTTTGAAACTCCTGTCTTCTTGCGAAGTCCAAGAAACATCTCTTCTTCCATTTGTTCCCTTAGACTCAGGTGTTCCTCATTGATGCGAGCATTGCCTTCTTCTACTGCCTTTAGATAATGGCGGATTGGCCCATGGTTTTTATAGCGAACACCGTTTACATAGCCAGACGCACCTGCACCTATACCATAATACTCAGCATTATCCCAGTACATAAGATTGTGACGACTTTCAAAGCCAGGTTTTGAAAAATTTGAAATTTCATAATGCTCAAAACCAGCACGCTCTAATTCAGCAATGATATATTCGAACATTTCAGCTTCTACTTCTTCTTTAGGAAGTGGTAATTTCCCACGACGCATACGATTCATAAAGACCGTATGGTTTTCTAGAATCAAACTATAAAGGCTCATATGAGGTATATCAAGAGCGATGGCCTTGGCAACATTGTCCTTGACCTGGTCCATAGTCTGACTTGGAAGAGCGTAAATCAAGTCAATAGAAATATTATCAAATCCTGCTAACTTGAGACGGTCAATATTTTCATAAATATCTTTCTCCAAATGACTACGACCAATCTTTTTCAGCATTTTGTCATCAAAGGTCTGCACACCCAATGAAACACGATTAACTGCTGAATCTTTCAAAACTGCAATCTTATCCTCATCCAAATCACCGGGATTAGCCTCAATTGTTAATTCTTCTAAAACAGACAAATCCAGATTCTTAGTCAAACCATCCAGCAAAACTTCTAATTGAGAAGCGGACAAGGCTGTCGGTGTCCCACCTCCAATATAAAGAGTACGCAACTTCTGAATATCATAAGAATGAAATTCTTGCAGTAGATGTTCTAGATAGGTGTCTACTGGTTGATTTTTAATAAAGACCTTTGAAAAGTCACAATAATAACAGATTTGTGTACAAAATGGAATGTGCACGTAAGCTGATGTTGGTTTCTTCTGCATAGTATTTATTATACCACAAAGACTTCCCTCAAGAAAAAAATCACCATTCCTGATTCTTTAGAAAATCAAGAATAGTGATTCTATTTTAGTCTTCTTCGATTTCGATGACAATTTCTTGACCATCTTCTTGGTCTTCAACAACTACTTTTTCTTCCAATTGTTCCTTGAGATTATTCAAGGTCTCTTTTGAAGCTTCAGTAGCTTGTTGAGCTAAAGATTTAGATTTTTCAAGAACTGAATCCAAGGTAATTTCGCCTGATTCTATTTGTTCCTTTGTTTTAAGAACAAATTCTTTGGTTTGATCTTTGACATCAGTCAGCTTTTCGCAGACTTGTTCTTTAGCGTATTCAGGGTCTTCTTTTAGATCTTCAATAAAGTCTTGTGCTTGACTAGTCACACGTTTCCCTTTTTCACTTGTTAGGAATAAGGCAACTGCAACACCAGAAACGGTTCCTAAAAGGATTGATGATAATTTACCCATGAGTTATCTCCTTTTTATTTTTTAAAAAATTTACTTGCAATACGAACGGCAGATAAGCCTGCACTAGTCTTTAATGTTTTTGAACCTGCAGATGATGCTTTTTTACTCAAGACACGAGCCTGCTCATTTAAGTCAGAGACAGAAACAGAAAGGTCTGCAACAGCTGTAAAGAGTGGATCAATGGTTGCAACTTTGACATTGATATCATCAGCAAGAATATTGACCTTTGCAAGCAGTTCGTTTGTGTGATGTAGAGTGACATTCACATCTGAAGTTAGCGTTTTAACAGTATTTTCAGTTTCATCGATTACACGACCAACTTTTTGAAGGGTTATAATCAAATAAACTAAGAATACAACCAAGGCAATTGCCACAATGATATAAGCAACTTCTAACATTTTAATTCTCCTTTTTTACATTATAAAATGATGCTTTTTTCCGATTTTGATAAACGATAATATAAATACCAAGTCCAATTAATAGAACAGACAACCACTGAGATACTCGAAGTCCAAAGAACATGAGACTATCTGTACGCATACCCTCAATAATCATACGTCCAAAACCATACCAAATTAAGTAAAAGGCTGTTATATGACCACGACGAATACCATTTAATCGGCGTCTAAAAATAATAATTAATGCAAAACCAATCAGGTTCCAGATAGATTCGTATAGGAAGGTTGGTTGACGATAAGAACCATCAATATACATCTGGTTCTTAATAAAACCAGGTAAGTAATCAAGATTTTCAACGGCTGCTCCGTAGGCTTCTTGGTTAAAGAAATTCCCCCAACGTCCTAGACTCTGAGCAATCATAACGCTCGGAGCTGCAATATCCAAGAAATCCCAGGTATTGATTAATTTACGGTCTGCGAAAATATAAAGTACAATCGCTCCGGTAATTAGACCGCCGTAAATCGCAAGACCACCATTCCAGACAGCAAATATCTCCCCTAAATGTTGGCTATAATAGTCAAATTTAAAAATAACATAGTAAAGTCTCGCGCCGATGATTGACAAAGGGAAAGCCACTAAGATAAAGTCCAGAATATCTTCTGATAAGATTTTCTTTTTAGGAGCTTCTTTACTTGCCAAATATACCGCTAAGATAAGGCCTGAAACGATACAAAGTGCATACCATCTAATGGCAAATGGACCTATTTGAAAAGCAACTGGATCAATCATTTTGCACCTCGTTCTTTTCAATTAATTTCGTCAATCTTTCTTCAAACAGACGCGTCGCATCAAAGCCCATGTCTTTTGCACGATAATTCATAGCTGCCGCCTCGATAACAACAGAAATATTGCGCCCTGTTTTAACTGGGATGCGGATACGTGGAATGGTAACTCCAGAAACTTCTAGTTCTTCAGCATTATTTCCTAAGCGATCAAAGGTCTTATTTGTATCATAATTTTCCAAATAAACAGCTAGCTGAACTTGTGAAGAATCCTTAACGGCACTGGCACCGTATAGACTCATGACATCGATGATCCCTACTCCACGAATTTCGATCAGATGTTTCAAGATTTCAGCAGGTTCACCCCAGAGAGTCATTTCATCCTTAGAATAGATATCTACCCGATCGTCTGCTACCAAACGGTGACCACGTTTAACTAGTTCTAAACCTGTCTCACTCTTACCGATTCCACTATCACCTTGAATCAAAACACCCATACCATAGATATCCATTAGGACCCCATGTACACTTGTACGTTCCGCTAAACGTGAATCAAGATAGCTAGATAGTTCTCCAGACAAACGACTGGTTGCTGTACGACTAGTTAAAATCGCAATTTTACATTCTCTAGCAGCCTTCAACATTTCCTCTGGAACCACCAAACCACGGGCAACGATGACCGCAGGTGTTTCTGGTAGGAACATTTTTTTCAAAACAGTATAACGGTTGTGAGAAGACATACTGATCAGATAAGACCATTCCTTCATCCCCAACAATTGAATACGCTCTGGAGTATAGTAATCAAAATAGCCTGTCATTTCAAGACCAGGTCGCGTTATATCTGCAGTATTAATTTCCTTTTCAAGTAATTCAGGCTCCCCATAGACAATGTCTAATCTAAGCTTCTCAATTACTTCTTTTACTGAAACCGACATATATTTCTCCTTAAATCGAGTTCTCTTACTATTATATCAGATTGTCGGAATAAGTTTATATTTTTTACAGTCTTTACGCTATTTATTTGAAAATAAGCATTGGTAATATGAAAGCTATACAAAAAAGAATCAAGCTACATAATGTTGCTTGATTCTTTCTTAAAATGTATACCCGAAATATTTTATTTTCTTAAAAAATATTAAGAGGCTTTATCACTACTAGCAGGAATTGATTTATCTTCACTTGTTGTTGCAACTTCAGCTTTAGGTTCTACCGTCGTCGATTCAATGGTTGTTTCTTTCGTTGTCTGTTCTTGAGTAGTTTCCTCAGCAGTTGTTGTTTCCGTTGTGGTCGTTGTAGTTGTTGTCGTTACCCCATTAGGTAGCCATCTACCTTCACCATCGACTTTGTAACCATCAGGTGTAGTTCCATTACGAAGCATTGCACCACTTGCTTTGAAGTAATACCACTCACCTTTTTCCTGAATCCAACCTGTTCTCATTTCACCAGCGTTGTTAAAGTAATAGTTATCTCCAGAAACTTCATGCATTCCTGTAACCATTTTTCCAGTTTCATGGTCTAAGAAGAACCACTTACCAGCATACATGAACCAACCAGTCTCCATAGCGCCAGAGGCTTTATAATTGTACCAGTCTGTTCCATAAGAAACCCATCCAGTTTCCATAGCACCACTACCATTGAAGCTATACTTAACCCCGTCGATTTCTCGTCTACCAGTAACCATAGCGCCATCTTTATAATCTAAGTAGTACCATTTGCCAGCATCTTTAAGCCAGCCTTTTTTCATTTCGCCACTAGTTGCATAATAGTACCATTTACTGTCTATTTGTTTCCAACCTGTCGCCATAGCACCGCCATCGTTGAAGCGATATTGGATACCATCAATTTCTTTGACGCCTGTAACCATTACTCCGTCTTTTTGATCTAGGTAATACCATTTACCGGCATCTTTAAGCCAGCCTTTTTTCATTTCACCGCTTGCAGCGTAATAGTACCACTTGCCATCTGTTTGCTTCCAGCCCGTCGCCATGGCACCACTATCTTTAAAGCTGTATTTTTGGCCATCGATTTCTTTAATGCCTATGACCATTTCTCCATCTTTTGATTCGAAATAGTACCATTCATTATTGTATTTTAGCCAGCCTTTTTTGAGTTCACCGCTAGCTGTATAATAGTACCATTTACCGTCTGATATTTCCCAACCTGTCGCCATAACACCGCCATCGTTGAAGCGATATTGGATACCATCAATTTTTTTCACCCCGGTGGCCATTTCTCCAGTTTTTGGATCTAGATAGTACCATTTACCGGCATCCTTAATCCAGCCATGTCTCATTTCACCTGAAGCGCTAAAGTTATACCATTTTTGAAGATAGTACTGCCATCCTGTCCCCATTTCACCGATTTGATTGAAATAGTACAATTTACCATCAATCTCTTTGAAACCAATGGTCATATTCCTATTTTCATCAAGGTAATACCATTTGTTTCCAATTTTGTTCCAAGATAATGGTTTACCTTCATTAGAGAGAGCTCCTGTATTATCAAAGAACAAGGCTGTGCCATTGACGGTTCTAGTTCCGGTTTGCATGACTCCTTTTTCATCAAAATAGTAAGTTTTTCCATTGATAATAGCCAATTCAGCTTCCATTCGATATCCTTTAGTATTAACATAATACCAATGACCATCAAGAAGGAGCCATTCAGATGTTCTTAAGCGCCCCTCTTTATCCATATACAAGGATTTAAGGTTTCCCTCCGCATCAAAATCTTGAATCCATTTATTTTGTTGCAGATGACCTTTACCATTGAAGAAATATTTATCTCCATCAAAAGTATGCCAGCCTGTAGCCATTTGTCTATCACCAAAATAATATTTCTTAAATCCATCTTCAGTTACCCAACGTGCACTTGTACTTTGAATATCTGGAAATTCTTGAGAAATGTTATTAATGCCATCTTTTGTGATATCAAATACTGTCGCATCTTTTCGGTCGCTTGATGCATGAACGAGTTGAACATTCATTTGCTTCAATTTATCTCTAGTTGCTTGAACGTTAATATCCAACCCCGTTGTTTGTACAACTATAGATGGCGAAAGATTATTAAGAAAATTAATACTATTTGAAACTTTTCCGTCAAGATGATGGTTCCATTTCATCAAATCAACTTTCCCAATTTTTGGTCCTAATCGATCTTCAGCTCCATAAACATTATCAAGGTCCCCACCTAAATAAATTTTCTTGCCATTGACTGTAATCACAGAAACAATGGAATTTGGATTATCATCATATACTTTCTTTAATTTTCCATCTGGGCCATATTCATTCTTATAATTATAGAGTTGGATATCCATGTCGCCAAATTTGAAATGACTATCTTTTTCAGAGATATCCTGTACAACATTAACTTCATATTTTTTTGCAGCATTTAGTGCATTATTATAATTGAAGAGATTATCCCACAATCCCCATTGAGTCGAGATACGATCATCTGAATATCGTTTTAGATAAAACTTATCTACCTTATATCTTTGTAGAACTTCGTCCGCACCACCAATATGATCACTGTGAACATGAGTACCAAGTATAAAATCTAACTTTTTAACACCCAATTGATCTAAATGACGGAAAAGTCTATCTTCAATTGCATAGAAATTCGATGTCGTTGTTCCAACTCTTAATGGGTATAGTGGATTACTGCCATCTGGAAAATCATAGTCTTCCCCCATGTCAATCAGTGCGTAATGTCCATTGCTTTCAAGTAATATGGCATCTGTTCCTGGACTTCCCTTTGTATTGATAAAGTGAATTCTGTTCACACCAGATTGTGGAACAGTATCTGCTTCTACCTTTGCTCCCATTCCTAGGATTATAAATGCTCCCAAGACTACTGCGGTTTTCGCTTTTTTCATTGTAAAGCCCCCATAAATATTTCCTATTAATATGATTAATTATACCAAAAATAAGAAAAGAAAAAAAGGACTAGTCAACAAACTGTTGTCTAATCCTTCTGACTATTATTTCATAATAGATAGTGCACTTTAGTTATCCTTTTTCTTCAATCCCAAAGCTCCAAGACCAGCTACCAAGAGTGCTACTCCTGTTACAAACAATGATTCTTTAGAACCTGTATTTGGCAATTCCTTTTTAGGTTCAGACGTTGTAGACGTAGTTTCAGGTCTTGTTTCTTCAGTTGTTTTACCTGAAGGTGTTTCTTCACTTGATTTACCTGGAGTTGTCTCATCTGTTGTAGTTGTGGTAGTTGATTCTTCTGTTGTCGTTGTTGTCGAAGTAGTCTTTGGCTCTTCTGTTGTTGTCGTTGTTGTTGAAGTAGTCTTTGGCTCTTCTGTTGTTGTCGTTGTTGAAGTAGTCTTTGGCTCTTCTGTTGTTGTCGTTGTTGTCGAAGTAGTCTTTGGCTCTTCTGTTGTTGTCGTTGTTGTCGAAGTAGTCTTTGGCTCTTCTATTGTTGTCGTGGTAGTTGTAGTCGTAGTACTAGTTGTTGTCGTAGTTTGTTCAACTTTTTTATACCAGTGGATACGATTTCCTTCACGATCTTTTTCTGTTTTCACAAACTCATATCCATCAATAGCAGCCGGATCTTTCCAACCCTTATCCTGTGGTTTAAGATTTTCTTTTGTATCGATATCCTTGTACTCTGTAATAAGTGTATCAAGCACTAATTGTGCACCTGCAGAGTCATTAATGATACGGTAAATATAGATACCCTTTGAATCTTTCCCATCAATAGTTGCCGTAGCTACTTTCGAAACATCATATTGCATTTTTTCAAGATCAATCTTAGATTTATCAATGATGTTAATACGATTTTGACCAACACCGAAGAATACTCCTAATTCTTTTGGAACATCTCCTGAAATCATTTCAAGTGTGATTTTCTTAGCAGTAACAGAAGTCACTTTAAACTTAGGTGCTACACCTGTTGGGAACACATAAGCACCGTATTGGTTTACACTATAGCTACTATAGACAGGTAAGATAAAGTAAGCTTGGTGTGTATCACCAACTTTAATTGCGTCAGCTCCACTTGTTTTCCACTCGATACCTGAAGCATCATTGAATTCTAACTCAACAGTTGAACCAACTTTCATACCTTCACTTCCACGAACTTGGAATTCTGTATATGTTTCATATGAGCCATCTGCATTGAACTTAATTGTATTTCCAGAAGGTGGCATGTTAATTGAGTTTGTATCGGTTGCAAATTGTTCTACTTTCGGAATATCTACTGTACTTGTCACAGAAGAAGACCCCACTTTAATCACTTGGTTTAAAGTGTAGTCTTTATTTGCTATTACAGCTCCATTATAAGCGTTATCTGATTTAATTTGGAACTTGACTTGTTTCAATACATCTGGTTTTTCAGCTTCAATAGCTTTCGTAAATGTAATTTTTAATGTCGCGCGTGTTGATTCCAATTGAGCTTGTCGCATTTGAGCTGTATCGTTTGAACCTTGACGTGCTTTATTGACGTTTTCAAACGAAACAATTGAAATTTTACCAATTGTCTTACCTTCGTAAGTGACATCCTTGCCATTTAATTGATTTAAGATAGCGACGTTTTCTAATGTAACTGTAACATAGTCGCCTTCTTTCACATCATCTTCTGTAATTGAAAAAGAAAGGTCTACATCTGTATAGTATTCAAAGTATTTAATGTCATGGTTTTTTATGGTACCAGTCACTTCTGCAGCTACTTCTCTAGCTTCACGTGCAGGAGTTTCTGTAGTTGTTACAGCTTCAGCACTTGTTGTAGAAATTTGCTCAGCTGTCGTTGTTTCTTCAGCAGTGATAATTTCTTGACTTTGAAGCGCAGCCAAAAGCACTCCAGTAGACAACAAAGTGATCAATAATTTTCCAAACCTTTTCTGGTTTTTCATCCCTATTTACCTCCGTGTAAAATTACACTATTTTAACATGATTTTACTATATTTTTCAATTAATATCAACTAAAACGAATGATTGTTTTAAATATCAAATGAAAGTAAATAGATTTATAATATTCAGTTATTACACCCTTAAGTTTGATTTTTATCCAATTCCTAAATAATCATTGAAACATGTAAAATTATTCGGGTCTTAAGAATACAAAAAAGACTAGACAAGTCTAGCCTTTCGCTTCAATTAGAATTTTTTACGTTTACGAGCTGCTTCTGATTTACGTTTACGTTTTACAGAAGGTTTTTCATAGAATTCACGTTTGCGTGTTTCTTGAAGAGTACCAGCTTTAGTAACCGCACGTTTGAAACGACGAAGTGCATCGTCAAGAGATTCATTCTTACGTACTACTGTTTTAGACATTTTTTTCACTCCCTTCAAGTTCAAGATCTATTCTATTTTACATGGAATGATATGAATTGTCAAGGGGAAGCATACATTTATTCCTATTTTCCAGTTTATTAATTACTTTCTTACCTATACTTTATCAAATCATACAACTTTGTTACTGCTTGTTCAAAAGGTTCAATATATTCCCAATATTCATCAGGAAGATTTGAAATCTTACTCAAGTCATTGCTATCAAAATGATATACCAGATGACGAAGAATTTGATTTTCAATAAAATGCAAATCCCTCAGCTGATCTATACTAATAGAATCGATCTTTTCTACGTAGTGACATAAATCAGCCAGCGACTGCCTATCAAATACTTTTTCCTCGTGTAAATAATAGAGAAAGCTTTCGTTTTCAGCCTTTTTATTATCTTCTATCAAATTCCTATTCTTCATATTCATTCTGATTCCTCCTGTAAAAGATTTTAAAAAAGCTACTTTTTAACAAATCCTTTACGAATTTTATAAAGGATCCACGATCCCTTTCTTTGACTAGTTACGAGCTCAAAGCCTACTGATAACAAGAATCGTCTAAATGCTTCTTCGCTTTGAACCTCTGGTAAAAAGTAAGATAACTTGTTATATTCACAAGCCAGTAAGAGCATCCCGTCTGATTTGAGTATTCTTCGAATTTCCATAAAAGAAGCCTCTAGATTCTGCCAATGAAAATGAGTTTGAAAGGCTGTGATTAAATCAACACTTTCATCAGAAAAACCTGTCTCCCTAACGTCTCTTCGTTCAAAATTTAGATTAGTCATCTCCCTCTGTTTGGCTTGAGCTATTGCGGTATCTGAAATATCGATTCCAGTTATAGTACTTTGCGGAAAAGTTTCTTTCAGTAGGATGGTTGAACGGCCGTTCCCAACTCCTACATCTAAGATTGCAGGGTAAAATGTCCTATCCAGATGACGAATTGCCCATACAAACATGGGGTGATAGGCTCTATTCCACAATTTCATCATTCGTTTTCCTAGAATACCTGAAGGGTTCTTTGATTGCTGAATGAGACGACAAAACAGTAACATTAAAAGTAAAAAACAAATAAAACCGATTATATAAATCAAAGTTCGAACCTCCTCTGTATAGCTATATTATACCACTTTAGCAGGATAGTGAACATTTGAAGTAAAAAACCACTCACTACAAAGAGCAAGTGGTTGTGAATTTATTTTTCAAGCAAGCTAAGTGCTTCTGCATCCGCAATAATAGTTACATCTGGATGGTTTTGCAAGCTACTTGCTGGAAGACTTTCAGTAACTGGACCTTCAACAGTTCCAGCGATGGCTTCTGCCTTAGATTCACCATAAGCAAAGAGAAGAATAGATTTTGCATCTAGAATATTTTTAATTCCCATTGAGATAGCTTGTGTTGGTACATCTTCAATCTTATCAAAGAAGCGGGCATTTGCTTCAATAGTAGACTGATCAAGATCTACAAGGTGTGTTTGACTATCAAACGGAGTTCCTGGTTCATTAAATCCAATATGTCCATTTCGACCAATTCCCAATATTTGCAAATCAACTGGATGATCTGCAAGAATTTGGTTATAGCGTTCTACTTCCTCTTCTGCATTATCTTTTACACCACGCGGTAAAAAGCTTTCTTTGAATGGCTTTTTATTGAATAGATTTTCTTGCATAAAGTAACGATAAGATTGAGGATTATCCCCATCAAGTCCTACATATTCGTCCAAGTTAACACTTGTAAGATTTGAAAAATCAAGGTCACTCTTAACGATTTCTCCATAAAACTCAAGCGGACTGCTACCTGTCGCAAGTCCTAATGTTTGAGCACCGTTTGCTAACTTTTCTTTTAAAATTTCAAAAGCTACTTTTCCACCTTCTTCAGGATTTTTTACTTGAATAACTTTCATAATTGTTCCTCCATATTTTTTTATTTCATTATATGGTATAGACCAATTTTTGTCAAGTGTAAACGGTTTAATATTTTAAATTTTATAGGAAAATGTTGAAAAAAAGAGAAGACTAAACTAGTCTTCTCTTTTTAAATTGTCAGAATGAATTAGTCTTCTTTTTTCTTTCTTGACAAAGCATAACCGGCAGTAGCTAAACCAATAAGTGCTGAATAAGTCATGAATGATTGTTCAACTGAACCAGTATTTGGCAATGATTTCTTAGATGGTTCTGGCTTAGGTTCTGGCTTAGGTTCTGGTTTTGGTTCTGGCTTAGGCTCTGGTTTTGGTTCTGGCTTAGGCTCTGGTTTTGGTTCTGGCTTAGGCTCTGGTTTTGGTTCTGGCTTAGGTTCTGGCTTAGGCTCTGGTTTTGGTTCTGGCTTAGGCTCTGGTTTTGGTTCTGGCTTAGGCTCTGGTTTTGGTTCTGGCTTAGGCTCTGGTTTTGGTTCTGGCTTAGGTTCTGGCTTAGGTTGTGGTTTTTCATTTTCCTTGATAAGCACAACATTTTTATTCCATTCAACAACTGGTTTTTCTGTTTCTTTCTTAACAGGATCCTTCACCAACTCAGGTGCTTCTGGTTTAACCGGTTCATTTGGTAAGACAGGTACAGTTTTATATTCTGGTTCTGTCGGTGGAACTGGTTTTTCTTTAACAGTTGGAACTTCAGTCAATTCTGGTTTTTCAGGTTTAACTGGAGGTGTTGGTTCTGTTGGTTTAACTGGCTCTTCACCTGGATCTTGAGGGAAGCCAACGTTTGAGTTGATAGAGAACCAATAGAGAGTTGCTTCGCCTGTTGCGTTAGCACCTTTTGCTGTAAAGTCAAGATGACCATCTTTCAAAATAACAGCAGCACCACCATAGTAAAGGTAAGGGCTCTTAGGATCATCCCAACCCTTAGTTTGACTTGAAGAGTCTGCATTAAATGTAGCACCTTGAGCCATGTATTGGTTTTGTTCTTTAGCAGATACTTCTTTTGTAGATGAATCTTGGTCTACACTTGAATTTGGAAGTTTAATAAACTCTTTGTCACCAATGTTTACAGACTCAACGTGAGGAGTATCTTGGTGTTTCATTTTTGGTGTGTATCTCAAAACACCTGATGTAGCGTCTACAGTGTAAGAACCGATAACGTCTGATTTATCACCAAATGTGTAATCTTCAGTACCAACTGAGTGACCATTTCCGCCACCAGATGCGTTCACTGTTGTAGCATCAACTGTTGTTTCTTCAGTTACTTTGAAGGCATCATCAACCCATGTTGCTTTTTGAGCAACAATTTTCAAAGGATTATCAGCATTGATATCAACTTCTGCACTACCGAAGTCAGCTTTACCGCTTTTCACAACAACGTCTGCACCATCAAGTTTTGGTTC
Source organism: Streptococcus infantis (assembly GCF_047464715.1). GTDB lineage: Bacteria > Bacillota > Bacilli > Lactobacillales > Streptococcaceae > Streptococcus > Streptococcus infantis_S. The sequence continues at coordinate 775,776 of NZ_JASHBJ010000001.1, forward strand.
ACTTCCATCTGAATATGGATCCCAAGTTCCACGAACTGTATTGCCTTCGCTATCTTTAGCTTCAACAACTAGAGGACGAGGTTTGTCATTTTCAACATAAGATGCACCATTCCAGTGGTTAAGTGAGTTAAGGGCAAGGATTGCATTGTGTTGTGACAAATCAATCAATTGGTCATTTTCATCATAAAACTCAATGTCAACACCAACTGTAACTGGGTTTTCAGTATCAGTTGAGCTACCAATTGTCATTGTAACCGCTGGATCGTTATAAATTTGAACGATTCCTTTTCCATCTGATGATGGAAGGCTCTTCACTTCGTATTTATAAACAACTTTTGCAATACGTTTTTCTTCGCTACCTTTTACAATTTTAGCTTGAGTAAGTCCTGTGTATGTAACATCAAATTTGTCTCCGACTTTTACAACTCCCCACTCGATTTCATTGTTAGCATATGGGTTTGTAGTTGTCACATCAGAATCTTGAAGATTCTTTGTTTCATACATCTTAGTAGCTTTACCATCACCGTACATACGAGCTTGACCTTCTTTTGTCAAGTAAGTTGTTAATCCAGTTGTTTGGTGTGTGATTTTAGTTGTTTCACCATCAGCAAGTTCTTCAGAGAGGAATGTCAAATCTTGTTTGTATTTTTCAGGATTTCCACCACGCTCTGCAACCATCTTATTGAAGGCATCTTTAGCATCATCGTATTGTGCTTTTTTCTTGTTGTAAATTTCGAGCTCAATCAAGTAAGCAGCTTGCGCTTCATCATAAACAGCTTTTTTAGTCTTGTATTCAGCTAATTTAGCTTCATAATCTGCTTGAGCTAATTTATTACTTTCAGTAGCTTCTTGATTTGCTTTTACAGATGCATTATATGCTGCAAGAGCTGTGTTATATTCTTCAAGTGCTTTTTCATAAGCAACACGTGCTTCTTCATTACTTTTTTCTACTGCTGTTTTTTCTGCTGTTTTTTCAGTCAATTCTTTTTCGTAAGCAGTAAGTTTTTCGTTGTAAGCTGCAAGCTCTTTATCGTAGTTTGCTTGTGTAGCAGCATTTTTAGCATCAACTTCAGCTTTTTCTTTTTTGTAAGCTTCTTGATTTGCTGCAGCTTCAGCTTTGTAATCAGCTACAGTTTTATTAATATCTGTAACTTGTTTTTCGTAATCTTTTGCAGCAGCTTCCTCAGAATCTTGCTTTTTAGTTTCAGTTTCTTTAACTTCAAGACCTTCATTCGTTGCAGCAGTTTTAGCTTCTTCCAACTTCTCTGGAACCGCAACTTCTTTTGTTTCTTCTCCAGCTACTGTTGTAGTTGAAGTAACAGGTGTAGTCGCTGACGAAGTCTCATCGGCAGATACAGTCGCAATACCTGCAGCAGCAATCACTGTTGCGACTGCAACAGAACCAAAAGCAACTGAGGTTTTTCTCAAGGCATACTTAATCGTTTTATTATTCTTTAACGATGACATGACAAACTCCTTTTTAATGTTTTTTATCTATGCTTCTCAAGCAAAAAGAATTTTTGTTCTTCGAAGTCCCAAAAATCATATCATAAATAATTTTAAAAGTCAAGCATTTTTATTTATTTTTTTTCAATCTTTTTTCACTTTATTTTCAAAAGATTTTCATGTCGGTTTCAAAAAGATTACGTTTTTCTTGACATTTTCTTATGAACTATCGTATAATCTCAACTAACAAAATATTATGAATGGAGAGATATAATGAGATCTTCAAATAACTTTTCTCAAGAAAAAGGTCACGGCTATTTCCGTAAGCGAAATAAAGTACTTGTATCTATGATTACAGTCTTTGGTTCTTTGATGTTAAGTTCTGTTGCTATGGCAGATGAAGTTGCTTCTACTACAACTTCAACTACAACTACAAACGTAACAACATCAAGTCAACCAGCCACTAGTACTGAGACCACTAGTGAGCAACCTACCACGACAACTAGTGAGGAAACTCCAAAGACTTCTTCAAGTGAAGAGACATCATCTTTGCCTCAAACTGCAAGTGCAACTGAACCAACAACTCGTAGTACTTCAGCGGCAACAAGTACTTATAACACACCAAAAATCCAAAACGATGTAACATTTAATAAGGCCACATATAAAAGTGGTGAGGATGTTAGCATCTCAATCAATAATCCTGACGTAACTTCGTCTGATTTGACAGTGTCTCATTTAGACAAAGTTATTTATGAGTTGAAAAATGCTCCAGGAAATTCACTTGTCATTCCAAGCTCTGTTTTCTCTCCAAACTCTGGCTATCTCATTGACGTCATCGGAAAGAATGCTGATGGAAAACAAGAATTTCACAAGGTAGCTGGTCTATCAGTTGAAGATGATTGGACTGTATATCCACGTTATGGTGTTGTAGCAGGTTCAAAAGACAATCACAATTCGATCACTAAAGAGCAAGTGGAAGGATATAAAAATAGTATTGACCAATTGGCCAATATGCACATCAATAACTACTTCTTCTACGACGTTTACAATACTCCTGCTAATCCATTCCCAGCTAATGTTGAACGATTCACTCAAGATTGGGCTACTTTCTTGATTCCGAAAGATGAAACAGATCCCGAAAAACGTAAAACATACTTACCGGTTATTGACACAGAAGCTGTAAAAGAGTTGGTTTCTCATGTCCATTCAACTGGTGCTAAAGCTATGCTTTATAATATGATTTACGCTGTGTCTCTTGATGAAAAAATCCCAGACCAAGTAAAAAGTGCGATCGTACGCAACTTGCAAGATCACTTCAACTTTGGAAAGACTGGTGATGTTACAGCGACTGACATCCAACAATTTCTAGATCCAGGAGATCCAAACTGGCAAAACTTTATCATCAATGTGATGTTAAAAGCCATGAAAGAAGGGGGCTTCGATGGTTGGCAAGGAGACACTATGGGGACTAACTTGGTTGAAAAAGTTAACGAACCTGGAAAAGCTTTCTCTTTAAGTGATAACTATCCAAAGCTAGCCGCAGCTGCAACAGAGGCCCTCAAAAAAGAAGGCTATGACTTCATGATCAACGATATCTCTACTGGAGATGCTGATCGATTAGGAAAAACCAATGTCTCTGCACCTTATGCGGAAGTTTGGGGAGATAGCATCGCCCATGATTCTACCTATCAAGCCTTAACACGCTTGACTGAGCGTATGCGAGATTTATACAACGGAAAATCTCCAATTATCGCTGCTTATACACACCGTGAAAAAAATGCAGCAAAACTCAGCAAAGACAATGAATTACTAACAGATGCAATTATTGCAGCAAGTGGAGGTTATCATATGACCACTGCTGCTCTCAATACATCTCAAGATGAAAAAGGTTTTGGTGTTATTCAGGCTGAATGGTACCTCAATCAAAACTTACCAGTCAATGCTGATTTTGCTAATGCAGAATTCAACTACCAAGAATTTATCGTTGCCTACCAAGAACTCCTTCGTGGACGCGAAACTTTAGCACATGATACTCGCCGTATTGGAGACAATACAAATGTTCTTGTAAATGGTAACTTTATCGGTTCTAATCTTGATAATTCAGATGGTGTTCAACCTGGTACCGTTTATACCATCACAAAAGAAACTAAAACTGGTGACCGAATTGCTCATTTAATTAATCTTGTTGGAATTACTGAAAACAAATGGAATAGTGCTGTTAATTCCACTACCAAACTGACTAACATCCAAGCTTTTGTGCCACTTGGTAAAATTTCAAAAGATCAGGCCGAACATGCGAATATCTACTGGGCTACCCCAGATGCAGTAGATGGAAAGTATAATATTAAACTTCGCGAGACTACTGCTAATGTATATTATGATAGCGGGGCTGGTCAATGGATGGCTGCAATTGATGTTCCTAGCCTGGATGTATGGGATATGCTCTATGTCAAACTTAATGAAGTTGCCCGTGTTATTTATCAAGATGAAAATGGCAAGGAACTTGAACGTTCAAGCGACTTTGTTGGCCATACTGGTGAAAAGATTGACTACTCAACAAAAGATACGATTGCTAAATACCTGAAACAAGGTTATAAACTAGTTGAGAACGAATTCGATAAAAATGGACCAGCAAAATTTGACCGAGATGCTTCAAACATTAATGGTGATGGCGTACAGGAATTCATTGTTCGCTTTGCACCAAAAATTGTAGATTTTTCTGAAACACAACCAATTCAAGTTGGCCAAGTTGTCCCAGGAGATACCGATGGTAGCCTCTATCCAACTCCTAAAGCTCCAAATGGAAAATCTATTAGTGATCTCAATCATTTATCAGAAAAAGTAACTCGTACTATCACCTATGTTACTGAAGATAAGAATGATAACAATCGTCAAGAAGCTGACATCGTTTCAAAAACAGATAGTTTAAACTTTAGCCGAAAAGGAACTATCAATTTGGTAACTGGAGAAACAACACTTGAAGATTGGGTGTCTAAAGACGGTACTACTTTCGCAGATTATGAAAATCCAGTCAAAAATGGATATGTTGTCGTATCTAAAGAATCAAATGCAACAATCTCTCCTGATCTTAATAAATCTGGAGGTCATACTGGAATCCTAGCTGAATCTGATGACATTTCTGATATTGTTGTCTACCGACCAGTCGGTGTTTATACAATTAGTTATGCATCAGGAAAAGAACCATCAAATGCTATTAAAGAGATTCCATATTTAAATGATTCTTCTAATCCAACTGCTATTTCAGCGCCAACTGCAACTTTACCATATATTGAAGGGTTAGAACCAAAAGATGCAACTGGAAAAATCTTAACCTTTGTAGATCCACTTGATGAAACAAAGGGATACCTTCTTCCAACTGCAACTTCTGCTACTAATGATACATCAATTACTTATACAATTTCTCAAGGATCAGTGACGGTACAATTCCTCATTATAGGCAGTGATACCGAATTACAAGACTTTCAAACAGTTTCTGAAAACGCAGACTTTGGTACGAACTATACTACAGATGCACCAAAAGTAATTACAAAAGACGGTCTAGTCTATAATTTAGTTGGTCATCGTGAGGGTTCTGCTGATGTTTCAGGAACAGTATCTAAGGGAAATAAAACAGTAATTTATGACTACAAACTTGCTTCAGGAAATGTAATAGCACGATTTGTCCTTCAAAACACCACAACTGAATTGCAACCAGCTATCGTTGTTGCTTCAAATGCAGATAACGGTTCTGCCTACATTGCTGTTGCACCGGACGAAATTTCTTATAATGGTCAAACATACGAACGTATTAGCAGTGCACAACAATCAGGCCAAGTCGGAGTAGGAACTACAAATCTGATTTTTGAATACAAAGTCAAAGAATTACCAACTCCTCAACCTCAACCTCAACCTCAACCTCAACCTCAACCTCAACCTCAACCTCAACCTCAACCTCAACCTCAACCTCAACCTAAACCTCAGCCTCAGCCTCAGCCTCAACCTCAACCTCAACCTCAACCTAAACCTAAACCTCAGCCTCAGCCTCAGCCTCAACCTCAACCTCAACCTCAACCTCAGCCTCAACCTCAACCTCAACCTCAACCTCAAGTTCAACCTCAAACTCAAGTTCAACCTCAAACTCAAGTTCAAGGTTCTGAACGTCAAAAAGAGTCAATACAATCAGAAAGAACTTTGATTAAACCTGGTAGTCAGCTACCTGCAACAGGAGAGCAAAATTCCCAATTAGCATATCTTGGATTTGCTTTTCTCACTGGATTTGCAGGTCTTGTCGGTTATAAAAAGAAACAAGATTAAACTACTATAATTTTAAAAACCCAAGGAATAAGTCCTCGGGTTTTTTTAAGAAAATAACAAAGAGGCCTTGCTCTTACGAGCAAAGCCTCTTCATTTTAGAGCTAAAATTGCTATTTCAATACCAAAATATTGATGTTATTTCAATCTTAGTCTTCACGTCTTTTTGGTTTTGCAATTAAACCAAGACCTACTAGACCAAGTGCTGCACCTAGAGCCACTAATCCAACTTTAGATTGCTCACCAGTATTTGGCAACTCACGACCTTTAGGTTTTTCTGGAGTTGGTGGTGTTACCGGTGTTGGTGGTGTTACCGGTGTTGGCGGCGTTGGCGGTGTTGGCGGTGTTGGCGGTGTTGGCGGCGTTGGCGGCGTTGGCGGTGTTGGCGGTGTTGGCGGTGTTGGCGGTGTTGGCGGTGTTGGCGGTGTTGGCGGTGTTGGCGGTGTTGGCGGTGTTGGCGGTGTTGGCGGTGTTGGCGGTGTCACCTTGTTGTTAAACTCAGTGTCTTCCGGCATTTGTGAAGTAAGGGTCAACACTTTACCATCCTTAGTTACAGTAACTCCAACAGTCGCTACCATCTTATCGTACTCAACTCCAGCCTCTGTACCTTTCACTTCTTCTACATGATAGATATAAGTACCTTCTTGACCACGTTTGAATTCAAGAGCTGAGAACTTAATCTTACCTTCAGCATCATTGCTTACGGTTTCAATCACGTTACCATCTTTGTCTTTCAATACGAAGCTGAATTCACCAGCTTTCAACGCACGACCTTCCAATTTCTTCGTGAAGTTGAATTCAACTTTCACTGGAATATTAACAACACGTTTTTCAGTTGGTTTTTCTGGTTTTTCAACTGATTTCTTAGTTGGATCATATTGGTGAACAATTTGAGAAGCTGTATTTTCAATATCTACACCTTCCTTAGCGCTATCCTTGATTCGTGCAAGAATATCAAATTTGTAGTAACGTCCAAATGCTAATTTAGCAGTGTCGATTACTTGTGTATTCTCTGCATCTCCAAGTGACTTAGTCAAGTCAGCCTTAGATGTAGCAGTAATAACACCATCCACAATTGAGATATCAAACTTAGCTGTTACATCTTCACCAGTTACTGAATCATAAGCTTTAATATCAGCTACATTAACATCCAAGTTTTCGCTGTCATATTTATCTGTAATACCAACAGATTGAATATTGTGTGCTTCTGTGAATTTAGTTGTATCCAACCATACTTGGTAAACAACCTTATCACCTTTATGGAGTGTTTGAGTATTGATATTTTGCTTTTCATTATTATCAACTTTGTCCACATATGGATCTTTGTTGGTATCAGCTACTTTATCAGTCAACTCTTTATCATCATCCAGAAGTTTAGTTCCAGTAATATCAAATTTCTCTTCGTTGAGAATGTATTTCTCTGGGTTAAACTCAGGAGTTTCTGGAGGAGTTACGACGTTGTTGAACTCTTTGTCTGTAGCGTCTGTCACTGTCTTCACAAGTGCTTTAGCTTTTCCATCGTGTTCCACTACAACTGTTACTTCCGCCTTCATAGAGTCATATGTAACAGTCGCATCAGTTCCCTTAACTTCTTCAATTGTGTACTTGTAAGTGCCTTCTTGACCTTTCTTGTACTCAATTGCTTTGAACTTAACATTTCCGTCCTTGTCGTTCTGAACAGTTTCGATTTCTTTGCCTTTGGCATCTTTCAATACGAAGCTGAACTCACCAGCCTTCAATTCACGGCCTTCGAGTTTCTTCGTGAAGTTGAATTCGACTTCAATTGGAACTGAGTTGACACGTTTTTCAGTTGGTTTTTCTGGTTTTTCAACTTTCTTCGTAGATGGATTGTAGTAGTTTACAATTTGCGCTGCTGTGTTTTCGATGTCTACTCCACCTTCAACGTCTGCTTTAACAGTTGCTGGAATATCGAATTTATAGTAGCGACCAAAGGCGAATTTAGTTGTGTCGATGATTTGTGTATCGTCTGCGTCTCCAAGTGACTTCGTGAAGCCAGCTTTAAGAGTTGCGGTCATAACACCAGCTTTAACTGTGATGTCGAACTTGTCAGTCACATCAGCGCCAGTTACTGAATCGTAGGCCTTGATAGCTGAGGCATCTACATCAACCTTAGTTTCGTCGAAGTCATCAGAAATACTTACTGATTGGATGTTATCCTTGTTAGCTGCGTCGAACTTAGTTGTATCCAACCATACTTGGTAAACCAATTTAGAACCAGGTTTCACAGTCTTGGTATTCAAGTTTTCTGCTTCGTTGTTGTTAGTCTTATCTGCGTATGGATCTTTTTTGGTATCTCCGTACTTGTCTGCCAACTCAGAATCATCATCGAGAAGCTTGTCGCCTGTAATGTCGTATTTCTCTTCAGTTACAACGTATTTCTCTGGTTGGAACTTAGGCTCTTCTGGTGGAGTCACAGTGTTATTGAACTCTTTATCTGGAGCGTCAGTTAATGTCTTCACAAGCGCTTTAGCTGTACCATCGTATTTAACTTCTACTGTGATCTCAGCCTTCATAGAGTCGTAAGTGACTGTAACGTCAGAACCTTTAACTTCTTCCACAGTATACTTATGAGTTCCAACTTGGGCTTTAGTGAATTCGAGCTTAGCGAATTTCACCTTACCATCTTTGTCGTTCTGAACTGTTTCGATTTCAGTACCTTTAGAGTCTTTCAATACGAAGCTGAACTCACCAGCTTTCAATTCACGGCCTTCGAGTTTCTTCGTGAAGTTGAATTCGACTTCAATTGGAACTGAGTTGACACGTTTTTCAGTTGGTTTTTCTGGTTTTTCAACTTTCTTCGTAGATGGATTGTAGTAGTTTACAATTTGCGCTGCTGTGTTTTCGATGTCTACTCCACCTTCAACGTCTGCTTTAACAGTGGCTGGGATATCGAATTTATAGTAGCGACCAAACTCGAATTTAGTTGTGTCGATCACTTGTGTATCGTCTGCGTCTCCAAGTGACTTAGTGAAGCCGGCTTTAAGAGTTGCGGTCATAACACCATTTTCAACCTTAATGTCGAACTTGTTAGTCACATCTGCACCAGTTACTGAATCGTAAGCCTTGATAGCTGAATCGTCTACATCAACCTTAGTTTCGTCGAAGTCATCAGAAATACTTACTGATTGGATGTTATCCTTGTTGTTAGCGTCGAACTTAGTTGTATCAAGCCATACTTGGTAAACCAATTTCGCACCAGGTTTCACAGTCTTGGTATTCAAGTTTTCTGCTTCGTTGTTGTCAGTCTTATCTGCGTATGGATCTTTATTGGTATCTCCGTACTTGTCTGTCAACTCAGAATCATCATCGAGAAGCTTGTCGCCTGTGATGTCGTATTTCTCTTTAGTTACAACGTATTTCTCTGGTTGGAACTTAGGTTCTTCTGGAGGAGTCACAGTGTTGTTAAACTCTTTATCGGCAATATCTCCGAGCTTAGCAACTAAAGCTTTAGCCGTACCATCATGAGAAACAGTGACTGTTACAACAGCTTTCATATTGTCATATGTAACGGTTGAGTCTGTACCAGCAACTTCTACTACTTTGTAACGGTAAACACCGATATCATTGTTTGTGTACTTAAGGCTAGTGAATTTAACCTTACCATCCTTATCATTGGTTGCTGTTTCAAGAACATTGAATTCATCATCGTCTAACAATTGGAAAGTAAACTCGTTGGCTTTCAATTGACGACCTGCAAGAGCTTTCTTGAAGTCAAGTTCAATTTGAATTGGTACGTTGTTTACACGTTTTTCAGTTGGTTTTTCAGGTTTTTTAACTTTCTTAGTTGTTGGGTTGTAGTAGTTGACTACTTGAGCCGCAGTATTTTCGATATCTACTCCGCCAGGAACATCAGCTTTCACTGTTGTTGGGATGTCGAACTTGTAGTAACGTCCGAAGGCGAACTTAGTTGTATCGATCACTTGAGTGTTTTCTGCATCGCCAAGTGACTTCGTGAAGCCAGCTTTAAGTGTCGCAGTAATCACACCGTTGTTCACAGTTATATCGAATTTATCAGTTACTTCTGCGCCTGTTACTGAGTCATAAGCTTTGATCTTAGTAGAATCAAGTTCTAACTTAGTTTCATCGTAGTCATCTGAGATTCCTACTGATTGGATGTTGTCCTTGTTAGCTGCGTCAAACTTAGTAGTATCCAACCATACTTGGTAAACCAATTTATCGCCACGTTCAACTGTCTTAGTATTCAAGTTTTCCACATCATTATTGACGGTATTGTCCGCATATGGGTTCACATTGGTATCTGCGTACTTATCTGCCAACTCTTTGTCATCATCAAGAAGCTTGTCGCCTGTGATATCGTATTTCTCTTTAGAAACAACGTATTTCTCTGGTTGGAACTTAGGTTCTTCCGGCGGAGTTACAGTATTATTGAACTCTTTATCTGGAGCGTCAGTAACAGTTGCTACAATTGCCTTAGCAGTACCATCATGGTCTACCTTCACAGTTACTGTTGCAACCATATCGTCGTAAGTCACTGTTGTATCAGTACCTGCAACCTCTGAAACAGTATAAGTGTATGTCTTGCCAAGATCATCTTTACCAAACTTAAGTGTCTTAAAGGTAATCTTACCTTCTGCATCATTCTTAACAGTTTCAACTGCAACATTGTCTTTCTTAAGAACAAAGCTAAATTCACCAGCTGCTAGAGTACGGCCTTCCAACTTCTTAGTGAACTTGAGATCAACTGTAACTGGTACTGAGTTCACACGTTTTTGAGTTGGTTTTTCAGGTGTTTCTACTGATTTGCTTACTGGATTGTAGACATGAACGATTTGGTTGGCTTTATTTTCAATATCAGCTCCTGCCTTAACTGTGTCTTTAACAGTGGCTGGGATATCGAATTTATAGTAGCGACCAAATTCAAATTTAGTTGTGTCGATAACTTGAGTATTATCTGCATCACCTAAAGACTTGTTCATAGAAGTCTTAGAAGTTGCACTAATAACACCATTTTCAACTTTAATGTCAAACTTAGCAGTTACATCAGCGCCAGTTACACTGTCATATGCCTTAATATCAGCAGCATTAACTGTCACTTTTTCAGCGTCATAAGTATCAGAGATACCAACAGACTGGATGTTATTCTTATCTGAGAAGTTTCTAGTATCTAACCATACTTGGTAAACTAATTTATCCCCACGTTCAACTGTCTTAGTATTGATATTTTCTGCTTCGTTGTTCGTAGTTTTATCAGCGTAAGGATTAGCATTTGTTTCAGTATACTCATCCGTTAACTCGTTGTCGTCATCGACTAATTTAGTTCCAGTGATGTCATACTTTTCTTTATTCAGTACAAATTTTTCTGGTTGGAATACTGGTGTTTCTGGAGGAGTAATCTTGTTGTTGAATACTTTATCTTCAGTACCATCAGTTGATGCACCATTATCGTCCACACCTCCAGCAGAAACTACATTAGTTACTGTTGTTAATGCGTGACCTTTTTTAGAAACTTCTACAGTAATCGTAGCCTTCATAGAATCGTAAACCATACCAGCTTCTTTAGCTGCAGGGACAACTTCTTCTACAGTATAAGTGTGACTACCAACTTTAGAGTTGTCAAATGCTATTTCTGTGAATGTTACAGTTCCGTCAGCTTTGTTTGCTACAGTTTCAACTTCTTCACCGTCAGAATTTTTAAGAACGAAGTTGAATTCTCCGTCTTTAAGTTCACGTCCAGCCAATTTCTTCGTGAAGTCAAATTTAACTTTTACTGGTGCTACAACATAGTTGTTGAAGATTTTATCATCATCACTTGATTTGAATCCACCTTCAGCACTATATTTAACTGACGCTTGTAAATCACCTTGCTCATTCTCAGTTACAGTAACTGTCATGGTAACAGTCATTGCATCGTAGTCTACGTTTGCATCTGATCCTGGTGTTTCAGTGATTGTGTAAGTATATACACCTGCCTTTTTAAATGTTAATTTACTAAATGTAGCTTTACCATCAGCTTTGTTAGTGACAGTTTCTTCATATGCAGCAATTGACTTGTTTGGTTGTACTTCTTTTAGCTTGAACGTAAACTCACCATTTGCTAAGTTACGTCCTTCCAATTGTTTTTCAACTTCCGGAGTTACTTCAACCGGATTTTGTTTGACATAGTAATAAATTGGTTGTTTATACGGTGTCAAAGAGTTAAGCAAGTCAACGTTTGTACCAATACCGAAATTTCCTCTTTCCAACTGTACATTTGGAGAAAGGTGTCCAATATTGTCCCCTAAGAATGGTACAAATACCGTTTTCTTAGGGGTATAATTTGCAGCTGTTTGGAAGCCAAACTCAATTTCTTTACCGTTTGGATAGTTTACACCTTTGCTATCTGTGAAAGGAATAGTATAAAGTGGAGACTTCTTAACTACCAAATCTTCGGTATTTGCTTTTCCTGGTTTAATCGGTTTGGTTTCTGCAAGCAACATGTAACCGTCAGTACTTAGTGAACCATCTGAACGTTTGCTTTGTTGTTTTGGATCAAGAAGATAAACACGAACAACTACAGATCCGTCTTCACCTACGATTTCCTTAATACGCTTAATTCCTGCACGCTCAGCGTCCATGAATTTAGTACCAACTTTGTAAGGACGACTTACATAGCCTGATTTATCGTTTGCATCAGCTGTTTGATACAACTTGTAGCCATCAAATTGACGTTCGCCAGACGCAGTAAATTTCTGTCCTTCCATGGCTTTAAGAGTATATCTAGCTAAATCTACTTCATTACCATTTTCTTTATAATCTTGAACAGTTTTATCAGTTTTATTTGCGTTAAATGTTGGGTTGTTTTTATCAACTACTTTATAGTAAGTTGTTTTATTAATTGCTTCTGGGATTTTTGCATTTGAATCGGTAATTGTACGACCGTTATAGGCTGGTTCTACAACGTTTAAAATATCTGTTGTAGTACGAGCGTTATAAACCGCAGTATAAAGAGCTTGCTCAGCTGGTGTAAGGTTATGACCTGCTGCCACTAAGTCTGTGATACTCTTTCCAACTTCATAACCATTTTGAATAAATGGCTGAGTTGTTTTACCTTTTTCAGCAGTACCAGCTTGATAATCTACTTGGAACGTTAATTGACTATTAGACGCTGTTGTGGTAGTTGTGAACTTTTGAACACCACTTGTAGCTGTAACTGTTTTTGTTTCTACTACATTACCAGTCGTTTTGTCAATCAATTCAACAGTTGTATCCGTCGATTCATCAAATCTCTTATAAGCACGTGCATAGTATTTTGTACCATAACGATTATTAAATTCAGTTAAATCCCAAACCGCATAAGTATAGAAATCTCCTTCTTTAGCAGAATACCCAGATGGCACTGTTTGAGAGCTAACAGTTGCACCATTTGCATCTTTGATTGTTGGAGTTACTTTTTCCCCATCTTTTAAATATGTGCTTACCTCTACCGGGTTAGAATTATGGTCTCCAGATACAGCTTCATTCGTGGTCGCACGACGGCTACGAACTTTAGGTTTATTTGACTCATCTGTAGCTGGTTTTGCTTCAGTTGCTGCTGGTTTCGTTTCTTCAGCTTTTTCAACCGGCTTAGCAGTTTCCTTATTAGCAACTTCAGTCTCAGTTGAAGCAGGTTTTACTTCTTCTGCTTTTTCTGAAGACACTGGTTCAGATTTAACTTCTTCTGTTTTAGCCTCAGAAGCTGCTTTTCCTTCTTCAACCTTGTTTGTATCAGCAAGCTCAGTTGTTGCAACATTTTCTACAATATTCTGTTCCTTTTTAGAGGAATCCTTGCTACTATCCTTTTTCACCAACTCTGTTTTTTCTTCAGAACTTGGTTGTGTAGGAAGTTCAGAAGCTTTTACCGCACCTCCGTTTGCTAACATAAAACTAAGAGTTGTTCCCAAAAATACGGATGCAACACCTACCTTATATTTCCTCAAAGAAAAACGTTGTTGTTCCTTTCTTATCATTTTGATAAGTTCTCCTTTTATATTATTTTACTATCAGCAGAAAAATTATACCATATTTGAATCTAGAATACAATATTTTTCTCTAACCTTAGCTCTTATATCATACCATAAGTCTGACCTAACTTCAAATAATTATGTGCACCTGAAATCGTTTACTTTATTATATTTTAGGTCTTTTTAACACCCTATGATTTGTTATATATACTTATATGTAAATGTGCATTATCCAGAGTTATGTCTATTTTTTTAAAATCAATTAATTTAAAATTATACTATTTTTATATATTTAATTAGGTCCAGATTTTGCATTTAATTATTTGTGAAAAATGATAGCAACGTTTTCATCAAAAAAAAGATTCTCTTACGAGAATCTTTTTTATCAGATAGCCTCTGTAACAAAGCTTCTGCTTTCTAATACTTTTAACATAGCATCCGCTGTATCCAAAGCTGTAAAGAGAGGAACTCCATGTTCAATAGCTGAACGGCGAATTTGTTCTCCGTCCTCATCTGCTGTCCGTTTGGTACCGACGGTATTGATGATTGCTTGAATTTTTCCTTTGCGGACGTAGCTTGGGATATCGTGTTCATCATGACCGATTTTACCAACAAGTTGAGTCTGTAATCCATGACTTGCAAAGAACTCCGCTGTTCCTGCAGTTGCAAGGATTCCGTAGCCAATATTTTGGAAACGACGCGCCAATTCCAAGGCTTCTTCTTTTGCATCGTCTGCGATGGTAAAGACAACATTCCCAAAGGTTGGCAAGTGGAGGTATGAAGCTTCAAAAGCTTTATAGAGGGCTTTTTCAAGAGTGGTATCAGACCCCATAACTTCCCCTGTTGACTTCATTTCAGGACCAAGAAGGCTGTCTACCTTAGCTAGTTTGGTAAAGGAGAAGACTGGCGCCTTGATATGGACGCGAGTACTTTCTGGGTAAAGTCCATCTTGGTAACCAAGTTCTTCGAGACTTTGACCAAGAATCAACTTAGTCGCTACCTGTGCCATTGGGATATTGGTTACTTTAGAAAGGAATGGAACAGTACGGCTGGCACGTGGATTGACCTCAATAACGTAGACTTTCTCATCCTTGATGACAAACTGAATGTTCATCATACCAAGACAGTTGAGGCCAATTGCAAGACGTTTAGTATAGTCTGCGATGGTTTCTTGAACCTTTTGAGACAAGGTTTGTGGAGGATAAACAGCCATGGAGTCACCTGAGTGGACACCAGCACGTTCGATATGCTCCATGATACCAGGAATAAGGACATTTTGTCCATCTGAGATAGCATCAACTTCACATTCTTGTCCAACGATATAAGAGTCGACAAGAACTGGATGGTCTGGACTTGCCTTAACCGCAGTACGCATGTAAGAACGAAGATCATCTTCATTCTCAACGATCTCCATAGCACGTCCACCCAAGACATATGAAGGACGAACAAGGACTGGGAAACCAATCTTGCGAGCTGCAAGCACTGCTTCTTCTTCGTTTGTTGCAGTCTGTCCAGGAGGCTGTGGAATATCCAAGTCTTTGAGGGCTTGTTCGAAGAGGTCACGGTCTTCGGCACGGTCTAGGTCAGCAACCTGCGTACCAAGGATAGTCACACCTGCCTTAGCCAATGGCTCTGCAAGGTTAATAGCTGTTTGACCACCAAACTGAACGATAACGCCTTTTGGTTGCTCAAGGTCAATGACATTCATGACATCTTCAAATGTCAATGGTTCAAAGTAAAGTTTATCCGATACAGAGAAGTCGGTTGAAACGGTCTCTGGGTTCGAGTTCATAATGATGGCTTCGTAGCCAGCAGCTTGAATCGCCTTAACTGAGTGAACAGTCGCATAGTCAAACTCAACCCCTTGACCGATACGGATTGGACCTGAACCTAGGACCAGTACAGATTCCTTTTCAGACTTGATCGATTCATTTTCCCAACCATAGGTTGAATAGAAGTAAGGAGTTTCTGATTCAAATTCTGCCGCACAAGTATCAACCATCTTGTAAACTGGGACAATTTTGTTTTCCAAACGTAGTTGGCGAACTTGATCAGCTGTAGTATTCCAGAGTTCAGCAATCTTACGGTCTGAAAAACCATTGAGTTTTGCCGTTTTTAGGACTGCTACATTTTGTGGATGTGCGCCCAATTCTTGCTCAATTTCAAAGATATGCAAGAGTTTATCAAGATAGAAGATATCAATCTTAGTCAAGTCAGCAATCTCTTCTGGTGTATAACCACGACGAATGGCTTCTGATACGTAGAAAAGACGGTCATCCTGTGCTTTGACAACTTTTTCAATCAAGGCATCATCTGAGACATCTGCAAGTTCAGGCATTTCATTATGGTGAACGCCAATTTCTAGCGAGCGACAAGCTTTAAGGAGAGATTCCTCAATGTTACGACCGATGGCCATGACTTCTCCAGTTGCCTTCATCTGGGTACCGAGACGACGTTCACCCTTTTCAAACTTATCAAATGGGAAACGTGGAATCTTGGCAACGACGTAGTCAAGGGCTGGTTCAAACATAGCATAAGTTGAACCTGTAACAGGGTTAATAACCTCATCCAAGGTCAATCCTAC
This sequence comes from Streptococcus infantis, assembly GCF_047464715.1. Lineage (GTDB taxonomy): Bacteria > Bacillota > Bacilli > Lactobacillales > Streptococcaceae > Streptococcus > Streptococcus infantis_S. The sequence goes on from NZ_JASHBJ010000001.1 coordinate 792,078, forward strand.
AGCAATCTTAGCAGCCAATTTAGCAATTGGATATCCTGTTGCCTTAGAGGCAAGAGCTGAAGAACGAGATACACGAGGATTTACTTCGATGACATAATACTTAAAACTGTGCGGATCCAGAGCTAACTGAACGTTACATCCACCTTCAATCTTGAGAGCGCGGATAATGCTCAAGCTGGCGTCACGAAGCATTTGGTTTTCATAGTCTGACATGGTTTGCGCTGGAGCAAATACGATGGAATCCCCTGTGTGGATCCCAACTGGGTCAAAGTTTTCCATGTTACATACAACAAGGGCATTGTCAGCTGAGTCACGCATCACTTCGTACTCGATTTCCTTGAAACCTGCAATAGAACGTTCAATCAAACATTGGGTAACAGGTGACAACTTCAAACCATTTTCAGCGATTTCACGCAATTCTTCCTCGTTGGCACACATACCACCACCGGTACCACCAAGAGTGAAGGCAGGACGGACGATAACTGGGTATCCAATCGTCGCAGCAAAGGCAACTGCTTCTTCAACTGTATTTACAATTTCAGATTCTGGAATCGGCTGTTTCAGCTCTTCCATCAATTGTTTAAAGAGATCACGGTCCTCAGCTTGGTCAATGGCAGACAATTTAGTACCTAGAAGTTCTACTCCAAGCTCATCTAAGATTCCGTTTTTAGACAATTCCATGGCCATATTAAGCCCTGTTTGCCCCCCAAGAGTTGGAAGCAAAGCATCTGGACGTTCCTTACGGAGAATACGAGTCACAAACTCAAGTGTGATTGGCTCGATGTAAACCTTATCTGCAATTTCCTTATCAGTCATGATGGTTGCAGGGTTTGAGTTTACCAAGACAACCTCGTAACCTTCCTCTTTCAAAGACAAGCAGGCTTGGGTTCCAGCATAGTCAAACTCAGCAGCCTGACCAATAATAATTGGACCAGAACCAATCACCATAATTTTTTGAATATCAGTACGTTTAGGCATTTATAAGATATTAAGGGCGTCAAGCGGACAAAGCTAAAATAGGAGTTATGACGAAGAACTGTCAGTTCTAGAAATAACTATCTTTTAAGCACCGTCCGTAGCCCGTATTCAGTTCAGCAAATACGGACCACCCTTCTCCTTTCTATTCGTCGCCTCACAGAGCGACATTAAATAAATTCTCCGACGATTTCACACTCGTCATTAATTTGTTTGTTTAAAGGCTTCCATCATCTCAATGAACTCGTCAAATAGATAACTTGCATCGTGTGGACCAGGAGCTGCATCTGGGTGGAATTGCACGGAGAAACCTGGTAGATATCTGTGACGTACGCCTTCAACTGACTTGTCATTTATTTCTTCGTGGGTGATAATCAAGTGCTCTGGTAAGTCCTCACGACTAACGGCATAACCATGGTTTTGACTAGTAAAGTCCACTCGCCCTGTAGCAATTTCACGCACTGCGTGGTTAAAACCACGATGGCCAAATTTCATCTTGTAAGTCTTGGCACCATTTGCCATTGCAAAGAGTTGATGCCCCATACAAATACCAAAGATCGGAATCTTACCAAGAATCCCACGAATCATATCAAGTGCTTCTGGTACATCTTCTGGATTTCCCGGACCATTTGATAACATGACACCATCTGGGTTCAAATGTAGAATTTCTTCAGCCGTTGTTGTATATGGAACGACAGTTACGTTACAATCACGTTTAGATAGTTCTCGTAGAATCGAGTGTTTTAGTCCAAAATCAACAAGAACAACACTTAACCCGACTCCTGGAGCAGGATAAGAAGTCTTGGTAGAAACTTGTCTGATATTGTCAGTTGGTAAGACCGTTGCTTGAAGTTGGTCAGCAACGTGATCCATACTATCTCCAGCGTGTGTCAAGGTAGCTCGCATAGTTCCATGTTTACGGATAATCTTTGTGAGAGCACGCGTATCAATTCCTGAAATACCAGGAATTTTCTTAGCTTTCAAGAATTCATCCAGCGTCATTTGATTTCGCCAGTTACTTGCTCTACGTGCCTCTTCAAATACTACAACACCCTTACAGGTTGGGCTAATAGATTCGTAATCATCACGGTTAATTCCATAATTCCCCACCAATGGATAAGTGAAGGTCAAAATTTGTCCATTATAAGACTGGTCTGTAATGGATTCTTGATAGCCTGTCATCCCTGTATTAAAGACGATTTCCCCTGTTACATCAATATCTGCACCGAAGGCTTTACCTTCAAAAACTGTGCCATCTTCTAAAACTAGAAGTCGTTTTGTCATATTCTCACCTCTCGTGGACGCTCACTGGCGTCTTTTAACGTTTTGTGTCTTATTTGGCTTTTCTACTTGCCAATACGGATTCTAAGATTGCCATTCGAACAAATACTCCATTGGTCATTTGTTGGACAATGCGTGATTTTGTTGCTTCAACAAGATGATCGGCAATTTCTACATCCCGATTAACAGGAGCCGGATGCATAATGATTGCTTCTTCTTTTAAGCGATTATAGCGTTCTTGGTTCAAGCCATGTTGAGCGTGATACTCTTCTTTTGAGAATACTGCTCCACTTTCGTGGCGTTCATGTTGAACTCGAAGCAACATCAGAACATCCACCTGATCAACAATCTCATCAATGGTTACAAACTGTCCGTAGTCTGCAAACTCTTGACTTCTCCATTCCTCAGGTCCTGCAAAGTAAAGTTCAGCTCCCAAGCGCTTCAGAATTTGCATATTGGACTTGGCTACACGTGAATGGTCCAAATCACCAGCAATCGCAACCTTGAGCCCTTCAAAACGACCAAATTCTTGGTAAATTGTCATCAAATCAAGCAAGCTTTGGCTAGGATGTTGCCCTGATCCGTCGCCACCGTTGATAATGGAAGTCGTAATCGTTGGACTCGCAATCAATTCTCTATAGTAATCAACCTCTGGATGACGAATAACACAGACATCTACGCCAAGAGCAGACAAGGTCAGGATTGTATCATACAGTGTCTCCCCCTTATTCACTGAGCTTGTATTCACATCAAAGTCCAGTCGTTCCAATCCCAATTTAATCTCAGCAACTTCGAAAGACTTATGCGTTCTTGTCGAATTTTCAAAGAAAAGATTGGAAACAATAGGATGGTCTTCGTAGGGTAACTGAGAACCGTTTTTAAACTCGATCCCTCGTTTAATCAATTTCATAACCTGATCCACAGTGAGATCTTCCATGGACACCACATGTTTAAGTGCTTGTTGATTTTCTGACATGGCTACTCCTTTAGCTATTAAGCTTCTTCAGTAATCAAAACTCTATCTTGGCCATCAAGTTCTGTCATCTCAACGATGATTTCTTCCGAACGACTGGTTGGAATATTTTTCCCAACGTAATCTGGACGAATTGGTAATTCTCTGTGTCCACGGTCAACTAACACCGCAAGACTCACGCGCGCTGGGCGACCATGTCCAACAATATTATCGATAGCAGCACGAATTGTACGTCCTGTATAGAGCACATCATCCACCAAAATAACTTCACGATCTGTCACATCGACAGAAACTAATGAAGTATCCTCCCCACTTTTGACATCGTCACGGAAGGGTTTGGTATCTAGTTCAACAACAGGAACAGAGATATTTTCCAATTGTTCCAAACGTTCTTGGATACGGTGAGCAATAAAGACACCACGTGTTTTAATTCCCGCTAAAATGATTTTATTCAAATCTTTGTTGCGTTCGATAATTTCATAAGTGATACGCGTAATTGCTCGCTTGACGGTTAATTCGTCAACAACTTCTTTTGTCTTCATGACAAACCTCCAAAAAGAAAAGTCTCCTTACACAAGGAGACTTGAGAATGTATAACTAAGCGAGCCCTACTGCAAACAGTATAGACTTACCCTTCTACTTTATCGAGCTCCTTGCCTGCCTCACGGGACAGGTTTAAAGGAATATTTTATTGTCCTTACTATATCACAAAGCCCAGTGCAAAGCAAGTAAAAACATTCAATACTTGGCCTTATAATGAACTAAAATCGTATAACTGTGGATAGTGTTCGCATTCTGGATTTTTGGGATGACAGATAGCACGACCAAAGTAAATCATGGCCTGATGCGCCGCCAACCACTTTTCTGGTGGCAAGACTTCCATCACACGTTTTTCAACTTCTAATGGTGTAGCTGATTTTTTAACAATATCATGGTGTTTACAAATGCGCTCCACATGGGTATCTACCGCAAAAGCTGGAATTCCAAAACCCACACTCATGACTACATTAGCTGTTTTACGCCCAACTCCTGCCAAACTTTCTAATTCCTCACGTGTCTGAGGAACCTGACCGCCAAAATCATCCAGAAGTTGTTGGGCACATTTTTTGAGGAATTTTGCTTTGTTTCGATAAAGACCTAGACGAGAAATATGTTTAGCAATTTCACTCTCACTGGCATCTGCCATGGCTTGAGGCGTAGGGAAGGCTTCAAAAAGAGCTGGAGTTGCTTTATTTACCGCAGCATCTGTCGTTTGAGCAGACAACATAACTGCAACTAAGAGTTCAAAATGATTGCGAAAATCTAGACTTGGTTTCGCATCAGGAAAAAGAGCAATGATTTCTTCTATGACATGACGGGCACGTTTCTTGGATAAAACCATCTACTCATCTCCGTCAAACAGTCCTTGCAACCCTGCAAAAGGACTATTTTCTTCTTTCTTAACTGCTTGTTGGGCTTGATATTCTTCCTCTGTCATGATTTGCCAGTCATTTCCAGAAACAAATCCCTGACCTGCTTCCTCCTCAGCTGTTAAGACCTTGATTGGAATATTGAGCAAGATATTATCTGAAACACTTTCAGCCAAGTCAATTTCACCATTTTCAATCGGTAAAACTAAGTCATCATCTAGAACTTCTTGGTCCAGTTGATTGGTAGCACCTTCCATAAAGACTTCCGTTACTGGATATGATTCTTTCAATTCTACCGGTTCCATACTACGGCTAGAAGCTAGGACAATTGTATATGACAAGAGATAGTCTAGGAAAAACATTCGGCCTTCGTACTGAACCTTCCCTACTGCTTTGATATCTTTTACATCTAAAATTTCTTGATTACGAGCACGTAAGTCAGTTGCCAAGTCTAAAGTTTGCTCAAAGTGCAAGCCTTCAGGCTGCTTACAAATTTCTTGAATATTTAATTTCATACTTCCTCCATAAAGATTTACTCCCTTGATTATACCATGAAAAGAGCGCTAGCAAGGCAACTAAACTTTCAAAAAATCATTCTCTATTTTTTGATATATTTATTATGACAATTTTATTTTTTGTGCTATACTATAGGCATCAATACATGAGCAAAGGAGGACGCTCATATGGAAGACAAAGTTCTTTTAGCTGAAGCCTATCAACTCGTTTCAGAATTAAATCAAACTATACAAAACTGTAAACAAGGATTACCTGATGATCTACGCTTACAGCAAAATATAGACGAAATTCTCAGAGCGCTTAAAAAAGCTGAGAAAGTAGACAACGCTATCTTAATTGAACTGGAAACTTTTTACCAACGGACTAGTCTTTTGATTGGACTTGGCTCACTAAAACTAAACGATCAAGCCCGCACTGCTTGGAGAAACTATGACAAGTTCCACTTCGATCAAGTTAAGCACGTTTTGACACTCTATGGACCTGTTTTTGGTTTTTAAAAATAGAGGGGTTTCTGGCTTAATCTTGACAAATTTTCTCAAAAAGAGTATGATGATTTCAATAATACTCGGAGGTAAGGGAGACATGGACAACTAAGTCTATCAAATAAAGAACCTTTATTTAGTAGATCTTGTTTCTGTCTCTTTTTTGTGTGCTCTTTTTTTGCTTGATTTTCAGCCCTTTTAAAAGAGTTTTTTTGACATAGACGATTGGCTCTACTAGGTAAAGTAGAGCTTTTTGTTATGCAATATGAACATTCTAGAAAGGACAATAATATGATAAAAATCAATCATCTGACCATCACACAAAACAAAGATTTACGAGACCTTATTTCCGATTTAAACATTACAATCCAAGATGGGGAAAAGGTCGCTATTATCGGCGAAGAAGGCAATGGAAAATCAACCTTACTGCGAACTTTAATGGGGGAAAGATTAGCTGATTTCACTATCAGGGGAGAAATCAAATCTGACCTTAGGTCCCTGTCCTACATTCCTCAAAAACTAGCTGAGGACCTGAAAAAGAAAACTCTACATGACTACTTCTTTTTAGAGTCTACAGATTTGGACTACAGCATTCTTTATCGTTTGGCTGAGGAGTTGCACTTTGATAGCGACCGTTTTGCTAGCGACCAAGAAATTGGCAGTCTATCAGGGGGCGAAGCTTTGAAAATTCAGCTCATCCACGAGTTAGCCAAACCTTTTGACATTCTATTTTTAGATGAACCTTCAAATGACCTAGACCTTGAGACGGTTGATTGGCTAAAAAGGAAGATACAGAAGATGAAGCAAACAGTTATTTTCATTTCCCATGATGAAGACTTTCTTTCTCAAACGGCTGATACTATCGTCCACTTGCTACTGGTCAAGCATCGGAAAGAAGCGGAAACGCTAGTCGAGCATTTAGACTATGATCGCTATAGTGAGCAGAGAAAGGCTAATTTTGCCAGACAAAGTCAGCAAGCTGCTAACGACCAGAGAGCCTATGATAAAACCATGGAAAAACATCGCAGAGTCAAGCAAAAAGTAGAAACTGCCTTGCGTAACACTAAAAATGATGTTGCGGGCCGTCTATTAGCTAAAAAGATGAAAAATGTTCTTTCTCAAGAAAAACGCTACGAAAAAGTAGCTCAGTCCATGACCCAAAAGCCACTTGAAGAGGAACAAATCCAACTTTTCTTTTCAGATATAGAGCCATTAGCAGCTTCTAAAGTCTTAATTCGACTGGAAAAGGAAAATTTGTCTATTGGTGAGCGTGTTTTAGCTCAGGAGTTACAACTAACTGTCCGTGGTCAAGAAAAAATTGGTATTATCGGTCCCAATGGCGTTGGCAAATCCACTCTTTTAGCAAAGTTACATCAACTACTAAGCGACAAAAGAGAGATTTCGCTTGGTTTTATGCCACAAGATTACCAAGAAACATTGCAATTGGCTCTATCGCCAGTAGAATTTCTCAGCCAAACTGGACATAAAGAGGAATTACAGAAAATCCAATCCTTCCTAGCCAGTCTCAATTTCAGTTATCCAGAGATGCACCAGCAAATCCACTCCTTATCTGGAGGTCAACAAGGTAAACTCCTTCTTTTGAATTTAGTTCTACGAAAACCGAACTTTCTCCTTCTGGATGAACCCACACGAAATTTTTCTCCAACTTCTCAACCAGAAATCAGAAAACTCTTTGCCACTTATCCCGGTGGTCTGGTTACTGTTTCGCATGATCGACGTTTCTTAAAAGAAGTCTGTGCCAGTATTTATAGTCTGACAGAGCATGGTTTAGAAGTAGTTGATTTACAAGATCTTTAACTTTTGGAAATAAAACATCCAGAGAAAGTTCTCTGGATGTTTTTTTACATTTGTTTCAAACGTTCAATTCGCTCTGAAATAGGTGGATGCGTATAAAATAGTTTTTTCAAGAAACCTGGTTTTTGAGGATCATTGATATAAAGGGCACTACTAGCATCATCTACATGATGACTCATGGGTTGACTATTGTCTAATTTTTGTAAAGCATTGATCATCCCCTGAGGATTACGAGTTAGTTCCACACTTGAAGCATCCGCTAAAAATTCTCGTTGGCGAGAGATAGCTAACTGCACCAAAGTTGCTGCTAAAGGCGCTAGAACAATGGCCAAGAGAGATAGGACCAATAAAATAATCTCAAGTCCTCCACCATCACGGTCATTACTTCTACGACTACGACTAGCTCTACCCCACCACATCATACGACCTGCCATACTCGATAAAAGGGTGATGGCACTGGCAAGAGCAACAGCAATGGTAGAGATTCGAATATCTAAGTTGCGAATGTGACTAACTTCATGCCCGATTACAGCTTCTAACTCCTCACGATTCATGATCTCTAAAAGTCCTGACGTCGCTGCAACAGCAGCATTTTGAGGATTCGAACCGGTGGCGAAGGCATTCAAACCCGGATCATCAATTACATAAACTCGTGGCATAGGAATCTGCGCCACCATTGCCATATCCTCGACAACATGATAGAGAACAGGTTCTTCGTTTCTATCAACCTCACGCGCACCATTCATGCTCATGACAATCTCTGTAGATTGAAAAATCATGGTCAAGGCATAGATGAAACCGATAATCATAGCTACAGTCACGCCCCAGATACCTGAGTTCATGAACAGAAAACCAACAGCATAACCAACCAAGGCTAGCAAAAGAAAGAAGACAATTAAAAGAATCCAAGTTTTACGTTTATTACTAGCAATTTGTTTGTACAGCATCTTAGTCACCTAAACCACTAAAATCAACTCTAGGCACAGCCTTTTCTTCTTCTGGAGTTTGAAGAAAATCCGCTGCCTTGAAGCCAAATATAGTCGCAACCAGATTACTTGGGAAAGTTTCTAATTTAATATTGTAGTTGCTCACGACACTATTATAGAGCTGACGTGAATAAGAAATTTTATTTTCTGTGTTAGTCAGTTCTTCTTGTAAGTGAGCAAAATTGCTACTAGCCTTCAAGTCAGGATAATTCTCTGCAACCGCAAAAATACCATATACCTTACGAGTCAGTGCATCACTAGCTTTCATGGCTTCTGCAGGTGTAGTTGCTGCAGCTACTTGTCTACGGAGTTCAGTCACCTTTTCTAGAGTAGAACTTTCGTATTTAGCGTAACCTTTTACTGTTTCAATTAAGTTTGGTAAGAGATCATTTCGACGCTTCAACTGAACATCAATCTGACTCCAAGCTTCCTTGGTCTGCATACGATTTTTCACCAATTTATTATAGCTGTCAATTACCAAGAAAATAATTAGAGCAAGAAGTCCATAAAAAATCCAATTCATCATAAAGCTCCTTTCTGCCTTTTGATTAGTACAAGTATATCAAATTTCCATGTTTTTGTGGTAAAATAAGATGATATACAAGAAGGATATAACTATGAAACCAGAAACTTTTTACACACTACTTGCTGAACAGAATATTAATCTTACTGACCAGCAAAAAGCACAATTTGAGCGCTATTTCGAACTCTTAGTCGAGTGGAACCAAAAAATCAACCTGACTGCAATTACTGAAAAGGAAGAAGTTTATCTTAAACACTTTTATGATTCCATCGCTCCTATCCTACAAGGGTTGATAGAAAACCAAGAAATTAAGTTACTTGATATTGGCGCTGGTGCAGGATTCCCAAGTCTTCCTATGAAGATTCTCTACCCTCAGCTAGATGTGACCATCATTGATTCACTCAATAAGCGCATTAACTTTCTTCAGCTTTTAGCTGAGGAGCTTAATCTAAAAGGTGTTCATTTCTACCATGGGCGTGCAGAAGATTTTGCTCAAGAGAAGAATTTCCGTGCCCAATTCGACATTGTGACAGCTCGTGCAGTTGCTCGCATGCAGGTCTTGTCTGAATTAACGATTCCTTATCTAAAGGTAGGAGGAAAACTTTTGGCACTTAAGGCCAGTAATGCACCAGAGGAATTGACAGAAGCCAAGAATGCCCTCAACCTTCTCTTTAGCAAGGTCGAAGACAACCTTAGCTATACACTTCCAAATGGAGACCCTCGCTACATCACTGTGGTTGAAAAGAAAAAGGAAACTCCAAACAAATATCCCCGTAAGGCGGGCATGCCAAATAAACGCCCACTTTAAAAATTTTAAAAATATACCACAAAATCTTGCCTCGCTTTCTCATTTCAAGGCTCGGGAAAAAATGATTTACAAAATCATACCTCGCGTCTTTGTTTCTTGGCTCGGGAAAAAATGATTTACAAAATCTCACCTCGCTTTCTCATTTCAAGGCTCAGGAAAAATTCGTTTACAAAACGAATTTTTTCTGCTATACTATCCTAAGCAAAGGTTTTTAATGTCATCCCGTGAGGTGACGAAGACGCAGAAATATATGAAATTCTTTAAGAATGAGATAATTCTCTTTTTGAAGAAGTCTTACTCTGAGAGCCTATTGCTGTAAAATAATGGGCTCTTTTTTGATGCCCAAAAAGTGAGGTATTTATGAAACAAGAATCAACTGTTGATTTGTTACTCGACGTTGACCAACGTCCTTCTTTTGGTAAGGGAATCCTACTCAGTTTCCAGCACGTGTTTGCCATGTTTGGTGCAACCATCTTGGTACCATTGATTTTGGGAATGCCTGTATCTGTTGCCCTCTTCGCTTCAGGGGTTGGTACCCTCATCTATATGTTTGCAACAGGTTTTAGAGTTCCTGTTTATCTTGGTTCTTCTTTCGCCTTTATTACAGCCATGTCACTTGCCATGAAAGAAATGGGGGGTGATGTATCTGCTGCTCAGACAGGGGTTATCCTAACTGGTTTTGTTTATGTCCTTGTTGCTGCAAGTGTTCGCTTCGCAGGTACAAAATGGATTGATAAACTCTTGCCTCCAATCATTATTGGTCCTATGATTATCGTTATCGGTCTTGGGCTTGCTGGTTCTGCCGTAACCAATGCTGGTCTTGTAGCTGACGGCAACTGGAAAAATGCTCTTGTAGCTGTGGTTACCTTCCTCATCGCTGCCTTTATCAATACAAAAGGAAAAGGTTTCCTTCGTATCATTCCTTTCCTCTTTGCAATTATTGGTGGATATCTCTTCGCGCTAGCACTTGGCTTAGTTGACTTCACTCCTGTTCTTCAAGCTAACTGGTTTGAAATTCCTGGTTTCTACCTACCATTTAATACAGGTGGTGCCTTCAAACAATACGACCTTTACTTTGGTCCGGAAACAATCGCAATCTTACCAATCGCTATCGTAACCATTTCTGAACATATCGGTGACCACACCGTTCTAAGTCAAATCTGTGGACGCCAATTCTTGAAAGATCCAGGTCTTCACCGCACTCTTCTCGGTGATGGTATCGCAACTTCTGTTTCTGCCTTCCTTGGTGGACCAGCAAATACAACTTACGGTGAAAATACAGGGGTTATCGGTATGACTCGCATCGCTTCTGTATCTGTTATTCGTAACGCTGCTTTTATCGCTATCGCCCTTAGCTTCCTTGGTAAATTCACTGCCTTGATTTCTACAATCCCTAGTGCCGTACTCGGTGGAATGTCTATCCTTCTTTATGGGGTTATCGCCAGCAACGGTTTGAAAGTTTTGATCAAGGAACGTGTAGACTTTGGTCAAATGCGTAATCTTATCATCGCAAGCGCAATGCTCGTGCTTGGACTTGGTGGAGCAATCCTTAAACTCGGTCCAGTTACCCTTTCAGGTACTGCCCTATCAGCTATGACAGGTATCCTTTTGAACTTGATCTTGCCATACGAAAATAAAGAATAAATTTCATTCATAAAAAAATCCACTCGAGTGAGTGGATTTTTTGCTTAAGTTCCCCAAGCAATCAAGAGGTACAAGAGACTTGAACCAAACATATCTGCAAGAGCATGCATGAGGAAGAATGGGAGGAGATTCTTGACCACATACTTGTACAAGAAGTAATAAAAGAGACCATAAACCAGACCAATAACTAAGGCCCAGAGTAATCCTTGATAGGTATGGAAAGAAATCCTGATAATTACGGAGTAAACTAGGACTAACCACTTATGTTTTTCTTTGACTGAAGTCAGTAAGCCCAAGAAGAAAAATTCTTCGTAAAAACCATTTAATAAAGCATAACCAATCGCCATTGGTGTTAAAGCCATGAATTTTCTAATAATCTCCAGGGGATCTATAAAAGGAATCAGTTGGGGATTGAAGTAATTATACTCACCACTAAGAGTTGTTACAATATCTCCAATTATTCCAACAACTGCAAAGATAAGTGGAACCCAAATCAAAACTGACCAAGAAAAGCGAATTGGAAGCTGTTTAAAATCATAATTTCGAATCAAAAGATAGAGGAAAGTAATCCCTAACATAATCAACTGGAAATTGAAATTACTAGAATAAGCTGCTCCATCACTTGCTACATTTGACGCAGTATCCACGACACTGGTAACAGTTGAAGGCGATAGACTCTCCATAAATTGTTGTGTGGAACGGATGATAAACTCTCCAAACATTAAAATAGTGATGATTAAGATATCGAACAATTTTAAGTATCTTAAAGGTTTAGCAGGATGAATACTTTGTATAAAATTCATATTTCCTCCGTTTAGCTTATTTTTCTAACTTTATTATAAACTTTCAATCTTAAAATTATATAAATTAATGCAGAACATAAAAAACAACCTCTTTATAAGGTTGTTCTGTCTTTAAATAGACTTGTGTTTCTTTTCTAGCATTAAATCCTTTAAAGAAATAATAGTTACAGCCAACAAAATCATTGCCATACCAAGAAAATCTACAGGATAAAAAATATCTCCCATAATCATGAAGGCAAAAAACACCGCAGAGATTGGCTCAATCGAGGCCAGAAGACTAGATTTGACTGGTCCAACCATACTGGCTCCCTTGAGAAAGGCTGTGTAAGCAAAAACCGTTCCAATAAGAATAATTCCAGCAAAAGCTAGAAAAATATCAAATGACATAGGAATTCTAGCGCCGATAATTCCAGTAAATGGAACTGCCACAAAACCAGAAATGGTCATTCCAACACCAATAACCAAAATGCTCCCCCACTTTTGAATGAGTTTAATGGGTAAAATGATATAAAGTGCATAGGTCAGAGCTGAGAATAAGCCCCAGAAGAGTCCAGCTGGTGTCATAGAAAGCTGATCCAACTGCCCATGGGTTGCAATGAGAAAGGTCCCACCTATAGCCAAAATCATAGAAATAATTTCAGCTATAGTAGGCGCTACCCTATCTTTTATACAAGTATAAGCTAAGATTCCAACTGGACAGACATACTGTAAGACCGTCGCTGTTCCAGCATTTGTCTCCTGAATAGCTGATAAATAGGCCAATTGATTTAAAAAGAGCCCAAACAAAGAAAATAACAAGAGAGAAAACAGACTTGATTTATCTTTTAGAAAAGATATGAATTGCTCCTTAGACTTGATATAGGACAAAAGAACCAAAAGGAGTCCTGCAATAATCAAACGAATATTGGTCAGAACAAGGGCTGAAATTCCATGAGCCATCAGGTACTGACCACTGGTCCCAGATAAGCCCCAAGCGATACCTGCAATTACTGTAAAAAGAGTTCCTTTAAGAGCTTTTGACATACTTCCTCCCTAGTCTGCTTCACGAATTAGGTCCATGACCTGATTGCGGTCTATGATCCACTGGGCACGCTCGTCTTTTTCGTAGGTTCTATTGGACAAGAAAATAGCAGCTTCCTGCTTCTTACGATTCCACATGATAAAGGTTCCAGTATAGCCTGTATGGTCTAGCCAATCTCCTTCAAGATTCCAGGCTAAAGAGCGTTCCTTATCGCTCAAATCTGAGAAATTCTGGCTCAAATCTGCAGCAAAATCATCCTGTAAATAATGCTCTAGGAAGATTTCTAAATCTTTTACGGTTGAAAACAAGCCTGCACTCCCAGCATGTCTACCTAGTAAACGCGCCTTGGGATCATGTACCACTCCTGCTTTCTGTCCCCGAACAGTCGGCACAGCACTGGTTACAGGACCAAACCTCGTTTCCTTCATCTTCCATGGATCCAAAACTTGCTCTTGCAAAATCTGATCCAAGTCCTTATCAAAATATCTTTCCAAGAGAAAACCTAGCAAGAGAAAGTGAACATCTGAGTATAGAAAGGCTCGCTTCTCCCTACGATTAAGATGAAACATAGCTTCTTTCAATTCTTCTGCATTCAACTGGTCACGATTGGGAATATAAGGGTCCAAGTCTGTGGCATGAGTGAGGAGTTGACGAATGGTGATATCTTGATAGTCAGAGTCAGGTAAAAATTCCGTCACTGACTTTTCTATATCTAATTCCCCTTGATGCCATAAAAAAGTTAAGACAGTTCCAACTCCGACAACTTTGCTCACACTTGCCAAATCATAGACTAAACCTTGACAAGTCTGCTCTCCAATTTCTGGATCTGCTTCTCCGAGGTAGCAATCAGACCATTCACCATCCCGATAATACGCAAAAGAGGCACCAGGATAAATCCCTGCCTCAATTTGTTGCTTTATTTTTTGGATAACTAATTCTCTCATACTTCTTCAAACCACAATTCGATATTGTTGGTATCCTTGGTTAGGAAAAACTTCTCTGACTTAGGAATAAAGTAACCTGCAGTTTCAAAACGTTGACGGAGACTAGCCAATTCAAGTTCTTTTACTTGGAATTTCAACATAGACAAATCCCAAGTAACACTATTTTCAACGAGCAAATCACTACCTTGAGCTTGTTTAAAAGCTAGGCTAGTTTCGATTTCCTCTTTTTCAAGCAGGCTCGTCGTTTCATCAGGCAAGTTAATCTCTACTGAAATATCAAATGCTGTCAAATACTGCATCTTCTCATCTTTTGAGAAAGTAACAGTTTCATCAAACTTTCTCAAATCTTTGATGTCATCTTCCGCATGGATTAGGACAAGGTCCCCTTCCGGAGAAAGAGCTTCAAAAGCAAATCCCTTATTTCCTTTATAGAGTTGAGGAAGTTTTTCCATTCTAGCTAGTAAGGCTTCAATCTCGGATGGATTCGCTACTTTTACAATCAATCTAGCTAATTTTTTGATCCCTTCAACCTTACGGCTTCTCATACTTGGTGATTCTTCTAAAACCAATTTTTCAATGCCTGACTGGTCTCCTAGCGATAAGAAAGCCGACTCTTCAAGCAAGGGTTTCATACCCAAGGTTTGGATATAAAACAATTCATTTAATCTTCTATTATTTATCTTTAGCGTCGGGATCATACGCACAATTTGATTTACATTCATAAATTCCTCCAACACTTTTTATTTTAAAGGATTTTATTTCATTTTACAAGTTATTCAACTAAAAACTTTAACTATATTAACCCCTTGAGTAGTTAACCCCCTTCGGATATGCGAAGGGGGTCTTGTTTTATTTTAGTAAAATTCTGTGTTAGTTCTTCCAAGAAAGTTCTGCTTGAAGACCATAGTGATCACTGACCTGTGGACTTGATTGGCCATCAAAAACTACCTGTAACTTTTCTACCTGAAGATCTTTTGTCGTGAAGACGTAATCAATTCGAAGCGGTTCTGTATTTCCCTTCCAACCATCAATTTCTGGAGGAACAGTGTAGCTTCCACTTCTCTCTTTTGCAACTCCATAGGCATCCTGTAAGCCTAGCGGACTAGTTAGGATAGCTTGATATCCTTCCTGACCTGCAGGGTTGTTAAAATCTCCAGCTAGTAATAGAGGTTTATTCAACTCTTTTAAAACTGCTTCAAATCTTGCCCATTCCCCTTGGAATCCTTTATCCCACCAAGAGAGATGCACACTCGCAACTGCAAGCTCTCTACCTTCTACTACTGTTTCTACTAGTGCAACTCGACGAGTGTGATAATCAGTTGGATCATCTACATCTGAAACCAAAATCTCACGCGCCTCAATCGGTGTTTTAGATAGAATTGAAACTCCCTCATGATAACGGTCATATCCGATATGATTATAAGCCCATGTCCAATAATAGTCCAGTCCTTTTTCAGACAACTTCTCTACCAAAAGACGAACATAGTGGTCTTGGTGAATGGGTTCTGCTGAAAGTAACGGATTGTATAGTGGTCCAGACTCTACTTGAGTTGATGTAATTTCTTGGTTGATTTCTTGAAAACAAATCAAATCATAACTGTTTTCAAGTATATCTTGCAACAAGAGCTGAAATTTTTCTTCAGGATTTTTTTCCATCCAACTATGAGTATTGAGTGTTAAAAACTTCATGCTTTTCTCCTATAAACAAGAGGTTGGAAAACAGCTTCCAACCCCTTAGTGTATTACAATTCTACTTTTGCAACTGCTGTTTTAGCTGCAAGAGAACCGGTTTGTTCTAATCTAACTGATTTGATCGCGTCACCATTTGTGAAGACAACTACAGTTGTAGTTTCACGACTAGCTTCACGGATAGCACCCAAGTCAGCTTTGACCAAGAGATCACCAGCAGCGACTGTTTGACCTTCTGAAACCATTACTTCAAATGGTTTTCCTTCAAGACTTACAGTATCAAGACCAATGTGAACAAGAACTTCAAGACCTGCTTCAGTTACAAGACCAAGAGCATGTTTAGTTGGGAAGACGCTTGATACAGTACCAGAAACTGGAGATACAATGTTTCCATTTGCTGGTTCTACTGCAAATCCATCACCCATCATTTTTTGTGAGAAGACTGGATCTTTAACTTGTTCCAATTCAATAACTTGACCATCAGCAACTGAATAAACTTCTTCAGTTACACCTTTGTAGACAACAGCGTCTTTTTGAGAAGCTGCCATTTGACTTGGAAGAGTTTCAGGGATCACTTCACCTGAATCAAGAATATCTTGGATATCTGATTTCAAAACGTCAGCTTTAGGTCCGTAGATAGCTTGGACACCTTGTCCTTTCATGACAAGTCCCATAGCTCCTTCAGCTTTCCATTGTGCTTCTGTTCCAACTTTTTCAGCATCTTGTACAGTTACACGAAGACGAGTCATACATGCATCAACATCAACGATGTTAGCACGTCCACCAAGAAGGTTAATGATGTTAACAGCTTGAGAAGCTTCTGCAACTTTAGTTTCTCCAGCAGATGAAGATTCAGAAGAACCATCTACATTTTCATAGTTACCGTTACGTCCTGGAGTAGCATAGTTGAATTTCTTAATCATGAAGTTAGCGATGAAGTACATGATAAATCCAAAGAGTACTGTCACCCAGATAAAGTTAATGATATCCATACCAAGACCAGCATTGATAGCTAGTGGAGTACGAGTCAAGAATTCGATTGAGCCGAATGAGTGAACACGAAGGTTCACAATATCAGCCATTGCAAAGGCAGCACCTTGAACAAGAGCGTAAACAAGGTAAAGAGGTGTTGCGATGAACATGAACATGTACTCAATTGGTTCAGTTACCCCTGTCAAGAATGTTGCAAGAGCAGTTGCAATCATCATTCCTTTGTATTGGTGTTTCTTATCTGGATCAACGTTACGGTAGATAGCCACAATTACACCCATCAAGATACCAAACGAACCAATCATTTGTCCAACTTTGAAACGAGCTGGATGTACTGTATCTAACAAGTGTTGGTATTGACCTGCGTCAGTACCTTTAAGGTTTACAAGGTCAGTTACCCATGCAAGCCAAAGTGGATCTTGACCAAATACTTGAGTACCTTTTGCTGCACCAGTTAAGACATCATAAGTACCACCAAGAGCTGTATAGTTCATTGGGATAGTCAACATATGGTGAAGTCCAAATGGCAAGAGTAAGCGTTCCAAAGTACCATACAAGAATGGTGCTAGAACTGGAGCTGTTTCTTGAGAGTTAGCAATCCAGATACCGAAGTTGTTGATACCTGTTTGAACAAGTGGCCAGAAAATTGAAAGAAGAATTGCAGCGATTGCTGAACGAAGAATAACTACAAACGGTACAAAACGTTTCCCGTTAAAGAATGAAAGTGCATCAGGAAGTTTACGGAAATTATAATATTTGTTAAAAGCAGTCGCTCCAACAAAACCTGAGATAATCCCTACAAATACCCCCATGTTAAGGGCTGGTGCCTCAAGCACACTAATGAAGTAATCAGCAACCTTGATAGATCCACCAAAGATTGTTGAAACCATAGCGTTAGGATCTTTCAACATGTCCCCTGATACACCGAAGATTGTACCAGTGATACGGTTGATTAAGATAAAGGCAAGACCTGCTGCAAACGCACCTCCTGCACGTTCCTTAGCCCAGCTTCCTCCAATAGCGAGGGCAAACAAAATATGAAGGTTACCGATAACTCCCCAACCAATTTGCTCTAGTACGCCACCAGTAATAACTAGGGGAGCAAGGTTTGGGTCAATCATTGCAAGTGACTTACCGATTGAAATCATCAATCCAGCCGCTGGCATAACAGCGATAACCACCATTAAAGCCTTACCGAATTTTTGCCAAAATTCGAAAGACAAGACATTTTTGAATGTATCTTTCATCATCCAAATCTCCTTTATATTTATTCGGCAAACGTTTTACGAAAACGTTTGCGCATGTTTATGTTTTAATTCTACCACTTTTTATTTTTTTGTAAAGGATTTTATAAAAAAAATTTGACTTTTTCTTTCGTTTCACTTTCTAGTCATGCTCTCTCTTACTGACCTTTTTTGAGTTTGCGGGTCTTTTCTGATATAATATTAGCTATGAAATCCTATAATACCTTGAATGATTATTATCGAAATTTATTCGGAGAAAAAACCTTTAAAGTTCCTATTGATGCTGGCTTTGACTGTCCAAACCGTGATGGAACTGTTGCTCATGGTGGTTGTACATTTTGTACAGTCTCTGGATCAGGAGATGCTATTGTAGCACCTGATGCTCCTATCCGTGAGCAGTTTTATAAGGAAATTGACTTTATGCACCGCAAATGGCCAGATGTAAAAAAATATCTAGTCTATTTCCAAAACTTTACTAATACTCATGAAAAGCTCGAAGTCATTCGCGAACGCTATGAACAAGCTATTAATGAACCCGGTGTTGTTGGAATCAATATTGGTACACGACCAGATTGCCTGCCTGATGAGACTATCGAATACTTGGCAGAACTGTCAGAACGAATGCATGTTACTATAGAGTTAGGTTTACAAACAACCTATGAGGAAACTTCTGAATTGATTAACCGTGCTCACTCCTATGAACTTTATGTGGAGACGGTTAAGCGCTTGAGAAAATACCCAAAGATTGAGATTGTTGCCCATTTGATTAACGGCTTGCCAGGTGAAACTCATGACATGATGGTGGAAAATGTTCGTCGCTGTGTGAATGATAATGATATTCAAGGGATTAAACTTCACCTACTACACCTTATGACAAATACTCGGATGCAACGTGATTATCACGAGGGTAGACTGCAGCTTATGAGTCAAGATGACTATGTGAAAGTTATCTGTGACCAACTTGAAATTATTCCCAAACATATAGTCATCCATAGGATTACGGGTGATGCGCCTAGAGATATGCTGATTGGTCCTATGTGGAGTCTCAATAAATGGGAAGTTCTAAATAGCATAGAAGCTGAAATGAGACGTCGGGGTAGTATCCAAGGATGCAAGGCTGTAAAACAGGAGTTTATGAATGAAAAAACCACTTGAAATGGCGCATGATTTTCTTGCCCAAGTCATCACAAAAGATGATGTTGTTGTAGATGCAACAATGGGAAATGGACATGATACACTTTTCCTTGCCAAATTAGCTAAACAAGTCTACGCTTTTGATATACAAGAACAAGCTCTTCAAAAAACAAGTCAACGTCTACAAGAAGCCGGTTTGACCAATGTCGAGTTACTTCTACAAGGTCATGAAACCGTAGATCAGTTTGTAACTGAGGTGAAAGTAGCCATCTTTAATCTAGGTTATCTTCCTACTGCCGATAAGTCTATCATTACTAAACCTCACACAACCATTGAGGCACTTGAAAAACTCTGTCAGATGCTCGTTAAAGGCGGACGAATAGCCATCATGATTTATTACGGGCATGAAGGCGGAGATATAGAACGGGATGCAGTTATGGATTATGTTAGTCAGTTACCGCAACAAGAATATACTGCTACTATCTATCGCACCCTCAACCAAATTAACAATCCACCATTTTTAGTTATGATTGAAAAATTAGAAAGGTATCGACATGGATAAACAATACCTAAAAGATAAAATCGAAGCTCTTCGTCACAACTTTGTCGAATCAACCCAACATGAACGTGCAGTTGGTATTTTGGATGAAGCACATATGAGTAAAAAAATGCTGAAAATCAAGAAGAAAATGATTTCACTTGAAATGGAGCGTTGTCAGAAGAAAATCGAGCATAAGGACTGCTCAAAGATTGATCAAAAAATCCAAGAACAAAAGGAACTTTTTGAAAATTGTCGTAAACAAAAATAGGGAGGTGGAAGATGAACTTACTTTTTTATCTCTTGGTATTTTTACTAGTTCTTATTGTTTCTAGTACGACCAATAAGCTTCTGCCCTTTTTACCCATGCCTCTGATTCAAATTTTGTTAGGGATTGGAATTGGACTTTGTTTACCCAACAACCAATATCATTTAGATACTGAATTATTCCTAGCTTTAGTCATTGGGCCGCTACTATTCCGAGAGGCTCAAGAAGCAGACATTACTTCTATCCTAAAACACTGGCGGATTGTCCTCTACTTGATTTTTCCAGTTATCTTTATCTCAGCTCTAAGCATGGGGGGAGTCGCTCATGTCCTTTGGGCTAGCCTTCCATTAGCCGCCTGCGTAGCAGTTGGTGCCGCCTTAGGCCCTACTGACCTAGTCGCCTTCGCATCCCTTTCTCAACGCTTTTCCTTCCCAAAGCGGGTCTCTAATATCCTAAAAGGGGAAGGTCTTCTGAATGATGCTTCTGGACTAGTAGCCTTTCGTATGGCTCTCATCGCTTGGACAACAGGAACATTCTCCCTTACCCAAGCCGGAACTTCATTAGCCATTTCCATCGTTGGAGGTTTTGCAGTCGGCTTTATAACAGCCCTAATCAATCGCTTCCTTCATACCTTTCTACTCAGTGTCCGTGCAACAGATATCGCAAGTGAGCTCTTATTGGAACTTAGTTTACCTCTCTTGACTTTTTTCATAGCCGAAGAAATTCATGTTTCAGGCATTATCGCCGTTGTTGTTGCTGGGATTCTGAAAGCCAGTCGTTTCAAGAAAATAAATCTCCTGGAAGCGCAAGTTGATACAGTTACTGAGACTGTTTGGCAGACTGTAACCTTTATGCTCAATGGTTCAGTCTTTGTCATTCTTGGAATGGAACTGGAAATGATCGCGGAACCAATTCTTAAGAGTGCATTTTACAACAAAGTACTTCTCTTACTCAGTGTTTTTCTCTTGACCTTCCTGCTTTTTGCTATCCGCTTTGTCATGATCTATGGATTTTACGCATTTCGGATTAAGAAGCTTCATAAAAGTTTAGACAAATATGTCAAAGACATGCTCCTCCTTACCTTTTCTGGTGTGAAGGGAACTGTATCCATTGCCACTATCCTTTTGATACCGTCTAATCTGGAACAAGAATACCCTCTTCTTCTCTTCCTCGTAGCTGGTGTAACTCTGGTAAGTTTCCTGACGGGATTACTAGTACTCCCACACCTTTCTGAAGAGAAAGAACCGTCTAAGGATCAGCTCATGCACATCGCTATTTTAAATGATGTCGCCATGGAGTTAGAGAAAGATTTAGAGAACACAAAAAACAAGGTTCCACTCTATGCGGCTATTGACAATTATCATGGACGTATTGAAAATCTTATTCTTAGTCAAGAAAACAAAGAAATTCAGGAGGACTGGGAAGCTCTTAAACTCTTGATTCTCAGTGTTGAAAGCGATGGCTTGGAACAAGCCTATGAAGAAGGAAAAATTGGTGAAAGAGGTTATCGTGTTTATCAACGTTACTTGAAAAACATGGAGAAAAATATTAAGCGTAACTTTGCTTCTCGACTAACCTACTACTTCCTTGTTTCTATTCGGATTATCCGTTTTCTTCTACACGAATTAGTCACATTTGGAAAAACATTCCGTTCATGGAAAGACAAGGAAAAACAGAGACTTCTTGCCATTGATTATGATCAGATTGCTGAACTCTACCTGGCCAACACGGAAATCATCATCGAAAGTTTGGAAAACCTCAAAGGGATTTATAAGAGTTCTCTGATTAGCTTTATGCAGGAATCTCGTCTTCGCGAAACCAGTCATATTACGAGTGGTGCCTTTGTGGAACGGGTTATCAATCGTATCAAACCCAATAACATCGATGAAATGCTCAGAGGTTATTACCTTGAACGTAAGTGTATCTTTGAATACGAAGCTCAAAAACTCATCTCAGCTCAGTATGCCAAAAAGCTACGCCAAAATGTCAACAATTTAGAAACTTATTCCTTAAAAGAATCTGCTAATACCTTACCTTATGATATGATGGAATTAGTTCGAAGAAATTAAAGTCTAAAGAAAACAAGAGAAAAACTGGAGGATTGTAACATGAAAAAGTTGTGGAATCAGCTGACTGATAGACCCTTATTAAAAGCTTTTTTGCACTACTATCAAGCCTCCGATAGTGAGTTAACTAGCGTTGCTGTTGCCTACTATTGGTTGATTTCAATCTTCCCTTTACTCATGATAGTGGTCAATATCTTACCCTACTTTCAAATTCCCATCTCAAACTTTCTATTAACAATCAAGGAATTTTTACCAGATACAATCTATGAAGTTGTTGCAAAAATTGTCAGAGAAGTTCTGACTCAACCATCAACAGGTTTACTAAGTTTTGCTATCTTATCAGCTCTTTGGACTTTCTCCAAATCCATGGATTTTCTTCAGAAGGCCTTTAATAAAGCCTATGGAGTTGCAAAAAATAGAGGAATTATCTCACACCAGCTGATGAGTCTCTTGGTTAGCTTTGGCCTTCAAATTCTCTTTGCCCTTGCCTTATTCCTAAGTATGTTCGGCCATATGCTATTGGATTTGCTTAAAAACTACTGGAAATCTGAAAGCACTCTATTTTCTTATCTACAGGATTTTACAGGGCCGCTGATTTATGCCTTTCTTTTTGCAATCGTAATCATGCTCTATTATTTCCTACCAAATGTTAAAGTAAGTAAGATTCGCTACGTCATACCTGGTAGTCTCTTTGTACTAGTTACGACGATTGCTTTATTAAACATCTTTGCAGCTTATTTCAACAATTATGTCAATTATCTCGTTGACGTCAGATTTTTCAGTTCTATCGTCGTCGTTGTTATGATGTTCTGGTTCATTATCATTGCCAAGATATTAATTATCGGTGCTGTCATCAATGCCAGTGTTCAAAGCCTAAAAGACCCAGACTTTAAAGCAAATCAATAATTTTTTATCGATTAATACTCAATGAAAATCAAAGAGCAAACTAAGAAGCGAGCCGCAGGTTGCTCAAAACACCGTTTTGAGGTTGTGGATAGAACTGACGAAGGCAGCTCAAAATACTATTTTGAGGTTGCAGATGGAAGCTGACGTGGTTTGAAGAGATTTTCGAAGAGTATAAACAAATTAATCCCCCAGTCATTTGATACTGGGGGATTTTTGAGTTTCCTACTTTATTGTCCACTCGTGAGGGCTTGCAATTCTGTTTTTAGATACTGAGCCAAATGTTGGTGAGCAAAAATAGTGGCATTTTTTTCTGCGGTAGGATTGTAGTTGGTGTTGGTATTTACATCATAGACATAAATGTCTCCACTCTCTGATTGAACCCATTCAATCGCCGCAACTTCAATCTGAGCATTTTTCAAGAAATTCTCATAAGCTTCTCTCCGGTCATCTGTTAGAGATTCTGTAATCTGGAATTTTTCAGACGTTTCTAGTTGCTCTGGTCTCTTGCCGATTTGGCAACCATCTGCTGGACACAGTTGGAATCCATCTGAAGAATCGATCGAAACAGTATAGAGAAACTTCTGATTGATAAACTCTGAACGACGGATACGTCCATCACTTGGTTTGATGTAAGCTTGTAACAAGGTAATCCCGTCCACTGATGGTTCAAAGAGAGGACTATTGACATAAGCTTCAAGTTCTTCTTCATTTTGGAAGAGTTGAACTCCTAATCCTTTTCCAGCTCGATTGTGCTTGGTAATCAAAGGATAAATGTTTAATTTTCTTGCTGCTTCAATAATGTTCTCTTGCCCTAAAACCGCAACTGTTGCGGGAGTCTCTATACCAGATTCGTTTAACTTCAAATATTGTTTGACTTTACTAATTTCAAGGTTGATAGCACCGGTACCATTCACAACCTTGCGTCCGTAGGCTTCTAACCAAGTAATCACCTGCTCTGTAAATTCTGGCGCATAGCGATGTCCTCTTGTGTGAGAAGAGGCAGACATACGATTGTAAAAGATACCTTGCGGCGGTGGGCTTTGCAAATCTAAAATCCCACTAGACAAATCCCATAGTTCATAAGGGACTTCTAATTCTTCCAACCATTTCACTAAATGTTGAGTCCATTCTAGATTCTCATGAATCACATAAACTTTTGCTTCACTCATTATTTATATCTCCTTAAGAAAAGCTGACTGATAATTGGCTTTCCTTTTCTTCATCTAAAATATATCCTTCTGTTTTTTCAATAACGCTGACTGTTAAGATTTGACCCAAAACATTGATCATGGTACGACCTGCATTGACAAAGAAATCAACTGCAAAAATCAAGGCCACTCCTTCAACTGGCAAGCCCAATTGAGGTGCTGCAGCTAATAGAACTACGATAGCTCCTGATGGCACAGTTGCTGCAGTTTTTCCAATCAAAGTCAACAATAAAACAGTAAATAAGAGACTTGATAAAGAAAATTGAATACCATAGGCGTGGGCGATAAAAATTGTCGCTACTGAGAAATAAACCGCTGCTCCTTCTAAGTTAAAAGTATATCCTAAAGGAACAACTAAATCAATTGTATGCTCGTCATGCCCCTGTTTTTTCAAATCTTTAAGAAGTGATGGCAAGACCACACTAGAACTTCCAGTAACAAAGGCCAGAGTTAAGAGACTCCAATTTTCACGAAAGGCTGATAAATACGGTACTTTAAAGAAGAAAGCAATCAAAGGGAAAATAAGGAGAACCAAAGCAGCATAAGCCAGATAAGTTCCAATTACAAACTGACCAAGCCCAATCAACTTGTCGACACCCGTAGTTGCAACATCTTTAGCGATAAATCCAAAAATTCCAATCGGTGATAGTTTGATAATTACTGCAACAATCTTGTAAATGGCTTCAATCCAGATTTGGAAACCTTCGATAATCTTCTGAGATTTATCAGACTTAAGATTCCCAATTCCGTAACCAAGAAAGATTGCAAAAACGATAATTGGCAATAGAGCGCCATCTGAAAGAGATTTAACGATATTTGATGGAATGAAACCAAGCAAAAATTCGCTGAACTTGACATTGTTAGCAATCCCATCAAGGTTTCCACCAGTTTGACCGATATTCACTCCTTGACCAAATCCTAAATAGTAACTAGCAAATACAAACAAAAGAGTAATGGCAGTTGTTACGGCAAAAAAGTAAACCAAGCTCTTGGTCAAGATTTTTCCGAAAGATTTTTTTCCGATAACTCCAGCTACTGCAACAACGATGGTTGGGAAGATTAGCGGAATGATAACCATATTGATCAATTTAATAAAGGCTTGTCCTAAAAATTGATAAAAGCCTGCAAATTGTGGCCAGATAAGAGCAGCGATAACACCCAAGACCAAAGCCACCAATAATTGAATGCCTAGTGAGAGTTTTGACCATAAAGTAACTAATTTCATAAGAAACTCCTTTGTTTTATTTGCTACTCATTCTACTACTATTCTTCTTTCCTGACTAATATATATTTTTTATTGTCACCATAAAAAAGATTTATATTGAGAGCTCAAACCATTCCCTTTTTTGTACTCAACATACATTGAATTTTAATAAAGTATAAAAAATCAGTTTCTAAACAAAAATTTTTAGAAAAACACTGTTAAATCAAGGAATATGCTTTCCTTTTATTCAAATTTTATGATACAATATTGTTATGATTTTAATGAAACTCGCTTCCGTCTTGCTTTTGGTACTAACCTTGGCTTTGGCTATTATCTTTAGTAGATTTTTTAAGTTAAAGAAAAAGGGGATTAACTTTGCAGATTTGGCTTTTCCTTTTCTGATTTTTGAATACTATTTAATCAGTGCAAAGGTTTTTACCCATAATCAACTTCCCATTTTGGGGGCAGCCCTATCTTTGCTAGCCATTATTCTAGCTTTTTTCTTCCTGAGCAAAAAACGCAGCTTTTATTATCCAAAATTCCTTAAATTCTTTTGGAGAGCTGGATTTCTACTCACATTACTCATCTACATCATCATGATTGTTCAAATCTTTATGATGAAATAAAAATAAATCATGCCAGCACCTCACCAGTTGGCGACTAGTTTTTCCACATGAGGTGCTTTTCTAATGACATTTTAAAAAGAGATTATTAAAAAAATAGGAGATCAAACAAGTGAAAAAAAAACTCTTGGCAAGTGCCATCACGCTTTCATTTCTAGGATTTGCAACAAATTCAGTTTTTGCTGAAGAAAGTAAAGTACAAACTACTTCAGCAGAAACAACGCAACAGTCTACAACAGCTAACAAGGTTGAAACGAAGGAAGCAGTTCCTTCTACTGAAGCAAGTTCAAGCGTACCAACAACTTCTACAACAAATCCAAGTGAAACTCCAGCTAAGAAAGAGGAAGACAAGGCTCCAGAAGTCAAAAAAGAAGGTTGGGTATTAGAGGAAAACCACTGGCGTTTCTATGAAAACAATGCCCCTGTTCTTAACTGGAAAAAAATTCAAGGAAAATGGTACTACTTCGATAAGAACGGTATCATGCTCAGTGATACGATTTATGATGGATACATCCTGACTAGTAGCGGTGCTATGGTCGATAGTGGCTGGGCTAAAATTAAAGATAAATGGTATTATGCAAAGCTATCTGGTAAAATCTCTCAGCAAAAATGGGAAAAAGTTGGTGGTGTATGGTACTACTTTGACAAAGATGGAATCATGCTCAGCAACACCATTTTTGATGGTTATATCTTTACCAATAGTGGGGCTATGGCTGAGAGCGCTTGGGTCAAACAAGATGGTAAATGGTACTATGCCCAAACTTCTGGACAATTAAGTAAAAATAAGTGGGATAAAATTGGTGGTACTTGGTACTACTTTAATAAAGATGCCACTATGGCAAGTAACCAATGGCAAGGTAACTACTACCTAAAAGCTAGCGGTGCCATGGCTGAGAAAGAGTGGATTTTTGATAAAAACTATAATAGCTGGTTCTATTTAAAATCAGGTGGTGCTTATGCAGCGCGTGAATGGATTGGTTCATACTACCTCAAGTCAGGTGGTTACATGGCTAAGAGTGAATGGATTGATGACAGCTACTACAATGCTCGTTACTATGTAGATGAAAATGGTGTCTATGTCACAGGAACTCGTAAAATCGATGGAAAAGCACATCAGTTCCAAAGTAATGGAAAATGGATAGGTGAAGTTCCAGTAAGTCGTGGATTTGAAAAAGGAAAATACACATATACCGTTTTCTTAGACCCAGGACACGGCGGTAAAGATCCTGGTGCTGTTTATTATAACACGAATGAAAAAGACCTCACCATGCAAGTTTATCAAAAACTACGCAAGGAACTCCAAAGTCTTGGTTATACTGTTCTTTCTTCTAGAGATAGTGATGTCTATGTCGACTTTGTCACTGAACGTTCAAGAATGGTTAATAAGACTGATTCAGATATCTTTATTAGTATTCACTTCAATGCTAGTGGCAGCCCTGCTTCTAACCGTTCTGGTATTCAGACCTATTCTTACGAAGAAGCTGCTGGTTATCCTTCTAAGATTAATCCATACTGGCATAACCATCCCGACCGTATCAGTGAAAGCAATCGCCTAGCTGCAGATATCCACTCTTCACTCCTAGCTGAAACAGGTGCTAAGGATGCAGGTCTTCTCCAAAGTAGCTTTGCTGTCCTTCGAGAAACCGATAAACCAGCAGTTCTATTGGAGCTTGGTTACATTGACAATTTCAACGAAAACCAACAAATTCGTAGCGATGCTTACCAAAATAGATTGGTGGCAGGTATTGTCAAAGGTATTCAAAAATATTACGCAGGCAAATAAAGCAAAAGTCTCGAGAAAGCTCGAGACTTTTTTGTTTTATACTTCTTTCTTGTTAGTTTCCGGAAAGAGGAAACCAATCCCCACACAAGCTAGCACACCTGCACCGATAACCAAACCACTTGAAAGTGGCAAGATATCAAGAATGGCATTAGCGATGATAAAGGCAATAATTAAGCTCATGAGACTGGCCTTATAATCTTTTTTAACCAAATTCTCAAAAGTAAAGAATAAGAATAAACCTACTGGAAAGAGTGCCCAGATGTTAACATCCAAACTTGGCCATCCAACTAAACCAAAATACAAAACTGCTGCTGCAACGACTAAAAATCCGATACCTACTACTTTTTTCATGATATAACCTCATTTTCTATTTTGTTAGGAAGTTTAATCTCCCCTTGACAATTACTACTATAACAGAAATAAAAAACGCAAACAATAGGTTTTGCCTATGTGGTAGTCATGATAGACTATGTGGTCAAAAATCTTATCAAAAGAAAAAAGAAGTCCAAGAGGACTTCTTTCACACTGCCGATAGACGGGATAAGAAAACATCTCAGAAATACTGTATTATCAATACTTTTGATACACTTGGTCAAATTTTGGTCAATGAATTTGCTTTCACTTTTCTTCTTTAATCGACCAATAACTGCCTAACTGTATCATACTCTTTATCGATCACTTCTTGCAAAACATGACCATATGTCCTAATAATTTGCTGAATATCTTTATGTCCCATCAGCTTTGCTACTATCCATATATCCACCCCCTTTGCAAGTAGAAATGAACCGTAGGTATGTCTACCTGAAGTTGCTGACATTTCTTGACTACCAATTCCAAGTTCTGATAAACAAACTCTTAAATATTTATTAAGACCTGCATTTGTTGGGATTCTATATCTTCTATCATAAAAAACTAAATCTTCTTTATTCAAATCTTCACGATCATAAAGAATTTTAGACTGTTCTGCTTTTAAATCTTCTAGAACTTGCAATAATTTTTCATCAACAGGAATCTCTCTAACAGATGTTTTCGTCTTTGGAGGAGTAAATTCTTGTCGATCTCCTGAAAATCTTCTATATGTTTTAATGGTCTTGTTTTCAAAATCAATGTCAGACCAGCATACTGCCATACCTTCTCCAACTCTAAATCCAGTCTTAAATAAAAAGTATAATAGATAAGCCATCACCGATTCTCGATAATTAAATTTTGACCGTAGATGAGATAACAAACTTTTATAGTCAGAAATACTATGGAGATATTTATCATCAATATCTTTACCAGACAGACCAAATATTTTTACACCCTCAGTAAAATCATTCAAAACTAGACCATTTCTCTTGCTAAAATTGACTACTGTTCGAATATCAGCATTTAATCGACTTACATGATCTTTAGTTACTTGTTCACCATATTCATTCAATTTAGACTGATATTCTTTATGACTAATTTGAACTGCAGGTATGTCTAAAAAGATTTTCTCCATCATCGTTCCTCTATAAGAATAGCCTTCTTTTGTCGATTTTGCCTTTTCTGATGGAAGAATCACTAAATCATACCAATCCTGCCACAACTCATACAGTGTAGCCTTACTATCAAACCTCGCTGTATAATTTGATTGATATAATTTCCTCTCTTTTTCCTGAGCTTCATTCATTGCTTCTCGTTTAGTTCTAAAACCCGAATTTGTCGCAATAACATTACCTTGCTTATCAAAGATACGGTAATCCCAAAGTTTGTTTTTTCCACGCTGTCTGTAACTTGCCACACTAACTCCTTTCTGAATGGCAGTCATCACCATTCTATTATAACATTAATAATATTTTTTGATAATTTTTATCAAAATATTCCCTTGTTTTTCTTGCTAAAAATCTATAAGGTGATCCCTTACTTTTCGGATATAAGACAAATCCTTCTTTATTTTGCTCAATATCCAATTCATTTTTTATTGTTGGATTCAATAAAATATCATTGACCAATTTTGTTTTACTAATAGACAATAATTCCTCAACCTTATCAATAGTCCACCATTGACCAATTTCTTCTTTCTGTATTAAATCTAGATACTCGGAACGACTGATCAAAACCATATTGGAAGGAATTGGAACTTCAATATTAAATACTTGTTTCGACTCTTTCATTTACTACTCCTTAAACAACAGCAAAAAAAACAAGCCATTTCTGGCTTGAATTTATTTTCTTAATACGCACTTTTTTGATATTCATCCCATAAAGCTTGAAGATCATCTGCATTTTCTAAAACATACTGCCTTACAATCTTCATATCTTTTGATTTCAATCTACCATCTCGAAGCTCTCCAGTCAAAAACATTGAACCTACTTCCTCACCATGGATATAGATATGAATATGCGCCCTTTGCCCTTTGTGATTATGTTCATTCGAACGAATCTCAATACCATACTTTAAAAAAGAATACTTAGGCATGTAACAACCCCACGTAGTCCTTCCACGTTTCAAGGTAGTTATCACGATTTAATTCAATTTGTTTTTGAGCAAACCGAATATCATAATCAGCCAAGTCCAAGTCCTCTAAGACTTCACCTGTAAGAATATTAAAAGTTCCAATCAATTCTTCATCATCATACATACGTAAAATAGGATTATTGGGATTTTTAAAAATATCTTCTTTTGTGACTTCTAGATTTGTAACACCAAACTCTTTAATCATGATTCATTCCCCTTTCACTTTCTTTTATTATATCACATTTTCAATTATTTTATAATTGTTCTAACAACTTCTCTATATTTGGAAAATAAGTATAAGCTACTCCTCTAGTAAAACCAAAAGAGTAGCCTTCCTCAACTGACACAGATACACTCGCATAATTTCTTCTTGGTAATTTTTTATTAGCATGACTCCCTTCATAATCATAAATAACTTTAACAAACTTTGCATTTTTTATAACTTCAACTATCATAGTTTCAATACCATGATCGGTTACAGAGTCAGCAATAAACTCTATAGATTCTTGATTTTCACCTAACCTACTAGCTAACTTCACAGCATAGATTTTTAATAATTCTACTTGATCCATTTTAACTCCTTAAACCAACAAAAAAACAAGGCAAGCTTTATCCTGCCTTGGCTAATTTTGTGCTACTTTACTTTTCTTTTTCCCAAAAATGTTGCAATCAAACCAACAAATCCCCAAATAGTTGCAAAAATTGTGCTAGCTGTTCCAGTATTTGGAAGAACTTTTAGTTCCCCTTCCTTATCTTTCAAAGCGATTGTTCCATCTTTTTGTTTGACTGCTCCCACTTCATAAGGCTCTTTTTCTACATAATTGCCTTCACTTTCTTCTACAACTACTTTGCCTTTATTAGTGCCGGCAATCTTATATCCTGTATTTGTTTCGATAGGTTTTTCCTTAATTTCTTCTTTAGTCACATTCAAGGGTTTAGGTTCTTCTTTTTCTTTTACTCCAACATTATCCTCTGCCTTTTGTTTTTGTTCCTTCACTTCTGGAGTATCTTCTTTATTTGGTTTCGTATTTTCTTCTCCCTCTTTTGATTTATCCGAAGTTGAATCAGAAGATTTTTGATCTCCTTGTTTATCATCACCCACATTTTCAACAGGCTTTTCTTCTTTAGATTTATTGGTAGAAGGACTTGTTGGCTCCACAACTACTCCTGTATGATCGTGTTCCTGATTCTTATTAGTATCTTTTCCAAGTTCTTCAGATGGTTTATCTTCTTTTGGTTGTTCTGTTGGCATTATCGGCTCTACAACTACTCCTGTACTATCCTTGTCCTCTTTTTTATCCACACTTCCACCCAAGTCCAGATTTTCATTTACTGTTGGCGCTGTAGACTCCTTAGGAGCTTCTGCAGTTTTTTCTGAAACTACTAAACCTGAATTATCATTTGGAGTTGAACTATTTCCACCCAAATTAATTTCATCTGCTAAAATTCCATTTGCGACTGAACTCAATACAGCCACTGACAACAATGTTACAAATTTTTTATTCATATTTTTCCTCTTTTCTTATTTACCAATTACATATAAAAAGTTTTTTGCTTGGTCAGCAGTAAAGACACGATAATCAGTAATTCCTGTTCCTTGCATCGGTTGAATCACATTACATTCAGAAATCAATATCGAACCATCATCTTTAATATCCTCGATAAAGGCAACATGACCATAGGTTGCATGACTACCTGCTTGTCCTCCTTGAAACGAAACAGCAGAATGTTTAGTCGGTGTATTTGTCACCTCATATCCATCCTTGTGTGCCCAATCCTGACCATTTCCCATATACGGATCAAAGTTTATTCCAAATTCTTTTGCACGATTGAAAACATACCAAGTACATTGACCATACGGATAAGATTGAGTGATATAGTCAGCTTGATTTATTTCCTTATCAATCGAAAATCCACTAGGTAATTCAGTCGAAACCTGACCAAATGGAACATCTACGCTACCTGCTATTGCACTGCTACTTGATGAGCCATCTGATTCAATCGTACCTTTAAAGACTTCATACCACTTCTTACTGTCCTTTTCCAGCTTCTCTAGTTTTGTTTGACCGTCTGATAACAATACACCTTCATAATGTTCAGACCAATACTTGGCACTTTCAAAAGGATCAGTTGCCTTTTGCATATAATCTTTGACTTTTTTATAGCCATGATTTAATTCATAGCTCATTAGTTCTAGCTCTACTGTACTATCCAAAGTACGAGAACTTGCATTTCTCCATCTATCACCATTGATAGTATTATCCCAACCTGACCATTGGAAATATCCAGCAACCCCACCTGAAGGATTCGTTAGTTTAGGATCAAATCCACTTTCTCTTTCAGCATTTGCAAGAGACCCACTCGCTCCCTCTAAAGTAAATTTCTCTTTAGATAGTTGCCAGTTAAGAATCTTAATAACATCTTCTGCACGTTCCACCGATATATTCGCTTTTTGAGCTACTTCTTGTGCTGTTAAACGTGTTCTCTTTCCAGTCGTACTATCAGATGGACTACCTGAAGCAACACCTACAAATCCAATCATCAGAATCAAGATTAGAAATAAGGGTAGAATTGTCGCAATTATAGAACCAAAAATCTTTGCGTATTTTTTAGCTATCACTTCCTACCCCTCTTTCTTTCAATATTTACATTTGGAAGTTCTACTTTTTTATCTCTTCTCTTTTTCTTTAAACTACTAATCTCACCTCCTTTCATTTTTTTACTTTTCGGAGAATCCGTCTTTGTTTTTTTAGGTGAAACCTTGTTCAGAGGATTCACTTGATTCATTCTCTTATCTGCTTTTGCTTGAAATTCTGCTTTCTTTCTGGCTAAACGTTTTTCTCTCAAACGTTTCACCTCATTACGAGAACTATTTTTTATTTTCTCATGATAATCTGCCTTTCTTCCAAAAGATTTTCTTTTTGAATTTAAGTCTATAAACTTATTTGATTCTTGATTTCTAAATGAATTTGTACGAACTTCATAAAGGAATGACATTGCACGATTCCCTTTTTCTTTCATGGCATTAACCGTACCTGTTGTTCCATGTTTGACAGTCGCATAACAATCTATCATTCTACTATAAGATTCATTTCCTTTAACATCAGATACTTGTTCTTTAGCCAATCCTTGTTTTTTATCCAAGTTATTAGTTGGCGAGCGTAAATTTTTAAGGCGAGCTTGTAGACTTTCTTTGCCCATCTTCAATCCACCTTTTGCAAACTGACCACTAACTACTAATCCGTCTTTACCTGTCCTATACAATTTCTCTCGAATCGTTTTAGTTCCTTTATTCAGATTAAGTCCATTCATTTGACTAACAGGCAAACGCCCAATTCGTGAGAACATAGATAAAATCATTGCTCTATTCTTAATCATTAAAACTAACAATATCGCTTTAACAAAAATAACAACCAATACATTCTCACCAACTGCATAACCAATGAAGTTTGTTAAAGAATTATAGAAAAATACAAACAATGTTGTAGCTAATAATGTTACAGATGATAAAATCAGCATCGATATAGCTTTTTTATTAAATCCATGAATCAAATGTTCCATCTTTGGAAATAGACTGATCAATAAAATAAATGGCAGTATCAAAATTAAAAAGATATAAACCATTAAAAAGAAAAATCGTGATAAACCTAAAACAAGATAAACACTACCAACTACAATTACATCAACCAGTGAAGCAAAAGCATAGCTAAACTTTGCACCCCACTCATTTTTCAACATCTTATTTTCAGGATCTTTGTCTTTTGCAATATCCTTGATTTTTTTCTCACCGACAAGATGATCTCCATCACCCTGCTTATATCCAGCTAAATCTTCAAATTCCTTATCAGATAATTGAAATGAGCCATCTTCCTTTATTGGAGAGTTCATATACTTATAAGCCTTGATGATAGTATCATTAAAATAAGCATCAATCTCATTGGAACTTTCTGAAGTCAGAGTTTTTGTTATCTCACCATTAAGCGTAATTGTTGTTGTTCTGAATCCATCATATAAGTGAGTCAATAAATATTTATTTTGACCGTCCACATTGAATCTTATAAAATATAAACCAATTAGAGTATAGATCAGTACCATTTTAATAAATGACTTCATCACACTACCCTTACCAGTCGCAAACAAATACAATAGATAAACTGCCATACTAGCACCAACAACATAAACAACTTCTTTACTGAATAGAGAAGAAAATACTTTACTAGAATTGTCTATCGTATTATTCAATAAAGAAGTTATATCACTCATTCCATCAACTGCACCATAAATACCAGCAATAATCCAAAAGATAAATTTTGATACCCAAAATACAGCTTGCACAATCGAATTGAAGAAATAATTCATATTTGAATCAAATCCAAAAAATTTCTTATCAAAATAAACCTTACTAGTCAAATCAGACATTTTGGACTTATAATTTTCAAAAGTCAATTTGCTTGATTCTTCTTTTTTCTTTAAGGCTTCTTGTGTTTCTTTTGCCTTTTTGGCATTATCCAGTATTTTTTTTGTATTTTCAGCAGGATCGGTTAATTTTGGAGTATTTGTATTTTTATCAAACTCAATAATATTAAAATTATTATTCGGTAAAATTGGCTCAGTAGCACTAGCTACAAAAGGAAAGAAAAATATAGACAAAATAAATCCTAATAAAATATTCCTTCTCATTTTTCCCCCTTACTGTACTGATACTAAACTAGATTCAACTGTTTCAAATAATGGTAAAAACTCAGGGAAAATTGTACCATCTACTGTAATACGTTCTTTTCGTCCGAAAGTATCGTAATAGATACATTGACCCATTGTTTGATTTTCTAACCACGCTCTTGATAATTCATCATTTTCAACTCGTAAATGTTCCAGTATTGCTTCTGTTTCTGTATGTTCAGGAAAAGCAAAGACTGTACCAAATCCAGTTGTATCATCACTTGTTTTCAAGTCTTTTACGGATTGAGTTACCAATACTAAGAAATTGTTAAAGGAACGTCCTGTACGTTTGATACGGTTAACTACTTGTCGTCCAGCAGGAGTTGACATAATCTGCCATGCTTCATCAAGGAATAACATTGTTTCCTTATCTTTCTCACGTTCACCAAAAATCGCACAGAAATAAGTTAAAGCATACATAACGGTCAAACTTCTCAACTGAGTTTCAGTCATTTCATCTTTATTTGTACCTTTAGGCATATCAAGACCTGTAATTTCAACAATAATCACTTTATCATCTGTTTTCAAAACTTCTTGACTACCATCAGAGAAGCACAAAGATAGCAGTGAATTCTTTGAAATTCTCTTCAGGAAATAGCCAGCAGTAGCAACTTCTTCTTTTGCATTGCTTTCCAATTCTGCAAATACCTGCAACATACCAACCTTTTCACCAGCATTTCTACGCTCAAATACCTTATCAATCGCATCTAACAGATAGGGTTGAATCTTGATATAAGAATCTTTATCCAATACAGAAGCTACAAGTACTGTTGCTAATTCTGTCAACTCTCCTTCGTCTTCTAAAAATGAGAATGGATCAAGAACCCCTCTATTTTCCTCTTTTCGCATATCCAAAGTGATAAAACGAATAGAGTGTATAAATTTTTGAAGTGGTTTATAGGTACCAGCTTTTTCTAACTTAGCTAAAACTGACAAAAACTGTTTCTTCATTTCAGCTTTGGGATCGACATATAATACTCTAGCCTTAAATAGAGCATGAAAAACAAATAATAACTTTGTCAAGAAAGATTTTCCATTCCCAGTCGCACCAGTAATAGCTGTATGAGGATTGCTTGTTTCCTTTCCATGAATACCAATTTTATTCGCTTGTAGCAAGTTCGTAAACACAATATTGGTACTTGAATCCAAAGCACGTTTAAAATCTCCAAACCATGAAGCAATTTCTTTATCAATTCTAGCAATAGGAAAGCCAATATCTGTACCTACTTTTTTCTTTGTAAAGAAAAGATTCTCACATAATCCACGCAGACTTGAATATTGTAAATAACTTTCTCTTTTATTATCAATCAACTCTGTCAAACGACACTTATAGAATAAATAAACTTGATCTGCAACAGCCTTGACAATTTCAACTTCCATATCTTTCAATCTTGAAGCTAATACATCATACTTCACATTCAATTCTTCAATACTGTCACCAGTAATCTGTAACAAGTGAAGATACGTTACCATCAATTCCTTATTATCATGCTTCTCTTGAAAATCTTCTAACAACTCATGACTTTCCAAAACTTCAATCTTTTGAACATCATCATTCTCAGCAGTTTCATTTACTGTATTCCCAAGATTTTTACGTTTATTTCTTGCTTTTGTGCTCAAAGAATAGATTCCACTTCTTGTTGAAAAACGAACTTTCAACACACTATTGACAGGAAAACCAATATTCTTAATTTCCTCTAGTAAATGTAGATAAGAAACGTTTTTGGGATAAGCATATACAGGAATCGTTGCAACATAACTTTCTTCTTCACCATTGATCAGCTTCAAAGCATTTCCAGCACCAACTTCAATAATTGTTTCGTCCACATTCTCAATCGAATTTTCAAGCGCAACAATTTCACTTTCCTTATCATAGTATTGACCATTCAAAAAATGAATTCGATTCAATAGCTCTAAATCAGTTTTTTCAACTTCCTTAATAGTTAAAGCATGTAACTTTGTTTGAATCAATTCTTTCTGTTTTTCCCAATCCTTCCACCATTCAACTTTCGGCAACTCTTCAAAACCAATCATTTTCATAATTGTTTTTCGGAAAGTCATAATCGTCTGCTTAATCGTCACCTTAAAATCAGACGACACATTGACCGACTTTAAAGGTACAACTAAATAATCTCTTGACTCTGTTAAATATGTAACTTCTTCCTCTAGCCTTTCTTCTAGTTTTGAAATCACATAATTTCCTAATGGACTTGTACCAACATCTTGCTCAATATCCTGAGATAGTAAAGCGATCTTCTTTGCTAAATCTAAATCAAAGTTAATAGTATGAATCGCAAGATCATTGTATTCAGCAATACTAGACAAATTATTAAATACTAGGTCTTTGCTGTCCTCTTTCTCACCATCTTCAATCGTATTGATGACTTGTGGCTCTACTTCAAATACAGCCAGCACACTTCCATCTTTTAAGAGAATCAAGCTATCATCTATCGCCCAAATGTTATTCGTTAATTCCACGATAAATTCTTCTCACTTTCTCATATTTTTTTCCTTTACATAGATACATTGTTGTCCGTTCTCTATCATACTCAACCCAAAACTTGAAATAATCCACTAGAAATCGAAACAATGTTTTTCCATCAATCTTATTCTCAGATAATATGTTTCCACACCACCAACCAGCAAACAATGAAGTTACAAAACGAAAACCCCAATCCAATAAGGGTACATACCCTAGTAAGAACCATACTAAAATAAAACTTACTAAAGTATAGACTATAGTCGACATTTTTATCGCAAATGGTAAACTGAAATCCTCATTTATCTTATGTACCCAAATAGGTTGTTTAAAAGCAGTAGTATAAACATAGAGTTTTTTATCTTCCCTCCTCATAACATTTTCCTACTTGAATAATTCAAGGGCTTTAGACCAAATAGGCTTCGTAGCATTTAATACTGTCTCAGGATTTTCAAAAAAGAAAAGAATGAATCCTGCAACCAAAACAATCACAACAAGTTTTCCTAACTGCTGCTCCTTCCATGCTTTAAGAGCCTTCATACCAGCAAAAAATGCGACTGCTGGAACACCAAGTTTTGATACTAAAAATTGAAACAATGCCATTTATTCTATTCTCCTTTTTCTTCCTTTTTATTAAAATCAGATGGAATTGTGTGTTCCATCTTTTCTACAAAATAACTATCTTTATCTTGTCGTAACTCAAAACTAAAATTTTCGCTATGAGTTGTCCCAGCAACATCAAGAGTGATTTGAGCATAGGCAAGTATTTTCCCATCTTTTTCCTTGAAATAGGTATAATCCAAACTCTTGAATGTTGCTCCACCAATAGACTTAATTCCACTAGAAATCAAATCTAAGTTTGCTTGACTAGTCGTATAATTTTTAAAGAACAATTCCATGAAAGATACCAACTTTTTACGTTTTCCTTCTTCCATTTCATCATTCGCAACTAGAGATACATGATTCTCTTTTTCTACCCCATCAGCTTTAAAATCACTTACAGGAGAAAACCAAGACAATCCAGATACATAATACTTACCATTTTTTTCACCGTAAGGAATCGAAAATTCAATCCCTACTCGCTGGCTTTTATCTCCATTTTTTGTATCATAGATCACACGGTAAACAGCAATTCCATCTTTAGCACTTAACATTCGAGCACTAACAAGATTCATTTCCTGTTTTGTCTGACCTTGATTTTTTACATCAGGAACACTTCCATAATAGTCATTCAGTTTGGAGATATTTTCATCAGATGATCCAGCTTGTGAATCATAAGTAAAATATCTACTCACATAGCCATCTAAAAACTGTTCCAAAGTTCGATCTGTTTCTTTTCTTGCTTCGAAAACAGGAGATTCAGAAAGTCTTGCTTTCATTTTTGCAGTAGTCGATAAAGAAACAAACATAGAAAAAGCTCCGAATAAGACAAAAAAAGATAAGCCAGCTAAAAAAATCAAATTCGATTTTTTCTGGCTTATTTTTTTAATCTTTAATTGTTTGTCTTTTCGTGGCTTCTTTAAAAACATATTCCTCATTAAAAAGAAACCTTTCTATAAAATCCATTAGGAGTATTCAAAACTTCTCCTTGGTTAATAAATCCTTGAAATACTGTCACCCAATTCTCACACTTAAAAAAATAATCAATAACTGATTTATAATCTAACTCTTTCGTCAATTCAAAAATTGTATCAACTTCATCTTTAGAACAAAATCTATAATAAGTCGTTGCAATTTTTGTCACAGGAATATAACGCTGTAATTGAAATTTGACAATGTATTCATCACCATCATATAATTCCAACACTGCTTTCTTCAGCAAGTAAACCTCATCTAAAGACATAATCTTATCTACTTCCCAATCAGAAATCCCACAAATAAAAAAATTATCTTTTTCAATACCTCTATCTTTCATTCTTTCTAGGATTTGATCTCGACTGTACTTCATAATATCCAATTCACAAAGAAATTCAAAATTACCTTCGTTCAGAACCCTTATATTCGCTATCATCTTGATACAAAGTAACCTTTATCAACAAAGCTACCACCTTCTTCTAAACGAACATCACGACCAAATTTTTCATAGTCTAAATAAAGAAGCAACTTTTCCTTAGATAGTTCTACACCAAGTTCCTCAACAAGATATTCACCTAAATCTCTATCAGTTGCAACTTCAGGATATAAATAACAATCATCAAAATCATAACTATCTAAGTATGATGGATCAGAAGATTCTGTTTCAATAACCGATAAAACAATATCTTCATCTACATCTTCAATATTTTCAGCAATACTATTCGCTAAATCTAAAGTTAAATCTTCACAATTCAAAGTAGGCAAACCTTCAATCGAATCAATTGTA
This sequence comes from Streptococcus infantis, assembly GCF_047464715.1. GTDB lineage: Bacteria > Bacillota > Bacilli > Lactobacillales > Streptococcaceae > Streptococcus > Streptococcus infantis_S. The sequence goes on from NZ_JASHBJ010000001.1 coordinate 831,953, forward strand.
ACCTCAATTTCTTGACCTTCATAGCCAAAGCGTTCAGCTACTTCTTCACTAGAGCATGGAAGCAAAACTCGTCTTACGATTCCTTTATAAATAACTAAAGCCATTAAATCCATTTTTATTTCCCTCCTTTACTTTCTACTGCAACAAAAACCAACTATCGTCCTCATGACCTAAATAGGTATATGATTCACTCAAACGATTGATGATTTCTTCTTTATGTTCTTCTACATAAGCAAATAATCGCTCTTCGTTGACTAACTGCTCATATTCTTCATGGTTTATAATTTTAGCAAAATCAATCAATGCTTCCTTCGTATCAACTTCTGTAAATGAATTGATTGCTACATTATCAGGATTACAACCTTCAAATTCTTTAAACTCCACACCATCAAAACTTTCATCTAACTTAGCAATAACTTTCTCAGGTAAATCCAATAAAGTTTTCCCATACACATAGTTTTTACATACATCAGAAAAATTATCGTAAACTACTTTAACACTCATTTAACTCTCCTTTCAAAAAATAAAAAGGAAGCCATAATTGACCTCCTTCACAATTTTCATTAAATTGAAGCTGAACGCTCAAAACTACAACCAATCGCAAATGCTCGATTTGTAACTTTATTAAGTTCCTTATTCATTGCATAATAACTAGACAGATCTTTCTTGATACATTCAAGAACTTGATACGGTAGTTGCAGTTCTTCTTCATTTTTTAGAAGTGCACTCAATTCACCAGCCATAGTCCATGCTTGTTTAAATTCTTGATCCTTCAGTTTTTTTGCAAGTTCATTCGACAAATCAATAATTTGTTTATCTTTTCCAGCTAAAGCCATTTTTATACCTCTTTCTTTTCATTTTTATCTTTTACATTTTCTAATTAGGCAGGCTGGAGAACGTTTCTTAACTTTCATATTCACATCCACCCCTCTAAATGAAATCGTTCAATCAAATTCAAACATTCATTTTCCATTTCTTCTTTGCTCCTTCTCAACAATCCAAACCATAATAGTTTTCGTTTCACATCAACTTGACTTGTCAAATATGATTCGTACTCAGTAATCAATCGTTTCAATTCAATCCAATCGTTCCTTTTTTTAGTTTGATGATATTTCTGAGATTGAAACTCAATATAGGCTTGATACTCTCTTGCTACCTTACTATCTGTCAAACCATCATAAAAATTTCTTGCAGGAATCAAGTATACAATTTTTTCAATGTCTTTATATTCAATCATTCTGTCCTCCCTAACTGATTTTGAAGAAACTCTAATTCTTTTCGCTGTCTAGGTGTAAGTTCTCCTGAATCCATTATCTTTTTCATATTCTCTTGCATGAACATTCGATCAATCTCAGACACAAATAATAATGAATTAGAAACCCTTTCTACCAACCATCTAATCGTCCTTTCCACTGAATAAGGTTCAGGGCTAACTGTTAGTCTGACTGCTTCATGATTTCCAAAAAGTTGTTGCCACTTGCTATCATACTTTCTAAAACCATGTTCATCAGTACCATCATAGATTTGTATCGCTCCTTGAAAAATTGACCTCGTTAATTCTGCAATTTCAGTACCAGCTAAGACTTCTGAAACAAATGCCCTAGCTTTTCCTTGCGAAAAACGAACTTCATAACGATTCCATATCCTAAACAGTCTGACACTAGCTGATACGCTAATTCCTTCTTTCTTTGCTATCTCGTATCTCTTTTCATAAAAGTTAAAATACATTTCAGATTGACGACTACCAAGATAGATTGATAAGCCTTGCCTATTTTCTGATTCAAATGGATTTTCAAAATCAAATCCTCCACCACCGACAAATGAAAAGCTCTTCAAATAAGGTGATACAATCTCTTGTTGATAGTATCTAGTCACTAGTGTTGACAAATCAAAATTCTCCTTCGTATCCTCCATTGCCATTTCATCAACTGCAATATCTATTCGAGTTACACTAAAATCACCTCCATAACACTTCTGAAACCTTTTTATAAAGTCAGTCCACGTTAGGTTACTATTTTCAAGATACATTTCTAATTGACGACAGCCTTGACCACTTAATTGAACCGTAATCCTATTTTTATCCTCTCCATTTTCACTAAAGCAGGAATTAAAGCCGAAAAACCAAATATCACCATAACGATACAACAGTTCATATTTCATAAATGAAGTTGTTTCAGGTCGAAGCATAACATCCAATCCAAAAAATTCTTTTGCCACAAAGTATACATCTGTTTCATTGTGAAGCGTAAATCTGAAATAGTCAATCATGTATCTTGTTAGATTAGTGTCACCGTTTTTTAAACTGAACTGATTTTTTATTTCTATGAAATCTTCCTTTTTCAATGTTCTATACCCATTTTCATAGGCTTTTAGGGTAGAAACAGGGATACCAGTCTTTAATGACAACTCTTTTCTTGTCATATTTAGTTCTATTCTAAATTTTTTTAAGTTTTTTCCTTCCATTTCTCCTTCAAAACTCCATTTTTTACCAAAAGGGACACAAAAAATCACTAAAGGGACACACCTTTATCCCTTATCGCCGTAAGCGTAAAGTGCATTTTGTAACTTTTGTTACCCACCTATTAGAATAGGTGGGTTAATTAGTATAGTCCAGCCCTCTAGTGAGCGCTAGTGAGCGCAGGCGTTCGTCGCTTCGCTTCCTCACTTCTGCTACTAGCTACTAGAGAGCTGGACTACACCAACTACCTTTTAACAAAGAAAAAGGGGGATCTCCCCTATTCTCATAGTTCGTATTCATCAAATGGATAATTTCCCAAAATATCAGACCATTTCTGAGTTCTTGACTTTTTCAACTCAAACAAATCTCTAACCAAAAGAACCTGATCCTGATTCATCACAATTATTCCATCTTCCCTCATAATCGTAATTTTTCCTAGTTCTTCTAACTTCTTCAATAAATTTTGAACCGAGGAAAAACTAACTCCAATATCCATAGATACATCACTTGCTTTAACAAGATCATTTTCATCTCTCTTTATTTCTTTTTTACTAGCCATCAAGTTTTGCACCATTTCAGAACTAGCTTTTTTAACTTGTCCTTTTTGCAATTCTTCTTTAGCTTGCATTTCTTCCTGTAAGACTTGTTTTTCTTCTTCAGACAATCCAGCTCTAGGATTCTCTAAAGGATTGAAGGGATTTTCTCGTCTATCTATCTTTTCATATTCATCATAAAATGATAATTTTCTTTCAAGTAACGGTGAATAAAATTCCCTCGCTACTTCTCCATAAACACAAGCATAACCACGACCATAAACACGCTTACCAGCAAGATATTTCACATACTTAAATTCCTTGTTCCTATTGATTTCCCCAAAGGCTAGGTCATAACCTACCTCGTCCAATCGACCAACAGAAATACGAAAGTTAATGTTCGCTTGAAGTTTAGAGCCTAAATCTTCTCTCGAAGGTTTCTGCATAGCTATTACACCAAAACAACCAGCTTGCCTTCCTAAAAGTAAGAATTGCCCCATAGCATTGTCTAAACGCTGTCTTGTTTGAAAATCAAGCATAGCACACAAGGCATTATATTCATCACAAACTAAGAAATAAGGCTCTAAGCCATACTCATAAAACTTCTTCAAATCCTTATCACCATGTTCTGCACGTTCCTTGCGCATATAAGAATAACGTGCAAACATAATTTCTACTGCTCTTTCTACCATAGAGACTATATCTTCTGCTTCATAAAAAATACGACTTTCAAAAGCTCTTTGTTCTGCCATAGTCACAAAGTCAGCTTGTTTTGGATCACCTATATCCACTACACCAACTTTAGCCATTGCACGAATCAATGTTCTCAATAATACTGTTTTACCACCACCAGTACCACCAACAACCAATAAATGAGGATCATCAACAGGATTCCAATAAAGATTCTTCATCAATTGAATACCCTTATCCGAATAGTTAACATCAGTCACCTTGATCCGATTCAAAAAAGCAGAATAGGCAAGTTTATAAGTCTTAAACTTAATATCGTCCTGAACTTCCATAAAGTCCATGAAAAAGGTTGTTTCAAGTTCACTAGCAATCTTTTTAAACTTTTCCTGAAATTTGTTTCCAGCCATTTTAAAGGCTACATCTAAATCATAACGATTCTGTTTCAAGTAAACAACAGGGAAGACAACTTTATCAATCGTACCTGAATCTCTTTTCACCTTCTTTGTATAAGAATATCCATTTTCTTTCAAAAAGAAAGCCAGTTTAGATAGTCTTTCCAACTTTTGAAATAGGAATATTCTTTCTTGTGAAAACCATGTTAAATAGATACTTAAAACAACAAATACAATCAACAGGATCACAGAATTAACAATTGATGATATATCTAAACTTTTGATTTTTTCAAAATTTTGATACACATAGAATCCAAGTACAGGACTAAATATCAAAAAGAAAAAAGAAAAGATAAAGTATCTAAGATTCACCATGTAAGGCTTAATCTTAATTCCCCTATATGCAGGAAATAAACCCATATCTTTTCTCCTTTAGCAATTATCCTTTATGTTCTTGTTTATGTTCTTGTTTATGTTCTTGCTTTTGATCCTGTTTAGGTTTGGCAGCAGTTTTTTTTAGCTTATCAACTACAAATACGAATCGGTGTTTATTAGGCTCAACTTGATTTCGGTCAGCCTTACGCATACCATGATATGCAATCAACAACGTATCAAAATCAATAATTTCTTGATATCCAAGATTCAAAGCATCAATTTCTTCTGCTGATTGTTCAGTTACTTTCAAGAATACAGTGTCTTCTTGTCCTTCTGAATATACTAGAACTTCAACACCATCATAATCACCTTCTCCTGTTTCAAGATCAATATTTACAAACTGTGCCCCTTCATTCTTAATAAATTTACAATTCCCCAAAACTTCCTTTGGATTTAACAACAAATCATTCAAAATACGATATTTTTTTGAAAAAATTTCTACACGATTTCCAAGTTCTAGTCCGTTTTTAGCCATTATTTATTACCTCCTACACGTTTAAGTCCTTTAGCCAATACATTTGTTGAAGCAGAGAAATTCGGTCCTTCAACATAATCTTCTAGGAAAATTGGATCAATAGGTTCAACTTCCTCATTTACTTGATATGTAGCCATATCTTTTGGAGTGATAATCGAGAACATACCATGTTTCCCATTCATTACAATATGTCGAGTCCCCTCAAAAGGCTTACCTTCAATAATTGCTGGTGCTTTTTCAGAGCGTACATAGTTAGCTTTCCCAATCGCTTCAGGATTGAATTTAAAGTTTTCAATTTTCATTTCTTATTTTCCTTTTCTATTTACATTTTTAAACAAAATAAAAGGACGATAATCCTGTTCTATTATCGCCCAACAACACAATATTCACTAGTATTTTTTACGTTTAAGACCAGCTAAACCAAGAACAGATAAAATAGCAGTACCTATCAATCCAAGAGAACTTGCCTCAGTACCTGTATTTGGCAACTCTTTCAATTCTACAGATTGCTCTTGTTTAACTGATTCAACTGACTGGGATGGTGTAACTGGGTTAGATGGCTCAGTCGGTTTAACTGGCTTAGGTAGTCTAGGTAATTCAGGAGAATTAGGAACTTCAGGAGTATGAGTCACTACTTTAGCTTCCATCTCTTGACCGTTGACAATATTGACAAATCTATTTTCAACTTCTCCACTTGCGATACGCTCAACTTCGATATAGAAATCAGCATCAAACGTACCTTGTACTCCTAGAGAGTTTAGGAACTCTTTATCAATAGTGTAAGCCCACTTACTGTCTTGTTCATTCCATGTTACTTTAACAATCTTCTTGATAAAGTCAGAGTTTGTACTTTGATCAAATTCAAATTTAAAAGCATAAGTAGAACCTTTAGCAATCTTGTCTCCTGCCTTAACCACTTTTCCGTCAGACAAGACTACATCATAAGGAAGAACCAAATCTTTTTCAGCAAGGTATTCTGTACCACGAATGATTCCTGACCAATTGCCAGTATAACGATCATGTCTAACATCTAACTTATCAATGCCATCATACTGATAAAGAGTATCATGTTTTGCTGGAACAGTTACACCGTCCAAAAGATAGCGTAGATATTCCCCAATTTGAATTTCTTGACCGTCACGAACTTTAGAATTATCTTTGTGATCCAAAGCATGTTTTTCAGGTTTCAAGTTAGGAACTTGAACAGTTACCAAGTTAGAAACATAGCCATTTCCAAAGTCAATTTGGTTGAAATCGTTCTTCACAATTTGACCTTTTTCTACCAACAAATGAGCAGGAAGATCAATCGTGATATTCTTAGCCTGTCTTACATAATTCTTATAGAATGAAGCCGAGTCTTTCGCTACAAACATATAGAACTCACCTTTTGGATTCAAGCCTGCCTCTTTCAAAATGTTTTGAATTTCCTGTGTACGTTCTTTTTCGGAAAGAACATGATACATATTAAAAAGATCCTTAACATCTTTACCAGTAGAATCCTTCATTGTGATTTTGTTATCATCTACCATGTAAGCACCATCTTGTACATCATCTACCATTGCCCAAGTCTTACCATGAGTTTTAGAATCAGCAGTAAATGTTGAATATGGTTTATAATCCGTTGTCAAACTGAATTTCACATTTTTATCAAATGTATTTGCGCCATCAATATTGTTTCCAAAGTTATCAGTAATAGACTTCACAGGTTTTGGAGTGGAAGGAGTTACACGTAAACGTCTATATTTAATTTTTACAGTTGGGGCATCAGGTTTATTCGGTAAATCTTTTGTTTTTCTCAAAACAAGCTTTATTTCTTTAGTATCCTTTTTCTTCCACTCAGGTTCAACTGGTGGCTTAGAAAGGATAGTCACAGGCACTGTTGAACTTGCCTTACCAAAGATACCAACAGCCCACCCATCTTGATAGAAAATATCTTCATCTTTCAGATTACTTCCTGCCGAACCAAGCTGTCTTTTAACTTCGGTTCGTTTGGATTCAATTTCTTCTTCACCATGAACACCTACTCCATTGTGATAAGCAAAATTCAACTTAGAACCATATCCAACAGAAAGAAGCGAACCTAGAGGAATATCTGATTCATCCCCTACGTTAGCATATCCAAGATCACCTGCTTTTACTCCCAATTCAGGGACATCATGAGTCCATGGGGTTTTATATTCGCCTTTATAATATTCCTTATTATCACGGTTTACTTTCTTAACTTCTGAACCATTTGGATTTAAAACAATTCCTTCTGAACCATCTTGATAAGTAAAGCGTAATTCTTGTCCATAATCAATATCATTAAAAGTAGCAGCGATAGCCATCCCAACTTCTTTTCCTGTCTTTTCATCAAAAAAGTCAATTTTTGTGTCAAATTGAACTAGATTCCCAAACAAGAAATTGATTGAACCACTACCATTGTCTTTTCTAATAAAGATCTTTGTAGCACTTAATGGCTTGCCATCCTTAACCCACTCAGCTTCCGCACTATTGAAAGTAAATCGAGCAGATATTTTCTGACCTTCTTTACTTTCAGCAACATTATGGAGCGCGAATGAATCACCTGTTTTTGGATTCACAATTTCAGCAAAAACATCATCATTTTTTGCGAGCAAGTCTGTACGACTTCCACTAATAGTCGTATCTGAATGTAGTCCAATATAATCTTTAACAGCAGTTAAACCTTCTACTCCTTCAAATGAAACAGTTAGGCTTCTGTAATAACCCACACTGCCACGTTTGCTTTCATCATAATTGCCATAAACTTTAATATGAGTATTTTCAGCCTTCAATCCTTTCTTAGCAAGTTCTTCTTTTTGCTTGTTGTAAGCAGTCAGTTCCTTGTTGTAGTTTTCTAGCTTCTTGTCATACTGCTCTTTTAGTTCAGTATTTTCCTTGTCAACCTTCTTATTATAATCTTCTTGAGCTTTCAGGCTATCTTTGTAGTCATCTTTTTTCTTTGTATTATCACGTTCGATACTCTCGTTTTCAGCTAAAACTGCTCGACGTTCAGCTTCGTTATTTGTTTTAGCTTTCTTATATTCGTCCGTTTTCTGTTTGACTTCTGATTCATGTTTTGCATATTCAGCTTCAATTTCTTTCTGCTTACTTACGACTGTTTCGCTTGTTGCAACTCCTTCATCCTGAACATCATCAATTTCAACATTTACCCCAGCTTCTTTAGCTTCAGTCATAGCTTTATCAAGCGATTCATGAGAAATCGCAACTTCAAATTCTGCTTTCTTTTCTACAGCTACAGGGGTATTCACATTTACCTCATCAGCAGTTACAGTTGAAGAGAAAGCCAGTCCCAACATTGCAAGTGCAAGGATAACTCCACAAGCACCACCAGATTTCATCTTACGAATAGAACCGTAAGCCTTAAATTCTTGATTTTTCAACATTTATTATTAATTCTCCTTTTATTGATATTTTTATTTTTTTAATCTCGTTACTTTCAAGAAGGGGAACGAGATCGCTTATTTACTACAATCATTTTTCTCCTTTTCTACAAATAAAAAAAGCCAGTTCCCCAACTGACTTTAAAAATAATAATTCATTTTTGTATGCTACAGTTTGAAATATCTATTCATTGATTGTTCAAAACTATAGAATCTTGCACATAAATTTTGAAGAACTCTTTATCACCTCATTTCCTATTGTTAATTCACATAAAAGAATACAAGTATATTCTCTTGTGAAAACTAACAATAACACTTATTGTTAATTTTCTAATCTTTAAAGACTTTTATCCAAAGTCTTTACTGATTCCTGGTTATTTATATGCTCATATCTTCGCATATTTTCAGCTTCTAAGCCTACTACCTTCGCCAAAGTCACGAATTTAAGAATAACTCAATACCCCCTCTTTCTTACCTAAAGGCATTAGCAAAAGTTAATCACTTAACTCTCACATACCGACCATACGACATATAGACTTCACTATCTCTCTCTAGCTACCTTCTACGAAGTATCATTGACTGTTTTCAGCCGTCAGTTCCCTTTACTTATCTACTAAGGCGAAAGGACGAAATACCCAACGTGATCATATGAAATGACTAGTAAATATAAAAACTAGAACTACTAACAGCCTTGACTTTTAACCATAAATCACTTATAATAAAGTTGCAACATCAATTATTCGTGTTTGGTCAGTGTAAATCATTGCCTGACACGTTTTTTTATTAAATTTTCAAAGTTCAATCACCATAGAAAATGTAATCATCTGATTACATCGACTATTATATAATCAAATGATTACTTTGTCAAGACTTTTGTAAAATAATTTTATTATTTCTTATTACGGTACTTATTATGGAATTTAAAGATAGATTAAAAGCAGTTCGACTGAACAATAAACTCACTCAAAAAGAGGTAGCAAACCACTTCCAAACTTCACCTCAAAGTTATGCCCAGTGGGAGAAAGGGCTAAGAAAACCATCAGCAGAAAATCTTCAGAAACTTGCAGATTTTTTCAACGTTTCAACTGACTACCTTTTAGGGAAAACTGATTTTCCTGAACCTGATTCGGATATTGATTTAGATACTGCTATTGATAATTCAGTCGCTTTCGATGGTACGCCTATCACAGATGATGACCGAGAAATCATAAAAAATTATCTGAAAGATTACTTCGCAAATAAAAAATAAGTATGAATCTAAATAAAGTTATAAAAGAGATTGAGCAATTAAACTGCCAAGTTGTCATCCTTGACAACTTATCCTGTAAGGGGAGATATGTACTTGCAAATAACAAACACTTTATTTTCCTTAGTTCCAATACAACTGATATTGAAAAAATAAATATCCTTCTTCACGAAAAACACCATCTCATTAATGATGATTGTAACAACTCTTTATCTCAGATCGATACTTTTAAAAATCATATTGAATCTGATACTGAAAAAAGAAGAATACTTGATTTTATGAGTTTAGTAAATAGTGAATACCCAATTGATGAAAGTTTTAATTATCAAAACTATATTTTAAATGCAGAAATTCCAGCAAAATATGAAAATTATGTTAAGGAAATTGCTACACATTTCTACAACGAAAACAAAAAAAATAACATTATCTAATGATAGTGTTATTTTTGTCTCCAAAATATTTGTAGAAATTTAATCCATCACATACTTTTCAAACACATATAAAAACGTCATTGAATTTATTTGAAATTACAAAAGAAAGAATCACTGATTCTCTCTCGTTCTTACCAATATATATACATTATAGTCTACTACGAATAATATTTTTTCTCACTTTATTATTCTAAAATTACAGTTGCAGAGAGTTCATTATTGCAATAAATATCTAATTCATTTTCAGAATTACCACTAAACACACCACCACCTTTTTTTCTAAAGATAAACTTAACGAAATAAACTTCTAAATTGCCTTCATACTCTACATCAACTTCAAAATTAGAACCTGCTTCTATGTCTTCTATCTGAACAGAATAATCATTTAGAAAATCTCTTGCAAAAAAATTTAATTTTGGCTTTAAAAATTGTGGTACAGAATTGTAATAAATTACTTTTTTTAACTCCATTTGGGTTCTCCTTGATACAATAAACTTGCTTATTTAGATATTTTACACAATTTTTTATTGGTTCTAAATTCAACCATATCATAATTTATCTCTTAAGTACTTAATTAGCTAAATAATTTTTTTACAATATAATGAGCTAATCTAAAGAGGAAATAAATAAAAAGGAGGATATAAAATAGATAATTTCCAATAATAAATATACCAACGATAATTACTAAAATAAACAAAAGAATAAATACTACTATAAAAGCTATGCATTTTAAAACTTTGAACACTTTACTTCCCAATGTAGGGTTATCATTATTAGCCGTGAATTTAAGAAGCACTTTTTCGAAAAAAGTAATTTTATTATACTCAATTTCAGCACCTAAAAATAAGATTTCAAATATTGTTATTAACTTTTTTATTTTCTCCGTGGATATACTTATACCATTTGGAGTTTTAACGTCAATTAGACATGGAGTAGAATTTTTTGACCGTCTCTTAAAAACAAATGTATACTTCTGATTATTAAAAATAATTCCAGGAATTTCAATTCTATTTGTATTATTTTCTATATTATACACAAGTTTTTTCCCTATACTCGTAAAATTTTTAGGAAAAGTGATTGTAAACATCTCTTCTATCTTTATGATTCCAATATTTAATAAACAGATATTCTCATCAGTGAAAACGAAATCATTAGAGTTTAAATCTCCTATATTTTTGTTGTTTTTAGAGTAAGTTATCACATCTTCTATTATATGCTTCCCTTGCTTTTTTAAACTATATTTTTTTATAAAATGTCTATTATCAAGGAATAGAATAATAAAAAAGAATAAAATAGAAAATAAAATCAAAATAACCGATGCTAAAAAAAGAAATATTTGATTTAGTTTTTCCGGCTCACTTAAAATCTGACTTGGTTGTTTTAATAAATTATTAAAATTTTCTTTGCTAAAATATTCATGAATATTTTTAAAATTAGAAAGGAGTTTATCTAATTCTTGACCACCAAAAAAAGCAATAACGACTGCTATAGAATTCTTTAGATAAGATGTTTTATTTTCTATTTTAATGTATTCTTCTAGAGTTTCTAAATAAATTCCTTCTTGGTCAAATTCATATAATAGATTTCTATAAATTATTTTTAATTTTGGGTAGTATTCTAGGTCTTGAAACTTAAAAAAATATCCAGAATAATACTTGTTCATAATTTTTTCTATACTTCTAAAATTAGGATTTTTTAATTTTTCTCTATTTCTATTCCTTACATAGAAGAATAAAATTATTGTTACCATTATAGAGTTCATCAATAAAATGATTATATTTAAAGCATTATTATTGCTATCCATAATTTTACTCCTCCACTTCAAATTTAAGTAAACTATTGATTAAATTAACCGTTTGGATAGATACATTGATGATTCTCAATAGCAAATTAGAAATGTACTTTTCATCATCACTATAATCATTTGTATCATCTGTAATTCCAGATTTTTTATCAATTTTAACTTGATATTGATCCATTATCCATTCAATAGTGGATCTCCCATTTACAACATATTCATACGCTTTTTCAGGAATATTTCTAATCGTGATGTCGCTGTTAAATATGATTGTTGATAGATCTCTTATCGTTTTTCCTTTTTTATCTTGCTTTTGGATGAATCTCATCTTGGTTACTTTTTAAAATAAAAACTTGTATGTAATCATAGCAGAGAAAAAATTAGAATAACTGTTATTTCGTTACTATTATACCATACTTAAAAGGTGAATTTATAATAATCAAATAAAAAATATAGAATAAAATAGACCAGTCCTGATCTACTTTATTCTATATTCATTAACTAAAAAAGAAAATCTACCTTCTCAGTAGATTTTCTCTGTTTAAAATTTATTTCCAAGCACCACTGGCATCTACATAATAGCCATCTGGTGTGCGTGTATTGCTAAGCATATTACCAGATGAAGCCAGATAGTACCACTTACCACTATCTTTGACCCAACCTGTTGCCATTGAACCTGAGTTCTTTAGATAATACCAAGAGCCACTATCTTTTACCCAGCCTGTCGCCATAGAACCTGAATCTTTTAGATAATACCAAGTTCCACTATCTTTAAGCCAACCTGTTGCCATTGAACCTGAATTGTCTAGGTAATACCAAGAGCCACCATTTTTAAGCCAACCTGTTGCCATTGAACCTGAGTCCTTTAGGTAATACCAAGAACCATTATCATATAGCCAATCAGCTGAAATCATAGCTCCTGATGATTTAAAGGCATACCAGCTACCACCTTGGTATAGCCATGTTTGATTAAACATAACCCCTTCATCATCCATAAAGTACCAGCTTCCCGAATCCTTGATCCAAGAATTTTGAACTAATTGACCTTGTTTTTGATAGTACCAGTTTTGGTTTGATTTTAGCCAGCTTTCGGCTTTTACAATCGGATAAAGTTCTCTGAAAGCTCCTCCATTATCATATTTATGACTGATAGATTGTAGTTTTTCTAGTTTCAACTCGTCATTATCATAATTTGCCCAAGCAAAAACTTTTTGACCATTAACAGTCTCTGGTAAATTAGCAGTGTAAGTCTTGGTTTGATAGTCCCATTTAGCATCGAGGTAAGTGTATTGATCATTTGATTCTTCAATACGGTAGTAACCACTCTTTCCACTATCATTATGAATATCATCTACAACTTTCGTTGACCAGGTCTTCACTTCGTTTCCGCTCTTGGCTTCTACCTTGATATCTCCTCTATAGCCATAAGGTACATAGAAATTCAGGTAACGCCCCTCTGTACCGACCATAGACTTGTCCTTTTCTTGACCTAGAAAATTGACAGTCTGATCTTGGCCATTTAAAGTGACTTTCCATTCAATTTTTTCGTTTTTGGGCAAATCCAAGACTTTGATATCTACTTCATGGCCGTTATCAAATCGGAGAATTTTGCCATCTTGATATTGCACCCCTCCCTTAATAGGCCATACCTCTTGTAATTCAAAAGCTTTAGCAGATTGAGGAAGTGCAAACATAGCTAAACCTGCTAATGACAAACTAAATAGTGTGATTTTTTTTGATACTTTCATTTTATTGCCTCCTTATTTCTTGAATAAAACAAATTGACTGTTGTCTGGATAAACTGATACATGTTGTTGCTTATTACTTCTTGATATAGCTTCAAGAACCTGACTGTAAGAATATTGATAGAGTTCATCCAAAGTAACTCTTCCATTCTTATTGACATCAGCTACAGGCGAAATCTTTATATTTTGAAGAGGATTCCAGCCTGTTCCCATTGCCCAGTATCTTGTGGCAAGACTCCCACCTCCATATGTACTATACGATTCTTCCCCCTTCCAAGAGGCACATAGTACGAGGAATTTAGAATCAAGCATTTCACCATTCTTGCTTGCTACATCTCCTGTTGAAAATCCTGCTAAAAATTCTTGTTCATCAAATACTTCTTCAGACTTAGAGACGGCCTTTTCATCTGACTTACCTGCATTTATAATTGTTCCTGAATAGCAACAATCCAGCATAACCACAAACTTACCTTTGTATTGTTTCAAAATGGACGCCAATTCCCAACCAGAAAATGTCAGACCATCACCGCCAATATAGATTCTTCCATCTTTTCCTCCATGACAAGTAAAGTAAAGATAGTTCACATCACTTTCGCTAGAAGATTCAAAAAGTTCTTGCATTTTTGCAATAATCTCGGACTTAGTTCTATCTGGGAAACGAACAACTTCACTAAAGTTTTGGTTACTAAATACCTTTTCCATAGCATTAACATCTTCGATAGGAACAGCTATAGTTGATGTTTCACCGAGAACTAAAGCACGACGATTAATATTTTGATTTTCCCCACTATTAGCAAAGAAATAGGTATCATCTCCGATATTATGCCAACCAACTTGCATATCACCACTGCTAGATAAATAGTATTGTTTTCCATTGATAGTCTGTAGTCCCGTTTGCATTACACCGCTACCATTTAAATAATACCAGCTACCAGAAACCCAACACCATCCAGTTTTCATAGCACCACTATCATCTAGATAATACCAGTTTCCAGATTCTTTAATCCAGCCTGTCTTCATCCAACCTTCACTATCAAAATAGTACCAGGTACCACCTATTTTTTCCCATCCATTTGTAGTATATGAACCATCAGAATGCTTATACCACCAACGGCTATCAGATTTTAGCCAAGTTCCACTTGACTGACTATAAGTCGTTTGAGAGGAGGATTCTTGAGCAGAAACTTGATTATCTGTTGGCAAGGAAAGGAGGCTACTAAGCTTAGTAAAGCAACTGTTGACAATAAAATTTTTTTCATAATATTATTGTCCTTTCTTTTTTATTTTTGTATAATAATATCAAAAATGAAAAAAAGTGTTTTATTTTTTGCAAAAATGGAAGAGGATGAAAATGGAAAATTTTGGAGCAGTTTTAAAGGATATTCGTATTTCAAAAAACTTTCGTCTTAAAGATTTATCATGTAATGAAATTAGTGAATCAACTATTTCTCGTTTCGAAAATGGCATTACAAAATTATCTATTAATCATTTTTATATTCTGTTAAATCGTCTTGGAATATCATTTTCAGAATTTGAAGAATTAGTTCATTGTTATTATTCCAAAAAAGAATGTCTTTTTGAAGAATTAGAACATGCTGTAAATTCTTCAGATATATTTTTACTTCAAGAATTAGTGGATAAAATAGAGTTAAAACAAAAGCAAGAAAAAAGTTTATGCAATTATCACATAAAATTGATTGCTGAACAACAGATTAATCGTCTTGCAAACCTTCCTTATAATTCATCTAAATGTAATGAATTAATAAAATATCTGCTTTCTGTAGATACTTGGATGGAGTATGAACTAAAACTTTTCTATAATTCAGTGTTTTTTATGAATACTAAAACCATTAGCTTACTATATAGAATAGTAATCAAGAAAACACGACATTTTTTAAAAACGGATACCGGAACACATAAAGTAATTCCTCTATATTTATTTAACCTAGAAATGTTATTAAAAAATAATTTGTTAGACAGCGCTCAATTTTTTATAGATGATTTAGAAAATTTACTTACTAGACAAGGATATTATTTTGAAAAGAATTATTTGCTCTTTCTAAGAGGTATTTATCTTATAAAAACTAATCAAATAGAGCTAGGTAAAAAAGAATGTTCTAAAGCTATGAGAATATTTAAGGAATATAATGATAGTGACACAATAAATAAATTAAACCAGAGATTTAAGCTCGATCTAACAATTTAATTGTTAAATGATATCGTTTAGAGATATAATTCCTAAAAAATAGACAAATAATTTATCTATAAGATTTGGTTCTGCATTACACTGAACTAAATCTTTTTATTTTTAATACATTTGTTATTATATAGGCTTTTGTTGATTTATTTCTTGTTTTAATTCAGTGGAATAGTAACGATTCTTCCCTTTTTTAACGCTCTCTGTTCAATAACTATCAATTCACCTTGTCACATACCATAGCCAGAAATATCCATACCAAATCTTTTTGAAAGCTGATTAAAGCTTTGTACTTTCTTTCTGAGTTCATAGAACTGAATCTTAACCTCATTTGTCATTTCCATAATAAAAATAAGGACATTCCAATAAAGGAAGTCCTTTTTAACACTACTATAAATCAAAGACATTTTCATGATCCATTTTATTCTATAATCATTGACCAAAATATAATTTTTGGTCAAAATTTGGTCAAAATTTGGTCAAAAAAACAAAAAATACTAATTTATTTTTAAAAATGAATTTGTGATGATTGCCTTTAAATAAACACTTTGCATATTCTTTGTCTTTCTTTACATTACTAAAAATGCCGATTGCAGGGATCGAACCTGTGACCTACGCGTTACGAGTGCGTTGCTCTACCAACTGAGCTAAATCGGCGATTACCTTCTCAGTATAGCACTCTGATAGCGGATGTCAAGCACTTTTAGTTGATCTTTTTAATCAAAATCTGACAAGGATTTTGAGGCCCCCAAAGTTGTGGAAAAATCTCTAATTTTTTAAAGCCAAGACTGCGATAAAAGACATTTGTTCGATCATAATCTTTATTAGAGCCTTCTGCTACTGTTTTCACTTGCAAATAAACAACGTTTTTGCGTGCTTCATTTTCTAAAGTAGCAAGTAATTGACTCCCAATTCCTCTACCTTGATGAGCTCTTTTTACACCGATACAATCAATCTCTGCACAATCTTCACTGGAATAGGCCAAGCTTACAAATCCAGCCAAATCACTCTCCTGATAGGCAGCCCACACTTGCAAGTCCTTGGCTCCTTCGATATAGGCTTGCGTGCTTTCTGGTATTCCAAACCATTCTGGTAAGTCATGTAAGACTTCAGTGACTACTGCCATTTTTTGTGCTTCATTCTTGACCTCTTCAATAACAAACATTACAAAATCCTTTCTTGGTTTTAGTCTTACTTTAGCTCTTACGAACCAGCACTTTCGTAGGCATCTAAGCCCTTGTCCCATAGTTTCAAAGAAATGACAAAGAAGACAAGGGAAATCAGAATCAAACCACCGATATTAAAGAAGACATCCTTGTCCTGCAAGAAATAGCTGGCAGGATAGTAGGCCGTAAAAGCAAAAGGTACGATGAAGCTAATTAACCAACGAAGGAGCGAATTGTAAATGGAAATCGGGTACTTGGCAAAATCATTAAACATATAGAAAATGTAAATCATGGCACCTGACTGCTTGGTCCAAAAAGCGATGCTGGCTGTCGCGATTTTTAAAGAAGTGTAAATCAAGGTCGCAAAAGGAATACAAACTAGAAAAATCAGGAATTTTGGAAGAGTCCAAGCAATGCTAGTCGCCGTTGTTGCTAGTAAGATGCCACCGACCAAAAGTTCACCCAAGGCATCAATCTGAAAGGTCTCAACGAGGATGTGAAAGAGAGGATTGATAGGACGGGTCAGATACTTGTCAAACTCCCCTTTTCGAACTAGTCGTTGACCTAAAGCCCAGAGATTGTCAAAAAAGAGATGATCTAATCCCTTTGGAATTAAGGAAAATCCATAGATAAAGGCAATCTCTTGAAAGGTCCAACCTTCTAGCGAGGGGATGTGTTGAAAGAGTACATTGAGAAACAAGAGGTTCAGGCCTTGAGTCAGAAAGACTCCCAAGACACCAACCACAAAATCCACCTTGTATTCCATGATTTGCTTGATGTATTGTCTGATAAAAATCAGATGCATGCGTTGATATTTTTTCATCCTAACCTCCCTGAATGGTGATAAATGACTGGACTCGTTTCCAAATCAACTGAGACAAGCCCACCATCACTATAAGCCAGAAAAACTGAAGCAAAAGTGCTTGAAGAATCTGACTGGCATCGTATTTCCCAACAATAATCATGACCGGAGTGTAAATTAAGGATGAGAAAGGCAAGAAGGAGAGAATATCTGAAATCACCTTTGGAAAGAAAGCCAAGGGAATTAAACTTCCAGACATAAAGGCCACTATTGAAGTCTTGAGTAGATTGGAACCCCATAAATTTTTAAATACAAAGGCTGAAAATCCAAAGCAGATATTAAAGAAAAAGTTAATCAGATAAGCCAGAGTTAAGCTAAAGAGATAAAGGACAGTTAATCCTAGAACCTCTAGAATACCTTGCCCAGATAAGATTTTTATCAAAACAATGACACTTAAAAATGGCAATCCAACAGAGATAAAAATCAACCACTTGGAGCCAAGTTCGGTGAAAAGGTAAGAGGCCGCAAAATGCACTGGTCTCAGCAGCCGCATGATAATGGAGCCATCCTTGACCTCCTCCCCAATCATAAAGGAGCTATCAGACCTGGTCAACAGATTGGTCACAAAACTCATGATGATGTAGAGAGTGATATCTGCCATACTGAAGCCCTGAATCAAGGACTCCTGGGAGGAGTCAAAGACTGCCTTCCAGAGATAAAAGGCCACAAAAGCCCCCATGACATCACCAATCCGATAGAGAATAAAGTTGACTCGATAGGTAATCAACTCCTGAATCCCTGCATTGATAAAGGGTTTATAACGTCTCCATAATTTGACCATCTTAGAGCTCCTTTCGATAGAAGCGACGGATAATATCTTCAATATTCGTATCTACCATCTTCAAATCACGGACTTCAAAATCAGATAAGGTTTGCTTGATAATATCAGCTGATTGGTAGCGGGAACTATCAAATTCAATAGTCAGGTTGTTTCCTTGTCTATCAATGGACATATCCGAAAAATCTTCATAGTGAGAAAGGAGATGACTTTGACCTGGTAGCAGTTCAAAGGAAAGAGTCTTCATCTTGCCAAAGGTTTCCTTGAGCTGGCTAACCGTCCCATCAAAAATCTCCTGCCCCTTGTCAATCATAAAAATCCGATCACAGAGTTGCTCAATATCACTCAAATCATGAGTAGTCAAGAGAATAGTTGTCTCTTCCTCCTGATTGATCTGGGTGATAGCACGTCGAATGTTATCCTTGACCGACACATCCAAACCAATAGTCGGTTCATCTAAAAAGAGAACTTTGGGATTGTGAAGCAAGGAAGCCGCAATATCCGCCCGCATCCGTTGACCTAGTGAAAGAGTCCGCACAGGATCCTTGATAAATTCCTTCAAATCCAAAACTTCATTCAAAAAGTCCATGCGCTTATGGAAAAGCGAGTCTGGCACATCGTAAATCTCTTTCAAGACCGTGTAGGTCTCTTGTAGAGCCAAATCCCACCATAGCTGGGTGCGCTGTCCGAAAACGACTCCAATATCCTTGACATAATCTTGGCGATTATCCTGGGGAATCTTGCCGTTAATCCGACAAAAACCAGATGTCGGTTTTAAAATCCCTGTCAGCATTTTGATGGTTGTCGACTTCCCAGCACCATTTGCCCCGATAAATCCTAAAATTTGGCCTTTGGGAACTTCAAAGGTCAAATCCTTGACCGCTTCAAAGGTCTGCTTTTCAGGATGAATAAAGGAGCGCAAAGCCCCCTTCAAACCTGGCTCCTTTACTGTCTTCACAAAATTTTTCTGAAGATGTTCCACTTCTATCATTGCCATATCTATCTCCCTATCGTAAGAAGCAACATTGTATTTTTGACTACAAATATTCTAAATCCTTACTTTCTACACTTTTTCAATATTATTACAGAAGGCTTTATACCAACCTATTATAATCTAATAAAAATAGGAATGCAAGCGTTTGCTTATTGATTATGAAATTAGAGATTTCTCTCTTAAAATGAAACTTTTAATCAAAAATTCTATTAAATAGTTTCCTTAAGACACCAAAAAACCTGCCCTTAGGGGCAGGTTTTTTGGTAAGAAAAAGAATTTTTTAATCGAGAAAATTAACGATTCTACTGTTAATCCTCCAGCATTTAATTATTATCATCAGTCTCAATGGATTTTTAAGCCCTCAATTATTCTCTAAAAATTCTTCAATACGAGTAATAACCTCATGGCTTTGAGAATGATAAAGGTCGTGTGGCGCATCTATATAGACGACTTTCACATTAGACTGGTCACTGGCAAACCTCATAGCATAATGCTGCCATTCTGATTGGCTAAAGGTCGTACCTTCACCGTTAGAAACCAGGAGTAAGGCTGGAATTTTCGGATTAATGCTAGAGGGAACTTTCTTAGCATTTTCCTTTACCAAACGGGATTCATGAAGCATGGCTTGTGAGATCAACTGCTTATAAGCTAGGATTTTATATTGTTGTCGTTCATTTTCGGTCAGAGTTGGATTTTTTATATAAAAGGACTCAGGAAAATAACGTAATAAGCCAATCTTGCTGCTCCAGTAGGCTACAGTAAGGAGGACTTGATTGTCCTTTAAATCCTCATAACTTGACGGCAAAGCCCAATCAAGTCCAACCAAGGCTTTCACTTCATTAGGATACTTCTCCTGCCAAGCCAGACTTTCAAGACTAGCCATTGAATGAGACAGAATGATAAAAGGTCCTGATATATTTGCTTGAGATAGAGCTTGACGTGTCTCAGACAAAACTTCCGTCACATCTCTGGATTGATTACTATCCTCGCTATAACCATAGCCAGCTCTCTCGACTACGACAATCTTATATTTTTTTGATAGGGAATCTGTTAGATTCTTAAAGTCTAATATAGGTGAAGCAATTCCAGCACCTGATAGAACTACTATTGTCTCTGGACCATCCCCTTCAACGTAAACATTCATTTGGTGCCCATTGACAAGAACTTGCTGTCCCACAGGTGTTAGTGAGGCTTGTTCCTTTTCCAAGCTGATACGATGAAAGATGAATGTTGCCCCTAAAAACAAAAGAATGAAACTAAGAAAGCCAAGACTCCATTTTTTCAGTTTTTTCATAGCATTATTGTACAAAAATTAGACTCTTTTAGCAACTTTAGATTGGTTTTTCTCTAGTATTCTATATTTCATTTTCACACTTCTTCTTCACTCATCAAATCTTGTTCGTAAGTAGTTTTCAAACTCCTTTTGGGATAAATCACTAGGAAGTTCAAACACATACTCATATCCTTCATCACAAAAGGAAACCTTCTCTTCAGGTGGAAACCATTTCCGAAGCCAGACGATATAGGAGGCATAATCTTGTAACCTGTTCGTTGAATCAAAGTAATCAATCACAAAAACATTTTTCTTGCTAGTCAGTGAACTTTCCAAAGTAAGCTGAGGACTTTGATAATCCCAAGAAAGCGAGTAAGCTTTTTCAGGATTCGTCCTTTCTCTGATCAAAATACCTGGGAACTTTTCTCTCAAAGCAGTACAAAAGGCTTGTAAATCTAGGAATATGGGGTCTTTACTCTCAATAAAGACAAAATCAGCAGTACTCATCAGTCTCTCTCCTTCTTTTTAAAACTGAAAACAGACCTTAACCATCAATGGCAAAATTCTCCAGACACTCAAATGCCTGCCCCTGATAGTCAAAAGAAAAGATATGAATATCATCAAAAGTTTGATCGCAGAAAGTAACGGTTTGTCTTTCTGGCTCGATGATGGGTTTACCCAATTTTTCAGTAGCTTCTTCATCTGTGAAATGACCATAAAATTCTTGTAAACGAGGCAATATAAATGCAAGAATACGAGACCTGTTTCTATGGTAATTGGATGCAAGCAACTGAGCTCCCACCTCAAAATTCCCACTTGGTTTTTCTTCCCAAGCCACAAGAACATCATCTACTTCATGGACGTAGGCTTGCAAGGACTGGTCGAATATCATGGCTATCTTTCCTTTCAAGGGTTGATTAAAAAGCTAGTTTTACCAAAAATCACTAAATGCTTTCTTCCATCTTCATTATATCACTTTTTAAATACGATTGAGAAGAGTTAGAAAACGAAAAAACCCACCCTCAGGGGCAGGTTTCTGTTTTATATGGTTAAGCTAGATTAAGCTTTACCTTCTGAACCGAATACGTCGATACGTTCTTCAACTGATGCTTGGATAGCTTTTACACCGTCAGCCAAGAATTTACGTGGGTCGAAGAGTTTCTTCTTGTCGTATTCTGCTTCGTTTGCTTCGTAGTCACGAGCAAATTTACGAGTTGCGTTAGCGAATGCGATTTGGCATTCAGTGTTAACGTTAACTTTAGCAACACCAAGTTTGATAGCTGCTTGGATTTGGTCATCAGGAATACCTGATCCACCGTGCAATACGATTGGGAATCCTGGTACAGCTTCAGTCAATTTTTGCAAGTGGTCAAGGTGAAGACCTTTCCAGTTTGCAGGGTAAGGACCGTGGATGTTACCGATACCAGCTGCCAAGAAGTCGATACCAGTTGCAACCATTGCTTTAGCGTCTTCGATTGGAGCCAATTCGCCATCACCGATGATTCCGTCTTCTTCACCACCGATAGTTCCAACTTCAGCTTCTACTGATACACCATTTGCATGAGCAAATTCTACAACTTTACGAGCTTTTTCAAGGTTTTCTTCAACTGGAAGGTGTGAACCGTCAAACATTACTGAAGTATAACCAACTTGAATACACTCAAGTGCATCTTCGTAGTGACCGTGGTCAAGGTGGATAGCTACTGGTACAGTGATACCCATTGATTCTACAAGGTTAGCGATCAAGTTGCGAGCAACTTTATAACCACCCATGTATTTAGCAGCACCCATTGAAGTTTGGATCAAAACTGGAGCTTTTTTAGCTTCTGCTGCGCGCAAGATAGCTTGAGTCCACTCAAGGTTGTTTGTGTTAAATCCACCAACTGCATAACCATTGTCACGAGCTGCTTGGACAAATTTTTCTGCTGAAACGATTGCCATTTTATCAGGCCTCCTGTATATTTTTATGGGATATCCCATTTACATTGTTCATTTTATCACTTTTTAGCAAAAAAAGCTAGTTTTTCCTGTAGTTTAGATTGAATTTCTTCTATCTAAAAATATGGAACTCTCCTCAAAGTCCTAATTTTACAGGTCTTTAGGTAGGTTCATATAAAAGACTAAGTGATCTTCATATCTTTCAAAGCGATAGTCAATTTCTTCGTTTTCCAATAAACTCTTGACCACAAATAGTCCCAAACCAGCTCCCTTACTTTGGCGACTAGAAGTTGTAAAGGATTGTTCAAACTTATCTTGCTCTTCTGTTGTACAGGTGTTTTCAATGAAAAACCAGTCATCTTCGGTCCCAATTTTTAGATAACCACCCTGAACAGAGTGTTTCACAGCATTACTGATAAGATTGGAAAGAATCAGCTTTAGTACCGAAGGATTTATATAAGTTTGTTGGTCTGTGAGTTGATTTTCTACAGTGATTTTTCTCTCTTTGGCTAATAAATCATAATCCTTTAAGAGAAAATCTGTCATTTTAAGAAGGTTGATTTGTTCTTTCTTATCTCGAAATTCCTGCACCGAAGAAAGGGATAGAATTTGCTGCACATGGTGACTTAAATCATCCACGATACCTAAAGAAACTCCAAGATAATGGTCACGATCTTTGTAGCGGCCAATATTTGCTTGCATGTTTTCCAGAAGAATCTTCAGACTAGCTAGAGGTGTTTTCAGTTCATGGGAGGCACCTCGTAAAAATTCGACCTTCATCTTTTCTAACTGGAGGATGGCCTCATTTTTCTCATGTAGATCAGCAATAACAGTCAAGAGGTGTTGATAGAGGCTATTGATTTGTTCTTTGAGGTCACCAATTTCATCCTGTGAATCCACGCGCAACCTCACTTCTGCATCCAAATCCATCATCCGTCGAGTCACTCGTTTGATTTCCAAAATAGGAGCAACAATGGTTCTAGCATAGATAAAGGCGATGAGGAGCGAAATGATGAAAGACGCTAATAAAGTATAAGGCAGAAATTGAAGACTGATGTCTTCTGCTTCTTTCTGTAAATCCATAGAAGCTAAAAACTGCAAGGTCATGGTCTGACCATCCTTAGTTTGAACTTCTCTTTCCTCAATAACCAAGGAGGCCGTTTGTCGTTGTTTATCAATGGGAAGATTATCATTGACTTCCAACTTATCCTGAGTCATCTCTCCCTTAACAGCTCCCTTAATATCACTGCTTTTAGAATAAAGTTCAAGGACTTCCTGAATAGCTTGACTGTCCTTTCCTTGGAGGGACTGGGCAATTTCTGTAGCCTTTTGCCCGATACTTTCCTGACGGTGACTGAGATAGGTCGGAGGAAAGAGGAAATAGATGGCCAAATGCAAAAAAATGACCAAGGTAGAAAATACCGAGAAGGTATAGATAAAAATTTTTTTAAATAAACCTGAACGTCTCATTTTCTCTCCAATTTATAACCAACATTGCGCACGGTAAGAATACAGTCTAAATCCAATTTTTTCCGTAGTTCCTTGATATAGACATCAATCACTCTGTCAAAAGGAACCTCATCTGTCATCTTCCATACAGCATCGATAATCTGCGACCGTGTTAAGGCTCGACCTTCATTTTTAACCAGATAGTCTAAAATTTCCAGTTCTTTTGCATTCACTGCAACTTCTTGGCCAGCTACTTTGGCGCTATAGCTGTCAAAGTCTACCTCGGTGTCTCTATAGGTAAAAATACGACCAGTATCATAATAACGTTTAAAGATGGCATCCACTCGTACTTTTAACAAAGATAGAGAAAAAGGCTTTTCCAAATAACCATCTGCAAATGCAGCAAAGGCACTCATCTTATATTCTTCGTCCTGAAAGGCTGTCAACATCAAGACCGGAACTTGGCTACTTTTACGGATTTCTGACAAAACCTCTAAACCATTAAGTTTCGGCATTTGAATATCTAAGAGAACCAAGGCAACTTGGTGATTGGAAAATTGTTCTAAGGCCTCAAGGCCATCTGCTGCCTGAATGGTTTCATAGCCACAATCCGTCAAATAGTCACTAATTCCCTCGCGGATCATGTCTTCATCTTCTACAATTAGAATTTTCATATAAATCCTTTTCTATCAAAAATGCTACCTATATTATATCTCATTTGAATGAGAATAGGTAGCATGTTTTTTATTCACTATCCAACAAGAGTTCTTTTGGTTGTTTAAAGAGGAGATTGCTTGAAGCAAGTGCCATAACTAATACTACAAGAACTATGCCAAGTACAAAGATGATGGCAAAGTCAGAAGGTTGAATGGATATATCCAGACTTGAAAGTGTCTTGCTAAAGCCATCAACTTCTGCACCACCACCAAGATTAGAGGCTTGGGCTGCCTTACTAGCTTGCTTAGCCACATCTGATGTGACATTTGCAAGCACTGTATTTCCAACAGTACGAGCAGTATAGTTGGCTAGGAAATAAGCTGAAATTAGTGCTGGAATTGCAATCATAACTGCTTCTGTGATAAATTGTCCAAGAATACTTGCTTGTTTTAGACCAATTGAAAGGAGAATTCCAACCTCTTTACGACGGGCGTTAATCCATAGTGTCAGTAAGAGAGCAAGTAGAAGAACAGAGAAGCTCAAGCTACCCCAGAAGAGTAGATTAGCCATCTTGTACATGCCTGAGATAGATTGTTCAAGGGCAGGATAGTTAGATGAACTCTTAATCAAGCTATACATCTTCCAGTTGATACCGTTGATAGACCCTATTTCTTGCATGACAGTATCTAGGTTCTTATCTCCAGCTACAAAGAAGGTAGCATCTCCATAAATAGCTGTATCTTCTGTATAACCATAGAGTTGGGCTGCTGTGTGAATATCTGTGATAGCTGTATTCTCATAAAGTTCTTGTGAATAGGTTACAGCAGATTTGTTGTGTCCATCAAAAAGTCCTTTGATCGTTACTTCTACTGTTTCCTTTGCTCCTTTTTCATTATCTGCATCGTAGATATTGGAGTTCAGTTTGACCTTATCCCCTACTTTCCAGCCATGTTTAGCAGCCAAGTCTTTGTGCATGAGAATTTGGTATTTGTCATCGTTTGTTAAATGTTCTCCTTCGACCAGTTTGTAAGAGCCTGACACAAACTTGTCTTCTTTAGCCGAATCATTAACTCCTGTTATCATCAAGCTACTTCCAAAACGTTGAGCTCGATCTGCAGTTAGATTTTTCTTGGTTTCAGGCGTTTCAATCAGTTCATAGCCTGTCAAATCACCGATAGCATTAATTCGTTTGATGTAGGATTCAATGGCCTTATTCTCAGTAATTTTTTTAATATCTTCACCCTTGATATTCCCCGCACCACGTGGAGTTCCTTGATTGACCCTGCGGTTGATTTGCATGGAGAAACTATTGGTGATATTTTTAAAGGTTTCTTGAGAAGCCTTGGCTGTCGCACCCTTGATAGATAAGCCGACCAAACTCAAACTAGCCATCAAGAGAATGATAAGAAAGATCACAAGCGACTTAAAAAATTTTCTTGTGACATAGGCAAATGCGTTGTGTAACATAAGATTCCTTTCTAGATTTACTTCCGTTTTTAATATGTTTAAAAGTTTTAGTTACTGTTTGTTCTTATTTCAGTCAATTTCTTATTCTTCAATTCCAGTGTAATATCTGATGCTTGTGCTACTTCCTTGCTGTGGGTCACAACGATTACACACTTGCCTGTTTTCTCAGCGAGAGATTTGAGCAGGTCAATAATATCTCCAGCAGTCTTAGGATCTAGGTTTCCTGTTGGTTCATCTGCTAGAATCACTGGCGCCTCAGATACAAGACTACGAGCAATGGCAACACGTTGTTGCTGCCCACCTGATAATTGGAGAACATTCCGCTTGATTTGACTTTCATCTAAACCAAGTTCAAGAAGGGTATCCTTACTAGCTTTTTTATTGACCAAGCGGATATTTTCCAATGGAGAAAGATAATCAATGAGGTTATAGTTTTGGAAAACGAGCGAGATATGGTGCATACGGTGATAAGAATAACCTTGTTCACGAATGTCCTTACCCTCAAACTTAATAGCACCTTCTACTGGGCTATCAAGTCCTGCTAATAGTGATAAGAGGGTAGATTTCCCAGCTCCTGATTCTCCAATGATGCTATAGAATTTTCCAGGTTCAAAATCGTAATTGATTTTATATAATACTGCTTCTGCAGTGTTTTTGTAACGATAAGTAAGATCTTGTAATTGTAGTAAAGTCATGATTTCTCCTTTATTAACTGATGGATGATAAAATTTCTTTCGGTGATTTTCTAAATAAAAATAGGAAACAAAGTGCAACTGACAAGCAGCTAATCACAAGTAGAAAGACATAAGATTCTCCAAATGATAGGATACTGGTTGAAAGATTAGTTGCTTTTGCTAGCGTATCTTGTAATGCAGCTTGATCGCCACTTGCTAGTACAGTTTTTAAAAGATAGGAAGTAATGGCATTTCCAGCCACAAATGCAGGTAGGATAGCTACCAATGAAACCAGGATAACTTCCAGGCAGAATTGGCTAAAGATTGCTATTTTTCCTTTTCCTAGCGCCAATAAAATACCAACCTCGTAGACTCGCTCTCGTAACCAAAGGGACAAGACCAAGACCAGAGCTCCTACACCAGCAATCATCATACCGTAGAGGAAAATTTGTAGGAAGGTTTGGAAGGTCGAAACTGAATCCTTGATTTGTTCAAAGGCCTTATTTTCCTTTTCCACTTGGAACCCTTGGTTTTCCAGGGATAACTTTTCAACCTCTTGAATGATGTCATCCATATCTTTGGGATTTTCAAGATAGAAACGGGCTGCAGTGACTTGATCTTCCTTATTTCCAAGAAGAGTTTGGCTACTTTCGTAGTCTGTATAAACCGTATTTTCACTAAAGTCAGATGATAGACCGGTAAACTTCTCTTGCTTCTTACCAGTGAAAATACCCACGATTTCATAATCTAGTGTTTGTCCACTATTTCCTTCTACTTGAGCAGGGTTTAAGCTAATCTTCTCTCCTACTTTTAGATTGTTTTTCTTGGCTAAATCTTCGTGGATTAAGATTTTTTTTCGATCCCCTTTTTGGATATGTCTTCCTTCTTTAAGGGTAAAGGCGGAACTTGTAAAAGAAACATCCTTGGAAGAATCTTCCAAAGCAATCAAACTGATAAGATTTTTTTCAGCCTCTGTCAAATCATCCCTTTGGATACTTTGTTCTCCAGTAACGACTTCTTTGTCAGTTAACTTGGCTATTGTTTCTAGCTCAGGTGAAATCTTCTCAAGGCCCTTTATCTTTTTAAGCTCATCTAGTTGAGACAGTTGAAAGGTCTGATCTGCTTCTATTCTTTTAATCGAAAAAGACGTATTCAGTGAGCGATAGAGATTATTTTCTACTGTTTTGTTGGACTTCATAAGCGTCAAACAAGCCGATATTCCAGCCAATAAGACAAATAGAATCAAGAATAATATGAGACTTCTCAGTCGTTTTCTGCTGACATAAGCCCAAGCTCTTTGAGTGGGATTCATATAACACCTCCATATTTGTAAAACCATTATAATATTCAAATATGAAATGTTTATGAAATAAGAAAAATTTTTGAAATAAAATAAGCCAGTATTTCTACTGACTTTATATTTATAAATCCCCCAGATTAAAACAGAGAAAATGCAGCAACTAAACCAGACAGGATGTTAGCTAGTGCATGTATGATCCAACTTGTTAAAATGGACCCTCCAGCTTTTTTCTCATTGACAAAGCCTAAATAAGCAGCGATTACTCCTGTAAACAAGGTAATAAAAAGAGTAATTTCTATAGATACGAGTGAGACAAATAATATTCCATGAAGCAAACCAAAAGCGATAGCCTGTATCGTATTTGCAAAGAAAAATGGCATATGATTAACTAATCGTTTTAATAAAAACCCTCTGAATAAAAGTTCCTCAGGCAAAGAAGTCTGTAAAAAACTATAAATTAGTATACTTGGCAAAGCTTTAAGACCCATATCGGAAAATGCCGAAGTAGCCGTTTCTATACTACGTGTTAGAGGAAAGATAAACATAGAAAAAATTGTAAACAGGAGAAAGCCACCAATTATCCATGCGATAAGATAAGAATCTTCAACCCTTTTAATAGCTTTTAAACCAATCCATTCCATAAATGGGACTTTCCCCCTCGCAGTCAGAAACCACCAGATATAAGGTAGTAAAATAATAAAGAGAATTTGAATAAATGCGCTCATTATTCGTTGAAGTTCATTAACCATCGTAATCCTCCTTTACATTTTTGAAATGCCTATTTTAAATCAGGGAATACAAGTCTTTAACCATGAAATCTTTCCCAATAATAACCATTATAAAATAGGATAGATTAAACTTTTCTACACTACTCTCTCTATTTTTTTAATACTGATTTCTTTTCCTTCTTTTCTATCTATATTGTAACACTTTTTAAAAGAAAACAAAAAACATACAAAAAAACTATCCTGTATGTTTTTCAATATACATCTTTCAAAAAAATAAAAAGCTAGCCAAAGCTAGCTCATCTACTATGCGGAGAGAGGGACTTGAACCCTCACGACCTAAAGCGGTCACAGGATCCTTAGTCCTGCGCGTCTGCCAATTCCGCCATCCCCGCGTCGATTACTTTACTAGTATATCAACTTTGAAAAAAATTGTCAAGACTTTTTTCAGATTTTTTCATCTTGAAATGTATTATTCTGTAATTTCAAGCAAATTTTCATCAACCAATTTTGCACCAAGTGTATTCTTAAAATGTCCAAGTGCAAAGGCATGATTCTCAGGCCAAATGGATGCTACTGCTGGTTTCACAACTTCTATCTGATAACCAAGATTGTAGGCATCAATCGCCGTATGCAAGACACAGATATCTGTAAGAACTCCCGTCAAAATGACTGTATCTACTTTACGCTCTCTAAGACGGATATCCAAATCTGTTCCAGAAAAAGCCGAATAGTGACGTTTGTCCATCCAGAAAACACGACTATCATCAGCATGTTCCTGATAGAAGTCGGCTAACTTGCCATACAAATTTCGTCCACTAGTCCCAATAATGTTATGTGGCGGGAAGAGTTTACTTTCAGGATGAAAAACATCATTTTCTTCATGGGCATCGATTGTAAAAAAGATATAATATCCACGTTCAAAAGCCTTTTGGGTCACCCCATATATATCATCAGATATTGCTTGAGCTGGAGCACCCGCAGTCAGTTTCCCATGATCCGCTACAAAATCTTCTGTATAATCAATAGAAATTAGTGCCTTAGCCATTAATAGTCCCTCTTTTTCACTTCTTCAAAAATATCTGGGATTAGAACTTTGAGATAAGTTCCTTTCATACCAAGAGAACGACTTTCAATAATCCCTGCTGATTCGAGTTTACGCAGAGCATTGACAATCACCGAACGTGTAATACCGATACGATCTGCAATGATAGAAGCTGTCAATTGACCTTCATTACCATTTAGTTCTCCTAAAATAGCTGATACTGCTCGTAATTCAGAGTATGAAAGAGTGTTAACCGCCATAGTGACAGCTGTACGACGACGAATATTTTTCTCATCTTCCTCGCGTTGGAAGTTCAAGAGTTGAATTCCTACTACTGTACTGGCAATCTCAACAAGAATCAAATCATCTTCTTCAAACTTTTTATCATTACGCCAAATAATCAAAGAACCCAAGCGAATACCAGAGACATGGATTGGAGCAATTGTTGTCAAACCATCTGGAAAATCTGAACGACTTTCAGTCGGAAAAATAGTCAAATCATGTTCAACTGGAAGGTTATACTCCGTATCATAAATCATGTTTGCTGCTTGAATATATTCATCAGGGAAAATTTTTGATTGGAAAAATTGCTCTACACGGTCATTATTGGTCTTGTAGCGCATAAAGTATCCCAAGAGGCGTCCTTTACTATTCAAAATGCAGGCATTGCAATCAATGATATCAGCCAATTGACGCGTGATTGCGTTGTAGGGAAGATCATCTTGTAATTTCTCCTCAGAACGCTTTAGGATCGATGTAATTTTTCTTGTTTTTTCTAATAAATGTACCATTTTTTACCTCGCATATAATCGCTTTCATTATATCACAAAATTCTGACTACTTCAACAATTATCTGAAAATTGTTTATTGAATTGCAATTCAAGTGTATTCGAAAATTTTACCTATTTTTTATTATTTTCTTATTGACAGCTTCCTACATTTTTGATAAGATAATATTACAAGATAACAAATTTATAAATACAAACTTCTCGTATTACTTTTCATATGACTCTCGGTCTCCTTATATATAAAAGCGATCCACCTCAGTGAACCGCTTTTTTTGTTATTTATCTCCTTTGTTACGAATAACAAAGCCTGTTTTCTTCTCGCTTGAAGTATTGCGTGGTTTTTTATTATCCTTACGGTAACGCTTCTCTTTATCAAAGCGATCCTTTGAACGTCCACCTTTTCGGTAGTCATCACGACGTCCATTGCCACGGCGTTCACTGTCTCTACGGTCGTCTCCACGACGGCCTCCTCGACCACCCTTGCCTTTACCAGCAAATCCACCACCAGATGGTTTAAATGGTAATGGTTTTTCACGCGCAATTTCAACTTCTGGAAGACTGTCTGGATCCTGAACCGTCAAGCTAAGGATATACATGGCCAATTCTTCTGGGCTGAATTCTGCAGCCAATTTACGAGCATCTTTTGCGAATTTCTCAAAGTTTCCACGAATGGTTTCGTCAGAAAAATCACGTTCAATCTTCTTAAGTGCAACCTGCTTTTTAGCTTGGAAGGCTTCTTCTGCACTTGCAGGCTTGAGGCCTTTCATTCGTTTCTTAGTCAAGTTCTCGATAATTTGGAGATAACCCATCTCATTTGGTGCAACAAAAGTGATGGATTGACCTGACTTACCTGCACGTCCTGTACGGCCGATACGGTGAACATAACTCTCAGGGTCTTGAGGAATATCGTAGTTGTAGACATGAGTCACACCTGAAATATCCAAACCACGAGCAGCAACGTCTGTTGCAACGAGGACATCAAGATTACCATTTTTAAAATCACGAAGGACACGAAGACGTTTGTTTTGGTCCAAATCTCCATGAATCCCTTCTGCACGGAAACCACGAATCTTCAGCCCACGAGTCAACTCGTCTACACGACGTTTGGTACGACCAAAAACGATTGACAACTCAGGTTGATCAACATCCATAAGACGAGTCATGGTGTCGAATTTTTCTTGTTCCTTAACACGGATATAGTACTGGTCTACCAGTTCTGTTGTTAATTCTTTGGCAGCAATCTTCACATGCTCAGGATCTTTCATGAACTGAACACCAATACGTTTGATAGCATCTGGCATAGTCGCTGAAAAGAGCAAGGTTTGACGATTTTCTGGTACACGAGAGATAATGGCTTCAATATCTTCAAGGAATCCCATGTTCAGCATTTCATCTGCTTCATCTAAAATCAAGGTTTCAATATCATGCAATTTCAAGGCCTTGCGTTTAATCAAGTCAAGTAAACGTCCTGGTGTTCCTACTACGATATGAGCCCCTGATTTAAGAGCCTTGATTTGTTTTTCAATACTTGAACCACCGTATACTGAACGGACTTTCACACCTTTACTACGGCCAAATCGGAAAAGCTCTTCTTGACTTTGAACAGCCAGTTCACGAGTTGGGGCAATCACCAAAGCTTGGATACTTGCTTCTTCTGTTCGAATTTTTTCAAGGGTTGGCAAGCCAAAGGCTGCTGTTTTCCCTGTACCAGTCTGTGCTTGACCGATAACATCTTTTCCTTCAAGAGCCAAAGGAATAGTTTGCTCTTGGATAGGACTTGCTTCTACAAATCCTGCTTTTTCAACTTCTGCTAACAAATCCGCAGAAAGATTAAATTCATTAAATTTCACGTTATTCTTCTTTCTAAAGATGGTGCGAAGCCATCCTATAGCGCTTAGTTTATACTTTTCTTGTCATGACGTACTTTCATACCTTTTATGAAAGACCGTGTTGCTTCTTTTCCACTAAAGAAAAGTACTGCATTTTTGCAACTTATCTAGTATAACACAAGACCGGGGCAAAAGATAGTCTAACCACCTGATTAAATCATGTAAACGATTTTTCCATCTTATGAGCTCAATTCCCAAAAGCATTCTCGAGACTATTTTGTTTGGATATTTTTTCCCGTAGCAGATTTGTGCAAAAGTTTTTTTCTTGTGCTAGAATGAAAATCAAACAGGAGGATTTAAAAATGTTAACATACGATTTAATTGTCATTGGATTTGGTAAGGCAGGTAAGACGCTTGCTGGGAAACTAGCTTCAGCTGGTAAAAAAGTTGCTCTTATCGAACGCAACAAGGCAATGTACGGTGGAACTTGTATCAACATCGGTTGTATCCCAACTAAAACCTTGTTAGTCGCTGCAGAAAAAGACTTGTCATTTGACGAGGTTATGGCTACAAAAAATACAGTTACTACACGTCTCAATGGTAAAAACTATGCGACTATCGCTGGTACAGGCGTTGATATCATTGATGCTGAAGCTCACTTTGTTTCTAATAAAGTCATCGAAATTCAAGCTGGTGATGAAAAACAAGAACTAACAGCTGAAACTATCGTCATCAACACTGGTGCTGTTTCAAATGTATTACCAATCCCAGGTCTTGCTACAAGTAAAAACGTCTTTGACTCAACAGGCATCCAAAACTTGGACAAATTGCCTGAAAAACTTGGTGTCCTTGGTGGCGGAAATATCGGTCTTGAATTTGCCGGTCTCTACAACAAACTTGGAAGCAAGGTTACAGTCCTAGATGCCTTGGATACATTCCTACCTCGTGCTGAACCTTCTATCGCTGCTCTTGCTAAACAGTACATGGAAGAAGACGGAATCGAATTGCTTCAAAACATCCATACTAGTGAAATCAAAAATGATGGCGACCAAGTCCTTGTCGTAACTGAAAAAGAAACCTACCGTTTCGATGCCCTTCTCTACGCAACAGGGCGTAAACCAAATGTGGAGCCACTTCAACTCGAAAACACAGATATTGAACTAACTGAACGTGGTGCTATAAAGGTGGACAAACATTGTCAAACAAACGTTCCTGGTGTCTTTGCAGTTGGAGATGTCAATGGTGGACTTCAATTCACTTACATTTCACTCGATGACTTCCGTGTTGTCTACAGCTATCTTGCTGGTGATGGTAGCTACACACTTGAAGATCGTCTCAATGTACCAAACACCCTCTTCATCACTCCTGCACTTTCACAAGTTGGTTTAACTGAAAGCCAAGCAGCAGATTTGAAACTTCCTTATGCCGTTAAGGAAATTCCTGTTGCAGCTATGCCTCGTGGCCATGTAAATGGAGATCTTCGTGGTGCCTTCAAAGCAGTTGTCAATACAGAAACCAAAGAAATTCTCGGTACAACTATCTTCTCAGAAGGTTCACAAGAAATCATCAACATCATCACTGTTGCTATGGACAACGAGATTCCATACACTTACTTCACAAAACAAATCTTCACTCACCCAACCTTGGCTGAAAACTTGAATGACTTGTTTGCGATTTAAGCTAAGATAAACTTATGAAAAACAACCCTCCTAGGGTTGTTTTTTTATCTAAAATCTCAAATCTATCTTTTCTGGCTTTTATGATATAATAGAAACATGAAATTAAAAACTACTTTGGGCCTTCTGGCTGGACGTTCTTCTCATTTTATCTTGAGTCGTCTTGGACGTGGAAGTACGCTCCCTGGAAAACTTGCCCTTCAATTTGATAAAGATATTTTACAACATTTAGCAAAGAACTACGAAATTATTGTAGTAACTGGTACCAATGGGAAAACCTTGACGACTGCTCTCACGGTCGGTATCCTTAAGGAAATTTATGGTCAAGTTCTAACCAATCCAAGTGGTGCCAATATGATCACAGGGATTACGACTACTTTCTTGGCTGCAAAATCTTCAAAAACGGGAAAAAATATTGCAGTGCTTGAAATCGACGAAGCTAGTCTCTCACGTATCTGTGACTACATCCAGCCTAGTCTTTTCGTCATCACCAATATCTTCCGCGACCAGATGGACCGCTACGGTGAGATTTATACGACCTACAACATGATTTTGGACGCTATTCGAAAAGTTCCTACTGCTACTGTCCTCCTTAACGGTGACAGTCCACTTTTCTACAAGCCTGCAATTCCAAATCCTGTTCAGTATTTTGGTTTTGATTTGGAAAAAGGTCCAGCAAAGCTTGCTCACTACAATACTGAAGGTATTCTCTGCCCAGACTGTCAAAGTATTTTGAAATATGAGCTTAATACTTATGCCAACTTGGGTGCCTATATTTGTGAAAATTGTGGATGTAAACGACCTGACTTGGACTACCGTCTGACAGAATTGGTTGAGCTGACCAACAATCGTTCCCGCTTTGTTATTGACGGACAGGAATACGGTATTCAAATCGGTGGAATCTACAATATCTACAACGCTCTCGCTGCGGTAGCTATCGCGCGTTACCTTGGTGCTGATTCTCAACTGATTAAGCAAGGATTTGACAAGAGTCGCGCTGTATTCGGTCGCCAGGAGACCTTCCATATCGGTGATAAGGAGTGCACGCTGGTTCTCATCAAGAATCCTGTTGGTGCTACCCAAGCTATTGAGATGATAAAATTAGCTCCTTATCCCTTTAGCCTTTCTGTTCTCCTAAATGCCAACTATGCAGATGGAATTGATACCAGCTGGATTTGGGATGCTGATTTTGAACAAATTACTGAGATGGATATCCCAGAAATCAACGCCGGTGGCGTTCGTCATTCTGAAATTGCTCGTCGTCTTCGAGTAACTGGTTATCCAGCTGATAAAATCACTGAAACAAGCAGTCTGGAACAAGTTCTTAAAACGATTGAAGCTCAAGACTGCAAGCATGCTTATATCCTTGCGACTTATACGGCCATGCTGGAATTCCGAGAATTACTAGCCAATCGTCAGCTTGTTAGAAAGGAGATGAACTAATGGTTTATACTTCACTTTCCTCAAAAGACGGCAACTATCCTTACCAGCTAAATATCGCCCACCTCTATGGTAACCTCATGAATACCTACGGAGATAACGGGAATATCCTCATGCTCAAGTACGTAGCTGAAAAGCTTGGGGCCCATGTAACAGTTGATATCGTTTCACTTCATGATGATTTCGATGAAAATCACTACGACATCGCCTTTTTCGGTGGTGGCCAAGACTTTGAACAAAGTATCATTGCTGGTGATTTGCCTGCTAAAAAAGAAAGCATCGATAACTTTATCCAAAATGATGGTGTTGTCCTTGCTATCTGCGGTGGCTTCCAACTGTTGGGACAATACTATATCGAAGCTTCTGGAAGACGTATCGAAGGCTTGGGTATCATGGGACACTACACACTCAACCAAACCAACAACCGCTTTATTGGTGATATTAAAATTCATAACGAAGAATTCGATGAAACCTATTATGGTTTTGAAAACCACCAAGGCCGTACCTTCCTCTCAGATGACCAAAAACCACTCGGGCAGGTCGTATACGGAAATGGAAATAATGAAGAAAAGATCGGTGAAGGTGTTCACTATAAAAATGTTTTCGGCTCTTATTTCCACGGACCTATCTTATCTCGTAATGCAAACTTAGCCTATCGCTTGGTCACTACTGCCCTTAAGAAAAAATATGGTCAGGACATTGTCCTTCCAGCTTACGAGGATATCCTCAGCCAAGAAGTTGCTGAAGAATACAGCGATGTGAAAAGCAAGGCAGACTTCAATTAATATTTAGATTCCAACATGCTATTAGCTGTTGGAATTTTTTTGTAGTCTTTTCCCCTTCTCTCTTGCATTTTCTACTAATTTTTGCAAAAATAGAGGGGTAGAAAGAAGGTAACATATGTCTAAATTACAACAAATTGTAACATATCTCGAATCTGAAAAGTTAGACGTCGCAGTCGTATCTGACCCCGTCACTATCAATTACCTCACTGGTTTTTACAGTGATCCACACGAACGCCAAATGTTCCTCTTTGTCCTTGGAGACCAGGAACCACTTCTCTTCGTTCCAGCCCTTGAGGTTGAACGTGCGACTAGCACTGTCTCTTTCCCAGTAGTCGGCTATGTGGACTCTGAAAACCCATGGAAGAAAATCCAAAACGCCTTGCCACAGCTTGATTTCAAACGTGTAGCAGTTGAGTTTGATAATCTCATCTTGACTAAATACCACGGTTTGAAAACTGTCTTTGAAAGTGCTGAGTTTGAGAACTTAACTCCATTGATCCAACGTATGCGCTTGATCAAATCAGCAGACGAAGTGCAAAAGATGATGGTAGCAGGTGTTTACGCCGACAAGTCTGTTAAAGTTGGTTTTGATAATATCTCTCTTGATAATACGGAAACTGATATCATTGCTCAGATTGACTTTGCTATGAAACGTGAAGGCTATGAAATGAGCTTTGATACCATGGTCTTGACTGGTGATAATGCTGCGAATCCACATGGTATTCCTGGAGCTAACAAGGTTGAAAACAATGCCCTTCTCCTCTTTGACCTCGGTGTGATGGTCAATGGTTATGCATCAGATATGACTCGTACAGTCGCTGTTGGTAAACCTGACCAGTTCAAGAAAGATATTTACAACTTGACTCTAGAAGCTCAACAGGCTGCCCTTGACTTTATCAAACCTGGTGTGACAGCTCATGAAGTAGACCGCGCAGCTCGTGAAGTGATCGAAAAAGCTGGCTACGGTGAGTACTTCAACCATCGTCTCGGTCATGGTATCGGTATGGATGTACACGAATTCCCTTCAATCATGGAAGGAAACGACATGGTCATCGAAGAGGGTATGTGCTTCTCAGTTGAACCTGGTATCTATATCCCTGGTAAAGTCGGTGTCCGCATCGAAGACTGTGGTGTTGTTACCAAAAATGGTTTTGACCTCTTTACAAGTACCAGCAAAGATTTGCTTTATTTTGATTAAAATCAATTTATAAAAAATAAGATGGAAAAGTGAGACTTTTCCATCTTATTTTTTTATTTGATAATAAATTTTATCAGCTATATAACCTTTTCGTTCAACTGCATTTGGAATCGTCTTCCAAAAAGTCATACCAGCCTTTTCCATCACACGACCAGAGGCAGGATTTAAACTTGCATAGCAGGCATTAACCTCTTCAAATCCAATCTCATCCAGACAGAATGATAAAACTGCTTTTAAAGCTTCTGTCATGAGCCCTTGCCCCCAGTAGTCCATCCCTAAGATATATCCGATCTCACAGCTAGAGTTTTCTTCATCCACACTGACAAGACTAATATCTCCAATGACGTGGTCTGGATTTTCTTTTAGACAAATAGCCCATTTGTAATAATCAGGCTCGTCATAGGATTTTACCCAATTGCCAATAGAATTTTGAGTCTGTTCAACATTCAGGTGTGGATTCCAAGTCACATAGGTCAGATTTTCTGAGCGTGAGGCCCAATTATCAAACATGGCTTGAGCATCAGTTTCACAAAAGCGTCGCAATAGCAACCGTTCAGTATGTAATGTCTTTGTACCTATGGATTTCATAATTCAACCTCGCTTTTTTATTTTCAGGCTCGGGCTAAAAAAGTCCCCCGGACTTTTTTACTTCCAAAACGTATCAAACACTGTGATTGGTAGGTGGCGTTTGTGTTGGCCTTTGTACCACCATTTTTCAATGGTTGCTTGAGCTTCTGGGCTTACTTGTTTACCTTCGAGGTAATCATCAATTTCATTGTAAGTGACTCCCAAGGCTACTTCGTCTGCAATGCCTGGTTTTTCTTCTTCCAAATCTGCTGTTGGAACTTTTTCATAGAGGGCTGGATCAGCTCCAAGCTCTTTCAAAAGTTGTTTTCCTTGGCGTTTATTGAGGCGATAAAGTGGGAGAATATCTGCACCACCATCACCAAACTTGGTAAAGAAACCTGTGATATTTTCCGCAGCATGGTCTGTCCCGATAACAGCTCCGCTATGAGCACCTGCAAGGGTATATTGGGCAATCATACGACTACGAGCCTTGATATTTCCCTTGTTGAAATCGGAAACCGGACTTCCTGTTGCTTCAACAGCCATGGCCATAGCATCAGCAGATGCCTTGATATTCACTACCAGGCTGACATCTGGCTGGATAAAAGCTAGGGCTTTTTGAGCATCTGCTTCATCAGCTTGCACTCCATAAGGCAAACGAACTGCGATAAATTTATAACTATCATCGCCTGTTTCTGCTCGCATTTCTTCCATAGCTAGTTGGGCAAGACGTCCTGCTAAGGTCGAGTCTTGACCTCCAGAAATGCCTAATACAAACGTTTTTAAGAAGGGATGCTTCTTTAAATATCGTTTTAAAAAGTCAATCGAACGACGGATTTCTTCCTGGGCATCAATCACTGGTTTTACACCTAGTTGCTGGATAATGGTCTCTTGCAAACTCATTCTTCTTCTCCTTCGCCTAGAGCTTCCTTACGCATCTTATCAATCAAGTCCATCTTGTCTTGCCATACGTCACGAGCCAAGTCCACAGGATAATGTTGTGGGTTCAGTACGCGTTTGTATTCATCCCAGAGCTTATCAAATTCCTTACGAGCATAGGCTTGAATTTCAGGTAGACTTGGTAAATCATAGACCAGCTTACCTTCCTTGAAAATGTCAACCAAGAGAGGAACAGCATCAAAATTACGAACAGTCTTCTTGATGTAAGTATAGGTTGGATGGAACATCTTGATTTCAGTCATGCTAGCAACATCGACACCATCATAGGTAATGTAATCGCCTTCTGACTTACCTTTTTCACGACTGGTGATGCGCCAAACTTGTTTCTTACCTGGTGTTGAAACTTTCTCTGCATTATTTGAAAGTTTAATGGTATTGCGCATATGACCATTCTCGTCTTCAATAGCAACAACTTTGTAAACTGCTCCAAGTGCTGGTTGGTCATAAGCAGTGATGAGTTTAGTACCTACACCCCAGACGTCAATCTTAGCTTTTTGCATCTTGAGGTTAAGAATGGTATTTTCATCAAGATCATTGGATGCATAGATCTTAGCATCCGTAAATCCTGCCTCGTCCAGTTGCTGACGAACCTTTTTAGAAATATAGGCAATATCTCCTGAGTCAATGCGGACACCAAGGAAATTAATCTTGTCACCAAGTTCACGCGCAACCTGAATCGCTGCTGGAACACCGATGCGAAGAGTATCGTATGTATCTACTAGAAAGACACAGTTTTTGTGCGTTGAGGCATAAGCCTTGAAAGCCTGATAATCATTTCCATAAACTTGTACTAAAGCATGGGCATGAGTCCCTAAAACCGGAATACCAAAGAGCTTCCCTGCGCGTACATTACTAGTTCCATTGGCACCACCAATAACAGCGGCACGAGTTCCCCAGATAGCTGCATCCATTTCTTGAGCACGACGTGTACCGAACTCCATCAAAGGCTCATCTTCAATGACTGAACGAATACGAGCAGCCTTGGTCGCAATCAAGGTTTGAAAGTTGACGATGTTCAAGAGAGCTGTTTCAACCAATTGACACTGAGCCAAAGGACCTTCCACTTGAACAATCGGTTCATTGGCAAATACCAAGTCCCCTTCTTGAGCAGAACGTACAGTCAATTCCAACTTGAGATTACGGAGATATTCCAAGAAGGCGCCATGATAACCAAGTGACTCCAAATAAGCAATATCGCTATCTGAGAAACGCAAGTTTTCTAAGTAGTTCACAATTCGTTCCAAACCTGCAAAAACAGCATAACCATTTTTAAAAGGTTGTTGGCGGAAATAAACTTCAAAAACTGCTTTCTTGTTATGAATGCCTTGGTCGAAGTAAACTTGCATCATGTTAATTTGATACAAATCTGTGTGCAATGTTAAACTGTCATCTGGGTACATATACTGTCCTTCTTCCCTATTTGTAAAAAGATGAAAATGTTTCTTCTTTTCTCATAAATTAGTACTATTATAACACATTTTATCGATATTGATAAAAAGTTAACAAGCTATTCTATGCTCTCGAGCTCATCCATATCTTTTTCATACTTCTTCTGAGCCCATTCACCATAACTTTTTAAGCCTAAGTTTCCAATAAAGACCCAAGGAAGATAAAGGAGATATGTAATGACCCAAGCATAAATATATTTAAGATGTAGAGGGTTGTGCTGATAAATTTCGATATTGAACTGGTAGTTTTGTAGCATCAAGGTAGCTGTAATCACTAGAGTTAATAACAGGCATCCTAAAATTGTAAAATGAAAACGACTATAGTAGGTCACACCTAGACTTCTAGCACGATTGAAAAAGTAAAAATTCCCTATGATGATAATTACGAGAAGCATGCTAGGATTAAAAAGGCTTGGTGCTAACACTGATATGAAATAAGCTAGAAACAATAATCCGGTAGAGATATGAAAACTCTCTGCACCAGCTTTATGAAGTTGTTGCTCTTCTCTTTCGTCTAATAATTGGTAATAATAAAATCTATTTTTCATCTTCTTCCTCCCAAAATAATTGATCTAACGTTTTGCCTAAGCATCTGCAAATAGACTGACAAAGCGAAAGCGAGGGATTGTACTTTCCAGCTTCTATCAAGCCGATAGTCTGGCGCGTAACCCCGACAGCTTCTGCCAAGTCACCTTGTGTCAGTTCAAGCTCTACTCGAGCTAGTTTTAATTTTAAATTCTTAGCCACTTCTTACCTCCTTTTAGCTTTTAAAAAGTTGCGCTTCTTTCCAAGTCCATTATATCATATAATTTACATTATGCAATATATATCTGTCATTTTGTGCGATTTTTTTAACAAAAAAACTCTACCACTTACATGATAGAGAGTTCTCTGCTTATTCAAATTTTTTCAAAATATCTACAAGGTCACTTCTCTGTTTTCCGTTTACAAATCTTTTTGATAATAGTGTCTTTGTCCAGTGTATGGATAATCCTTCAATGTAAAAACTTCCTTGTAGCCATGCCTTTGATAAAAGGCTGGTGCTTGAAATTGATAGGTATTGACAAAAGCAAAGCGACAATTTCTCTTCTTAGCTTCACTTTCTGCTTGCTGCAACAGTTGGGAGCCAATTCCTTGTGCTCTCAAGTCTTCTTTTACAAACAAATATTCGATTTCTAGCCAATTTCCAAAAGTCTCTGCTACTAAACCCGCCATGAGTTCACCGCTATCATCTTCGACATAAATATTAAGTGGCTCGCTTTCAGCAGCTTCTCTTTTGGAACGATTATAAGAGCGAATCAAGTCTCCTATTATTTGCGATTTCTGAGACTCTGTATTTTCCAATCTTACCTGCATAAAACCTCCTAAATACACTTATAGCATGATTATAACTATATTTAGATAGACTGTCAAACTAGAAAACTCACCAACCTGAGTTGATGAGCTTATGACTTATTTTCTAAATTTCCATTGGCTATAAATACCAAAAGCGATAATCCAGATAGCTGAACCTCTAGCTCCCATTACGGTTGATTCTTGTAAGAAGAGCGTTCCAAATACAAAGATAAAGAAGAGCATGGTCAGAGGATTTAGCAAGCGATATTGAGGCATGAGATAGCCATCTGCCATAAAGTCTTTAGACTTGCGATACTTGAGATGGGCTACCATGATCAAGATGTAGATGGCGATATACACACCTGATGAAGATGCTGTAATCAAAGCAAAGGCATCTGATACGCCAGGAAGTACATTGATGAAGGCAGCAAAACCAATCAATACCGCAGAAGTAATGATAGCATTCTGAGGAACGTTGTGGCGTGAGAGGGTGTCTGCCTTAATAGCTTTCAAGAAACGATTTGGTGAATCATGGGCAATTTGGTACAAGTGACGACCTGTTGAGTAAAGAGTTGAATTCAAGGCTGACGCAGCGGAAGTCAAGACAACAAAGTTAATCAAGGCCGCCGCCCACTTAAGACCAACAAGTTCAAATACCGTTACAAATGGTGAATCTGTCGCAGAAAGCTCACGCCAAGGAATAATAGACATGATAGCTAAGAGAGCCCCACCATAGAAAAAGATAATTCGCAAAGGAATTTCCTTAACCGCCTTAGGCAATACTTTCCGAGGATCCTTAGTTTCAGATGTTGTAACACCGATAAACTCAATCATCAAGTAAGCAAAGAAAACCATTTGAA
Source organism: Streptococcus infantis (assembly GCF_047464715.1). Lineage (GTDB taxonomy): Bacteria > Bacillota > Bacilli > Lactobacillales > Streptococcaceae > Streptococcus > Streptococcus infantis_S. The sequence goes on from NZ_JASHBJ010000001.1 coordinate 874,971, forward strand.
AGGCCATGACAAAGTTCATCCCTCCATTTGGGAAAAGGGAGAACTGCTCACTAATATTGGCGAGACTCGCTGAACCATATGGAGTTTCAAAGCCAGTCAAGACTAGAAAAATACCCGTTGCAATCATGGCGAGAATGGCCACAATTTTAATCATGGCAAACCAAAATTCTACTTCACCAAAGATTTTAACAGCAATCAGATTGACCAAGCCCAAAATTGTTAGGAATACAACCTGAATTAACCAAGATGGCCAAGATGGAAACCAAAACTGAACATAGTGAGCAATAGCTGTAATTTCAGCCATACCAATAAAGACTACTGATAACCAATAAGACCAAACCGAGAAATAGCCCCAGCCCTTTCCAAGATAGCGAGTAATAAAATTGATAAAGGTGTGTTGCTCTGGGTCCTGGTACAACATTTCCCCGATAGCACGCATCATGAGATACATGAAGCCACCTGTAATCATATAGACCAAGACAATCGAAGGTCCAGTTAAACTGATAGACCGACCAGCTCCAAGAAATAATCCCGTACCAATCGTTCCGGCAATGGCCATAACCTGAACATGGCGATTGGTTAAGCCACGCTCCATTTTACTTTTCTTTTTGTGCTTTTTTTCTGAATTCATATAGTCTCCTTATTTTTTAGAATTAAGAAAAGGAGTAATAGGAAACGCTTTCCCTAAATCTACTCCTTCCTTTTTCCTATTAAACGGTTTTTTCAACTTTTAAGATTTTAACATCATAGCTTCCAGCAGGTGTTTCGATTGTAACAACATCACCTTTTTTCTTACCAATCAATGCTTGACCAATTGGGCTTTCATTTGAAACTTTTCCTGCAAAGGCATCTGCTCCAGCTGAACCAACGATAATGTATACTTCCTTTTCGTCTTCTCCAACTTCTTGGATTGTTACAGTTTTTCCGATAGCAACTTCATTTTTTGCAACAGCATCGCTATTAACGATTTCTGCGTAACGAATCTTAGTCTCTAGACTTGAGATTTGTCCCTCAACGAAGGCTTGCTCGTCCTTAGCTGCTTCATACTCACTGTTTTCTGACAAATCACCATATGAACGAGCAATCTTGATACGTTCTACAACTTCTGGACGACGTACTAGTTTCAATTCTTCTAATTCTTTTTCAAGTTTTTCCTTTTCTTCCAAGGTCATTGGATAAGTTTTTTCTACCATTTTTCTCAACTTTCTTTTAATTGAATTAATAAATATATGCTTTAAAGCAAAATTATGTGGAAAACCACATAATTTTAGTTTGTGCTATTTGATTGGTTTAGTTTACTATTGATATGTTCTTGAACATTACGATCATGTTCTTCCAACGTTGTTGCATAGTAAACTTTACCATCTTGAACATTGGCTACAAAGTAGAGATAGTCACTCTTTGTCTGATTGATACTTGATTCGATAGCATCCAAGCTAGGGCTATCAACTGGCCCAGGCATAAGACCTACTTTTGTATAATCATTGTACGGTGAATCGATAGAAGTATCAATAGCTGCATCATCAGCAAGACTGATATTTTGACCAAGTTTACCTTCTGCGTAAAGGATAGCGATATTACTTTGAAGTGGCATACCCAGGTTCAAACGATTATAGAATACACCAGCAATCAACTTACGATCCTCTGTTTTTGCTCCTTCTTTCTCAACAAGAGAGGCAATTGTTAGGAGCTCATTTACTGTTAAGTTCTTTTCTTTGATTATAGCATAGTGACTAGATAGATTTTTATCCATAGCAGCTAGCATTTCATCAATTAAACTTTCAACAGTTGTGTTTTCTTTAATCGTATAAGTTGCAGGGAAAAGATAACCTTCTAAACGGTAACGAACACCACTATCTTTTGTAGGTAAGCTTTCAAGAAGATTTGGATATTTGGTTACCTCTTGAGCAATAAAGTTCTCATCTTGAACTTTAGCCAAAAATGCTTCCGCTGTCAAAGGTTCCTTAAAGTTACCTTGAAGTTGGCCAACAGTTTGAGCAATTTGCTCTAAAGTATATCCCTCTGGAATAGTCAAGCTTGCAAGTGTAACCTCTTGAGGTTCAGGTGTACCACCTTTTTGCAACTCTTTAATGACATCTTCAACGCTCATACTCTTTTGAAGATTATAATAACCAGATTTTAATTCATTATAGTTTTTATACTTAACATAAAGTGTAAAGACCAAACCGTTTTTAATGACACCAGATTTTTCCAACGTTGAACCAATTTCTTGAGCATTAGATCCATCTGGAATCTGAACAGTCATATATTGTTTAGAACTTGGATCCACTGGTTGCAAGGCTGATTCAGCATAACGAAGTCCAAAGAAACCACCAGCACCAAGTAGAATCAGCAATACCAATACTGTGACTAAAAATCCTTTCAAGCGGGATTTTTTCTTTTTCTTGGCTGGTTTCGCAGACTCCCTACGACTTCTTTTAGGAAGTTCATCTACCTCAGTATTTTTCTGATTAGCATTTCCAGTTGTTAATTCTTCCTGATTAGTGGCAAAACCTACAGTTTCTTTATCTTCATGTGATTTTTCATGAGTACGGTAGGAAACTGAAACCTTAGTCGGTATTGAATTAATTTCATCTTTATCTGAGATTGATTGAGATAAGTCAACTGCTGCTTCTTCCACAGCTTCCTCTGCAACTTCCTCTTTAAGATCTGGCCGAGGAGGAACAGCAGGTGCATTCTCAATCAATTGTTCAACGGTTGAAACAGAATTAGCAATCAGCTCTTCTTCTGGAGTTATTACTCGTTCTTCTGTTTTTGTATCAGAAGAGTTCATCAAATTTGAAAAGAGGTCATCTGTTTGTTCTGTTAAACTTTCCTCTTTCTTTAATCGTTCTAAGTCTCGCAAGATCTGCTCTTTAAAGCTCAACTTTTCTTCATTTGAATTTTCGCTCAAAGGTATTTACCTCCTTGTTGATAATCCTTAATATTATATCTTAAAAACCAGAGAAAAGCAACCTTGGAAGCCTTTCTAGTCGCTAATTCCTATTTTCCCAGACCATATTATACCATTCTTCTCCCGCAAATTGGGATTTAGACTTGCCTTCATTGACAAAACCATGCTTCTCATAGTAATCAATCAGGTAGTCATGGCAGGTCAGATTTATTCCCTCACGTTCATGCTTGAGAGCTACTTCCTTTAAGGCAGTTAAGAGTTTTCTTCCCAGCCCCAAGGATTGAGCTTTCTTTGCAACAGACAGACATGTCACAGATATATACCCACCTTCTTGATGACTGTGATCTTCTATTTCTTCTGTAAAGGATTGGTCCTGCAAATAGCGATGAGGGACTACTGGTCCTTCAATATAACCGAGTATCTCTCCATCTTTTTCAGCCACTAGGAAACTAGTTTTAATCTCTCTTAAGTGAGCTTCAAAAACAGATCGAGGTATGGCTTCTTCAATTGAGAAATTCTCTAATTCAATCTCTAAAATTCGGTCTAAATCACTCAGTCTAGCTTGTCGAATAATCATAGTTCCTCCTGATAAAAAGGATTCTTCCAAGACATGAGAAAATTAACTTCATTGCCGACTCCCAGGTCTACTATCCCTTGCTCTATAAATTCGTTCATCTCAAAATAAGACAGTAATTCATCCTTACACAGAAGATAAATACCGGGATTATTTTGTTGAAGAACAACTTGTTTGAAGGCTGCTAGCAACAAGGTTCCAAATCCTTGCCTCTGATAATCCGGACGAACAGATAAACCAGCAATCACAAAATTTCTATCACTGATAAGTTCAACATTTGCCACCTCTTCTATCCATCTACTTAGTGAGGAATTAGCAAGATCTATTCCTAGGATATAAGCAATCACCATATCATCAAGACTAGCTAAGAGAAACGTATCCGCATGACTGCGGATACGTTCTTCCATCATTTTTCTATTTGTTATTTCTCGAGAACCTGCTGTGCAATCAGAAATCAAGCAAATTTGTTCCATATCTGATTGCGTGGCTTCTCGAATTTTAATTGGAAATTCCATTTTGTTCCTTACTGAACATTACTTGTCAAATTTGACAAGAGACGTTCGAATGAGTATTCATATGATTGAATGTCACCTGCTCCCATAAAGACGTATACAGCATTGTCATGGTCTAAGAGAGGAGACACATTTTCAACAGTGATAACTTGATGTTTTTTATCAATCTTGGCTGCTAAATCTTCAACCTTAACATCACCATGGTCAACTTCACGAGCAGAACCATAGATTTTTGCTAAGTAAACTGCATCAGCCTGGTTCAAGGCTTGCGCAAAATCATCCAACAAAGCAATTGTACGAGTAAAGGTATGCGGTTGGAAAATAGCAACGATTTCCTTGCTTGGGTATTTTTGACGTGCAGCATCTAGAGTTGCGATAATTTCAGTTGGGTGATGCGCAAAATCATCGATGATAACAGTATCATTGACAATCTTTTCTGTAAAGCGACGCTTAACGCCTCCAAAAGTATTCAAGTGTTCACGTACTAAATTCAAGTCAAAGCCAGCAGTATAAAGCAAACCAATCACTGCTGTTGCATTCATGATATTGTGGCGTCCGAAAGTTGGAATGTGGAATTGACCCAGTTCTTGACCACGGAAGTGAACTGTGAAAGTTGAACCTGTAGTAGAACGAAGCAAGTCACTAGCTACAAAATCATTGTTTTCTGCTTCAAAACCATAATAGTAGATTGGAGCATCAGATGTAATCTTACGCAACTCAGCATCTTCACCATAGACAAACAAACCTTTGGTGATTTGTTTTGCGTAATCATTGAAGGCGTTGAAAACATCTTCTAAGCTTGTGAAGTAGTCAGGGTGGTCAAAGTCGATATTCGTAATGATAGAGTACTCTGGGTGATATGGCATGAAATGGCGCTCGTACTCGTCTGATTCAAAGACAAAATACTTGGCATTTTCAGAGCCACGTCCTGTACCATCACCAATTAGATAGCTAGTATCAGTGATGTGTGACAAGACGTGAGAAAGCATTCCAGTTGTTGAGGTCTTACCGTGTGCACCAGCAACCCCCATGCTGATAAAGTCACGCATAAAGCTGCCAAGAAATTCATGATAACGTTTATAGCTTAGACCATTCTTGTCTGCATAGGCAATTTCAACGTTGTTATCTGGACGAAAGGCATTCCCAGCGATAATTTCTAAATCACCCTGAAGATTTTTCTCATCGAAAGGTAAAATTTTAATCCCTGCTTGCTCTAGTCCACGTTGTGTAAAGTAATATTTCTCAACGTCAGATCCTTGGACCTTATGTCCCATTTGGTGCAACATCAAAGCCAAGGCACTCATCCCTGATCCTTTAATTCCGATAAAATGATAGGTTTTTGCCATCTTTTTCCCCTTTACTCTGTCATATTTGTCAAGTTCAACTCTTGAGCAATTTTACGTTCTTTTTCTGATTGATTTTCTTTTTTGTTATAAATCTGGCTTTTCTTTAGAAAATCATAATTATTTTTCTTTGGTCCCAGATGCTCTTCTTTGCTTGTCTCTTGCATCTGAGGAGCCATTTCAGCCAAAATATAATGTTTCTGAGTTAGTTTGTCACTAAATTTTGCTAGCTCCCCAGGATTTTCCTTTTGGAAAGGAGCTGTTGGCTGATTTGTCTGTCTTACTACATTATTTGAAGGTTTATAACGTTTCGTAAAACTAACATCTTGAGTCAAATATTTTGCTGAACGTTTCCGTTTTAGATCAGCTCTTGCTTCTTCACGAGCAAGTTCAGCATAGGATTTTTCCTTCTTTTCAGGTAGCTTATCTGATGCTTGAACCGGTGACTTTTTTTCGGTAGTAATTGGTGACCATTCCAAGTAGTTTTTGTCCTGGTAGTCTCCCTTGATATTACTGATGAGATCCGACTCATCATATAAATCCATAAATGGCATCTCTGTCAGTATGATCTCATCATCTGACACTATTGGAAATCGTACTTGTTTCATTTTTATTCCCTTTCAATACTCCATTATAACGTAAAGTCTTGATTTTTCAAGTCTTGGCTTCAGAAATTCCTAATATTTCTTGAATTTCACTAAGTGTGAGACTTCCACGAGACTCTGTTCCGTCCAAGACTTCAGAGACCAGATTTCTTTTCTGTTCCTGCAACTCTTGAATTTTCTCCTCGATTGTACCTCTAGTTACCAGACGATAAACCTCAACAGCTTGTTCTTGTCCCATACGGTGGGCCCTGCCAATAGCCTGCGATTCAACTGCCGGATTCCACCATAAGTCTACCAGAATAACTGTGTCTGCACCAGTAAGATTGAGACCAACTCCACCAGCTTTTAGAGAAATCAAAAACACATCGCGCTCACCTTGGTTAAAAGCCTTGGTCATTTCTTGTCGTTCCTGTGATGGTGTAGAGCCAGTAATCTTAAAGGAAGTTAAGCCAAGCTGTGGCAACTCCTCTTCGATGCGGTCCAACATCCCCCTAAATTGTGAAAAGATGAGTACACGATGATTTCCTTCAGCAATTTGATTCAGCAAATCTCGTAAACTATCAAGTTTCCCACTATCTCCCTTATAATCCTCCATAAATAAGGCTGGAGTATCACAAATCTGGCGGAGACGCATGAGTCCTGTTAAAATTTCAACTCGATTTCGTTGAAATTCTGCATCAGTCACTTGTCCCAAGCGCTCTTGCATCTGCTGAAGTTGAGCTAGATAGATGGCCTTTTGCTGGTCTTCCAGTTCATTCTTATAAACGACTTCTATCAAATCAGGTAGCTCTGTAAGAACATCCTCTTTTTTTCGACGCATGACAAATGGTTTGATAAACTGTGCCACTCTCTCAGCAGGCAATTTCATAAAGTCTTTTTTTGCTGGCAAAAGTCCCGGCAATACAATCTGAAAGATAGACCATAATTCCCCTAGATTATTTTCAATTGGTGTTCCGGAAAGTGCAAAAACTGATGGAACCACAAACTTTCTCAAAATCTTAGCAATTTTGGTTTGGGCATTTTTCATCACTTGGGCTTCATCTAGAAATAGAAAATCAAAAGATAAGTTTTGATAGATTTCACTATCCTGACGGAAAGTAGCATAACTGGTCACATAGACCTGGTGTTTTTCTGCTAAAATAGTCTCGCGATAAGGTTTCAATCCATGCACGACAGCCACATCCAAATTCGGTGCAAATTTTTGAAACTCATCAGCCCAATTATAGATGAGACCAGATGGAGCAAGAATTAAAACTCGGCTTTTTTCGTGCATCTGGCTACTCAGAAAGGCAATAGCTTGCAAGGTCTTACCAAGTCCCATATCATCCGCTAAAATCCCACCAAATCCATAATGGTGAAGCATTTGAAGCCATTGAATCCCCTTTTTCTGATAATCTCTGAGATCAGCTTTGATATTCAGAGGTGTCATCGGAAAATCTTCTGGATGCGTCAAATCGTGCGCCAAATGCCTAAATTCTTCGGTAAATGTTACTTGGTCCTGGTCCTTAAACAGATGAGATAAGGTATAAGCCAAAGACTTGCGTGCATGGAAAGTATCACTCTCTATCTCCCCAATTCCCAAATCATCCAAATCCTGACGAATACGCTTGGTCTCTTCGTCGAAATAATAAACCTGGTTAGTGGAAGAAATATAATAATCTTGCTTTGCAACCAGAGCCTTCATCGCTCGATTAATTTCTTCTTGATCTATATCCTGAAAATCAAATTGAATTTCTAGAAGACTTCCCTTGGACGAGATGTGGACTTGAGGTTTCTGAACTCGATAAAGGTCCTGCAAACTCTCAGAAATCTTTAATTCTCCAAACACGGCAAAGGCTGGCAAAATTTCCTGAAAGAAAGTATGGATTGCATCAGCTTTCAAACTCTGACGCCATGAACGAAAATCTGCTTCAAATCCAGCTGATAGAGCTAGCTGAAAAATCTTTTTTTCTAGTTGAATATCACTCGCAAAAGGGAGATTCTCGAGTTCATTTCGAGTAGTTACTAAGCAAGTTTCATATTGGAACTGCATATCTAATCGAATGGAACCATCCTCTTCTCGATCCATGTAAAATGAAGGGCGGAAAGTCTGGATGTGAAGCGAGTCAGGTGCCTCTACTTTTCCGAGTTCTTTAAACTGGGATAAGGTCGAAGCCAAGAGATCTCGATCGCTAGTATCAAACTGTAAAATCTTCCTACCACTATGATCTAAAGGAACTTTTCTAAGCGCATCTAATAAACTAGCCTGTTTTTTCGACATCAGGAAAAAATTCCCCTTGGAGAATAGTACTTGTCCTCCATAAAAGACATTGACCCCTGTCCGTTCGAGGATTTCCATCTCATAATAGTTGGATTTTTCTTCAATCTCAAAAGAAAACAAACCTGCATGACCATCAAAATCATGGAAAAGAAGATGGTGATATGTCGAAAGCTGATGGTCAAATTGGAATACATCTAAGCCCATCAGAAGACTAACACCTTGTTCAAAAAAGGTCTTAGGGAAATAGAGATGTCGCCCTTGATTTTGGAAAAAAATAGAATTGTCTGTTTTCTCCTCAACCAAGCCTAGCAAGAAATTCAAAACATCTTGACTGGCTCTATCAAATTGCTCAAGTTTTAATGATGACTCGTAATGTTTTCCAATCATGTAGGGTTTGGTAGCTTCTATGACTTTTAAGAAAAGAGGGATATCCCTAATCACATAAAACTTGTCTTGCTGAGAAAGACCAATTCTTAAAGTCCAGATAATGCGATTGGTTCCCGCTTCCACCTGCCCTTGAGCAGAAAGCCGATAGATGTTGGTTTGCCGCGGAACTTGGATAGACTTCAAGAATTCTCCTCCGAAAGTCACCTGTGTCTCAACAGTCTCCTTCTCTTCCTGATTAGCCTCCAGATTGAGTAAGATTTCCTGTCCTAGTTGATCATTCTTTAAGTAATATTCTAGAGCTGCTAAATGAACACAGTAACCTCTTTTTTTGAAAAAATCACATGCACAAAAAATCAAGTCATCGTCTAAACTATAACGAATTTCTTCTTCCGCTACACGCGCATAGATACGATGGTCTTGTTCTTTAATGATTTCAATCTGACCAGTTTCATAGAGTTCCACTCCCTCCATTCGAAGCTTTCCTGGAATCAATTTAGCCATAGTGTCCCCTTTACTTTATCTCTTAATTATACCATATTTCTGCCTATGAAAATAGCCTTCTAGGAAGACTTTTCTCCTAAAAGGCTAGTTTTTAATGATTTGAAAAAGTGGCAATGATTCGTTGGCAAACTTCTTCCAACACAGATGTCGGCATGGCTACATTCAAGCGAGCGTGAAGGGCTCCTTCCTCACCAAAGTCCAAGCCCCTATTCAGGATAACCTTGGCTTCGTCTCTCAAGAGTTTTCTTAGTTCTTCATCGCTAATATCATAGGCTGAAAAATCAAGCCAAATAAGATAGGTCCCTTGAGGTTTCATGACCTTGATTTTAGTTTCTTTACCAAACAAATCGACTACATAATTAATGTGCTTCTCGATTAGTTCTTTGAGTTCTGTCAACCAATCTTCACCATAGCGATAGGCAGCTTCTGTTGCTAAGTATCCTAATCCTGAAATTTCATGTTGATTATTCGCAAGCTGGCGTTTTTGGAAAGCAAGTCTCAACTTAGGATTTTCGATAATAGCGTAGGAATTCTTGGTTCCTGCAATATTGAAAGTTTTGGTAGCACTACTTAAAATCAGTGAAAATTCTTTGAAGTCTTTATTTACCGTGTTGAATGACTGGTGTTTATGTCCAAACAAGGCCAAGTCTTGGTGAATCTCATCTGAAACTAGCAAGACTCCATGTTTTTGACACAGTTGTCCAATCTTCTCTAAGACTTCCTTCTCCCAAACACGTCCACCAGGATTATGAGGATTGCAGAGAACATAGAGTTTCACTTCCTCTTCGACAAAATCTTTCTCCAATTGATCAAAGTCAATTTCAAAAAGTCCGTCTTTTTCTACTAGAGAGTTGGTGATTAGTCTACGATTATTGAGCTTAATACTGCGAGCAAAAGGAGGATAAACCGGTGTGTTAATGAGGACTGCTTCACCTTCCTTGGTGAAAGCTTGAATGGCTGTTGAAATGGCAGGTACTACTCCTTCGATAAAGACTAGAGCATCCTTATCAAAGCGATATCCATGATGTTTTTCCTCCCAGTTTTGAACAGCTTCAATCAACCCATCACTAGCATAGGTATAGCCATAGACTAATTGCTCAGCGTAGTCATGAACAGTCTGACGAATCTCAGGTAACACTTCAAAGTCCATATCAGCAATCCAGGCTGGCAATACTTCTCGGTCATTCTCTGCTTCTTTCCATTTGTAGGTATGATGTCCAAAACGATTGGGCAAGGTCGTAAAATCATATTTTCCCATAGTTTTATCATCCTTCCAAGGCTTGACGCAAGTCTTCAATCAAATCTCTAACATCCTCAATACCAATAGACAAGCGCAAGAGATCGTCTGTTAGACCATAAGAATGACGAACCTTTGCAGGAATGTCAGCATGGGTTTGAGTAGTTGGGTATGTAATCAGACTTTCAACCCCACCTAAACTTTCAGCAAAAGAGAATACTTTCAAGGTATTTAAGATATGAGGAATACGCTTCTCATCTGCTACTTTAAATGAAATCATCCCCCCACGTCCTGTATACAAGACTTCTTTGACAGCAGGCGATTGTTCTAGAAAGGCTACGATTTCTTGAGCATTAGCTGTTGAGCGCTCCATACGAAGTGACAAGGTTTTAAGACCACGAATCAATTGATAACTATCAAATGGTGATAAAACAGCCCCTGTCGTGTTGAGATTGTAAAAGAGTTTTTCGTATAAATCCGCACTATCTGTCACAACCACACCAGCTAGAACATCATTATGTCCTGCAAGGTATTTTGTCGCTGAATGAAGGACGATATCTGCACCGTCTTCAATCGGACGTTGGTAAATCGGGCTATAGAAGGTATTATCAACGACAACTTTAGCACCTTTTGCATGAGCTAGTTTTGACAATTTTTCAATATCAAATTCCAACATCAAAGGGTTAGTTGGTGTTTCAATATAGAGTACATCCACATCCTTTTCTAGCTCAGCAACTAGCTCTTCTTCTGTGTTGGCATAGGTAAAGTGGAAACGTCCTTCCTGTTCCACTTGATTGAACCAGCGGAAAGAACCACCGTAAAGGTCACGGACAGCCAAAACCTTGCTTCCTACTGGAAAAACGCTAAAGGCTAACACAATCGCAGACATACCTGAACTAGTCGCTAAAGCATACTTGGCTGATTCAATAGCTGCCAAAACTTCCTCTGCCTTACTACGAGTTGGGTTTTTAGTGCGAGTATAGTCAAATCCAGTGGATTGACCAAATTCTGGATGCTGATAAGTCGTTGAAAAGTGGATTGGTGTAACCAAAGCACCTGTTGCCTTATCAGACTTAATACCTGCTTGGGCTAAAATTGTGTTGATGTGAAATGATTTGCTCATACTTTACCTCCAAATCTATAGTAACTATTGTACCACTTATTTTGGATCCTTCGTTTTCTTGTTTTCAAGAGCTAGTTATAGTTTCAAACTATACAAAAACGATAGCTTCCTGAGAAACTATCGTTTTTCCTGTTGAATAGACTGATTATTTAATGTGTTTAGCTAATTCTTCTTGGGCTTTTTTATTAGATTCTTCTTTTTCTTTCAGCCATTTTTGTCTAGCTTCTTCATACTCAGCCGTTGTCACAATCTTATCTTGTAACTTAACGTATTTGTAAGATTCAACACCCTTATTACCCGCTTGAGAGAAGGCAGCAGAGAATGGAACTGTTTTTCTGATTCCTGGTGTTCCACCAAGAGATACGCTTGGAAGCGTGAGAGAGCTATCCACTAACCAAGCTTGTGCTTCAGCGTATTTGTCATAACGTTTTGTCAAATCTTGTTCAGCATTGGCTTCTTCTAGCATCTTAGTGTAGGTATCCAATCCAACCGCAGTTGCTTTAGCATTACTTTCACCAGGTTCTAAGCCAAGGTTTTGCAATGAACCACCATTTGTAAGGTTAAGTGTATCAAGATAGGTTGATGGATCCTGATAGTCAGGACTCCAACCACCATTGTAGAGGTCATAGTCTTTTTGAGCCGCTGTATTGGCAAGGTAACCGATGCTATCCATTTCTTCAGTGCTCAACATTTGAATATCGATGATGACATTATCTGCACCCAAGACAGACTCGATAGATTGTTTGAAGGAACTTGCCTCTTGGACACCCTTCTTATATGATTGGTCTACTGGCAAGTCTAGGTGAATAGGGAATTGTACGCCTTTAGCTTCCAATTCTTTTTTGGCTTGTGCAAAAGCTTCTTTAGCCTTATCAGCATTATAGTAGGCATCTTGTGCATCCGCAAAGTTCACATTTTGCCATACTTGGCCGTAGTTAACCATCTTAGAAGCTACGACATCACCAAAATCTTTACCATCAAGTGTTACAAATGAAGGTGGAACAAGTAAGTTTCTGATAATCTTAGTTGCTCCCTCTTCACCTTGTGACTGAGCCCCATAAGCTTTACGGTCATAGGCAAAGTTAATGGCTTGACGGAATGATTTGTTTAAGACTGCTTCTTGTTGGGCTGTCTTTTCAGCGTCTGTCGTTTTTGATGTGTGGTTATAAGATTTTCTATCTAGGTTAAAGTTAAAGTAGAAAGAAGTCGCAGTTTGCATACTGTAGATAATATTATCCTTGTATTTCTCTTGCACACCTGCAAAACTTGAACTATTTGGATAGAGACGGGCAAAACTATAGACACCTTCACTAAAGTTACGAACAAGCGCATCTTGGTCGCTTCCATCATAGTAAGTCAACTTGACATCATCTACAAATACATTTTTTGCATCCCAATAGTTTGGATTTTTCTTGTATTCAAGAACAGATTTCGAAGTGAATGATTTGAGAATAAATGGACCATTATACAAGATGTTTGCTGGATCCACCTTACCAAAATCATCCCCTTTTGAGTTCAAGAAATCAGCATTTACTGGGAACAGAATAGTTGCAGTTGTTTTTGAATTCCAATAAGGTTCTGGTTGAGTCAAAGTGTATTGAACAGTCTGGTCGTCAATAGCTTTTACTCCAACTGTTGAAAAGTCTGTAGTTTTTCCGCTAACATAGTCTGCCAAACCAGCAACAGAATCTTGCACTAGATACAAGGCTTCTGAATTTTTATCCGCAGCATACTTCAATCCTGTCACAAAATCTTGTGCTGTCACTGGTGCATACTCTTCACCATCTGCTGTATACCATTTGGCGTCCTTACGAAGTTTGTAAGTATAAGTCAAACCATCTTTGGAAACAGTCCAATCTTCTGCCAATGAAGGAATGTAGTTCCCGTATTGGTCATTTTCCATCAAACCATCAACCAAGTTTGTCACAACATCACCTGTTGTTGCACGGTTTTCTAGGAGATAGTTAAGACTTGAGGGGTCATTACCATATACATAATTATATGTCTTTGTAGAACTAGCTGAGTTGCTACAAGCCGCCAATAGCAGACCGGCACTTAGGGCAACGCCTGCTAGCGTCAGATATTTTGCCTTAGACTTTTTCATAAACAGAACCTCCAAATTTAAATATTTGTATCATTATACAGCTATTGTTTTTTTTAGTCAAGCAATTATGCTCCAAAAATTTATTTTTTTCTACATTTTTTATATTTTTTTGTATTTTTTCAAGAAAAAAAGAACAATTTAGACCTTTTTACGTAAAAAGTTCAAATTGTTCGTTTTATTTATAAACTATTATGATATTTTCAATCGTGTTCGTAACTGGTCAGCTTTTGCCTTTCCAATAACCTTATCCAAGAGTCGAGTATAGAGACTCATGATTCCGTAGAGCCCACCACCGATTGTACCAATTAAGGCGACATAGATGAAGCTCCAGAAACGTCCAGTTGGATGGAAGACAAGTCCAAAAATCCATTGCAAGAATCCAACCAGAATAAACATGACTAAAGTCAAAATAGTAACTAAGATTGTTCTCTTCAAGATAATATTTCGGCGAGCACCTGTAATCTGACAGATTTCACGGTACATTAAAACAATTGGGATGATAAGACCGATAGTCGTTGAAATTAATGGTCCATAACTGTGGAAAATCGCTATTGATGGTAGTTGTAAAACGATCTTAGCAAGCGAACCATAGACAAAATATAGAACTGCCTTACGGTTACGGAACATAGCCTGAAGCATTGGAGACAAGACCATATACAAACCTAGGATTGTTGACTGCAAGACTGCAAAGACAAACAAGCCCAAAGCCAAACTATCAGGTTTACCGTAAAAGACTGTATAGAGGGGTTCCCCTACCATGACTACTCCAACCGTTGCAGGTAGTAGGAATAAGAAGAGCATGGTAATACTATCTTGCACCAACCGAGAAGCTGCTGGTAAATCACCCTTGACATAGTTCTCAGTCAAGAGAGGCAAACCAACGCTACCGATTGATACTCCTACGGAAATCAAAATCATGGTGATTTTATTAGGATTAGCAGAGAAATAAGAAAACATGACAACCAAATCTTCATTACTATAGTTTGTAAACCACTTCATGCTATTAATAAAGGTCATTTGGTCCAAGATTTGGAAAAGTTGAATAGCTGAACCTGTTATGATAAAAGGAATAGCTTCCTTAATCGTATCAACCAGTAGACTCTTACTATCAATCTTATCTCGCGTTTCAAAAACTTTTTGAAGCAAACCTTCCTTGTAAAGGAAATAAAGTAAGACAGCGAAGCTAGCTACCATTCCCACAAAAGCCGCAAAGGTAGATTGGGTAACTGCTGATAGATAATCTTTTGAACCAAGCTTCATGATGATAAAGGTTGCTAAGAGCATCCAAATAACACGGATAACCTGCTCAGCGATTTGGCTCATAGCATAAGGCTTGAGATTATTCATCCCTTGGAAAAATCCACGGATAACACTCATAGATGGGAAAATCAAGACCGCCCACGCTAAACTTTGCATAATTGGAATTAAGTCCTTACCGACTCCGGAAAGGTCCGCCAACCAAGGTGCAAAGAGGTATAAGATCAAGGCAAAGGCAAGTCCCAATACAGTCATAAAGCCTAAGAAGCTTCGAATCAGGGCAAAACTATGCTCTTCTTCTTGCATGGTATTGTATTTAGCAACCTGCTTAGCTACAGCCACCGGGATACCTGCTGTCGAAATCAACAAGAACCAGGCGTAAATATTATAACCCATGGTAAAGAGGCCGTTAGCCGTTGCAGCATAAGTACCCATCCAGATATACCAGGGAATAATGTAAATAGCTCCGAGCAGGCGACTGATAAAGTTACTTGCTGTTAGCCAGGCAGTCCCTCGTAACATCTGGGCCTGCTGATGATTATTTTCGTTTGACATAACTTCCTCATTCATTTTTAATAACTAGGAAATGTTCCTTATCTTCCATTATAAACTTTTCCTTGTTACTTGTAAAATTCAGACTTTCAGTTTACAATAGAAAGTATGATAAAGATTGAAACCGTATTAGATATTTTAAAGAAAGACGATCTCTTCCGTGAGATTATCGACCAAGGACATTACCACTATTATTTTAGTGATGTCGTTTTTGATAGCATCTGCTACGATAGCCGAAAAGCTCGAGAAAAGAGCCTCTTTTTTGTCAAAGGAGCAGCCTTCAAAAAAGAATTTCTCCTTTCGGCAATTGAACAAGGACTTGGATGGTATGTAGCAGAACAGGACTATGAAGTCGGTATTCCCGTTATTGTCGTTAGCGATATTAAGAAAGCCATGAGTTTGATTGCCATGGAATTTTATGGTAACCCGCAGGAAAAACTAAAACTTCTTGCTTTCACTGGAACTAAAGGAAAAACTACAGCAGCTTACTTTGCTTATAACATCTTAAACCAAGAATATCGTCCAGCTATGTTGTCAACCATGAACACTACTTTGGACGGTAAGACTTTCTTTAAATCTGCTCTAACAACTCCTGAAAGCATTGATCTCTTTGAGATGATGGCCCAGGCAGTTGATAATGGAAGAACTCATCTTATTATGGAAGTATCCAGCCAAGCCTATTTGGTGAAACGGGTCTACGGCCTGACCTTTGATGTCGGTGTCTTCCTCAACATTAGTCCTGACCATATTGGTCCTATTGAGCATCCGACCTTTGAAGATTATTTCTATCACAAGCGTCTCTTGATGAAAAATAGTCGAGCAGTTGTCATTAATAGCGATATGGATCACTTCTCTATTCTGAAAGAACAAGTTGAGAACCAAGACCATGACTTCTACGGTAGCCAATCAAGTAATCAAATTGAAAACTCCAAAGCCTTTAGCTTCTCAGCTACTGGTAAATTAGCTGGAGACTATGACATCCAGTTGATTGGGCACTTCAACCAAGAAAATGCTGTCGCTGCAGGACTTGCCTGTCTTCGTCTAGGTGCTAGTCTGGATGACATCAAAAAAGGGATTGCGACTACTCGCGTACCTGGTCGTATGGAAGTTCTCACACAGAAAAATGGTGCAAAAGTTTTCATCGACTACGCCCACAATGGTGACAGTCTAAAAAAACTAATCTCTGTCGTTGAAACTCATCAAACTGGAAAGATTGCTTTAGTACTTGGTTCAACTGGAAACAAGGGAGAAAGCCGTCGTAAGGACTTTGGACTTCTCCTCGATCAACATCCTGAAATTCAAGTCTTTCTAACAGCTGATGATCCAAACTACGAAGATCCAATGGCCATTGCAGATGAAATTAGTAGCTACATCCATCGTCCTGTTGAAAAAATTGCTGACCGTGAGCAAGCTATCAAAACTGCGATGTCAGTTACAAGTCAAGAACTGGATGCGGTCATTATCGCTGGTAAAGGAGCTGACTGCTACCAAATCATCAACGGGATAAAGGAGGACTATCCTGGAGATGCTGCTGTTGCAGAACGTTATCTATAGTATATTTAAAGAAGGCTAGGAAAATTCCTAGCCTTTATTTTTTTATAAAGATGAGTCTTTCTTTATCAAATTCTACAGCTAACTCATATTTCCCATCTTCATTTTGAACGATGTAGCCTAACAAAACTAAACTATCGACAAAGATATCACGACGTTTCTGTATAAGCTGGTCTTTTTTGAGAAATTTAAGCAAAAAGGTTGTCATATACTTAAGGGCATACTCAGGATTGACATCCCCCAAAACAGTATAGAGTTTCTGCTGATCTTCTGTCAGCGGATAATGGTGCTTAACCTTATAAAAGTAATTAGACAAGGTCATCTGCTCCCTAGCAAAATCTGTATACTCTTCTAGGATAGCTGCATTGGTTTGATTGTGCAATTCAGTCTGAAAATCTTTCTCCAGGATTTCTTGATAAACAGGACTATCATCCCTCACAAAGACTTCTTGGTCTAGTTCAAGAGAATCTGTAGATTCTAGAAATGGGAGATTGAGAGAATAGCGTTTGTTTTCTCGAAGGATGAAACCAGCTTTAATGTATTCCTCCAAGTACTTGTCAACTGCAACCCCTGGAAACTGAGCCTTGATTTCACGTAGAATAACATCATCATGCTGATCAAGATAGTCAACCAAATCTCTAAAGAATGGTTGTCGTGTCAAACGAGATGGATTAAAAATCTGAATCATGAAGATTCCTTTCTTTAAAAACTAAAAGTGGAGATGCCGCTAATTGACTAGGGTTAGTACCAGGCTGATTCAAAGGTACAGCTAGCCCTAGTTCTCTATAATATTCACTCCAGAAATCACTGATTTCCTGTGTATCATCTCCAAACTTCATCGGAATGGTCTCAAAAATAGGAAGTAGTTTAGCAATGAACTGGGAACAATAGAAACCATCTCCATCTGGGTAAAAGGAAGCATTGTAAGGCGAACCCAAAAGGCTCTCTGCCTGCTTTTTAACCTCTGGGCAATCAATCTTCGCATAGCGATAAAGGTCATAGACTTTCTCAGCTTCAAAGAAATCTTCAGGGAATTGGGCAATGACGCCACCTTCCACCGTAGCATGATAGACCTGTCCGTCCAAAAAGATAGCCACGTGACTGTAGTTACCAGTAGATTCCTGGATGGCCTGCCCCATATCTGACAGGTCCTTTACAAAAATCAAATCGCCATTTTCCAACATACTTCTCTCCTAGCAAAAAAGGAGCCGAAACTCCTTTTTAACAATGGGCTTTCCCATCTATGATTATGCATTAAAGCTTTCAGTCAATTGTGGTACCACTTGTTTCTTACGTGAAACAGCACCTGGAAGGAAAGCGTGGTTGTTTTCAAGTTTGAAGTTGAAGGCTGCTTCAACTTTGTCCATGTTAGCACCAAGAGCCAAAATCTCTGAGTTTGAGTTGACGATGTCTGTAATCATCAAAACAAAGTCAGAGTAGCCGTTAGCTGCATTTGCTGCTTGAATGGCTGCTTCGATTTCAGCTTGGCGTTCCAAAACTTCCTCAATATCAACTGTGTTGACTTGAGCCACACGAACGTTGTTTCCGTTCAATTCAAAAGTCTTGGCATCGATGTCAATTAATTCTTCTGCTGATTTGCTTGCTAAGTTTGTACCAGCCTTGAGCATTGCAAGACCGTATTCTTCCAAATTAACACCAGCCAATTCAGCCAATTCAGGTGCAATCACTTTATCAGATGGGTGGGTAGTTGGAGATTTCAAAAGAAGGGTATCTGAAATCAAACCTGAAAGCATCAAACCTGCGATTTCTTTTGGCACTGCTACACCATGTTCTTTGAACATGCGGTATACGATAGAAGATGCTGATCCAACTGGCTCCAAGCGCATATAAAGTGGGCTCGCCGTTTCAAAGTTAGCCACACGGTGGTGGTCCACAACACCATAAACTTCTACTTCAGCGATATCTGATACTGATTGTTGGAATTCATTGTGGTCCGTTAAGATGACTTGCTCTGCACCTTCTGCTTTAACTGATGTAATCACGCGTGGTGCTTCCACACCAAAATAGTCCAATACGAAAGCTGTTTCTTCATTTGGAGTACCTAGAGCCACTGCTTCAGTATCCAAACCATAAGCTTCTTTTGCAAGATAAGCAAAGGCTACAGATGAACCGATAGCATCTGAATCTGGATTTTGGTGACCAAATACTAGAATCTTAGACATGATAATACCTCGTTTCTTTATTCTCTTTATTGTAGCATTTTTTTCAATTTTTGACAAAAATAAGAGGAGTCAAATGACTCCTCGCTACATGTCAAAAGTATCGACTAAATTTCTATTTTGATACTCTTTGAGATAATGTTCTTTTTGCATACGTGTCTTGCGCTTGAAAAGAGCTTCAGCAGACATGGCCTCTTCCTTACTATCAAAACCTTCTACATAGATAAGTGTTACCGGCAAACGAGCTCGTGTATACTTGGCACCTTTACCACTATTGTGGACAGCAACTCGTTTCTTCACATCTGTTGTATAGCCTGTATAGTAGGAACCATCACGGCACTCAACCACATACATATAAGCCTTATGATCCATAATAAATCTCTTGAATTTCTGGTGTGTAGGAACCATCACTATTATGAACAATGAGCGGTGGTAAAACCTTAAAACCACTAGTGGAACCATCTTTGATAGCCTCAATCAAAAGCATATTAGCTTCCTTCTCCCGTTTAGGGTAGACAAATTGCAGACGCTTTGGAGCCAAATTGTGTTGTTGAAGCGTGTCTAAAATATCTAACAATCGATCAGGACGATGAACCATAGCCAAACGCCCATTTGATTTGAGAATACTCTGAGCACTACGACAGATTTCCTTAAGATTGGTCGTAATTTCATGCCGAGCTAAAAGGTAATGCTCGCTTTCATTTAGATTAGAATTTGGATCTACCTTAAAATAAGGCGGATTACATAAAATCAAATCAACCTTGCTCCCCTGAATGTAGCTAGGCATGTTCTTCAAATCATCACAAATAACCTGCATCTGCTCTTCCAAGCCGTTTAAACGCACTGACCGTTCAGCCATATCAGCGAGACGTTCCTGAATTTCTACAGATAGAATTTTAGCTTTGGTACGACTACTGGCAAAAAGTCCAACAGCTCCATTGCCCGCACAAAAATCCACAATTAACCCATTTTTAGGAAAACGAGGAAAGCGTGACAAAAGTACACTATCCACCGAATAGCTGAAAACCTCTCTATTTTGAATAATCTTGATATCTGTAGAGAAGAGTTGATTAATGCGCTCTCCTGATTTTAATAATTGTTCTTCGTCCATACTTCTATTATAGCAAAATATAATAACATCACAATGTTTTGAGGGATATCAATTACTGTTTTTCTTTAAATGCTCCAAGGCTTCTCGAGTCCAAACAGGCATCATGCGGCCAAGTGGCGCGAATCCATGTTTGATGCGATCATTCGAAAACCGTCTCCGTCTAGGAAGTTGATGTTTTTCTTCTTCCAAGGTACGAATGGAAAGGCTAGCCTTCCCTGTATATTCATCAAAATCTACCACTTGTACCTGGACTTCATCACCGATTTTTAAAACTTCGTAAATATTTTCGATAAATCCTGTCCGAATCTCCGAGATATGAATCAGGCCTGTCACTCCTGTTTCTAACTCAACAAAAGCTCCATAGGGCTGAATCCCAGTAATACGGCCATTTAGCTTATCACCGATTTTCATTTTAGTCCTCAATTTCAATAGTTTCAATGACTACGTCTTCAACTGGCTTGTCCATTGCACCTGTTTCGACACCTGCAATTGCATCAAGAACTTCATAAGAAGCTTCATCCGCAAGTTGACCGAATACAGTGTGACGACGGTCTAGGTGAGGAGTTCCACCTTGTTCAGCATAAATTTCCGCAATTGGTTCTGGCCAGCCACCACGAGCAATTTCTTTCTTAGAATATGGCAAGTGTTGGTTCTGTACGATAAAGAACTGGCTACCATTTGTATTTGGACCAGCATTTGCCATAGAAAGAGCTCCGCGAACATTGTAAAGCTCTTCTGAAAATTCATCTTCAAATGACTCACCATAGATAGATTCGCCCCCCATACCAGTACCAGTTGGGTCTCCACCTTGAATCATAAAGTCTTTAATAATACGGTGGAAAATGACACCGTCATAGTAACCATCTTTTGATAGAGCAATAAAGTTGGCTACTGTTTTTGGTGCATGCTCAGGGAAAAGCTTGATGCGCATATCTCCATGATTTGTCTTAATAGTCGCAATTGGACCATCTACTGCTTCAATGTCTACTTGTGGAAAATGTAATTCTTTTTCTACCATACCAAATCCTTCTAAGGCATCAAAAATGCCATCTTCTTCTAATGTTTTTGTAACATAATCTGCTTTTTCTTTGATTATGTCATGAGAAATTCCCATAGCAACACAAATACCTGCATAATCAAAGAGTTCTAAATCGTTAAGTTCGTCTCCAAAAACCATGACGTTTTCAGGTTTTAAACCTAATTGGTCTACAACTTTGGCAACTCCAGCTGCTTTTGAGCCCGAAATAGGCACCACATCTGACGAATGTTCATGCCAACGAACTAGACGTAAAGTCGATGATAAACTGTCAGGTAAAGTCAAGTCATCTCCCTGCTCCTCAAAGGTCCACATCTGATAAATATCTTCATTTTGATAAAAATCAGGGTCCACCTCTAAATTAGGATAAATCGGGTCAATCGCCTGGCTAATCATCTCTGTTCGTCTTGATAGTTTAGCAGCATGACTTCCCACCAAACCGTAATCAATCCCAACTTCCTTGGTCCAAACAATATACTCTTCTACCTTATCCTGAGCAATTTTATTACTATATATGACATGGCCTTTTTTATCCTCAATATAGGCACCATTCAAGGTCACAAAGAAATCTGGCTTAAGTTCCTGAATCTCTGGCACAACACCAAATATGCCTCGACCAGTCGCAATTCCTGTCAAGATTCCCTTCTCGCGTAATTGTTGAAATACTGTAGGAATAGTACTTGGAATAAAGCCAGTCTTTGAATTACGTAAAGTATCATCTATATCAAAAAAGATAATCTTAATCTTCTTAGCCTTGTATCTTAACTTGGCATCCATTATAATACCTCCTTCAATTCACTCTTTCCATTATACCATAAAGTAGGCAAATCCCACATCCCCAATAAAGTCCTTTTCTCTTATCCGAATTCCTTTACTAGATACAAAACCAAATCATCATTATTTTGGCTAGTTGCATTCATTTCCAAGGGTTGATTTCGATACCAGACACCTGTCCCATCTGGAATATAACCTCGTTTGATGTACAATCTCTGAGCAGGTCCATAACCTGAGTGGAGCCCAACACCAAGCGTCACCTTATCCGATACGAGTTTTACTCGTTTTTCTGCTTCTTCTAGCAGTTGATTCCCAATCCCTTGATTTCGAAAAGGCTCAAACACATTAAAATCTGATAATTCTGGATAGACTTCTGCAAAAGGACCATGTTTAGCAGAGGGCAAAATAGTAACGTAGCCCGCTACAGCACCATCAATCTCTGCAACTAAGACTTCTCTCTCCCCACTTTCCTGTTCCAGAAAATATCTAGACAAAATTTCCTCTCTACCAGGCCAACCTTGATTCATAAATCCATGAGATAAGGATTCAATGTCAGACTTAATCATATTTCTAATCGTACAATTCATCTTTGACTTACCAACCTTTACTCTTTCTATTACCATTATAGCACGCTAAGGTCAGAAAAAAACTATCTCGTGAAAAAAGACCCGTAAGGGTCTTACTCGCTCTTTTGTTTTCAAGCTCGTGAAAAAGAGGTCCACTGGACCTGAAAAAAAGACCCACCCGGGTCTTTTCTTTAATCTTCGTTTACGAAAGGCATCAAAGCCATTACGCGAGCGCGTTTGATAGCTGTTGTTACTTTACGTTGGTTTTTAGCTGAAGTTCCAGTTACACGACGTGGAAGGATTTTCCCACGTTCTGAAACGAAACGGCTAAGAAGCTCAGTATCTTTGTAATCAACATATTCAATTTTGTTTGCTGCGATGTAATCAACTTTTTTACGGCGTTTGAATCCGCCACGACGTTGTTGAGCCATGTTTTTCTCTCCTTTATAGTTTTAATTGTCCATTAGAATGGTAAATCATCGTCTGAAATATCCAATGGATTGGTTGTTCCAAATGGATTTTCATCTCGTGAAAAGTCAGGTACTGATTGTGTAGGTGCTGAATAATTTGAACTTGGTGCAGAATGACCTCCACCAGTTTGACCTTCACGCACGCTACGGCTTTCCAACATTTGGAAATTTTCAGCTACGACTTCAGTCACGTAGACACGTTGTCCTTGCTGGTTATCGTAACTACGAGTCTGGATACGACCTGTAACCCCGATAAGTGAGCCTTTTTTAGCCCAGTTAGCAAGGTTTTCAGCCTGTTGGCGCCACATTACGACATTGATAAAATCAGCCTCACGTTCACCATTTTGACTCTTGAATGTACGGTTTACTGCAAGAGTAAAAGTAGCTACTGCTACATTTGATGGGGTATAACGCAACTCAGCGTCACGTACCATACGCCCTACAAGTACAACATTGTTAATCATAATCTACCTTCTTACGCGTCAAGTTTGACGATCATGTGACGAAGAATGTCAGCGTTGATTTTTGACAAACGGTCAAACTCTTTAAGAGCTGCGTCATCGTTTGCTTCAACGTTAACGATGTGGTAAAGTCCTTCACGGAAATCTTGGATTTCGTATGCAAGACGACGTTTTTCCCAATCTTTTGATTCAACAACAGTTGCACCATTGTCAGTCAAGATAGAGTCAAAACGTGCTACCAAAGCGTTTTTCGCTTCTTCTTCAATGTTTGGACGAATGATATAAAGAATTTCGTATTTAGCCATTGATATGTTCCTCCTTTTGGTCTAATGACCCCAAGTCTTTGCATGGGGTAAGTGAGGTTTGCTCACAATAAACTATTATACTAGAAAAAAATTTTTTTCGCAAGTATAAAACAATGATAGTTTATTTTTTAGAGTTTTTTTGCTGCAGTTTTGGTAATTTCATCTACGAAAATATTCTCTTCTTCAAATTTCTTCTTCAAGGAACTAAGATCAACCGTTCCCTCAATTTGGACTTCGATAACAATCTTACCATCTTTACGTGGAATATTAACAGTATGAGAAATATTAAGATTTTCCTCAACGATTAAAGAAACAATCTTACCGAGTACCCCAACTTCATTTTCTGTGATAAAACGAACACGGATTCCCTCTTCACCATAACCAGCAATTTCAAGAAAGGCTCCGAATACATCTCGATCTGTTATAACGCCATACAATTGACCATTATCAACAACTGGTAAGATACCAATCTTATTTTTCAACATGAGATAGGTTGCATCTTCCAAACTAGCATATCCTGAAACAGTAACAACATCACGAATCATGACATCTTTTACCTTTGTCTTGTTTAGCAAGTAGTTCATCTCAAAGATTGAAAGACTAGTTGCTTTTGATGGACTAGCTTCAGCAATTGTTCCTTCTGTCACCAAGCCTACTAATTTATCATTCTCAATAACAGGAAGACGGTGCAAGCCTTGTTCACGCATTAAATCTGCTGCATGCGCAACAGTTGTATCAGGACTGATATAAACGACCTTGCGTGTCATAAAATCTTTAACTGCCATAGGAAATCTCCTTTATGTTTATAGTTTTATTATACACTTTTTACGGAAAGCTATCAAACGCTTTCATTTCTTTTTCAAGATTCAGAAAAATCTGAAGGACTTTACGAAAAAGAGCTCAACTTAGAGCCCTTAATCTTTTACTCATAATGATTGCGTCACAATCTCTATCCGCCGACTAAAAAGGTCCCCCGGACTAATGTGGATTGCTTGCGCAATCCTTATCCGCAACCTAAACTAATCTCCCAGACTATACGAAGATTACTACGCAATCCTTATCCGCCGACTAAAACAATCCACTGGATTGTTTTAGCCACCTAGATATGCTTTTCTGACTTCGTCTGAGGCTGCGAGTTCTTTACCTGTTCCTGAAAGAACAATCTTTCCTGTTTCAAGAACATATCCTCGGTCAGCGATGGCAAGTGCTTTATTGGCATTTTGCTCAATTAAGAGAACGGTTGTACCTTGTTTTTGAATATCTTGGATGATATCAAAAATTTCTTGGATAAAAATCGGAGCAAGACCCATTGATGGTTCATCTAATAAAAGAAGTTTAGGCGTTGACATGAGTGCACGTCCCATGGCAAGCATCTGCTGTTCACCACCAGATAGAGTAGCCGCATCTTGGTTTTTACGTTCTTCCAAACGAGGGAAACGAGAGAAGACTTTCTTCAAATTTGCTTGATTCTCTTCACGATTTTTCTTAAGAAAGGCTCCCATCTCCAAATTTTCCATAACTGTCAATCCAGAGAAAACATGACGTCCTTCCGGTACTTGAGAAAGCCCTGATGCCACAATCTTTTGTGCGGGCATCTTTTGGATTTCTTGCCCCAAAAATTCAATTCGACCAGAACTTGGGCGAACAAGTCCTGATAGAGTACGAAGAATAGTTGTTTTACCTGCACCGTTAGCACCGATTAGAGAAACAACTTCTCCTTCATTGACTTCAAAGCTTACATCACGTACAGCTTGAATCATACCGTAGTGTACTGAGAGGTTTTCAACTTTTAACATAGACATTAGGCTTCACCTCCAAGATAAGCTTCGATAACACGTTTATTACTCTTGATTTCATCTGGTGTCCCGTGAGCAATCAAACGACCGTACTCAAGAACATAGATACGCTCAGTAACTTCCATAACCAAATTCATATCATGTTCAATCAGCATGATAGTAATATTAAATTCATCCTTGATGCGACGAATCAACGCAGTTAATTCTGCAGTCTCTTGTGGATTCATACCTGCCGCAGGTTCATCCAAGAAGAGGATTTTAGGCTCTGTAGCAAGAGCACGAACAATCTCCAAACGACGTTGTTGACCATAAGCTAAGTTTTTAGCTAAAGTTTCAGCATCACCATCTAAATCAAAGATTTTTAGTAATTCTAAGGCTTTGGCTTTTAATTCTTCTTCATTCTTATAAAAAGCTGGTAAGCGCAAGAAACTTGCAAAAACATGTTGTTTATGATGGTTACTAAATGCAATCAAAACGTTATCCAAAACTGTCAAGTCTTTAAAAAGGCGGATGTTTTGGAAGGTACGCCCTAATCCAAGAGATGCGATTTTATAAGGTTGCTTACCATTTAATAAGTGACCATCTAAGGTTACTGTTCCTTCACTTGGTTCATAAACTCCTGTCAACAAGTTGAAGAGAGTTGTTTTCCCAGCTCCGTTCGGTCCAATCAAGCCAACAAGTTCACCTTCGTTCAATTCAAGAGTGACGTCCCCAACGGCTGTCAGACCACCAAAGTGTTTGGTTAAATTTTTTACTTCAAGTAATGCCATTAGTTTTGTCCCTCCTTCTTACCTTTTTTAAAGAGACGTGATAGGCTCAATTCCCATGTTCCAAGGAGACCCCCTGGTCTGAAGATCATAACGAGTACCAAGGCCAAAGCATAGATAATCATACGAACGCTAGCCACATCTTGAAGGAACATATTCAAAATACCAAGAACAATTGCAGCAACAATTGCCCCTGTAATGGATCCCAAGCCACCAAATACAACGATGATCAAAACGTTGATAGAGTTGATAAAGCTATAATCCTTAGGCACAACAGAACCGATAAATCCTGCTTGAAGGGAACCTGCAATACTTGCAGTCATAGCTCCAAAGACAAATGCGATAATTTTGATTTTTGTTGTATTGACCCCGACAGATTCAGCTGCAATTTCATCTTCACGAACAGACAAGGTTAAACGACCGATTGGACTACGAAGGAAATTCAGCGTTGCAATTGTCGTAATTACAGCAAAGATATATACCATTTGCCAATTAGTAAAGTTTGGAATTCCCAAAATACCTGCTGCTCCGTTAGTTAAGTTACCACCATTGACAATCAAGATACGAATAATCTCAGCAACCCCAAGTGTCGCAACTGCAAGATAGTCTCCCTTCAAACGGAGGGTAGGAATTCCTACGATGAGGGCAACCAAACCAGCAATGATGGCGCCGAGCAACATCGCTCCAAAGAAGGCACCATAAGTTGGAGATTTTGAACCGATAATAGCTGCAGCATAAGCACCGATAGCCATAAATCCAGCATGTCCAAGTGAAAATTGGCCAGAGAAACCAACGATTAGGTTAAGTCCTACTGCAAGAATAATGTTGATACCGATTTGCTCCAGAATTTGAATATGGAAAAGGTTTAAAATACCAAGTGAAACTAAGAGGCTAATCATACCATATCCAAGCAACAAAAGGAATATCCAGAGAATATTAGCTTTTACATTTACTTTCATTGTTTACACCTTCTCTTTCACATTCTTACCAAGGATACCAGCTGGACGAACAATCAAGATTAAGAGCAAGATTCCATACACGATGGCATCACGGAAATCTGACAATCCAAAAGCGATTGCAAAAGTTTCCAATAGACCAATTACAAAACCTCCAAGAGCTGCACCAGGTATGATACCGATACCACCAAGAACGGCAGCAACGAAAGATTTAATACCCGGAGTCATTCCCATCAATGGTTCAAGAGAGTTGTAGTAAAGGGCAATCAAGACACCTGCTGCACCAGCCAGAGCTGATCCTAAGGCAAAGGTGAAACTGATTGTACGGTTTACGTTGATCCCCATCAACTGAGCTGCATCACTATCTACTGATACAGCACGCATTGCTTTCCCCATTTTTGTTTTTTGCACGATGAGTTGCAAAAGAATCATCAAAACAATTGAAACAGTCAAAATCAACAATTGAATATTTGTTAGACTGATCGGACCCAAGTCATAACGAACTGTTTGGATTGCTTGAGGGAAGGCACGTGTATTGGCACCTACTAGATAAACCATCCCATACTCAAGCAAGAAGGATACCCCGATAGCTGTAATCAGTACAGAGATACGAGTTGAATGACGGAGTGGACGGTAGGCTAGAAACTCGATGATAACACCGAGAATAGCTGAACCAATCATGGACAAAATTAAGGCTAAAAAGAAATTTAAATGGAGGGCATTAATCAAGAAATAACCCATGAAAGCACCCATCATATAGATATCACCATGGGCAAAGTTAATAAGCTTGATAATTCCATAAACCATAGTATAACCCAGGGCTAGTAGCGCATAAACACTCCCTAGGATCAAACCATTGACAAGTTGTTGAAGCATATGGTTCACTCTTTCTAAGTTTTATTTTTAGGATTTTTCTAAAAAAATAATCCCTTTATAAATACCGAAACAGGGAGTGAGTAAAAGCTCATTCCCCATTTACGATATCTATAAGATTAAGGTTTTACGACTTCTGCCGCTTCTACTTTACCATTATTCATGGTCATCATGAAGGCTGTTTTCACAGTGTTGTGATCTGCATCAAAGCTTGTTTGACCTGTAACACCTTCGAAGTTTTGTGTTTTAGCAAGATTGTTCTTGATATCAACTGAAGTTTTTGCACCTTTTGCTGCATTTGCTACAAGGTAAACTGAGTCATATGCAAGAGCTGCAAAAGTTGAAGGCTCTTCATTGTATTTCGCACGGTATGCTTCAAGGAAAGCTTTCGCCTTATCTGACACATCAACTGTTGATGAGAAACCAGAGATGAAGTAAATGTTTGATGCGCGTTCTGCTGTTGCTTGTTGAACAAACTCTTCACCATTAAATCCATCACCACCGATGATTGGCTTATCAATTCCCATACCACGAGCTTGGTTTACAATCTTACCAGCTTCTGTGTAGTAACCTGGCAATACGATAGCATCAAAGTCTTTATCTTTGATTTTTGTCAAAGCTGCTTGGAAATCTGTATCACCTGATACAAATGTTTCATCTGCTACGATTTCACCTTTAAATGATTCACGGAAAGCTTTTGCAACACCTTTAGCATAGTCACTTGAGTTATCAGTATACAAAACAACTTTCTTAGCGTTCAATTTGTTTGAAACGTAGTTTGAGATGATTTTTCCTTGGAAACTATCTTGGAATGTTCCGATGAAGAGGAAGTCTTGTCCTTTTGTCAAACCATCTTGAGTAGCACTTGGCGAGATTAATGGCACACCAGCTTGAGTAGCGTTTGCCACTGCAGCAGCAGTTGCTCCAGAAGTCGCAGGCCCTACGATAGCTGCTACTTTTGATTGAGTAACAAGGTTTGTAGAAACTGAAGCCGCTTCAGCAGTTTCAGATTTGTTATCTTTATCTACAACTTCGATTTGTTTTCCATCAACACCACCAGCAGCATTGATTTGATCAACTGCAAGTTGAGCACCCTTTTGTTCAGATGTACCGTAAGCAGCTACTGCTCCAGTCTCTTCGAAGTTGAAACCAATTTTTACAACTTTTTCATCAATTGGGTTACCAGTTGTGTTTGAAG
Source organism: Streptococcus infantis (assembly GCF_047464715.1). Taxonomy (GTDB): domain Bacteria; phylum Bacillota; class Bacilli; order Lactobacillales; family Streptococcaceae; genus Streptococcus; species Streptococcus infantis_S. Next base: position 904,384 of record NZ_JASHBJ010000001.1, read on the forward strand.
CTCCTGACTTCACTTCCCCACAAGCTGCTAAGAGTGCTGTACTTGCAAGAGCTACGAGTGACAATGCAAATTTTTTCTTCATGTTTATCTCCTTTTAATGTTCAATTTAAATTACATGTTAAGAATATACCGAATTATCAGAAAATTGTCAACAAGTTTCTCTCACTTTTTTAAATGATAACGTTTTCGTTGGTTTTATATAGGTTACCAACGAAAGGAGTTTCCAATTCTTGAATATGACAAACTCTCACTTTTTTGATAAATTTCTCTTTTCCTAAACGATTTACCAGCTCTTCTACTTCCTCTGTTGGGACATAAAGTTGTAGGTAACGATGTTTTTTTGAGTGGTAACAAATATCACCATAATTTGCGAGTTTTTTAGCATCGCGATTATAGTATAAATAGATAATCAGACCAGACCGATTCTCTTTTTGAAACATAATTCAACTTCCTTCTAACAATCTTCCTTCTATTATATCAAAAAAAACAAGCTCAGTCGAGCTTGCTTTAGTAGTTTAATTCAAAGAATTATTAGCCATAATTTCGTCAATAAAACCGTAGTCAAGAGTTTCTTGGGCACTCATCCAGTAATCACGTTCAGCGTCTGCGTGGATTTGCTCAACTGATTTGCCAGAATTATCTGCTAGGATTTGTTCTAAAGTCTTACGAGTTTTAAGCAAGTGTTCAGCAGCAATGGCCATATCAGTCTGCTGAGTACCACCACCTGTACCACCCATTGGTTGGTGAATCATGTATTCTGCATTTGGAAGCATGAAACGTTTGCCCTTTGCTCCACTTGAAGCAATAATTGTACCCATTGAGGCTGCCATTCCCATAACGATAGTTTGGACATCTGCCTTGATAAAGTTCATGGTATCAACGATTGCCAAACCAGCTGATACAGACCCACCTGGTGTATTTACATAAAGGTAAATATCTTTTGTACTATCTTGGGCATCCAAGAAGAGCAATTGGGCGATGACTGAGTTTGCCATATTGTCTTCGACTGGTCCAGTCAACATGATGATACGATCTTTTAAAAGACGTGAGTAAATGTCATATGAACGTTCTCCACGACTTGTTTGTTCAATAACTACAGGAATCATTCTTTTCTCCTTTTTTGATTTCTAATTTCTTTGTTAATAGGATTATTATATATTTTTGGTCAAAAAAGGTCAAATTTTTGCTCTATCCTAATAACAGATACAAAAATTTAACCTCCTTTCAAAACTAAGACTAGGCTGTAGTCTCAATATCACTTTAGAATCTTATTTTGTTCCGAACAAGCGGTCTCCAGCGTCTCCAAGACCTGGAACGATGTAACCATGTTCGTTCAAGCGTTCATCCAAAGCTGCTGTAAAGATTTCTACATCAGGGTGTGCTACTTGAAGTGCCTTCACACCTTCTGGAGCTGATACAAGGCAGACAAACTTGATGTTTGAAGCTCCACGTTTTTTGAGGGAGTCAACAGCCAAAATCGCTGATCCACCTGTTGCAAGCATAGGATCAACTACAAAAATTTGACGTTGGTCAATATCTTCAGGTAATTTTACCAAGTATTCTACTGGTTGAAGGGTTTCTTCATCACGGTACATACCAATGTGCCCAACTTTGGCCGCTGGAACCAAACTCAATAGTCCATCAACCATACCAATACCTGCACGCAAGATTGGAACAATTGCCAATTTTTTACCAGCCAATTGTTTTTGAACTGTTTTTGTGATAGGTGTTTCGATTTCAACGTCTTCAAGCGGAAGATCACGAAGTACTTCATATCCCATCAACATTGCAATCTCGTTAACTAACTCACGAAAAGCTTTTGTAGAAGTGTCAGTGCGACGCAAGATTGACAATTTGTGTTGAATCAGTGGATGATTAATAACTTCAAGTTTTCCCATTTTCTGAATTCCTTCTTTCAATTTATTCTTCTTATTATACCAAAAAATGGTTTAAAAAGCTTTTTAAACCATTTATTTTTTTACAAATTCTAGATCAGGTGAGCTTCTTGGAGAGCTGCTTGCACTGTTTCAAGTGGTAAATGAGTCAACTCCGTTCCTTTTTCATGATAAAGATGCTGGGCATAGTCATCCATACGGTATTGATTGATATAAACAACACGTTCACATCCCACCTGCAACAGTTGCTTGGTACAGTTAAGGCATGGAAAATGAGTAACGTAGGCTGTAAAACCCTTTGGAACGCCACGCTCTGCCCCTTGTAAAATAGCATTTACCTCTGCATGAAGAGTGCGGACACAGTGGCCTTCAATCACCAGACAATCGTGGTCAATACAATGTTCTGTTCCTGATACAGAGCCATTATAGCCTGTTGAAACAACCTTGTTATCCTTAACTAAAACGGCTCCTACTTTGGCACGCTTACAGGTTGAACGATTGGCAATCAATAGAGCTTGAGCAGCGAAATACTCATCCCAAGCTAGTCTTTTTTCTGTCATAGTTTTTCTCCTCTTAACTTATTTTTTGAAAAATGGCAAGCGTAAATCTGCAATTTTTTCAGCAGGTATCTTCATCCCATCCTTGATCCATTTTAGCAAAACCGATACGATAGCAGAACTCCAAAAAGAATGCATATAACTGCTAACACCCTTTGATTTTCCATAATATTTTTCCAAAAATTCCTGCATAGCTTGAACAAAGATTTTTTCCAGGTGATAGTCCAGGGCAAGCTGAATAACCTTGGCTTCTTTCTTAGCTTCTCTAAAGAGGTGAACCCAAACTAGATAGAGTTCCGTCTTGACATCGTAATGGCTTAGTTGCTCCATGATATTATGGACGCTTCGTTTAAAGACACTTTCTAAAATTTCTTCTTTTGAATCATAGTTTCGATAAAAAGCTGCACGAGAAACGCCAGCACGCTTGACTAACTCAGAAATGCTAATCTTAGCCAACTCCTTTTTCTCCAAGAGTTGCAAAAGAGCTGTTTCAATCGCTTCTCTGGTTAGCAAATTAGATTCTTGATTTGATTTTCTAAGGTTTTCAAGCGATTTTTCAGATATTTTTCGTTCAGACATAACAATTTCTTTCTACTTGTGACAACAGAGAGGTACTACTTTTGTTTCAAGGGCTTTCATGATATAATTGTAAAAAAAGACAGAACCTTTGTCAATGTATAAGTGATAAAGATGGAGAATTTCTATGACTTGGAAGATTGTAGCTGACTCTGGTTGTGATTATCGTCAACTGGCAAATCCTGCTTTTGATACTGAATTTGTCAGTGTCCCATTAACGATTCAAGTTGCGGACCAGGTCTTTGTCGATGATGCCAATCTGGATATTGATCAGATGATGGAAACTATGTATGCGACTTCTGAAGCTTCTAAATCAGCTTGCCCTAGTCCTGATGATTATTTACGAGCATTTGAAGGTGCCAAACATATTTTTGTAGTGACCATCACAGGAACTCTCTCTGGTAGCCACAATAGCGCACAATTAGCTAAAAACATTTATCTCGAAGACCACCCTGACACTCTGATTCACGTTATTGATAGTTTGTCTGCTGGTGGGGAGGTTGACTTAATTGTTGAGAAAATCAATGACTTGATTGACCAAGGACTTTCATTTGAAGAGGTGGTTGAAGTTATTACTACTTACCAAGAAAAAACGAAGTTGTTGTTCGTTCTTGCTAAGGTTGATAACCTGGTTAAAAACGGTCGCCTAAGTAAGCTTATTGGTACAGTTGTCGGGCTCCTCAATATTCGTATGGTTGGGGAAGCAAGTGAAACTGGAACCTTGGAACTGCTTCAAAAGGCTCGTGGTGCTAAAAAATCCCTCCAAGCTGCTTATGAAGAGTTGCTCAAAGCTGGCTATGCCGGTGGTCGTATCGTCATGGCTCACCGCAGTAATGAAAAATTCTGCCAGCAGCTCTCAGAGCTCTTGCGTGAAAAATTCCCAGCAGCGAATATTAAAATTCTCCCAACTTCTGGACTCTGCAGTTTTTATGCAGAAGAAGGTGGACTTCTCATGGGATACGAAATCAACTAATAAATCTGACAAGAGATGTCTAATCATCTCTTGTTTTTTTTTATGGTACAATACTCTTATGAAACATTTTGATACTATTGTCATTGGAGGAGGTCCTGCTGGTATGATGGCTACCATTTCCAGTAGCTTTTACGGGCAGAAAACCCTTCTCATTGAAAAAAATCGGAAACTTGGGAAAAAATTAGCTGGTACAGGTGGGGGGCGCTGTAACGTAACTAATAACGGAACTCTAGATGACCTACTAGCTGGCATTCCTGGAAATGGGCGCTTTCTTTACAGCGTCTTCTCCCAATTTGATAATCATGATATTATCAACTTTTTTACGGAAAATGGCGTCAAACTCAAGGTTGAAGACCACGGACGTGTCTTCCCAGCCAGTGATAAATCTCGTACCATAATCGAAGCTCTGGAAAAGAAAGTCACTGAACTTGGTGGGCAAATTGCTACTCAAACGGAGATTGTTTCTGTTAAAAAGATTGACGATCAGTTTGTCCTTAAGTCAGCAGACCAAACTTTCACTTGTGATAAACTCATTGTCACAACAGGTGGGAAGTCCTATCCTTCTACTGGTTCAACTGGATTTGGTCACGAGATTGCTCGCCATTTTAAGCATACCATTACTGAGCTCGAAGCCGCTGAAAGTCCTTTATTGACAGATTTCCCGCATAAGGCCTTGCAGGGAATTTCGCTGGATGATGTGACTCTAAGCTATGGCAAGCATGTCATCACTCATGATCTGCTCTTTACCCACTTTGGTTTATCTGGTCCTGCTGCTCTGCGTATGTCAAGCTTTGTCAAGGGAGGTGAAGTCCTTTCTTTGGATGTCTTGCCTCAACTTTCTGAGAGCGACTTGGTGGCATTTTTAGAAGAAAATCGTGATAAATCCTTAAAAAATGCCTTAAAAGCCTTGTTGCCTGAACGCTTGGCAGAATTCTTTGTGCAAGGCTATCCAGAAAAAGTCAAACAGCTAACTGAAAAAGAACGCGACCAACTTATCCAGTCTATCAAGGCCCTTAAAATCCCTGTTACTGGTAAGATGTCCTTGGCTAAATCCTTTGTGACCAAAGGTGGCGTTAGTCTCAAGGAAATTAATCCTAAAACTCTGGAAAGCAAACTGGTTCCTGGACTTCACTTTGCAGGGGAGGTGCTAGATATCAATGCCCACACTGGTGGCTTTAACATTACTTCTGCCCTCTGTACCGGCTGGGTGGCAGGAAGTCTACATTATGATTAAGAAATACGAAGGAGAAGCCTATGAACAGAAGAGAATCAGTCGAATTTGTTAATATGTGTATGATTCAAAACGGAGACAAGGTTCTAGTTCAAGACCGAGTTAATCCTGACTGGCCTGGCATTACTTTTCCTGGTGGGCATGTTGAACGTGGTGAATCCTTTGTCGATGCCGTCATTCGTGAAGTGAAAGAAGAAACTGGTCTGACCATTTCCAAACCCCAACTCTGTGGTATCAAAGATTGGTATGATGATGCTGATTTTCGCTATGTCGTACTTTTTTACAAGACAAAACACTTTACTGGTGAACTCCAGTCTTCAGACGAAGGAAAAGTCTGGTGGGAGAATTTTGAAAATCTATCTCATCTTAAACTAGCTACTGAGGATATGTCTGATATGCTTCGTGTTTTTCTTGAAGAAGATCTAAGTGAGTTCTTTTACTACAAAGAAGGAGACAACTGGTCCTACCAACTAAAATAATAGTAAATAGACGGAGCTATCTCCATCTATTTTTGCTTATTTGAAATTTCATCTTTATCTATATAAAATAGTCTTTCCTAGAAACCATGACTTATTCTTAAAAACCTTGAAGATAAATATTTCCCCAAGTCTGGCTTTTCCTTCTTCGTTTCATCATTCCAATTATCATCATCGTGGTCTTTATCGCGCAATTTATGTAAAAAAAGGACTTGAGTAATAAACTCAGGTCCTTTCTTTTTATGGATGGCTTACAATCAATTCTAAATCTGATCCTTCCAAAGTCCAAGCTTCAACATCACTTGGCAAGATAAAATGGCTACCTTTTTGGATAGGATATTCCTTACCGTCTACAGTCAATTTCCCTTGACCAGCCAAGACACTCAACAAGCTGTAGTCAGCTGTTTTTTCAAAGTCAACTTTTCCTGTGATTTCCCACTTGTAAACTGCAAAAAAATCATTAGATACAAGAAGAGTTGAACGCAAATCATCTGCTTTAACAGTCACAGGACGGCTATTTGCAGGCTCACCAATGTTCAAAACATCGATAGATTTTTCAAGATGAAGCTCGCGCAAATTGCCATTATCATCCTTACGGTCAAAGTCATAAACTCGGTAGGTGGTATCACTAGACTGTTGCGTTTCAAGGATTAAGATACCTGCACCGATGGCGTGCATAGTCCCACTTGGTACATAGAAGAAATCTCCAGCCTTAACCGGGACTTTGGTAAGCAAGGAATCCCAGTTTTTATCTTCGATTTGCTGGCGGAGTTCTTCTTTTGACTTGGCATTGTGACCATAAATAATCTCTGAACCTTCATCTGCTGCGATAATATACCAGCACTCTGTCTTTCCAAGCTCGCCTTCATGCTCTAGTCCATAAGCATCGTCTGGGTGGACTTGAACACTGAGCCAGTCATTGGCATCGAGGATTTTGGTCAAGAGTGGAAATACTGGCTCTGGACGGTTGCCAAATAACTCACGGTGTTCTGCATACAAAGTAGCTAGGTCTGTTCCCTCAAAACGGCCATTAGCTATCTTAGAAACACCATTTGGGTGAGCTGATATTGCCCAATACTCACCAATCTTTTCGCTTGGAATGTCGTAGCCAAACTCATCACGAAGTTTAGTACCACCCCAGATTTTTTCTTGCATTACGGAATTTAAAAATAATGGTTCTGACATGTTACATCTCCTGTCTAATTTTTCACCCTCATTATAGCAAAAAAAGAGTCCCAATTGAACTCTTTTTCTTATCTTATAAAGTAGGGAGAAGATTTTATAAAAATAGTAACGATATAGACTTCTTATTATATCGAAAGACTTAATTGACAAGATTTGGAAGAATGAACACGATAAAGAAAGCTAGAGCAACCATCAGAAAAACAAGGAAATAAGCTAAACATTTAGTCAACCATGCATAACGACCTGGTTTTAGCGGTCTTTCTACGTAGGAATGTTTTGGTTTTTTAGGATCATAATAAACAGTTACCTTTCCTCCAATTGGAAATCGTTCCATTAAAGGTGATTTTGTTAAAGAGATGAAACTGTTCCTATAAATCTTGTATCTTAAAACCTGAGGAATTTCCCCATCTTCAAAATTATCCATTTTGACATCAGATACGATCGAACCCAAGGGAGTACTGATTGTATTTGAAATCGCATATAGAAATTTCGGTCCTAAAACCTTGTATTGGTTCCCATCAACAGTGTACTCGACAACTGGCAGGCTAATTCCATTATAAAGAGCATAGGAATATCGGATAATAACTCCTTCCGTTCTTTCGGTGCATCTCTTGGCATTTCTGTAATTACTGAAGATAAAAAAGTCGAACATGAAATAGGTGAAGGCAGCAAAGCCTAAACTCATTAAGCCAAATAATAGAAAGAAACTTGTTGGCATATTTTTTCTCCTTAAAATATCCTAATGAATCTATTTTAACAGAAAAGACATAAAAGAAAAAGACCGGATTGCTCCGATCTTTTCAAGTTCTGCTCTAAGAAAATCAAAGAATAAACAAGGCGGAACCAAGTTTGATGGCAATTCTTTGCTCATCAAACTACGAGAAATCCTTTGGGACTTTTTCTAGGCTCCGCACTAGATTCCATCATTGAAAATTAAGGTTTCAATGATGGAATCGTCGGCAGTAACCTAATAAAGAAGTCTATAAATTTATCTTTGATTTTCAACGAGAGGAATTATTTAATTGCGCATGATTGCAACCCTTCTTCTTCCAAGAAGAGGCGGAATGGTACGAGTTCTTCTGCTTCGTATTTTTCCTTGAAGGCTTTAATAGCTTCTTCTGAGTGTTGTTTTGGATCCAACTCAAGTACTTCTACTGGAAGTGGACGATGTGGAGTGATGTGAGCATCGATAACAACAGTTTTACCTTCTTTGTTCAATTTAACAGCTTCTGCTACAATTGCGTCGATGTCTTCGATACGGTCAACTGTAAATCCAACAGCTCCTTGAGCTTCAGCGATTTTCGCATAGTCAGCATTAGGGAAGTCACAACCAAACAAGTGTTTGTTTGTGTCTTCGTATTTGTCCTTGATGAAGGCATATTTACCATTTGAGAAGACAACGTTGATAACTGGAAGGTCGTATTGAACGTTTGTGATCACGTCTGGGTAGCACATGTTGAATGCACCGTCACCCATGATGTTCCATACTTGGCGATCTGGATTGTCTTTCTTAGCAGCGATACCACCAGGAAGGGCGATACCCATTGTCGCAAAGAGCGGAGATGTACGCCACATGTTCTTAGGTGTCATGTGAAGGTGACGAGTAGATGTTTGAGTAGTGTCACCTACGTCGATTGAATAGATAGCGTCTTGATCAGCATGTTTGTTGATTGCATTGTAAACTTGATACAATTGCAATTCACCCTCAGTTTTACCTTCGAGTTTGTTCATGTAATCACGCCAGTTTTGGTTATTCTTAACGTTTGCACGCCACCATGGAGTAGATTCCACTGGATTTACTTTGTCAAGAATCGCTTTAGCTGCTTGACCTGCATCTCCAAGGATTGAAGCGTCAAGGGCATGACGTTTACCAAGTTTGTATGGGTCGATATCCACTTGGATGAATTTTTCAGTGTTTTTGAAGGCTTCGTAAACTTCAGCAAATGGGAAGTTTGAACCTAGGAAGAGAACAGTGTCTGCTTCAAAGACTACTTCGTTGGCTGGTTTCCAACCAACACGGTAAGCAGAACCTGTCAAACCTTCGTAGTCCCATTCGAACGCTTCAAAGTTTTTACCAGTTGTGATGATTGGTGCTTTGATTTTACGTGACAATTCAGTAATCACTTCACCGGCTTTAACACCACCGAAACCAGCATAGATAACTGGACGTTCAGCATTGTTCAAGATTTCAACCGCTTTGTCGATTTCAGTTTCGTTCAAAGCAGGAGCGATGAATGAGCGCTCATATGAACCTGATCCGTAGTATGAGTTTTCGTCAATTTCTTGGAAACCAAAGTTTACTGGAATTTCAACAACGGCTGGACCTTTTTTAGAAACTGCAGCACGGCAAGCTTCGTCAATAACTTTTGGTAATTGCTCTGCATAAGCTACACGTTTGTTGTAAACAGCGATACCGTTGTACATTGGGTTTTGGTTCAATTCTTGGAAGGCATCCATGTTCAATTCATTAACTGGACGTGATCCAAGGATAGCAAGGAATGGAGTGTTATCCATAGCTGCATCGTAAACACCGTTAATCAAGTGAGTCGCACCTGGACCACCTGAACCAACTGCAACACCAATAGATCCGCCAAATTTAGCCTGCATAACCGCTGCAAGAGCACCTGTTTCTTCGTGGCGAACTTGCAAGAAACGGATATCTTTGTCTTCAGCCAAAGCGTCCATGAGTGAGCTGAGTGTTCCTGATGGGATACCGTAGATAGTGTCTACGCCCCATGTTTTCAATACGTTAAGCATTGCTGCAGATGCAGTAATTTTCCCTTGAGTCATAATGATAACTCTCCTTAAAGTTAATTTGATAAAAGATAAAAGCGCTTTTATATGTTTTTTGAAAACGATTCAGTAAATTTACAATCCTAATTTATCACATTTGATTTCAGATTCATAAGAATGTGCTCAGAAAACTTCATTCTCTATTACAGTACAGTTTGAAAACGTTTCGAAAATCTGTTTTAGAATAGAAAAAAGCGGTTAAGACCGCCTTTTTATACTCAATGAAAATCAAAGAGCAAACTAGGAAGCTAGCCGCAGGCTGTACTTGAGTACGGCAAGGTGAAGCTGACGTGGTTTGAATTTGATTTTCGAAGAGTATTAATCGACTTTAGTAAAATTAAGCATAAGAGAGCTGATTAAAACAGATACTGAACTAAAGGCCATGGCCAATCCTGCAAGTTCTGGATTGAGTACCAAACCAAGACTAGAAAAGACTCCTGCTGCAATCGGAATACCAATGAGGTTATAGATAGAAGCCCAGAAAAGATTGAGTAGAATACGATTAAAGGTCTTCTTACTCATATCAAAAGCACGTGCCAATCCTAGTAAATTGTTGGTTGTAAGGACAAGATCTGCTGATTCGATAGCAATATCTGTACCAGAGCCCATGGCAATTCCGACATCCGCTACACTGAGGGCCGGCGCATCATTGATACCATCTCCAACAAAGGCCAATTTGCCATTCTTTTGAAGCTTGTGAATTTCATGTGCCTTTTCCTCTGGCAAGACATTTGCGATCACTTCTTCGATTCCAATTTGCTCTGCAATTGCATGCGCTACTCCAGCATTATCTCCGGTAAGCATAACAGTTCTAAGGCCACGTTTTTTCAATTTAGCAATAGCTTCTCGAGCATTTTCCTTAGGGACATCCTGCAAGGCAATTAAGCCTTTTAGTTCACCATCTACGGATAGGAAGACAACTGTTTTTGCTTCTTTCTCAAGCAAATCAAATCGTTCTTGATAGTCACTCGGAATGTCAAGATCAGCTAAAAGTTTGGCATTCCCAAGCAAGACTTGTTTACCATTAATAATCCCAGTCACACCTTTTCCATGCAAGGCTTGGAAGTTTTCCACTGGGTAAAGACTGATTCCTAGTTCAGATGCACGATTAACAATAGCTTGAGCTAGCGGGTGTTGAGATACATCTTCCAATGAAGCAGCCAAACTTAGCACATCTCTTTCATCACCAATAACATCTGTCACTACTGGCTTCCCTTCGGTCAAGGTTCCTGTCTTATCAAAAACAATGGTTTGGACTTTTTGGATTTCCTGTAGAACTGTACCATTTTTGAGAAGAATCCCCATCTTGGCACTTCGTCCTGTTCCAACCATGAGTGCTGTCGGTGTCGCAAGTCCTAGTGCACAAGGGCAGGCAATTATCAAAACTGCTACTCCGTAGAGAAGTGACGTCACAAAGCTTTCTCCTAGGAAAACAAACCAGATCCAAAAAGTAAGAAGTCCTAAAATGACAACTGCTGGTACAAAAATCCCAGAAATCTTGTCTGTCAAATCTTGAATAGGAGCACGACTCGTTTGCGCTTTTTTCACAAAGTCCACAATCTGAGCCAGCATAGTCTCAGAACCAACTTTTTCAGCTCTAAAGATGATCGTACCACTATTATTGATGGTTGAACCAATGACAGCATCTCCAACTGATTTATCGACTGGAATACTTTCCCCAGTCACCATTGATTCATCAATACTCGTTTCACCTTCTAACACAATCCCATCAACGGCAATTTTTTCACCTGGTCGAACGCGAATGAGATCCCCAACTTTGACTTGTTCTAGAGGTATTTGAACATAAACATCATCACGCAAAACCTCTGCTGTTTTTGCTTGTAGGTCTAATAATTTTTCGACTGCCTGCGAAGTATTTTTTCGCATTTTTTCCTCAAAAACTGCTCCCAAAAGAATGAAGAAGAGGATAAATGCAGCACTCTCAAAATATACTGGTAGGCCTGCAAAAAGAGCAAATAAACTATAGACATAGGCTACTAAGGTTCCTAGGGCTACCAAGGTATCCATATTGGCATTGTGTTTTTTAAAGCTAGCCCAAGCACTTCTAATATAAGGAAGTCCAGCTACCAGCATAATGGGTGTTGTGGCTAAAAAGGTGCCCCAACGCATGACTTGGTGACTAATTCCTCCTGTAGACATCCCAATCATGAGAATCACAAGAGGCACAGTAAAGATGCTAGTAATCCAAAAACGTTGTAACAGACTGAGAGATTTTTTAGTTTTTTCAACAACGGTGTAGGTTCCCTTTTGCATCTTCATGCCACATGAAAATTCATGTTCACCTAAGTCTTGAGGAGTAAAGCGAATGACTTTTTCTTCGTCTTGAGCGATTGGTTCTAGAATTCCTTCTTCTTCGAAGAGAATTTCTTTATAACAGTTTGATGGTGTCACACGATGAAATGTAATCTCAGCAGGAATTCCTTTTTGTAGTTGAATATGGGCTGGATGATAGCCTTTTTCTGCTGTGATACGGATTTTTTGAACACCATTTTCAAGACTTGCCTTCACAATTTCGGTCATATCGTTCTCCTATTCTACAATCATCTTACCGTGCATCATGTTCATTCCACAAGAGAAACCATATTCTCCGGCTTCTTGAGGAGTGATTTCAACCACATATTGGTCTCCCATAGGCAGATCCGCATGCACACCAAAGTCTGGAAATACGATTTGGTCCAAGCAAGGTGAAGGATCTTTTCGATCAAAAATAATGCGAGCTGGTTGCGATTTTTTGAGGATAATGGTTCCTGGAGTATAGCCTCCCATGACTTCCACTCGAATTTCCTGGTAGCCATTCTTTTGTTGGGCTCTCTTTCCGTCTTCTTGCGGTTTTTTGAAAAACCAAAAGAGGATAAAAGCGATCATTCCTAGAACAATAATAGATACAAATAGATTTAACATAGCGTCTCCTTTACATACAATTACATTTTACTTCTGTTACAGCACTTGCTTTTTTCTCAGCAATCACTTCTTCCAAGCCTTCCAAGTCAACTAGGGTAAAGTCACATTCTTTGATCAAATCAGCAAGTAACTGCTTCATCCTGCGGGAACAAACCTTGTCTTTGATATCCTGGACAAGTAACTTCTTGCTATCTTCCTGTGTCAACAGGGCTGAATAGATAAAGGACTTGCCCTGTTTTTCCCGAGTCAAACATTCCTTCTCCACCAAACGAGCCAAGAGTGTCTGGATCGTGGATTTGGACCAGCTAAACCTTTTCTCTAATACTTTTATGAGATCAGTACTAGTCTGTTCTCCCTGCATCCAGATAATCTTCATGACCTGCCATTCTGCATCTGAAATCTGCATCAGCACACCTCCAAAATCTACATTTGTCAATTACAATTATCAGTATACTCTCAAAATCTACATTTGTCAACTAAAAAAACCGATGTTAAACATCGGTTAAGTAATTGCACTAAAAAAGTTATCCTTGCCAATTTTCTTGGTCTTCTTTAAATCGTTTTAGGAGGTCGAGTCCTTCTGGTGTGATATAGCCTTCTTCTTGAGCCAGATGAATCAACTCGCTGTAGTTTGAAAGAGTCACCAGTTTGACACCAGCATCCGCAAAGTTCTTATCTGCTTTTGGTAATTGATAGCTGAAGATAGCCACAACTCCAAGCACATCTGCTCCTTCGCGTTTGGCAGCTGCTACAGCTTCAAGAACCGAACCACCAGTTGAAATAAGGTCTTCAACAACAACCATCTTTTGTCCTTGAGCTACACGACCTTCGATTTGGTTTCCAGCACCATGATCTTTAGGTTTGCTACGGATATAAGCAAATGGCAGATTCATCTTATCAGCGATGATGGCACCGTGTGGGATACCCGCAGTCGCTGTTCCTGCAATCACTTCTACTTCTGGGAATTCTGCCTTGATGGCTTCTACAAAACCATTCTCAATCAAAGTTCGAGTTTCTGGGTATGCAAGCGTCACACGGTTGTCCGTATAAATTGGTGACTTGATACCTGATGCCCAAGTGAAGGGCTCTTCTGGTTTGAGGTAAACGGCTTGAATTTTCAATAGATGGCTAGCAATGTCTTTAGCAAGTGTCATGGGATTCTCCTTTGTATTTTAAACTATATTCTTATTTCCAGTCTTGTGTCCATTCATCCTTGATAGCATGATAAGCTGCTACTGGATCAGTGGCTTGAGTGATTGGGCGACCGACAACGATGTAGTCACTACCAATATGATAAGCATCTGCAGGTGTCATCACTCGTTTTTGGTCCCCAACAGCAGCTCCTGCAGGTCGAATACCTGGTGTCAGGCAAATAAATTCTGGACTGGTAGCTTCTTTGATGAGTTTTACTTCTTGAGCTGAACAAACCACACCATCTAATCCCGCTTCAGCGGTTTTCTTAGCATAATGAATGACGGATTCTTGAAGACTGGTTTGAATATTTTGAAAGTCTCTCATTTGTTCTTCAGAAGTTGAAGTCAGCTGGGTAACAGCAATCAATTTGGCTTCTTTCCCAAGACCTTCACGCGCAGCCTTCATCATCTCTACACCACCTGCGGCATGAACATTGGTCATGTCAACACCCAGATGAGACAAAACCTTCATGGCTGATTTGACCGTATTGGGAATATCATGAAGTTTGAGATCCAGAAAGACACTGTGTCCCAAGTCTTTCAAATAACGGACAACTTCAGGACCTTCGGCATAATAGAGCTCCATTCCAACTTTAACATAGAGCTTTTCCTCTGCTGGAAATAGGGCTAAAAATTCCTTGACTGCCTCAAAATTTGGAAAATCAAGAGCAATAACCGGACGAGATTCGCGCATACTTTTCTCCTTTTACCTTTGTGAGCTAGAGAGCATGAAAAAAGGAACCTGCCTACAGCAAGGTTCCACGAAAAATGGGTAGTCTACACCCTTTCACCGTCTAACCTTAGCTGCCTCTCTGGACTGCTTTAAAGGTTTTTTACTATTCTATTATTTAAAGCAATACTTGTCAAGTAAAAACAAGTAACTGAACAAATCATCTGAAACTTAGTGACTCTGTGTTGTTTGAGTCGTCTGTGTTGTTTGATCTTGATTTCCTTGCTCAGCTTGTTTTTTCTTCTCTTCTTCCTGCTTCTTCTTTTCCTCTTCTTTGGCTTTGACTCTTTCGTCATCCAGAGCCTTATCCACTAGACTATAGCTATAGATACCGACTTCCATGTCAATACCACTAGGAACTGTCAACTGTGGTTTTATCTTACTATAGTAAGGTAATTTCTTCCCTAGTTCTGATAATGGCACCAAAATCTCGTCTGTATCATACATGGTAATCTTTAGAAGGTCACTTGTTACCTTACTTGGTGCAAGTTCAATCTTCTCAATCTCTTGCTTAATTTCTGGACTAACTTCATTTAGCTGAGAAATCAATGTTTTTATCTGTTCCTCATCGTTAAACAAAACAGATATGTATTTCTCAGGTAAGTTGTCAGAACTAACGGCAGTTGATTCAATACTTCCGCTTGATAAGATTGGATAATAACTATCACCAGAAACAGAGTAGGCTACAATCCCAAATTCCTTCACTTCAATGGTGAAGTGAACCGGGAACTGATAAACTATCTTTGCCGATTCGATCCAGCGATCTGATTTAACCATTTCAGCATGCTTATCTTTATTTAAGAATAAGCTAATCGTATAGTCACTATCCTGAATACCAGAAGCTTCTTTGACTTGGTCTGCACTTGTCTGAACAGTCCCCGTAACCTCAATATGTTTCAGAGTAGACAAAGGAGTTAGAAGATAAATAGACAAGAACAAGATTAAAAAGCTTGGGACGAGAATTGTAACTGCTCGCCAGATATGGACAGATGGAATAGGAGGTTTTGGGGTTTTATTTTTTATTTTCCTCTTTTTATCTTCCTTAACCTTTGCTTCACCTTTTTCAGGTTCTACTTTATCTTGGTTCTTAGACTCCTCTTGAGAAGTTTTTGTTTCCTCCGTGTTCTTATCTTCAGTTTCTTCAACTGAAGCTTCATCACTAGTATCCGAATCCTTCTCTTCAGATTTTTCGGATTCTTGGTCCACTTCTTCAGAACTCGTAGATTTTTCTTCCTTTTTTTTACTCAAATACTCGTGGTGTTGTTTTTGCCATTCTGACACTTCTTGAGTACTATCAGATGACTCTGATACTTGTTCTTCTTTTTCACGAGCTTCTTCTTCGGCACGTTTCGCCTCTTCTTCAGCTTTTTTTTGAAGATATTCTTGATTTCGTTTTTGCCACTCTGACAATTCCTTGCCTTGAGTGTCCTGATTCTTTTTATCCTTTGACATCAATTTTCCTTATGATAAATCTTTTTTTAGTAGCTCATAAAAATCTGCCACAGATTTTAATTCCTGAGAATTCTTCATCTTGTTTTGGTAAATCTCTTTGTTGGTCAAGAGTTGATTTACTTTTTCTTCTAAAGTTGACAAAGTCAAATCGCTCTCTTGCAACTCCTCAGCATAGCCTTTCTTCACAAAATAGGCTGCATTTTCAATCTGATCTCCACGGCTAGCTTCACGACCTAGTGGCACAATGACGTGCAATTTAGCCATAGCAAGAAGTTCAAAAATAGTATTGGCACCACCACGAGTGATGACCACATCAGCCAGATTCATGAGTGGTTGATAGAGTTCCGTCGCATAGTCAACACGGTAGAGGTTTGAACTTAGTTCATTTAAACTAGCATCTCCTGTCAGGTTGATGATATTATAGCGACTAGTCAGTTCTTCCTTGTGGTCTGTAACTAGTTGGTTAAAGACTCTCGCCCCAGCAGAACCACCGACGAAAAGAAGAGTTGGTAGCTTGTCGTTGAAAGAAGTTCGGATATCCACCATTTCTTCAGGTTCTTCCATAACTGGGCCAGAAACCTTGGTCACGGCTCCAACGTGCTCTACCTTAGTGAGACTAGATGCTTGCTCAAAAGTAGAGTACATCTTAGTCGCAAAATTATAGGCAATTTTATTGGCCAAGCCCATGGTGAGGTCAGACTCGTGGATGAAGACTGGTACTCTGCATACTCGCGCTGCGATAACAGGCGGAACAGATACAAATCCACCCTTAGAAAAGAGGGCTTGTGGACGAACTCGAAGCATGATAAAGAGCGATTGAAGAATTCCAAAAGCAACCTTAAAGACGTCAACCATATTTTGCCATGAGAAATATCGACGTAATTTCCCCGTTGCAATCGAATGGAAGGTGACATCTAAACCCGACTTGAGGATTTCATGATGCTCAATCCCGTTTTTATCACCAATATAGTGGACTTCCCAGCCATCTTCGATGAACTTAGGCATTAACAAAAGGTTGAGGGTAACGTGTCCAACCGTTCCCCCACCTGTAAATACTATTTTTTTCATATTATCCCTTTAACTCCGCTACAGTGTCGATGAAAAGATCTCCACGTACTTCAAAGTTAGCATACATATCCCAGCTTGCATTAGCAGGACTGAGGAGAACCACATCTCCTTCTTCTGCAAGTTCATAAGCCTTGCGGGTTGCATCTGCAATATCAGTTGCGTCGACATAAGCCACACCAGCCTTATCCGCTGCACGTTTGACACGTTCTGCAGACTGACCGAGAATGACCATGTTCTTAAGTCCAGTAATATCTGGAACCAATTCGTCAAACTCATTGCCACGGTCCAACCCACCAGCAATCAAGATAACCTTGCTATTATCAAATCCTGACAAGGCTTTTTGAGTTGCTAAGATATTGGTTGACTTACTATCGTTGTAGAATTTCACCCCATTTATTTGGTCTACAAATTGGAGACGGTGTTTAACGCCACCAAAGGCTGACAAGGTTTCCTTAATCGTTTCATTGTCAACACCACGCAGTTTAGCAACGGCAATGGTTGCAAGAGCATTTTCCACATTGTGGCTACCTGGAACACCGATCTCATCAGCTGCCATGACTTTTTCACCACGGAAGTAGAGAAGACCATCTTCAAGATAAGCACCGTCAACCTTTTCAAGTGTTGAGAATGGTACTACAGTCGCGTTTGTCTTTGTCGCAAGTTCTTTAGCTAATTCCTGGTTGAAGTTCAATACTAGGTAATCAGCTGCTGTCATATTGCTTTGGATATTCCACTTGGCTGCCACATAGGCTTCAAAAGAACCGTGATAGTCAATATGCGTTGGCATAAGGTTGGTGATAACAGCAATTTCAGGATGGAATTCCTGGATTCCCATTAATTGGAAAGAAGAAAGTTCCATGACAAGGGTGTCCTTATCTGTGGCAGTTTGGGCCACTTGACTAGCAGGATAACCGATGTTACCTGATAAGAGTCCATTTTGTCCTGCAGCAGTCAGAACTTCTCCAATCATGGTTGTGGTCGTTGTCTTCCCATTTGAACCAGTTATACCGATGATTGGTGCTTCTGAAATCAAGTAGGCCAACTCAACTTCAGTCAATACTGGAATCCCTTTTTCTAGTGCTTTTTCAATCATTGGATTACTATAAGGAATTCCTGGATTTTTTACCATCAAGGCAAAATCTTCATCCAATAATTCCAAAGGATGTCCACCAGTGACAACCTTGATGCCCTCTTCTAAAAGGCTCTGAGCTGCTGGATTTTCCTCAAAAGGTTTACCATCATTAACCGTTACGATGGCACCTAGCTTGTCCAAAAGACGAGCTGCAGATTCACCTGATTTAGCCAAACCTAGGACTAATACTTTCTTATTTTTAAATTGATCAATTCGTTTCATATCTAGAACTCCATTTCTACTCTTACTATTTTACCATTTTTATGAAAATAAAAAAGCCACAAAGGGCTTTCTTATTTGTTTTTTGTTATAAAAAACCTATTCTACCGACTTGAGGGCTTCTAGCATATCGACCTTTAGGAGATAGTGATTGACAAAAAAACCGAGTATAGTCAAGATGATACCAACAGCTAAAACTGGGATTAGATACACTTCCCAACCGACCTGTGGTTGAAAACGGAAGGTGCCCGGTGCAATCATCTGAATTAGAAATTGATGGAGATAAAAGCCTGAGACCAAACCTACAATCATTCCAACCAGTGACAGTATGATGGTCTCCCGATAGATATAAAGGGTCACTTCTTTATTATGAAAACCAAGAACCTTAATGGTTGAAAGTTCCCGAATCCGTTCAGCAACATTGATATTGGTCAGATTATAGAGAATCACAACTGCTAGAAGTACCGATACCAGAACCAAAATTGCCATGGTTTGGTTAAGGGAACTAGCAAAACTTTCAAATAGCTGAATGGTTGAAGCATTTTGCACGACACCATTGACAGCCGCCTGCTCCATAAATTCTCTTGCAACTCTTTCAGTATTGCCTTCACTTTTATCCTTGAGTTGGACTAGATAGGTATTCATCTTAGGAGTTTGACCATAAATTTTCTCATAGGTCTCCTGATTCATATAAACAAAATGGCCTACATAATGCTCCGTGATGCCACCTACTTTAAATGTTTTTCCATCTATTGTAAAATTTTCACCAACGGAAACTCCTGCCAACTGAGCTAATTTTTCTGTCAAGACAACTCCGTTAGATAAGTCAAGTTTTTCCCCATTTTTTTCTAAACGGACAAATGGAGCCAGGTCAGCCTTATCTGTTACCATGATGGTCACTGTCTGAATTCCAGCCTTGCCCGGATACTTCTCTTCAATCTGCTTAGAAAAAATCAAACGAAAATCTTTAACTTCATCGCTTTTCAGTTTTTCTTCTAACTTGTCCTTATCAGTATCTGAAGCTCTAGTATTTACAGAGAGAACCATCTGATATTGTTGCAGGTCCTTAAACTGCCTGTCGGCCACGCCAACCACAGAGGATTGAATCCCAAGTCCTGCAAAGAGGAGGGCAACTGAACCTCCAACCCCAAAAATGGTCATTAACATACGCTGCTTATAACGAAAGATATTACGAGCAGTAACCTTTTGAGTAAAGCTCAAACGTGACCAGATAAATGTGATGCGTTCTAAGAGAATTTTAGAACCCTTGACTGGAGGCTTAGGTAATAATAATTGCGCTGCTTCTTCATGCAATTCTCTACGAGATACAAGGTAGGCTGGTAGGACGCTTGCTACTAAGCTTAGCCCCAGAGCCAAGCAACTATAGGTCCAGTAGAAATATTGCTGACTCTCACCAACAATCATTCGGCCAGTAATGATATGTGAGATTGTAGGTGCTAAGACATAATGGCCAATCAGAATCCCTAGAAGGGTTCCAATAGTACCAGCAACCAGACCATAAATCACAAACTTAGCGATGATGTCCTTGCTATGGTAGCCTAGAGCTTTGAAAATCCCTGCATTGGTTCTTTCCTCATCTACAAATCGAGTCATAGTGGTAAAGGTAACGATGGCTGCCACTGCGTAGAGAACAACTGGAAAGATATTTCCCACGGCACGAATACTCATGGCTGAGTTACTATACATCAGATAACCTTGACCAGTAGGAGAGCTTTTTCGATTGTAGACATGATAGGTTGGCTCTGTCAGAGTATTGACCTCATCCTGACTGGTCTGCCATTTGGACTTTTCGTTGGCTAGGTCGCTTTCAGCCTGGGCTAGCTTTTCCTTTTCTTGCTTTAGTTGGTCTTTTGCTTCTTCTAACTGACTAGATGCTTGACTTTTTTGTGGTTCTGGTAGTTGGCTCACTTGATTTTCTTGAGCTTGTAGACGCGTTTCGATTTCTTGCAGGCGACTCTTACCAGCTGTCAAATTACTTTCAGCCTCGTCTAGTTGTTTCTTGCCTTCATCAAGTGACTCTTGAGCATCCTTCTTCATTTTCTCTAGCCGCGCTTGACCATTATCAGCAAGTTGTTCCTTAAGAGTCGCTTCTTCAGCCTCCAGCTTTTTTTCGTAATCGCTGGAAAAAGGATTAACATCTGTTAGGCTAGCAAAACGCAGGCGGGCAATCGTATAAACAGAACTCTTAAAATTATCTTCAGTTACAACACCGTAAGCTGCTAGATTCCCATTGCCACTAGCTGAACTCCCCATATCCGTTTTTGAAAAAATATCTGGAGAGTGGACAAAACCTGTAATAGTATAACTATCACGTTTTAATTGAGAATTACTGCCCTTTTTTTGACTCAAATAAATGACTTGACCAATCTGATATCGATCTTTCCAAAAGTCCGCCAAGGCTAACTCATCCTCTTGTTCAGGCAAACGCCCTTGGGTCACCTCAAATTTTGAAATCTTGTCTGTCTTAGAAAATATCCGTATGGCATCTTGGGTGTTTGCTAGAGTCAAATCTGTCATATAACCAAACTCGACATCTGCTCCTGATAGATTTTGCAATTCTTCCTGGTCTGCCTGATCTAGACCATAATCTGCTATGACGGTCATATCTGCCAGATTGGCTTTTTGAATATAATCCCAAGCTGTTCGCTCCATATTGGGACTAGCAACCTTGAGACCGACCAAGGCCAAAGACCCCAACATCATCAGAGTCAGGATGGATAAAAACCGTCCCTTTGAACCTGTGAAAGACTGGAGTAGGTCTTTCCAATATGTCTTTCTTTTCATCTCAGTACTCCAAATCATCAATATCCTGTGGTTGAGGATTGATAACAACGCTCTTGACACCAGCATCATGCATCTGAATCACGCGATCAGCTATGGGAGCTAGCGAAGCATTATGAGTCACGATGATAACGGTGGCTCCTTTTTTACGTGACATATCTTGAAGAATCTTTAGAACCTGCTTACCAGTCTGGTAATCCAAGGCTCCCGTCGGCTCATCACAAAGGAGAATTTTAGGATTTTTAGCCACCGCTCGAGCAATGGAGACCCGTTGTTGCTCGCCACCAGATAGCTGGGCTGGAAAGTTATTAAGACGGTGACCTAAGCCAACATCCTTTAAAACCTGCTCAGGATCCAAGGCATCTGCAACAATTTCTGAAGCTAGCTCGACATTTTCCTTAGCAGTCAAGTTAGAAACCAAATTATAAAATTGAAAGACAAAGCCAACATCATCTCTGCGATAGTTGGTTCTCTGATGAGAAGTGAAATTCGAGATATTGGTCCCGTCAATCCAAACTTGCCCTTCATCATTTATATCCATTCCGCCTAGAATATTCAAAACTGTTGACTTTCCTGCTCCAGATGAACCAAGGATAATGACCAGTTCTCCCTTTTCAATCTCGAAGTTGACATCACGATTGGCTACGATTTCTGTGTCTCCTGTATGATATCTCTTATAGCTATTTTTCATTTCAATGTAAGCCATCCTATCTCCTCCTCTTCTATCCCTATTTTCATCTTTATTATAACTCTTTTGAGGAGAGAAAGAAAGCTTATCCTTGTAGACTTTAGAGAGATTTTTAAACTTCTAAAAAGCACTGAAAACAGGCCAGTATGACCTTGCCTTACTCACCTTATTTCTAATACTCTTCAAAAAACTCTTCAAACCACGTCAGCTTTGCCTTGCCGTACTCGAGTACAGCCTTCGGCTAGCTTCCTAGTTTGCTCTTTGGTTTTCATTGACTATAAGGCAATTCTCCTAGTTTGATGTTTGGTTTTTGTAGAAAATCATCTCAATCTTCTTTTGCAATTGAGTCTTGAAATAAAAAAGCGAACAAGACCAGATTCTGTTTATCAGAAAACTAGTTTGTCCACTTTTTTAGTTGAGTTTGGATTGTTAGTCCAATCTCTATGATCAACATAATGTCAGATCATTTTATTCTTCGTCTTTTCTCTTGCCCATTGCAAACAAACCTAGGAGCATTCCCATAACACCTGCTGTTGCAAGAATAGCATTTTCCTTAGTACCTGTTTCTGGGAGAATATGTTGACGACTTGCAGGTGCCTGATAAGTCTTGTCTTGTGACATAGCGAGAGCTACAAGAGATTGATTATCTTTGTACTCTGGGACATCATTGACAGCTGCTTCAACTCCGTTTACACCACCTGTGTATTCCGGTACATCGTTAACTGCTGCAAAGACTGCATTAGCCCCACCTTTATACTCTGGGACATCATTGACAGCTGCTTCAACTGCATTCACACCTCCAGTGTATTCTGGAACTTCATGAACAGCTGGTGCAACTAGCTTCGATCCTCCTGTATATTCCGGAACTTCATAAACTGCTGGTTCAACTCCATTCACACCTCCAGTGTATTCTGGAACTTCATGAACTGCTGCTTCGACTGCATTCGCGCCTCCAGTGTATTCTGGAACTTCATAAACTGCTGGTTCAACTCCATTCACACCGCCTGTGTATTCTGGAACTTCATGAACAGCCGCCTCTTCTCCGTTCACACCACCTGTGAACTCTGGAACTTCGTGTACAGCTGGTTCTGTCTTAGCGCTTTCAGCATCTGCCTTAGTCAATTGAATGC
This sequence comes from Streptococcus infantis, assembly GCF_047464715.1. Classification (GTDB taxonomy): domain Bacteria; phylum Bacillota; class Bacilli; order Lactobacillales; family Streptococcaceae; genus Streptococcus; species Streptococcus infantis_S. Next base: position 927,406 of record NZ_JASHBJ010000001.1, read on the forward strand.
GGTATTCCTTAATATGTTTACCACTTTCTGAAACAAGATGAATTAAGACTGGAAGTTTATCATCACCACTATCAACAATAGTTGCTGCTACATTTTCGCCAGTTTCAACTGTTACTTGAGGACGATTTCCACTATAGGTTACTTGGTAATCCACACGATCTTCAGAGAAGTCAGCAATCTCTTTACCATCCACAAGAAGTTTTGCAGCTGTACTATCCTTAGGTTCCTCACTTGGAGCAATGAAGGCCATTTCTGTAATAGCTACACCCTTGGTATCAGCTTTTCTATCCATGCGCCATCTCATAGCCTTAGCTTTAACTGGGGCAAAGGTTACATGGATATCAGTACCTGCTTGAATCTCTTGATCCGCACGGTATTCAACTTTCTCCCAGTTAGAAGGAGTGTTGAATGGATGTTCTGGATCGTATGGTTGGTAGTTAGAGTAGTATTCTGGCGAGTCAAATTCTGGTCCTACATAGCGCTCTAAGACTAGTTTAGAAGGTGCATCTGTACCACCATCTGAGAAGAATCGAATGCTTCCTTCAGCGACTGTACGTTCAACAATCTTGCCAGCTTCTCTAAAGATAACCCCTACTGAAACTTCTGGATTATCAGATGGAGTTGGAGACCAGTTGGTCCAACGACGGGTTTCATCATCTGAACCGTCGTTTACATAGTCCACACGGTCATGAGAATTTGGATCAATATCATTGGTCGCTGAGGCAAATGAACGGTTGCTATCGTCATCGAAGTCTGGGTTGTCTGAAAGGTTTTCACCGAGTTTGTCTGTTACACGAACAGCCACTTCAGCAGTTAAATCAGTACCTAAAACGCGACCACGAACTGTAAATTCACCTGCAGTCGCTAGATTTTCAGCTGGAACTTCATCCCATTCAACTGCCAAGTCTTTGACTTCATAGCCATCTTTACCTGAGAAGTAAACAGCGACTTTCGCAGGTAACTCAAGTGTATGCCCCTTAGCAACCAAGCGTGATGTTTTCACAGCAACAACAGGTTTACTTGCTAGCAAGTCCTTATCATTTGTAAAGTGTAGACGGTACTCTCCTAGAATATCTCCATTTTCAGCCTTAACAACAACACGAACTGGATCACCTTCATGTACGCTTGGAATCACTGTAGCAATACCATTATCTGATACACTTGCTGTTACAGTTGGTACCTTGTCTTCCTTAGCTTCTAAATAATAGTCAGTCAAGCCAGGGTTAAAGTTTGGCAAATCTTTTCCATCTACTTGAATTTGAGCTTGAGCTTTCTTAGCTGCTGCTACTTGTTTAGAGAAGATTTGAATTTCTGTAATAGAAGTACCCCATTTACCATCTGGTCTAACCATACGGATACGAACTGCATAGGTATTGACTTTATCAAAGCTAAAGTGGGTCATTTCTCCAGCTCTCACTTGATCTGGAGCTTTAAGATTTGTCACTTGTTTCCAGTTATTGTCATCATTAAAGACGTGGTCTTCACTAGCAACAAAGCTTGGATTCTTAGGAACTGTTGGAACATCTTTTCCTACATAGTATTCAATCACATAAGACTTAGGTGCACCGACACCGTGGTCTTCGTGGAAGGCTACGTTAAGGTTATCAGCCGAACGTTTAGACAGGATACCAGAATCACCAAAGAGAATTCCTACGGATGCTTCACTTGTACGTTTCCAGTTAGTCCAACGGTTTGCTGGTTGGTCATTAAATGAGATTAGTTTGTCATTAACATTGGCTACTGAATCACTTGGATTTGAGTCTGATGCAAAGGCAAGTGGCAACTCAGAACCTGTCCACTGGTCAGAAATGTTAGCACCAGTTTCTGTCTGAGCAGAAACACGAACATGAAGTTTGGTTGGTAGTTGAGTACCTTCCACATGTCCTGTCACTGTAAAGCTACCTTCTTGTGCATATTGGCTCGGGTCAATAGCATCCCAAGTCACCTTAGCTGAAGATACTTGGCCGTTTGAGTGGTAAGTACGAACACTTTCTGGCAATTGAGGAGCTTCTGAAACAGGAGTTGTTGTCGTCACTTCTTCGACTGCAATGATACCTTCTACAGAAACTTTTGCATGAGCTTCGTTTTCGATTCCTTCTACTTTACCTATAACATCAAAGCTGTGGTATTTGGCAAGGTTTTCCTTAGCAACTGCTTGCCAAGTCACCTTGTGAACTTTTGGAAATCCTTTGTCGTACTCTACCGTTACTGTCTCAGGTAGACTCGGTTCTTGGTTCAAACCTGTCACGACACTAACTGGACGAATGGCTTGGACAACTTTGCTTTCAGTGTTTGCTTGAATGTTCAAGTCAATCTGACCTTCTGCTCCTTCAAATTGAGCTTTCAAAGTTACTTGACCAGGTTTATGCAATTCAAGCATACCTTTACGAACAGCTACGTCTCCTTGACCTGATGTAGAGAAGCTTACCTTGTCAGCCTTCAATTCTGCCTGTGTACCATCTTGATAGTGAGCCAATACCTTGATACCAACTGTTTGGTCTTCTTTCAGTGCAGCTGCATTTTCTACTTCTAGGCTCAAACGTTCAATCTGCGGAGCTTCCTGCAAGAACTGGATAGCGTAAGTTTGCAATGCTCCACCATCATTTGGTTGAACATAAATACTTGCACGCATACCATTTGCTTCGTTAGCTTGAATAACAGTCACTTGCGCATTTTCAGCCAAAGCTTTGACTTCAGGTAAAGCAGTTCCATAAGCAAGTTTATGGTATAGAACCGGTTGATCCGTTGAGAGCCCTTCTACAGGCTGGTCTGCTACAGTTACAGTCGGTACTACTGGAGCAGCTGCTTGACCTTCTGCGACTACAAAGGTCGCATCGATTTGGTCATCACCTGAAATTCCTTTGGCTTGGATACGAGAGCCTGGGATAGCTAATTTAGCTTGATCTTCTGCTGCAACTTCCCACTTATCAACATCATAACTTCCTACAGTACCATCTGACAATACATAGGTAACAGATGGGTCAACTGTACTTAGATCTGTAGTTGGTGCAATTCTCTTAACTACAGGTAATTCTGTTTCGAGGGCCAAGACTTCAACACGCGCTTCTACATCACGACCATTTGCCACACCTTTAACAGTAAAGATACCAGGTTCGTTGACATTAACTGCTGACCATTCTACTGGAAGTTTTTCACGGCTGCCATCACTATAAATAAATGCTACTTTTGAAGGCATTTTCGCTTCTTGACCAATAACGGTACGTACTTTAGGCACTTCTGTTCCTAAAACAGTTTTTTCTGCTTGGTCTTTTTTACCTGTGAAGATCGTTGTTTGACCAGATTTCAAGAAATCAGAGTGGGCAGTCAAAGTGAATTTCCCTGCTTGCTCCGTTGATTTGACAATCACAACACCCTTACCATTAAAGGCTTTGCGAATCCATGAACCATCTGCTTGTTCTTTGTAACGTTCACGGCTGGCTTGTTCCCCGTTATCCACACCGACAATCTGACCTTGTCCATGCAACTGGAAGCGAACAAGGTTATTGGCAGTTGGAACTACGTTACCCTTGCTATCAACGATTTCATAGTAAATATAAGTGAGGTCTTTTCCGTCAGCTGCAATAGCATTTTCTTCTTTGACCAAACGAACCCCTGCAGGTTCTCCAGCAGTCACAATCTTATCACGAGCAACGATATTACCAGCTTCGTCACGAGCTACTGCTTCTAAAGTACCAGCTTCAAAAGCAACCTTCCATTCAAGGTAAAGTTCATTAGGTTTAGCACCCTCTTGGTAAGGACGTCCATCACTAGTTTGTTTTTTAGTAAATGTCTTCTTGCCTAGAGTATTACCATTCAAGAATAGTTCTACACTTGCCGCATTAGAATAGGCACGGACTGGAATATTACCATCTGCATCCGCTACATTCTCTTTTAGAGTAGAATTTTCCCAGTTCCAATGAGGAAGCAAGTGAACCATTGGTTTCTTCTCAGCAGGAACCCATTGGCTTTGGTACAAGTAGTAATCATTCTTTGGAATACCAGCTGTATCTACGATACCAAAGTAAGAACTCTTAACTGGAGTTTGGTTTTGGTTGTGCCATGGAGTAGGCTCACCTATATAGTCGGTACCCGTCCAGATGAACTGACCTGCATAACCTGCATTGTCACGGTCAAAAGTCCAAGATGCTGTGGCTGTTTTACCCCAACCAACACGGTCATTACCGTAGTCTGATTGCTCATAATGACGGTAAGCCTGATTGCTGTGGACCAATTCACGTTCTGGTCGGAAATAACTTCCACGTGTACGAGTAGCTGAGGAAGTTTCAGAACCGTAAATCAACCAATTTGGATGTTTCGCACGAAGTTTCTTGTAGTTGTCTTCTGAATAGTTAAATCCAACCGCATCAAGTTCATTGGCAATCTTTTCATGGTCACCACTACCATCACCAAAGCGGAACTTATCTGCTCCCATAGTGACATAGCGTGTCTTATCAACAGCCTTAATAACTTGAACCAAGCGTTTAACTGTTGCTAAAGAACGAGGTTTCCCGTCTGCTTCACCGATTTCATTACCGATAGACCACATGACGATAGCTGGGTTGTTCTTGCCTCTTTCGACCATGGTACGCAAGTCAAAATCAGACCATTTTTCACCTTTCTTAGCGTCTGGGTGAGTAGCATCTTTATCAAAGAAGCGACCGTAGTCATACTGTTTCTTACCACCATACCAAGTATCGAAAGCTTCTTCTTGGACCAACAAACCAAGCTCAGCAGCAATCTGTAAAGTTTGCTCACTAGCTGGGTTGTGGGTTGTACGGATAGAGTTTACACCCATATCCTTCATCTGTTTCAGACGACGGTATTCTGCTTTATAGTTTTCTTCAGCTCCAAGAGCTCCATGGTCATGGTGAAGAGAAACCCCATGGAATTTAATGCGTTCACCATTCAAAGAGAAGCCTTCATTTGGTGTCCAGTTGTAATAACGGTACCCAAACAAATCTTTCTTAGCATCCACCAACTGGCCATCACGATAGACACGAGTCACCAATTCATAAAGGGCCGGTTTATCATTGAGAACTGTCCAAAGTTTTGGTTTGTCAACTTGCAAAATAGCATTTAAACTTGTTGATTGATGAGCTTTCAAGACTTGACTAGCTGTACGAACGAGATCCGTTACAGCTTGACCATTACGTTCAATGATTTGATACTCAGCAAGAATTTCATGATCTTTATCATCAGTATTGACAATCTTACTTGTTACATGAGTATCTACCTTGCCCTTCTGTTGTTTTTCAAGGTCTGGCGTTAAGATCGTTGTTCCATTTTTCTCAGCATGGACCTTATCTGTGACTTGAAGGGTAACATCACGGTAAATTCCGCTTCCTGAGTACCAACGGCTACTTGGTTGTTTGTTGATGGCATGCACTGCTACGACATTCTCGCGACCGTCTTTATGGAGATAGTCAGTGATGTCATATGAGAATTGGTTGTAACCATTTGGATAGTGACCAACTAGCTGTCCATTTACATAAACCTGAGAATCCATGTAAACCCCGTCAAATGTGATACGTACATTCTTATTGAGGTCTTCTTCATCGAGTTTAAAGGTCTTACGATACCAAGCATCACCACCATTGAGTTGCCCACCTTCGTTTTGGGCAGGTGAGTCATGGTCAAAGTCATTGTAGATACTCCAATCATGAGGAAGGTCTAATTTCTTCCAACTAGAAACATCGGCATCTGGCTTGACCGCATCTTTAGCATTGGCATTGAGCTTAAAATGCCAGTTTTGATTGAATTCAACTTTTCTATCCTCAATCAACTGTTTCACCTCATCATTAGTTGCAGATTTGAGCTCTGGTTTTTCTGTTTGAGCAGATTGATCCTGAGTCACAGCTGGAGCTTGCTTTTCTACATCGGAGGTTTCTTTTTTCTCAGGAGTAGTCTCAGTAGTTGGTGTTTCCACTTTTTTCTCTACTTCATGATTAGTTTCTACTGCTTCACTGTTAACAGTTTCTGTTGTTACAGGTTGTTCAGAAGCTTTTGAATCTACAGCTTCCTCTTTAGGAGTTTCTTTCTCCACTTTTTCTGTAGCAACAGCGACTGGTGTCTCATCTGCAGATACAGAATTTACACCTGCTAGATTTGCTCCAAATAAAACAGAGCAAGTCCCGATAAGCACTGAGCATGTTCCTACCGTAAATTTACGGATGCTATAGATACTTTTGCGATTCCAATAATCTTTTCCCATAGGGTTCTCCTTGTTAAGTAACCGCTTCCATTTTTGTTGAAAGCGCTATACTTATTTTGTAATTATTACTTCTATTTTATAAAATAATATAGGAAACTTCAATACTATGACTGTAAAAATCATACTTTTGATTGTTTTTTCTATATTTTGTAGAAAACTATAAAAATCTGAATGTACATTTAGTGAATGGTTTTACTAAAAAAGGCGGTGGGACAGAAATCGATAGACAAAGCCTCGATTTCGTAGTCCCAGCCCCGCGAGGATGATTAGGAGCTTTTTGGAGTCTAAAAGACGAACAAAAAGTTCAATCAGCTACCGCGTCATAGTTTGATTACTAATAAAAAGTGAGGTCGGGATCTTTTGTCCCAACCTCTTTTACGGACTATCTGATATTTTCTTATAGATTATTGACTAGATTTCCCCTTTTCCAAAAGCTTGACCATCTCATTTTTACGCTCTTCTAGCTCGGCAATTTGATGGAGTAAAAGTTCTGAAAAATCACATTCAAGCTCTTCCGATTCGCCACTATTATACCAATCTAGAGCTACAATATGATTGTCCTTATCAAAGCAAAAAATCACATCTCCATCCCCGATGATAGACAGAAATGGAATATAATCCACAAAACCCAGAGCGTGTAATTCCTTGGTTTTAAGACGAATGTCTAAGAAGTCTGGGATGCCATTTGCAATTCCCAAGACCTTAATACCTCGACAGAAGGTCCAAAATGGTGCTACATCGTAAGCCTTGGCTCTTGGCCATAGCTCTTCTCTGACTTCCATAAAGAGACCTCCCAGAGATGACATGGTGAATTCCCTGAAATCTTCTGGTAGACGAATGCCGTATTGATTTTCAAAATCCTGAACATCTTCTTCCGATGGTTCATTGCCCATGCAGGCGACAACCTGATAAGTTTCCTTATCATAGTAACGAAAATACTCATAAACTTCCTTGAGTGCCATTATTTTAATCCTTTTTACTCAGAAATAGTAACTACAAATCCATCTGGTAAGATAACCTCTTGTCCATCTTTAAGATGGCAATGACTAGCTAAATCAACAGAGTCTCTTTCTAAAACAAAATTCTCAGAAGACTGATTAAAGATTGCCTGAACTTCTTTTCCTTGATAGTTCCAGCTCAAGGCAAGAACATCTGGTTTCACTTCTTCCAAGCGATAATTTCCATGCTGAATCATACTTGCCGATTCCTTACGAACCTTGATTAATTTCTTCATAAAATTTAGCATATCATTATCCTCAGACACACGGTCCCAAGGCATGACACGACGGCATTCAGGGTCTGGTCCACCAATTAGGGCCAACTCTGTTCCGTAATAGATACAAGGAGTCCCTTTTTGAAGATAGAGGAAAGTTAGGGCAGCCTTGACATGCTGGACATTTCCTTTGGCAGTTGTGAGGATACGCTCTGTGTCATGAGAATCTAAAAGGTTAAACATCACCTCTGAGATTTGTTGCTTATAGTACATAGACTGGCTATTGATTTCTGAAATAAACTGCTCTGTCTTTTTACGCTGACGCAAGAAATAATCCTTGATAATTTCAGAGAGTGGGTAGTTCATAACTGCATGGAACTCATCCCCTTGTAGCCAAGGTTGTGAGGTATGCCAGATTTCACCTAAGATATACAAATCAGGCTTTTTAGCGAGAACTGCCTTTCTGAAATCTCTCCAGAACTGATGGTCAATTTCATTGGCAACGTCCAAGCGCCAAGCATCGATATCAAAATTTTCAATCCAGTAAGTTGCAACACTGAGAAGATAGTCCCTAACCTCCGGATTAGCTGTATTCAACTTAGGCATATAGCTAGCAAAGGCAAAGGTATGATAAGGGAGTTGTCTTGGATTCTGAAGTTTATCCTCAGTAACTGGAAATTCTTGAATATGGAACCAATCTTTATATGGTGACTTTTCTCCGTTCTTTAGAACATCCTGCCATTGGGCAGACTGGTAGCCGATATGATTGAAAACAGCATCTAGCATAATCTTGATGCCACGTTTGTGAGCTTCCTCGACTAGATTACGAAAGACTTCCTTATCCCCAAAGTGACTATCAATTTCAAAATAATCCGTCGTATCGTACTTGTGATTGGTCGTTGCTTCAAAAATCGGACATAGATAAAGTCCAGTGATTCCCAAATCTTTAAGATAGTCCAAATGGTCGATAATCCCTTGCAAGTCTCCACCAAAAAAGTCATCCCCATTAGGTGCAATGGCTGCATTCCACTCTCGAGCTACATCAGGAGTCAATTTAGGATTTCCATTAGCGAAGCGTTCTGGGAAAATCTGGTACCAAACGGTATTTGAAACCCAGTCAGGAACCTGACAACCGTCAATTTCGTGAATATAAGGAAGCTTAAAGCCGTTTCCATCAGCATCCAAGTTTTCTTGCGTATGTTCTACACAACCCTTATCTCCATAAAAGATTCCCTGACCTTCTTTATCAAAGAGTTCAAAGAGATACTGAATGCGTGCAAAATCAACAGAGACCGTGACCTGCCAATAATCAAACAAGGCGTCTGACGTTACTTTGGTCATTTCTTTCTTAGCTTCGTACTTATCCTCAATGAAAATAAAAGGGTCTCCATAATGCAAAATAACCTTCTGGACATCATTTTTCTTGGTTCTAATTCGGATATGCAGCTGACCTTCTTTGTAAAGATATGCATACTCTGATTCTGGTCTATGATAAATGGCTGTTAATTCCATCATTTGTCTCCTAAAATTAATAAAACGCAAACGTTTTCATAACTAACAGAACTAGTATACTATTTTAAGACTTAAATTGCAATACTTGGATAAAATTGACAAGATAACAACTCAAAATAAATACTGTAGACTAATCAAGAAATCTCAGCTCCTATCAATAAAAGCTCCCCAAAACAGCCTCACAGCCTAGTCGATCTGACAAAGGGCAAGTTCTTTTAATCCTCTGTCGTAGAGGAAGGTTAAACAAAAGTTGTCTGTCATATTTTGAAGCTTGTGTTTACTCATTCCTCTAGGCAAAGCTATATCGCACCATTCTCTTGTTGCCAGAGAAAATAGCTTTTGCTTGCCCTTCCAGTCATCATTCTTAAATAGGGGGCTCAGGATAAGATAAGGCGAATCTGTAAAAATTCCATTGACACCAGCTTTTTTGCCTGAAGCCTTTAAATGTTTAGATTCTAATAACTTTTCGATAATACGACCATCACTAGAGATTTTAACAAGAGCATAATAGTCCATGCCCCATTTATTGACAGAGGTTTGACTTTCTCCAGAGGTAAAGGCATAGAGCTCTTGCTTCCAAGATTTCATACTATCGATTTTAGGACAAGCATCTGAGCTCATATCGTGGTGGCTTAAATCTTTTTTATCGATATGCGAATAAGTGGTCCACTTCGCCTGCTTTTTCGCTCTATCAAATTCTAAAAGGGCAAAGTTTCTTGCCTGATTTGTATAAACTTGATCTTCAAAACACACGGGTATCTGGTCGCTATCTGATACGATTTGAAAATATCTCTCTTGTGCCTTTTCAGGAAGTATACTTTGCGGATCCTTTATGGCAATGATTTCTGGATTAGAAAAATCACCAGTGTAATAGACCATTTCTCTGCCAGCCTTGATGATGCCAATATTTTGTCCATCTGTAAAGAGTAGAGGTTCTTCCTCCCAAACATGGTCACAATACCAAGCATCTATCTCCTTCACACCCAAAGGTGATACTTCAAGCAGACAGTAGCGATTAAAAGATTCCTTCTCACTGATCAAGACAAAGGCTCTACCATCCTGTAACATGACAGAATTGAAAACACTATTGTAGTCCTTGTCTAGTTCCCATTTATTCAATAGACTTAACTTTAACTTCCCCATTTTCTCTCTCCTAATCCATCACCACTCGTTGATGGCAAATAGAATGGCTGATCTAATATTTCTTAGCAATTGATCCGAAAGTTCATCGTATTGTTGACCAAGTCCCTTATCTTGTGCCAGCCATCCAGGCCCATCATTCCAGGAGCCCATTCCTCCAAAAACATCAGCTGCACTTGCAGCTCTAAATATATTTTGATTTTGTGGCGGAATTTGAGGTTCCTCTAGCACCTTAGTAGCATCAAGGTCAAGTAAATGATTTCTAGCAGAATGAAAGACTTTGGCAAAGTTCTCACATTCAATTTTAATTGCTAGATCTTCTATACGAGCCAATATGTCCTTAAATTCTTCGATATTATTTTCATAGTGGGGAATTTCTTGAGAAGACCTTTCCCAGTCATACTCGGTGTAGGTAACATCCCAGCCCCTGCCTAGGGAAGCAGATTTCCAATTTGGTAGGAAATAACTTGTCTTCCCATATTTATAAAAACAGAGAATTGAACTCTGTGTCGTATTGGAGAAGCCTAAAATACCTCTGTCTTCAACTGAAATGGGACAAAATAATTTTAAGTCCGTCAAACCTTTTTCCTTAAGGTTTTCAAACCAATCAGATACAGATAGTTCTGTAACCTCCCCCTTTTCTGACTGTAAAATTTGAAAGCAAATCTTATTGATATATTGGTCAGGATGATACAAGATTTCCTGATTAGTTTTTAAAGCCTTCCTAGCTGCTGCCACGATACAGGCTATTTGATGCATTTGTCCGTTCATTTGATCTCATCCATTATCCCTTCTATCAGATTTGTAAGGCTTTCTGCCGCATAGATCACCTGGTCAGGATCATGGATGTAGCAAATAATCTGTCCTTCCTGACCTTCCTGGTCTGGATCAAAATCCAGCATAAGATAACAAGAGTCACAATACTGAGCAAAAGGAAGCCATTTTTTATTAAAAAGATAAGGCTTAATTCTACTATCACGCATATTTTCCAGGTCTTGACTAGAAAAATAGTCAGGAAATTCTGTTAACAGAGCATCTCTATTTTGAAAGTACTTTTTACAAGTCTCAATTTCCTGCAGACTCATGAGAGAAAAAGTCAAATCTCTCTGGTCAATCACACAAGGTAAAATAGAGAGGTATTCACTTCCATTTTTATAGCTATAAAGCTCTTTGAAGTCACTAGGTAGACGAATGCCAAGTCTTTCCTCAAAGGCTTGAAGTTCTTCCTCGGAAGCACCAGAAATGTCCTGATAATCTTCCAGATATCCTTCCTCTACAGGATCATCCAAATCCCAATCTTCAAAACACTCACAAATATAAGTTTCTATTTTTTTAACTTGGTCAATTAGTTGCATAAGAGCCCCCCTTTTTGATTTCTCTTAATCTTCAAGAATTTCTTGTAAGTGTCTAGACATATTGCAGATAAATTCTTTAAAGCTACAAATATCACTTATAGTTTCGTGTTCCTCATCGTAAAAAGCTACTTTATTTGTCTTTGGATGCCAAATGATATAGATATGAGTATAATCTCCGGTTAACCGTGAAATACGGAGAAATTTTTTACGACCTTTTTTTAAGGGAATTGTTTGCATAAGAGGGAAAAACTCTATCCACTTAAAATCACAGTTAGTAAGTTCAAAATATAAGTCTTGACTCATGAGAAAATCGGTAAGTTCCCGAGGCAGTTTAAATGGTTTTAGTTCATCCAATTTATTGCGTAAATTATGAAATTCTACTGGCTCTAGTTTTTGAAAGTATTCTGCCATCTCTTGATCCCCCTTTTCGATAGCGATACTATAAGGTCTCATACCATCTTTTTCAGTGAGAGTCACGTCCGCCCCGTGCTCTACAAGGTATTTACACATATCTAGGTCAACATATCTTGCAGCTACACAGAGAGGCGTTGGCTTAAAGGGATAAACCGAGTCGGAGGCATTATAGTTTATATCAACTCCATTTTTAATAAAAAAATCTAGCACCTGATAATTTCTATCTGCAACGGCTCTCCTAAATGCTTTTCCACCATATTTTTCGACACTATGTCCTAATGCATGGATAATAGCTAGATTATCAAACTTATTTCCAAATAAGGCTTCTTGAAAGGCTTCCGACTTTACAGCATTTACACTATGAATCTTTGCTCCATGTTTCATAAGATACTTGATGAACGTACCATCACAATACCTGACAGCCAACAAAAATGAAGGGTTATTTTTTACATTTAAATGAGCCCCCTTTTCCACTAGCCATTTTAGGGAGTCAAAATTTCCTGTAATCAAGGATAAATCAATTGGGCTTAGAGAGGTATACTTGCTGATTTCTATTTCTTGGTCAATATCCCAACCACTTGCAAGATATTGGTCTAAGGCCAAGGTGTCTCCCTCTATGATGCCCTTAACAAGTTGTGGAACCGATTTAAATTCTCCAATATTTTTTAATGTAATCATTGTCAAACTCTTATTCTTTTTACCGATTATAACTTGGTTCTTTTAAGTCAATTGGTTTAGGATTTTGCTTTATCCAAGCAATAGCTAACTGACACAGGCGGTCTAGGCGAGGCTCGTCATCAAAATCTTTCCCATGAACTTGAGCAATAAGCTCTTTAGTCTCTTCCAATTCTTGATCTGAAAGAGGGATTCCTAGAGACAAGTATTGAGGCATAGCCTGAAGCATTTTTCTATAGTCCCTGTCCCAGTTGACCCCACCATTGCGATCCAGCTCATCTCGGACTCGACCTGGTATACGGATAACTTCTCCCTGAACAGTTTTGGCTGCTCCACTTGAAGGAATCAAGAAAGACCATAGTTCCTCATATTGCTCCTCCCAGCTACCTTCTTTTACGAGAATCGGAGAAACTCCATCGTGGGTTATTCGTTTGGCTACAGGCTTGACATCAAAGAGCTCATATAGTTTTGTTAATCCTTTATCTGCAGCCTCTACGTAGTCAGGATGGATACTTTCTCGATGAAATTCAAAATCCTTGCCGATTTGCTCAACTCTTTCCTTCATTTTAGAGGTTTTCTTAGCACCTGCTTCTAGTAACATAGAGGCAATTTCAGCAGTTTGGGCAATATAGATCCCCCGACAAACCATCAAGACTGAAGCTAGTGGAGTTCTTCCCATATCATTCTCTACATTGACATTTGCTCCCTTGTCAATTAAAAGTTTGACAGTCTTAGGATGGAAAAACTCAGCTGCCATATGTAGAGGGGTATCGCCATAGGTATTGGGCTTTTCAATGTCTGCCCCCAATTCACACAAGAGTTTTACTGTATCTCTCCCCAAGATTGCTTGACGGTATAAAGGAGTCGCTCCATAATAATCTGGGACATTTATATCTAGGCCCTTTTCTACCAGCCAGATTACCAATTCATCTGGTACTCCTCCCATATGCAGAGGTGTACATAAGCTAAATCTTCCATCATGAGCGGTTAATTCACAGCGATCATAGACTGCTTTCAGGGCTTCAATATTTCCTTCATCCATTAAATCCTTAAACTCTTTTGGTAATGTAACTCTTTTCTTTGCCATCTTTAGTTCCTTTCTTCTGATTCGGTATCTAGGACAAACCAATGAAGTTTGTCAACCGTTTTCAAAGTCATGACTTGTCCATCATAATCATTTTTCAACTCAAGACCGTTTTGCTCAATAGATATATGATTGTACCAGTGGTCTAGGCTGGCGTATTTCCCCATATGAATGTTGATGAGCATACTGGTTATCGGATCCCACGTTCCTTTCTTAACAGTTTCGGCTAAAAGGTAGTAAGCGTCTAAGAATATGAGATTTCTCCCATAGATCCAAAAAGGCAGTTCAAGCTCTAACAAGGGCAACTTGGCAGAAAAAATCTCATCCCCGTGCGGTGGCACGGTTTCATAATGAAATTCTATCTCACTGCCATAATAGGCAATCAAGGCTCCCTGACATCCAATATTTTGAGGAATTCCCTCCTCAGCTACTATAAATTCCATGACCTGCTCCTTCTATTTTCAATCATAAAATCCGACCACACTCTGCCAGAATATCAAACTGGACGCATGACATTTTCTAGTCATCAAGTGGATGAAGTCACTTTCACAACCCGTCCAAACTGCAGATTGAGCCGTTCCCATGGCTCTAACAAATGCTAGAAAATCTGGTGCCAGCCATATTTTTTCATCATAGGTCATCTCTGCATCAACAGCATAGACCGCCCCAGATTGACAATCCAGCAAAACAGTGTAGGGATCTCCATTTGCAATGATGATCAAGCTGCTTTCTTGTAGAGTTGAATAATCATGGTATTCCAAATTGCGATTGATTAGCCAAGTAAGACTAGTGCTGTCCCCATATCCAAATTGGTAACTTAAAAAACCTATCTGCCCCCAGTTATAGGCCAGAATATACTTCCTAAAAATCGGATCCAAATCTTGGATTTGAAGTTGGCTTTTCAAACGATCCAGTTCAGACACTGGCAAATCTGTTTTATTCAGGACAATCCCTTCTCTTATCTCAGGGTCCAGTCCTTGTGTTTCTTCTTGGGTAAGGGAAATGATTTGGTCAATTGTCAATAATTCCATTGTCGACCTCCGACTATACATAGAGCATTATCTAGGGTAAGCTAGCTGGTTTGGGACTTCATTTATCTAATGACCTTTCTTATCTCAATTATACTCCAAAACTATCAAATAAGGGAAAACTACCAGTATTTTCAGGGATTATTTTTGATGAATAGTCGCCCAAAGTTATAGAAAAAAACCATTCCTCAAGGGAACAGCTTCATCACTTATAATTAAAGGTCTCTCCAGCCAACTTATCCGCTAACTTGGGAAAGAGAGTATAAAACTTATAGGCTAGATTTAGCAAGACTGGGAGATTGAGTTCTCGTTTATTTTTTCCTATGGTCTTAACAATTTTTTTAGCTACTGCATCTGGCTCGAGTAGGAAACGGTCAACTGATTTTAGATAACTGCCGTCTGGGTCAGCCTGGTCGAAAAACCCTGTACGGATAGGACCGGGATTAACCGTCGTCACATAGACACCATAGGGCATGAGCTCAAGGCGAAGAGAATTTGAAAAACCGATGGCCGCAAACTTGGTCGCAGAGTATAGACTAGACTTGCCAGTTGCTATCAAACCTGCCATGCTGACGATATTGATGATATGGCCTTTTCGGATTTCCTTCATACGAGAAGCAACCAAACGAGACAGATTCATCAAAGCAAAGGTGTTAACCTCAAACATCTGATGAATATCTTGATTAGAAATCTTATCGAAATCCTCAAAAATCCCATATCCTGCGTTATTCATCAAAACATCAATCTTTCCATAGCGCTGGTAGAGTTCAGCTACTAAGTCTTCTAGGGCTTGAGCATCGGTAATGTCCATCTCGACCAATTCTGCATGTGGATGATTCCCGTATAGCTGAACTAGTTTTTCCTTATTTCTGCCGAGTAAGATGAGTTGGTCATCTGGTAAGAGTTTGACCATTTCTTGGGCTAGACCTCCGCTAGCTCCTGTTATGAGAACAGTACGCATACTTTTCCTTTCTCAATCTTCTAGATTTCCACTTCTTCCAAATCTTTAACTACATGGACATTTTCAAAAATTGTTGCCGCATCTTTTTTTAGCTGGCTGATATCTTTTGAAAGAAAACGGGCGCTGATATGGTTGAGTAAGAGTCGTTTGGCTCCTGCTTCTGTTGCAACCTGCGCAGCTTGCATATTGGTTGAGTGACCATGATTGCGGGCGATTTTCTCATCACCCTTGCCATAAGTTGATTCATGGACAAGAACATCTGCATTGACAGCTAGACGCACACTGGCATTGGTCTTTCTAGTATCACCTAAAATGGTAATAATCTTACCAGGGCGTGGTGCTGAGATATAGTCTGCTGCATTGATCTCAGTGCCGTCTTCTAGGATGACATCCTGTCCGTTTTTAATTTTTCCAAAGAGTGGGCCAAATGGGACACCAGCAGCCTTTAGTTTCTCAGCATCCAAGGTTCCTTCAAGGTCCTTTTGCATGATACGATAACCAACACAGAAAATAGTATGATCCAACTCCTCCGCATACACCGTGAATTTATCAGTTTCGAGAATTTTCCCTAGGGAATCCTGGTCAAACTCATGAAAATGAATACGGTAAGGCAAACGAGAACCCGATACACGAAGGCTGGTCAAGACAAAAGATTTAATGCCTTGGGGACCATAGATTTCCAAATCTGTTTGCTCTTCATTGGCTTGAAAGGCACGACTAGAAAGAAAACCTGGCAAACCAAAGATATGGTCTCCGTGCAAGTGGGTGATAAAGATTTTGCTGACCTTCCGTGGTCGAATCGTAGTTTCCAGAATGCGATTTTGCGTTCCTTCTCCACAGTCAAAGAGCCAAACTTCGTTAATCTCGTCCAAGAGTTTCAGGGCAAGGCTTGAAACGTTGCGGGCTTTAGAGGGCTGACCAGCCCCCGTTCCTAAAAATTGAATATCCATTCGATACTTTCTAATTAATCAATATATAACATAGCGGTGCGGTTTTCTGAGCGATAATAGAACTTCCCAGAGAAAGATTTAGCTTCTTGTAGCAAATCCTCTTGACTATAGCCTTTGAGACGTTTACGACCATCTGCTAAGTTTTCCAAGTCAGTTAAAGCTGTTAAGCTTTCTACACTAACTATTTCCTCATCCCCGACAGCCTTCATGTAAATTTTTCCAGACTCCTCAAAAACTAGCTGATGGGGAAAAATTTGCGCAATCTCAAAAAGTAACTCATCCGTAATTGCTTCCTCGTTCTCTGAGAAAACCCTTCCCAGTCCTTCACTCTCGTAGCAAAATCCAAAGGATTTACCAGATAGGTTAAGGCGAATAAAAGGCTTATTCTCTATGGTAAAACTTGGCTCAGCATTGTAGAGGTTCAGTTCTTGGCTGACTTCTGCAAAATAATCGGTCGCAGCCTCTGGGCTCTTTTTCTGGTAGAGCTCGGCAAAGTAGGCATTCACTACGCTAGGTGGAGGTGTAATGAGAGCTAGTTGCTCCTCTTCAGACCTACCAGCTAAAAGTTGGTCCAGATAGACCTTGTCTAGACTTGTATAGCCACCATACTTGAGAGCTAATGTTTTGATATCAGTCATAAAATTCCTCTAATCTCCATTTGTTTCTATCTGCAATGTAGCCAGTGATGACCTCACAGTCATCTTGGTAGTCACGCTCTTCTAGAATCGCAACACTTTCCAAATCATGAATCTTATAAGACTTAGAAAAAGACACGCGCAAAGTAAAGGGTTCAAAAATTTCCTTAATCTTATCTAGCAATAAAGCCTGCAACTGTTCTCGACTATCCTTGGACTTTGCCGAAATCAAGGCATAAGGCGTTTGAGTCGGCGTAAAGTCTTCCACCAAATCTGCTTTATTATAAAGGGTCAAGTGAGGAATATCCTCCATGTCCAAGTCTTTCATGATAGAGAGGACTGTTTTTTCATGTTCCTCATGATAAGGATTGCTGGCATCGATGACATGGACCAGGAGATCTACATGCTTGCTTTCTTCTAGGGTTGATTTAAAACTCGACACCAACTCTGTCGGTAGGTCTTGGATAAATCCAACGGTATCTGTCAAGGTTACCTGTAGATTGCCCCCCAGATGGATGCTCTTAGTCGTCGCATCCAAAGTCGCAAATAATTCATCTGCTTCATACTGGGTCTTGCTGGTCAAGGTGTTCATAATAGTTGACTTCCCAGCATTGGTGTAACCAATCAAACCAATCTTAAAGGTACTTGACTCCAAGCGTTTTTCTCGAACTGTCGCTCGATTTTTCTCAACTACCTTGAGTTGACGTTCGATATCTGTAATCTGATTTCGAACGCTACGACGGTTAAGCTCCAGCTGACTCTCACCTGGACCACGGGAACCAATTCCCCCTGCCTGACGGCTGAGCATAATCCCCTGACCAACCAAACGAGGCAAGAGGTATTTGAGCTGAGCTAGATGCACTTGTAGCTTACCTTCATGGCTTCGAGCTCTCATGGCAAAGATGTCCAAAATCAACTGCATGCGGTCAATGACCTTGACACCTAAGACTTCCTCTAAATTAACATTTTGTCGAGGTGTCAGACGGTTATTGACGATGACAGTCGTGATTTCCTCTGCGTCCACCATTTGAGCTATTTCTTCTAACTTACCAGAACCGACGAAGGTCTTGGAGTCATATTTTTCACGTTTTTGTCTGTAGCTATCGACTACGACTGCACCAGCCGTCTTAGCCAGACTAGCCAGTTCTTCCATGGAGAGGTCAAAATTATCCATACCCTGGAGTTCAACACCAATGAGCAGGACTCGCTCCTCTTTTTTCGCCGTTTCAATCATTTAAAAACTCCTCAATCTGGTTTAGAATACGCTCTTTTTCACCAGATTCTCCTATCTGATAAAAGGTCACCTGAATGCGATTACGGAACCAGGTTAGCTGGCGCTTGGCAAAACGGCGTGTCGCCTGTTTGAGACTCTCGCTAGCCTCCTCCAAACTTTGCTCACCTCGAAAATAAGGAAATAGTTCCTTGTAGCCAATGCCTTTAGCAGCCTGCACGTCTGGATAATGCTCAAACAGCCACTTAGCTTCATCCAATAATCCAGCCTCAAACATCAAGTCAACACGATGGTTAATCCGTTCATATAATTGACTGCGCTCATCATCCAAGCAAATAATTAGTGCTTCATAAGGGCTATCCTGATTTTTCAAGTCTTGGCCAAAATGATCTATTTCCAAGGCACGCATGGCACGACGACGATTAAACTGGGAAACTTCAAGACCTGCTTGCTCTAGGAGTTGGGCTAACTCTTCATCTGAAAAAGGCTCTAGACTAGCACGATAAGCTAAAATGTCCTCATGTGGTGTCTCTCCACCTAAATGATATCCTTCTAGCAGACTTTGGATATAAAGTCCTGTCCCACCAGCAATAATAGCAAGTTTACCACGACTTTGAATATCCTCGATGGCTGCCTTGGCTTCTGAAACAAAATCAAAAGCCGAGTAGGACTCGGTTACATCTCTCACATCGATTAAATGATGAGGGACAGTTGCCTGCTCCTCCGAACTAGCCTTGGCCGTTCCAATATCTAGGCCTCGGTAGACTTGTTGGCTATCTCCACTAACTACTTCACCATTAAATCTCTTAGCAACTTCAATGGCTAGGGCAGTCTTTCCAACAGCTGTTGGGCCAATAATCACAATTATTTTGCTTTTCATCGTTTTTCCTTGAAAAATTCCCATTTTTTCGTTACTATTATTATATCACAAAATGGACAGGCAGAAAAATGCTATTTCTTGAGCTATTTCCGTCTGATTTATAAATAAAAGGAGGAAGACTCATGGCTAAAGGATTTGCTAAAGGTCTCGTAACAGGTGTTGCAGGAACTGTTGCTGCTGTTGCAGGTGCAGTATACGCATTCAAAAAGAAAGTGATTGAACCAGAAGAACAAAAAGCAGCTTTCATCGAAGAAAACCGTAAAAAAGCAGCTCGCCGTCGCGTATCACGTTAATAAACAAAAAAGAAGTTGGTTTTTCCAACTTCTTTTTATGTTCTTAAATAGCTAGGTCAAACTTCAACTGAGGTTTCACTGGATCATAATCAACCAACTCAAAATCTTCTGCTTTAATATCAAAAAAGTTAGTCTTATCTGGTACATTCAAGACCAAGCGTGGTTGGCAGTTTGAAGGCTCACGACGGAGCAATTCCTGAGCTTGTTCAAATTGATTATCATAGATATGAAGGTTATTGATAAAGTAGAAAAATTTTCCAACCTTCCAACCAAAGTGTTTAGCAATCATCATTTGAAGAGCCACATACTGCATAGCATTGATGTGATGAGCTACCAGCATATCATTAGAACGCTGAGTCAAAGTTGCATCCAGATAAATTTCCCCATCTACACGACGGACATCAAACATGGTTTGAAAGGCACAAGGAAGAAGGCCATCTGTTTCTTCAAAAGCTTGATAATCCCAAAGTGAGATGATATTGCGACGGTTCCAAGGATTGGCTTCCAACTGTTTGAGAATTTTATTGATGATGTCGTGCTTCTTAACCACAGCCCCATAACGCTCCCCAATAGTACCAGTGTCTCCCACTTCCCAATCATTCCAGTAGTGAACATTGTACTTGTCATTGAGAACTTCTAGGCTATTTGATTGATCTTGGTAAATCCAAAGCACTTCTTTAATAGCCGATTTGATAGCGATAGGACGCAAGGTCGTGATTGGAAATTCACCCTTGGATAAATCATACTCTGCAAAAGCACCTGTGATGTACTTGGAATTAGCCACTGTTCCATCCTTATACTTGGGACGAGCTTGTTCTGAAAAGACACCTTCATTGAGAATTCGTTCAATGTTTTCTTTAAAAATCTTATCTGCTTTTGTCATTTACTCTCTCCTCAACGTTTATTCTTAACTAGTATAGCATAAAAAAAGAAAGGAGGAAAATCACTCGCTTCAAGAAAGTGATTTTCTCCTTTTTATTTCTTATTGCAATACAAGAGATGCTGCCCCAATAACTCCAGCGTCATTTCCTAGAGTCGCAAGAGCCAATTTAGTTGTTGTGCGAACTTGTGGGAAGGTATTTTCATCGTAAACCTTTTGCACGCCTTGAAGAAGGAAGTCTCCTGCAGCTGATACCCCTCCACCGATAACGATAGTTGATGGGTTTAGGATAGAACCGATGTTGGCACATGCAATACCCAAGTAACGTGAGAAGTTACGGTAAACGATCAAGGCAAGATCATCCCCTTCTTTTGCCAAGTCAAAGACCGTTTTAGCAGTTACTTCTTCACCGTCATCAATCAAGCGTTTTAAGGCTGCATCACCTTCATACTCATCTGCATAACGACGAGTCAAGTTGACAATACCTGTTGCTGAAGCTACTGTCTCAAGACAGCCTTTTTTACCACAAGTACATGCGATTGGTTGGTCAAAGTCAACTGTGATGTGTCCAAGTTCACCTGCAGCACCTGCGACACCGTGCAGCAATTTACCTTCTGCCACGATACCGCCACCAACACCTGTACCAAGTGTCATAAAGACAACGTCTGGTTGGTTTTCACCAGCACCCATCCAACGCTCACCAAGAGCGGCTACGTTGGCGTCATTGTCGATAAAGAATGGAATACCCAAGGCTTTTTCCATTTTTTCTTTGATTGGTTGAAGAGTTTTCCAGTTGAGGTTATAGGCACCGATAACAGTTCCTTTTTCACGGTCAACCACACCAGGTGAACCCATACCAATTCCACGAAAATCTTCAGCAGATAATCCAAGTAAGCCCAAACGGTGTTGAATCGATTCAATCATATCGTCTACGATATGGCTTCCTTCATCCAAAATGTTAGTCTTGATAGACCATTTTTCTTGGATTTCTCCTTCTTGCGTTAAAATAGCGAACTTGATAGAAGTTCCACCAAGGTCAATCCCAATAATCTTTTGACTCATATTATTCTCCTTTATGATAATATCAACTTCCATATTATTTTATCAAACTTGTTTCAGCAATTCAAGAAAACTTCTAGTTATTTCTGCAAACTCTTTTGGTTTGGCCCTATTCAGAACATGAGGTCCATCAAGAATAATCTGAATCTGAGAATTTGGAATCAGTTGTTGCAGACCTTTCATAGACTTTAGATTAGGCTTATCCTGACTACCACAGATTAACAAAGTTGGATATGAACAATTCTTTGCAATCTCTCTTAAATCAAGTGTTTTTAATTCTTCAGATACTCCAACTAAAAGCGATTTGTCTGCTCCCTGCTTCTCAAATATCCTTTTTGGGAGTAGTTTAAATATCAGAGATTGAATATAAAAAGGGATGTTTCCCGCTAATTTCAATGGACAACCTGATAAAACCAAGGCCTGAAGATTTGGCAGATCGTAACTTGACAATTCTAATGCAAGTGCAGCCCCTAAAGACAAACCGACTAGGACAAAAGGTTCTGTCTCCTCTGATAAGTGCTGATAAATGCATTCTTTGGCTTCTTGATAAGTCCCAACTCCAGTAGGAAATAACTCTATGGCTTCAGAAGGATAATCTGTCAGCAAATTCTGAACTTCTTTCCAACTATCTGCCGACTGTCCCAAACCGTGTAAAAATATAAGTTTCATTTAGTGCTCCTTTACTGACAACTCATACAAGCCCCTTACTGCATTACAGCCGTAGATGACTTCTGCTCGCTTCAAATCTTCTATGGTCAAGACCTTCTCTTCTACCTGCCCGCTTTCAAGTAGATGCTGGCGATAAATTCCAGGTAAAAGACCAAGGGTGCTAGGTGGGGTATAGAGTTTGCCATCCATTTTTAAGACTAGATTCCCAATAGAGGTTTCAAGCAATTTTCCATCAGCAGTATAATAAATAATTTCATTCTCTCCCATTGTCAAATGCGGTCGGTGTGTCGTCTTAAAATAGGTAAAGGCCTGCTGCAAATCAGCCTCCTGCAGACAAAGTTTTACCTGACAGAAATTAGGACTAAGTGGTGTTAATACTTGTCGTTCGATTTCAATTGCTCCAGATTTGCTGAGACTGATTCGCAAACGATAGTCTTGGTGGAGGTCACAAACCTGACATTCCTTCTCTATTTCTTCTATCAAACCAGCTTCATCAAATGGAAAGGCAAAGTAACGACTAGCCTTTTGTAGTCTTTCTAGATGTTGCTTTTCAAAAAGTAATTTCTTCTGGATAATTTTCCCTGTAGTAATTAGTTGAAAACGAGGCTGTTTTCGGTAAAGAACAGCCGCCTTTTGCTGGACTTCACGGTATTCTGACTCCCAATTACTATCCCAAGTAATGCCTCCACCGACACCATAGATAGCTTGGCCCTTGTAGAGTTGTATGGTTCGAATAGCCACATTAAAAATCCGTCGCCCATTGGGAAGTAAGAGTCCTAGCGTCCCACAGTAAACTCCACGCGGTTGTAGTTCCAAGTTCTTGATAATTTTCATGGTCGCTATCTTGGGTGCTCCTGTGATGGAGCCACATGGAAATAGAGAACGGAAGATTTCTACTAGATCAACATCCGATTGCAACTGACTCTTGATGGTCGAAGTCATCTGCCAAACCGTTGAATACTGCTCCACCTGGCATAAACGTTCCACGTGCTCACTTCCCACTTCAGAAATACGGTTCATATCATTGCGCAAGAGATCCACAATCATCATATTTTCTGAGCGATTTTTGGGATCCTGCTCCAACCAAGCGGCCTCTTTCAAGTCTTCATCATCAGTCAGACCACGTTTAGTCGTCCCCTTCATAGGACGAGTCGTCAACTCACGGCCGTTTTGTTCAAAAAAGAGTTCTGGACTCATGGAAATCACTGCCATGTCGTCATGTTCAACATAGGCATTATAGCCTGCTTCCTGTTCCACCACCATGCGATTGTAGATAGTAAAAGGATTGGCACTTAAATGCTGTTTGAGTTGAACAGTAAAATTGACCTGATAGGTATCGCCTTGTCTTAAATGATGATGAATTTGGGCAATAGCCTTTTCATAGTTCTCTGCAGATGTTACTTCCTGCCAGTTTGACGGCAAATCCACCTTCTCATAAGTCAGAGGTATGCTGGATTTTTCTACACTATCATGGACTGTGAAGTAAAGCAAATACTCTCCCAGTAAAGGAGCCTTGTGAACTGCTAATTTTTTCTCAAAAGCAGGTGCAGCCTCATAGCTAACATAACCAACCACATAAAAGCCTTGCTCTTGGTAGCTTTCTACTTGTGCCAGTAAGTCTTTCACTTCTGCTAAATCTCTCGTTTTTAACTCTTTGATAGGCTTAGTAAAGGTGTATCGCTCACCCAAAGCCCTAAAATCAATCACTGTTTTTCTATGCATATCCTAAGTATACCATAAAAACCAGACCCCAAACAGGAGATCTGGCTTTTTAACTAATATGGTTGAGAAAACTTACTCAACATAATCTAACAAATAACCATAACCCTTTTCTTCCATTTGATCCTTTGGAACAAAACGGATAGACAGGCTATTAATACAATAGCGAAGTCCCCCCTTGTCCTGAGGCCCGTCTGTAAAGACATGTCCTAAGTGGGAATCACCAGTTCGGCTTCTGACTTCTGTTCTGACCATATTATATGACTTGTCTTCCTTATAGATCGCAACATCTGGACTGATAGGCTGGGTAAAGCTAGGCCAACCACAACCCGATTCAAATTTATCTTTCGAAGAAAAGAGGGGTTCGCCAGTCGCTACATCCACATATATACCTGCTTCGAATTTATCCCAGTAACGATTAGAAAAGGCACGTTCTGTTTGACCGTTTTGAGTCACAGCATACTCCTCTGGAGAAAGGAGTTTTTTCAATTCATCGTCACTTGGTTTTGGATATTTACTCGCATCAATAACAGGATAGGCTGCTTGATTGACATTGATATGGCAATAGCCGTTAGGATTTTTCTGGAGATAGTCTTGGTGGTAGTCCTCAGCCACGATAAAATTTCTTAAAGCTTCCTTTTCAACCGCTAGAGGCTGGTCGTATTTCTGAGCAACTTGATCAAAGACTTGATTGATGACTTCTAAATCTTTCTCATCTGTATAATAGACACCGGTTCGATACTGGGTTCCCACATCATTTCCCTGTTTATTTTTACTGGTTGGATTGATAATACGGAAATAATGGAGCAAGATTTCTTTTAAGGAGATTTGATTGGCATCATAGGTCACATGAACAGTCTCAGCATGTCCGGTTTGGCCGATCAATTCATACTGGGTTGTTTCTCCTCTACCATTTGCATAGCCAGAAACGGCATCTGTCACACCTGCTACTCGTGAAAAATACTCTTCAACTCCCCAGAAACAGCCTCCCGCTAGGTAGATTTCATGTAGGTCAGCATCTTTATCTGGCTCAGTATTTTTCTTAGCATGTTTCCCCTGACTAACTGCTGCCTTCTCAATTTGAGAGGTATCAGTGTAGCTAGCGCTTCTTTTTTCCCAAAGAAATAAAACTCCTAAAATAAGAAAAATGATGATTCCTATGAATACAATTATTTTTAATTTATCATTCATGATGAGCCTCTAATCTATGCTTTTTAGCGTCTGTAAAATAGTTTCTTTGTCCATAAAACCTGGCTGGGTCTTAACTAGTTTGCCTTCTTTATCAATAAAGACCTGAGTTGGATAAGAACGGACTCCGTAACTTTCCAAAAGATTACCTGAAGAATCTAGAAGGACAGGTAGATTTTTATAGTCCAAACCTTGATACCATTTTTTGAAGGACTCTTCAGCTT
Source organism: Streptococcus infantis (assembly GCF_047464715.1). GTDB lineage: Bacteria > Bacillota > Bacilli > Lactobacillales > Streptococcaceae > Streptococcus > Streptococcus infantis_S. The sequence goes on from NZ_JASHBJ010000001.1 coordinate 952,727, forward strand.
GCTCACCTTTTTGAGCAGGAGAAACCACTGTCAAGATGACATAGTCATCACTTGCTTCTTTTGCAAGTTCATCTGTATCAGGGAGGCTGGCTAGACAAATAGAGCACCAAGATGCCCAAAATTTGAGATAGATTTTTTTGCCTTTGTAATCAGATAAACGGTAGATTTTCCCATCAACTCCCCTTAGTTCAAAGTCTGCAACCGCTTCTCCTTTTTTTGCAGTTTGAGAGCTAACTTGCGCTTGTTTGTCTTCATTTTGCTTATCAGCCTCGCTCGTCGTCTGATTTTTACAAGCCGATAGACAAACCAGACTAGTGCAGACCAATATAGTTGCTTGCCATTTTTTCATTTTCATCACCTTTCTCGCTCATCATATGAATATAGATATTGTATTATAGCTCTATTATATACCTATCACCCTAAAAATACTTGAAATCTGTTTGGAAAATAAGGCATCTTTTGGGACACAAAAAACTCCCACCTGCTTAGCAGGTGAGAGTCGATTGATTATTTAAAGATAGAAGTTTTAAAGCTATCTGTTTGTTGAAGAAGTTTCTTAAAGAGTTTTTCTTTAAGTGATACGGTGTTGTCAAATTTGACAGAGCCCTTACTTAGAGTAGCCTTATCTTTATCAACTGCTTCAGCAAATGCTTGTTTTAAGTCTTCATAAGAGTTGTAAGTTGTACCATCGATTTCAATTGATTGAATTCCATGTTTGGCACTTGTCACAACTTCATTGAAGTAAGCTTTCTTCCAATCTTCAAGATTATTGAATTTTCCATCAGAAATCTTGTTAATGATGAAGTCATCACCTAGAGTATCTTTACCAGCTTTCTTAGATTCAGCTTTTAGCATGTTAGAAGCATAGTTTAGGAAGCCTTTTTCGTAGCCATAGTAACCCCAGATTCTGAAAGTATTGTGTTTGAAGGACATTGCTCCAGGAGCACCTTCACTAGTATTTCCACCATAGATACCAGACATCATTGGAACAGTGACATAAGCAGAATCAAAGTCAGATGGATTATAAACCCTGTTACCTGGGCCACGGTTTGTCATGAAGTTGTTAGTTACTAGATCATCTACTGTACGTAATGGAATAGCCTTTTCCTCATCACTCAAAGGACGTACCTTATCGAATTGATTCTTGGTATTATTTCCTCGGTATTGTTTGTCTACTTTCTTGAACCAAGCGTTGTTTAAATCTTGATTTGCTTTATTGAGGACAGCTTCTCCTTCAAGATAATCCAGAAGCATGAGCGTATCATTATAGCCCTTCATGTAACGATCAATTTCGTCACGTGATTTAAGGTCATTTGGATTAGTGTTATACCATTGATTTCCATCGTTTGGACGTTCATAAGCCATGTTGAGACCTAGGGCTTTGTACTCACCATTTGGATTTGATACTGACGGAGTTTGTAACATTCCTTGGGCAAATGCTTCAAGATCTGTTCCTTCACGGTGTCTTGAGCCACCTAGGTAAACCATTCGGTCATTTACGTGAGTTGTTTCATGAGTAAAGGCAGACACCCCAAAATCACTAATCATGTCCGTCACCATAAAGAAGACCGAATCATCCTTATATGGATTCGCATAAACGCGAGCCACAGCTCCCATACGCCAATCAGTCGCATGGTAACGGTCGGTCGGACCATACAATTCACGGATAGGTGCCACATCTTTACCACCATTTGTATGACCATAACGGTCGGTACTGATACCTTTATAGTTTTGGTTATCAAGTACAGGTGTTGGAACCATGTTATTACTCTTCAAGAGTTGATTACGGACTTTATCTAAAGATAGACGTGACCAGAAATCCAGGTAATTCTGTTGACCTTTCGCAACCTTGTCAATTTCAGCTTTGAAGGCATTGCGTTCTGCTTCCGTGTTCTTACCATATTTCTCAAAGGAACTATAGGCCATAGTATTGTAAGTTGAAATCAAGAACATATGGGCATCTTTTAAATTCAAGAGTGGCAAGATCATTTTACCGTGAACATCATTGTTTAATCCCTCATAGGCTCTGTGTTTAGCAGACGCGAAAGCTGGATTGGTCGTCTCAGGCTCCACAATATAGACATTGTCTTTGGTTGCTTTGATAAACCAATCATTCAAGTCTGTATCTTTTGTGAAGAGTTCCATGTTATATTTGAGGAAGTCATTTAAATTGCCTGATAGAGTATGTTTAGCAACTACTTCACGGAAGGCATCATGTGTGCGAGTTCCTTTGACATAGTCTTCTTTTGAACCAATTTCAATCAAACGGTCTAATACATTGACGTTCTTACCATAGAAGTCTGGCTTGAACAACATGAGTTGCTTGATATTGAAATCATCAAACTTCACTCCGTAATAACGGTTAAGGTAAGATAGGCCAAGGAGAACCGCTGCCTTGTTGTCATCAATTTTCTTGATCAAAGCACGCTTAGCAGCCTCATCTGTGTTTAATTGATGATCTTCATTTTCAACCAACTGCTTGACAAATTTAGTAAGATTATCCTTGACTTCTTTGAAGGTTTCTTCAAGATAAAGGTTCTTAATCGCATTGACCTTGTTTGGACCAGTTCTACCAAGGTGTGTGTAGATTGGGTCAGATTGTAATTCCACTGGACTCAATTTTTCAACAATAGCATTGATGAGATCACTACGGTCTTTGTCAACCATGTTTGGAGTATAAACAACTTCACCAAGTTCTGCAATACCGTACTCTTTCACTTGTTTGACTTTAGAGTCTTTTGGCGTAATGCTGAAGACATCTTTTGTCTTATCTGCATAGTGGATCATAATATGATCAGCATCAGCTAATTCCGTCACAAAGGTATTGCCCTTCATGGCAGTGACAGACAATACTTCTTTAGTCAGGAGAGGACTTCCGGCAGCAAGTTTATTACCTTGGTCTACAATCCACTCTTTATTATAGAAAGGTTGAAGTTTTGCGATATTACGGTAAGCTAGCTCCCGAGTCGCATCATAACTATCAATTGCTTTGTATTGATCGTCTTTGTTAAGACTATTATTAAGCTTGTCTTCAATAGGTTTGCTGCTGGTAAATTTATCAGCAGTGATTCCCATCGCTTCAATTTTCTGCTCAGCTTCTGCCAGTGAGATACTTGGAATTTTACGTGAATTGTTAAAGGATTTCTTACCTTCACTCACGCCATCAACACTATAATTACGTTTGGTTCTTGAATAGGTGAAGTAATCGTCAGCATCAATATCTGAGTGACCAAATACCATCTCACCTGTTTTGACTTTCATCATAGTGATGTTGTCTTCAATAGTACCCAAGGCCCAGTTGGTACCCAGCAATCCACCAGATTGAACAGCTTCTTTCAGTTCGATAGAACCTTTAGCAACTGAATTTCTAAGGACACCTTCTTTACCGACCGTGTAGTTGTTAGCACCATTTTGAGATGAATAAACTAAACCTGCAGCTTTTGCTTTATTACCAGTAATTTCAGCATCAACGTAGGCTTTTTCAACGATACCCTTCCAGTTTTCACCAAGAACACCAGCTAAATAACCTCCTCTACTACCAGCAGCGTGAAGTTTACCGATAAAGGCGACATTACTTACTTTTCCACTACCATCAATTTTATTGATAATACCAGCTACATCATTATTACCGACAACACTTCCTGTTACTTTGACATTTTCGATAGTCGCATTGTTTTTGATGACATTAGCAATTGGAGCTACTCGATCAACTCCGGACATATCAATGTTGACATTTTCTAGTATGAGATCCTTAACTGAACCACCTTCAATGTTTCCAAATAATGGTTTAGTGATATTATGAATAGCAAATTTATTACCTTCAGTACTTCCCAACGAACCTTTAAAGGCATTGGTTACATAAGATTTGCCAGCAGCTGGTACATTATTAGCATTCATATTGCTACCAAGCTTGAATGTACCAGTCGGATTAGCTTGCATAGCTTTTACAAGTTCATTAAAGTCGTAGTAAACATCACCTTCATGAGCTTTAGGTTTAGGTAAATAGTGTATATACTCTTCAGTGAAACGATTCTCTGCAGTACGTTGAATCAAATCTGGTGCTTTAGCAGTTACTTTGTAAAGTTTATTTCCATCTACAGTAACTTCTTCGATTTTATCAACAGCTAGTTTCGTAACCTTGTTATCGTAAGTGGTAACTTTTAAGTAGTAAGGCTTAACATTCGATGGTTTCTCGGACAAGAGACTACTATCGGTCTCATTTCCTTGGTCATCTACACTGATTAAGCTTGTTTCCTTAATATTTTTGACTTCAACTTTTTTAAGGTCGATTCTCAATGGTTCTTCCTTAAGAACTTCTTCCTCGTCACCATTGCCACGATCATACACCATGGTCGTCGCAAGTGTATAATCCTTGTAATAATCTAAATCAGCTAAAGCTGTCGCAAGATTTGACTCTGAAAGACTAAAGGTCTTAATAACTTGATCGCCTTTTTTCAATACTGCTTGAATAGACTTAATCGTTACACCATCTGGTTTTTTAAGGCTATAAGTGGCTTTTGCACTTCGATTCAATTCTTCTGTATCAACTTTAGTTAATGTTAGAGTAGGTTTTTCTAATTCCTTAGTACCTTTTTTGATAATGTGGTCTTGTGCCTGTTCAAGAACTTCTTCTGAAACAGTAGGTGCATCTGCAGTTTTCACACCCTTGATAGTCTTGTAAACTTTGGTAATTTTCTTCTTACCATTCTTACCTACCTGAGCAACTGTTTCAGTTCCCTTGAGTAAACTCGAATCTTGTTCCATTATCGTTTTAAAAGGAACTTCTTCAACAGAAACTTCTTCGGTTTGGCCTTCAATTGGTTTGGTTCCGAGACTGATTTTTTCAGCTACAGGAGCTTTAACAGTCTCTGTAGTTGTACTTATAGGCTCACCGACTTTTTCGCCATTAACCGTTTTGTAGACACGATGAATGAGTTGACTACCAGTTTCACCCTTTTGAACAACACTTTCTTCATCAGTATAGCGATTAGCATCCGATAGGTATTCTGTAGTGTATGGAATTGTAACAGTTTCTGTTTCAGTCACAGTTGATTCTGTCACACTGTATTCTGGCAAGCTAGGTTGAATAAGAGGTTCACCTACGTGGCCCTCTTCTTGAGTTCCTTTGGCTGTTACTTCGCCTGTATATTCTGGAAGTTCTGGCTGAATAAGAGATTCACCCACATGACCTTCCTCTTGAGTACCCTTGGCTGTCACTTCGCCTGTATATTCTGGAAGTTCTGGCTGAATAAGAGATTCACCCACATGACCTTCCTCTTGAGTACCCTTGGCTGTCACTTCGCCTGTATATTCTGGAAGTTCAGGTTGGATTGGAGATTCGC